>JBNLAV010000067.1:0-50330 GCA_050302315.1 Desulfobacteraceae bacterium
AAACTGCGCATGGCGGTTCGCAAGGATTGGCCGCTCTTCCCGGGGATCCTGCAAAAGGCACTGGCGTCTCTTCCGGAATCCGATAAGACCGCCTTTTATCGCAAGTGGGTCTGGGTCCAGTATGAACACGGCTTCGACTACGCTTTTGCCGGAAAAATCGCTGTGGCCGCGCTTGCCGTGATCTTCGCCCTTTTCTACTGGAATAGACGGCTGTCCACTGAAGTACGACATCGCAAACAGGCGCAGGACGCATTGGCCAAGAGCGAGAGCGCCCTGCGCCGCAGCTACGAAGACCTGAAGCGGCTGGAGGAATTGAAGGACAATCTGAACCACATGATTGTCCATGACATCCGGTCCCCCCTGATGGCCATCTCCGGCGCATTGGACCTGCTGCAGATTGAACCCGCGAACGCAGACCGGACCTGCCTGCGACTGGCACGCGACGGAGCCGACACCGCCACGAACATGGCGCAGGCGCTGCTCGACATCTGCCGACTTGAAAACGGCCAGATGCCGCTCAATCGTAAGGAGATCGACTTGAAGGCCATTGCCCGAAACGCCGTCCGTGCCATGGAACTCCATGCACGCCTCGCTAAGGTACGGCTCGTCCTGTCGGGGGCAGCCGTTCGAGGCGAGGCGGACCCGGACATCCTGTACCGGGTGATGTTGAACTTGATCGGCAATGCCATCAAAGCATCTTCCCCCGGGGCAACCGTCGAGATCAATACGATCGACGGTGATGGCCGCATGACCGCCAAGGTCCGTGACTACGGGCGCGGAATCCCCGCCGAGTTCCACGATGCGCTATTCGACAAGTTCACGACCGTCGAATCGCATGGAAGGCAACGAACGTCGGTCGGCCTCGGGCTGGCGTTTTGCAAGATGGCGATCGAAGCCCACGGCGGAAATATAACGGTGGAAAGCGCACCGGGCCAGGGCAGCACATTCCGAATCCATATTCCGAAGCATGCCACGTACGGTGCGGCGGCACACGGAGATGCTTCAGCTGACCATAAGAAGCGTGCATAAAAGAAGTCCATCGATGATGGCTGTAAGAAAGCTGCTGTGCTAGCCGCGCGATCAGCGACATCTCAAATGGATCACCGGTACGGTAGAGAATAGAATCTTGGAACGAATAATGTCAAATCGACTCAACCATGGATGGATCAATGGAAAACTCCGGAGTTATCTACAAAAGCAAGGATTATGCGGGATTCACCAGGCGTCTTCTGATTGCAGCGGTAGATGGAATTGTTTTCGTCCTGCTATTACTCCCCATTGTTGTCTTTACAACGATTGCGCTGAAAGACCATGATGCATTTTATTTCAAAATCAATTATATTTTTTCAGCATTGTTATTGATCTGGTATTTTGCGCTCCTGAAACGGTCGAAATTTCGCACGGTGGGGTACGTTCTGACAGGTGTCAAAATCGTCGACCTGCAGGGAAATAAGCCGTCCGTATTTAAGATGATCCTGCGCCTTTTTCTGCTTTTCATAGGACCTTTTGTGGTATATATAGATATTCCCTGGCTGATGTCCGAAGCCACCAAGCAGACACTGCGGGATAAATACGTGGGCACTTATGTCGTCCGCAAGAATGCGATTCCGATCAGAACGGACAGACTGCAAACCGTAATGCTTGGCGTTATGAGTTGGAGTCTGACGTACCGTGAGATAAAAGAAGAGAGCATACGCAGCTGATCGGCTGCCGTCGGATTCAAACCGAACTTTTCCGCTTTCTTAGGGGCCGGCACTTCTCCCTGCCGCCTTATTGATAACACCACAACCTCAGAGATGGTAAAAATGAACCTGCTCGCCATTGTCGGCAGCCCGCGAAAGGGCAAGGCTTCGGACACCCTGGTGGACGTGGCCATAGACGGCGCCGTCGGAGCGCATCCGGAGGTGATGGTCCGGAAGCTCCATCTATCGGATTTTAACCTGCACTACTGCGAGAATTGCCTGGTGTGCCGGGACAGAAAGACCAACGCATCGCTGTCCATGTGCGCCATCCGCGACGGAATGGACGAGATCAGCCAGGCGGTGCTGGCATCCGATGGACTGATCTTCGGCACCCCGGTACACATGGGCTACCCCCCGGCGATCATGATGGCTTTTCTAGAACGCATCTGCTGGACTTTCGCCAAGCCCGACGGAAGGGAAATGACCGTCAAAGGAGGCCCGGTTCCACGTTCGGACAAAAAACGCAAAGCGGTCATCATCGTGGTATCCGGTATCGTACCGCCGCTGCTGCGCCGACGCCACGATGCGACCACCCGTCTCATCAAACGCACCATTCATGATTCGCTCAATGCCAAAACAGTGGGCGACATGTACGCCGGTGACATCGAACACAGGGGAATGGACCGATATTGCGCCAAAGCCTCCCGCCTGGGTCACAAACTGGCCATTCAATTCAACTGAACCGATGGATTTCATGCAACCGATATTTCCAGCCAATCCGGAGGAGCGGGTCGGGTTCTACGGCGGCAGGATCGCCGAGGGTCTTTGGGGAGAACCGTTGAATCTGGCCGCAAATGTCTGTCTGGTCCTCTACATGCTTTACTATCTCTTCAAATTGAAAAGAGATGGCTTTTCGGACGCGGCGGTTTATCTGCTTGTTTTATTGGGCGGCCTCGTGGGGTTTGGAAGCGTCATTTTCCACAGCCATCCCAATCGGGTGACACTGCAGATGGACCTGATTCCCGTGACCGCATTCGGTCTGGCCTACATCTTCTACACCGCACGTCGATATTTCAATCAAACCTATATCCGGTCGGCGCTTTTCACCATGCTGTTTATACTGATCTCCACCGCGTTTAAATCCGCCCTGGGGAGCTTTACTGTTCCGGGTATGCATCATTTACCATCGATAGCAGCGCTTTTGCTGATCGGTGCGGTTCTCATCCGCTACCGAAATAACGCCCCGATCGGAAGAAAATTTCTGATCGCAGCCATGTTTTATTTCGCTGCGCTTTTTTTCAGGATTTTTGATCTGGTTGTTTTCCGCTGGTTTCCCCTGGGCACGCATTTTGTGTGGCATGCCGGCACGGCCGTTGTCATAATACTCCTTATCCGAACGGCAGCCCTCCAACATGGCACCAAAGGAAAGAGCACATGATACGACGCATGCTGACCCTCATGCCGATTCTCCTTTTCTGGAGCTCCACCGCTTATGGCCAGACGGCCGAGCGCATCCATACGCTGGCCATCCACGCTCTGGACAAAGCCAACTATTCCCGACGCGGAACAATCGTAGAATTGTACGGTATACGAACCAATGGACCGGACACGCAAAACGGTAAGTTGGCGTGTGCAAAAGTGGTCACCATCGTACTGCAAAAAGCCGGCATTGTTGACCGATACACGCTTGGCGTAAGGCATGTAGAAGCCGCCTTGAAAGATTGGCGGAAAATCGAAAGCCCGAAAGACCTCAAGCCGGGGGATGTTGTCGTATGGGTCAACCGATTCAAAGGTCGGCAAGACCAGCGATGCACCGGCGGCGGCAATTGCCATGTCGGCATCCTGACTGAAAACGGATACTTCCACAACAGCCCGATCACCAACTCACCCACCTTCGGCGGCTTCTCCCTGCTGGCCTTCAAGTTCAAAACGGGCTATCGCCCGCCGGATTAGGATCAACATCTGCAATGGCCTTGTCAACCAACGCTTACGATCTCTGGAAATTTAAAGCAGAAATTCTTAGACTACGATGGTGATATGCTATGCACAACGTGGGATGTCGTATCGCTTAGTGCGTGGCATTTTTACACCCTTCTTCACCCCTTGGTGTCGATAGATCCTGTAATGAGGTATCTTTTGCCTATTCGGACGTGCTGCTTTGGGGGAGCGTTGCCTTCGCAGATTCCGACCGCAGATGTCTGTGTGTATTACTTCCTTACCTTTACGTAAAACGGAAAAGTATTTTCACCATTCCCCATTTCCCACATGCCCATGATAACACCTTTTTTCATGACGCCATGGAATACAAGGTTCATACGGCCATGCTCGCTTATTTCTTTTAGCTCACAGTTGCCGGCCTGATCGGATTTCATGGTAATCCTGAACTTTTTCTGAGGGTCGCTTTCTAACCAGTAAGCGCCCTCCTTTTTATTGCCGATGAATGTCATTGTCATCACAACCGGATGAATCAATTCCATATGTTCCGAGTCACCACTCCAACCCGCATACTCGACGGTATGAATCAACTTATACGGAAAATTATCTTTCACCGGTCTATAATCCCTTGATGCCATAATGCATTGTGCGGATAGCGCCTTAAAGTCGGGCATATCCCCCGCACTTGACGCAGCACCGGAAACCGTTAAAATGAAAACCAAAAAAAAGCGTATTCTGTTCATATCATGCGCACCCAACCCATAGCATCAGAGGCGGTGGGATTCCGCCTTCCCTTGTACACTTACGTCGGTCTTTGACGCTCCTTCTGATAACTTAATTCTTCTATAATTAACAGAGACGGCAGCAACTAGAATGGCAAAGCTTCTCAAAGCAGAAACCGATTATGGTAGTTAAGGAAAATTTCCCGCTTTGTGTTCGCTTGCGGGCTATTTTCCCGGCTTGAGGTGGTATGGAGACAGCCCGCTTAAAAAAAAGATCTCTAAAAGCAGCTTGGTCTTTCCGTTCCTTTCATCGGGTAGACGGTGACCCGATGGCTGCGTATTGAGGCTCATTTGGACGCAACCATAAAATGGCATTTTTATGCGCAAGCCCTTAATACTCCCTGCCCATCCCATCCACCATGGGAACGAATCGGACGTCGAAGATCTTCTCTTGTTTGATGATTCCGCCGATTTTGCGCAGAAGGTAGAGCCTTTGAATGCCGCGCACGGGCCCCACGGGGATCACCATGCGGCCGTTTTCGGCCAACTGGTCTTTCAAGGGCTGGGGTATGCGTGATGGAGCGGCGGTGACGATGATGCCGTCAAAGGGCGCCTGCTGAGGCCAGCCCCTATAGCCGTCCCCGATGCGGGTTCGCACGTTGTCGTACCCCAGCTCCTTCAGGGTTGTCGCCGCTTTTTCCCCGAGGGGGGCAACGATTTCGATGGAAAAAACCGTCACATCCATAGCCGCCAGGACGGCGGCCTGGTAGCCTGAACCCGTCCCCACCTCGAGCACCCGCTGGCCCGGTTTCACATCGAGCAACTCGGACATGACGGCCACAATATAGGGTTGGGAGATGGTTTGACGGTGTCCGATGGGCAGCGGTCCGTCTTGATAAGCACGTTTCCGGTATTTTTCCGGAACGAAGCAGTGGCGCGGCACGGCTTTCATCGCTTCGATCACCAGCGGGTTGCTCACCCCCCGGGCGACGATCTGCCGGCCGACCATCCTTTCCCGCTGGGATTTGAACTGCGCTTCACCACATTCCGCCGACACAGCGGTTGTCCACAGGGCAATGATGCCGACCGCCGTCATCACCGAAAGCACAGAACATCGAACAAGCAATATCCAATGTCGACGTATCAAGACACTGTGCTCCGTCATCTTTTTCAAAAGGCAGAATACCTTCCTTCGTAATTCTGCGGTTCCGCGTTCGATATTCTTCATTCCATGTCGGCGACTATACTGCCGTTCTTTGAGATTCAAAAAGCGCCATGTTTTTTTTCAGCATCGAGCCGGCCATAAGGTCTTCCATAGCCTGCCGGTAATGGCCGCCGGTCACGCCGGGAACCAGGCCCTCCTTGTCTATGCGGGCCAATATCGCCACGTTTTGCATGCGAATATCTTCCAGATCGGGATGATAGACCGCAATGCACCGCACTCCCATATTTCGGCATTGCTCCTCGATCTGCCCTGCAGAAATTTCCCCGGCGGTGCCCAACCGCACATCCAGCGGTTGCCAGACCGTATCGTAGTAGACCAGGGTGGCGCCGTCCTTGGCGTATCCGGTCAGGGATCGAAGGGCTTCGTGGCGTTCCAGGGAGATCAGCAGATCGGCCTGGCCACTGGGCACCAGGGGCGAGTGTACGTCGTTGCCGATGCGGATCTGGGAAACCACGATGCCGCCTCTTTGAGCCAGGCCGTGGGTATCCACGCCTTTGACGCGATGGCCGGCATAGTCGGCGGCCCGTAGAATGGTTTCGCTGAGCAGGCCGATGCCCTGCCCTCCCACGCCGGACAGATAGAGATTGAATTGCTTCATAAGGTTCTATTTCTCCTTGGATACGATTTTCGGCTTAGCAATGGCCTCCGTCGGGCAGGTCTGGAGACAGGAGCCGTCGCCGATGCACAAATCGGTGTTGACCTCCACGCTCCCGTCCTCATGCCGGGTGAAGGTGGGGCATCCGAATTGGGCCACGCAGGTATGAATGCGCTCGCACACATCCTGGTCGATCTCCACCTGGTGCAATTGATAGCTCGGTTTTTTACGCGCCTGACGGGTGAATTTAAGCATGCAGGGATGCCTTGCGATGACCGCACTGAAGCCTTCGACGGCCACGGCCTTTTTCACCAGTTCGGCGAGGCGCTCCTGCTGATAGGTGTCGGTTTCGTAAATGGGGTCGACGCCCAACCCCTCCAGCACGCTTCGGATGGGGATCCGGGTCGTCTCGGCGTTGAAGTTGCGGCCGCTGGCAGGGTGGTTCTGGTGGCCGGTCATGGCGGTTGTGCCGTTCTCCATGACGATCATGGTCACATTGTGCCGGTTGAAGATGGCATTGATCAATCCGGGCAGCCCGGCGTGGAAAAAGGTGGAGTCCCCCATGAAGACCACCACTTTTCGGGTGGTGTTGAAAAGCGACAGGCCGGAGCCGATGCCGGTGGAGGCCCCCATGCACATGAGCAGTTGACCAATTTCATATGGCGGCAGAAAACCGAGGGTGTGGCACCCGATGTCCGCCACGCTGATATCGGTGTCGGCCAGGGCCTGCTTGATGGCATGAAAGGCGCTGCGATGGCCGCAGCCGGGGCACATCTGGGCGGGCCGATCCGGCACCTGCGGTACGTCCGCCGCCTGCGCCCTTTCTTCCGGGAGCAGGTCCGTCCAGGTTTTGCGCAAGGCATCGGCGACTTTGTCCGGGGTATACTCTCCCATCCAGTCTTCGGGGTCCAGCTTGCTGGTGATGGCGGTGTTCAGACCGGCATCGAAGGCCATGCTCTTGATCTCTTTACCCAGTTCGTCATCCAGCTCCTCCAACACCTTGACCTCCTGGTGGTCGGCCAGAAAGGAGAGGATCTTTTGTTTGGGCAGCGGATAGACGATGCCCAGTTTGAGAATGTCGGGTTTCTCCCTGCATTGGGACAATACATCCACCAGCGATTGGTACGGCAGCCCCATGGTGATGACGCCGCGCCGCTTGTTGCCGTTGTCCAGCACCTGGTTGATTTCCGTGGTTTCGCAATACGCCCGGACCGCCTCAAGGTTGTCCAGCGCACGCCGCTTCATGGGATGCACCAGGTCGGCGATGGGGATATAAGGGCCGTTGGCCGGATCGAACCGCGGAGTCGGGTCGAGCTTTTGTGGCGTCCAACCCTTGAAGGCCACCTTTTCTTTGGCGTGGCAGACATGTGTGGTCAGCCTCAGAATCACCGGCATATGCCGCTCCTGACTCAATTTGGCGGCGGCTTTGTAGAAGGT
Source organism: Desulfobacteraceae bacterium (assembly GCA_050302315.1). Classification (GTDB taxonomy): domain Bacteria; phylum Desulfobacterota; class Desulfobacteria; order Desulfobacterales; family Desulfosarcinaceae; genus JARRKU01. Next base: position 7,597 of record JBNLAV010000067.1, read on the forward strand.
GTAGACCTCATCCGGATTGCCGGGTTCGAATACCGGCGTGTAGCACATCTGGGCGATGTGGCGGTTGTCCTGCTCATTCTGGGAGGAGTTGGCGCCCGGATCGTCCCCGAGCACCACCACCATACCGCCGATAATATTCATGAGACTCAATTGCACAAAAGTATCGGATGCCACGTTGAGCCCCACGCTTTTAAAAAAGACCGTGGAGAGGTGGCCGTTTACTGCGGCCCCGTAAGCGACCTCAGTGGCAACCTTCTCGTTGGTGGAAAATTCGAAGTAAAATGGCCTATCGTCGGCGGGGATGGTGCCGATGGCCGTGGCGATCTCCGGTGTCGGGGAGCCGGGGTAGGAGGTCACCACCCGGGTACCGGCCTCCACCATGGCCCGAACCAGAGCGGTATTGCCCATGACAATCTCTTCGAAAGGTTCCTTCCGAAGCAGCATATCACTCATCAATTTCATATTGCACCTCAATGGTCGTTTGAAGGGAAGAAACCGCCAACGCGGCGAAGGTACGCCCAGGACGAGTCAAATTGCCAATGTTTACTTAATCTTACATATTGATACGGTGTGAAACAAGCTATCGATTCGTCGGCTGTTTTCCAACCGGTTTGGGTGGATCCAGTTTAGCATCGTCCGCCTCCCTGTCAAGCATTGTACGGACATGCGAAGGATCCATGGCGTGTCTTTGCCCTGCGCAGCAGCCGATAGCGAACAGATCATTTCCGTTACCGGTTTAGTCGTATGAACGGATTCGACCTTTCCCCCGTACCGGTTAAGGAAGTGCATTCGGGAAAAGAACATCGGTACTTGACAGTCCGGTTGCTTTGGATTAATTTAATGACCGACCGGTCGGTATTGGAAATATGATATTTCTACGACGAGGCCGGACAACGCCTTCACCGATAAAAGGGGCGCCACCATGGCACGCAGGCCCGATCCAGAAAAAAGAAACCGCATCGTCGCCGCCGCCATCACCACCTTTTCCCGGAAGGGGTATGCCGGCACCCGAATCGTGGAAGTGGCCCAAGCGGCCGGTATCGGCAAAGGCACCATTTATGAATACTTCCGAAGCAAGGAGGAACTCTTCTTTGCCGCCTTCGAGCATCTGCTGACCGAAAGCGGGAACCAGATGCGTGATTTGGCTGCGACGACGGGAGGGCCCGCCTCCCACCGGTTGGCCACTCTGGCCGATGCGGTGATCCAGGATTGGATGCAGAAGCTGGACCTTTATGGACTGGTGTTGGAGTTCTGGTCGGCCACCACGGCGCTTCCCGGACGACAACGCTTCAGGGAGGCGTTCAAGACCGGATATGCCGATTTTCGCCGGCAACTGGCCGCGTTGATCCAAAAGGGAGTCGCTGACGGAGAGTTCAAATCGGAGTTCGATCCGGAGCATCTCGCCGCAGCGCTGATCGGCTCATGGGATGCCCTGCTGCTGCAGGCATGGCTCGATCCCGGATTCGATCCCCTGGCCGCCTCCCACAGTCACATGCAGGTTGTGGTGGCCGGACTCCAATCTTCCGGTACAGCAGGAGCGTGACATGCAAAGAGCGTTTTTCATCTGGATCGGTGTGCTCGGGTCTTTCCTGCTCAGCGCGGCAACGGCCGGTGCCAGGGATGCCGCTTCGATCCTCGAAGCCGGGTTCAAGCATTACCGGGGCAAGGCGTCGGAGGCGACCTTTGAAATGGTCATCCATCGCCCCAACTGGGAGCGCGCAATGAAGTTGGATGCCTGGACCAAAGGCACGGACCGCAGCCTGGTCCGCATCACCGCTCCGGCCAAAGACAAGGACAACGGGACCCTGATGCGCGGCCGCGAGATGTGGACTTTCAACCCCAAGGTCAACCGCGTCATCAAACTGCCGCCGTCCCTGATGGCCCGTTCGTGGCTTGGATCGGATTTTTCCAACAACGATATCTCCAAAACCGACAGTATTCTCAAAGACTATCATCATGAATTGGTCGGCACCACTACCCATGAGGGACACGAAGTGGCGATCATCAAAGCGACCCCCAAACCGGAGGCTCCGGTGGTGTGGGGAATGCAGCTGCTGCACATCCGGGACGACGACGTGCTCATTCTTCAGGAATTCTATGACGAGGATCTGAAACCGGTAAAACGGATGACCGGTGAACAGATCCAGATGATGGGCGGCCGCATGTTTCCAAAAGTCTGGCGGATGCAGGAAACCGACAAGAAGGATCAGTACACATTGATCCGCTACCTGCGGCTGGTCTTCAAGGACGATCTGCCCGATCATTTTTTCACCCTCAATCGCCTCAAAACCCGTCAGCGGAGGTAGCCCGTGTCCATGGACATCAAAATGGCGTGGCGCAATATCTGGCGGAATCCGCGGCGCACCATTCTTACCGTGCTGGCCATCGCCTTCGCCTGCGTGCTGCTGGTGTTCATGCTCTCTTTTCAGTTCGGCAGCTACGACACCATGATCAACGCCTCGGTCAAAATCAATACCGGCCACCTGCAGATCCAGGCCGAAGGATACCATTCGCGAAAAAAGATGGAATTGGCCATTGAAGACCCGCAAGCGGTCAATCGCCTGCTGGAGAAAATGCCGGGAGTCAGCGCCTATGCCAGCCGCAGCCGCGGATTCGCCCTGATCTCCACCGACAAACGCGCCTACGGCGCCATGGTGGTCGGCGTCGAGCCGGCGCAGGAGGCCAGGGTTTCCACCCTGGCGGATATCGTGAAACAGGGGCGCTACTGGTCCCCTTCCCCATCCGGCGACGGCTCTGCCGGCGCGATGATAGGAAGGCTGCTGGCCCGCAATCTCGGCGTCGAAGTGGGGGATGAAATCACGATCCTGGGCCAGGGAAAAGATGGATCCGTGGCAGCGACGGTGGTCCCCGTGCAGGGGATCTATGCGTCCGGCATGGATGAATTCGACCGCAGCGCCGTGCACCTTCCGCTGGAGATGTTTCAGGAGGTGTTCTTCATGGAAGGCGCTGTTCACGAGGTGGTGGTGATCGCCGACCATCTCTCCCTGGTGCCGACCGTCAAAGGGCGAATTGCCGAGCAGCTGGCCCGTTTCGACGACCGCCAAAAACCGATCATCCTCGACTGGGATGAACTGATGCCCGGCCTGCGCCAGGCGATCCAAATGGATCTGGTCAGCGGCGGCATCTTCTATATGATCCTCGTCATGGTGGTGGCCTTCAGCATTCTGAACACGTTCCTGATGGCCATCCTGGAACGGACCCATGAATTCGGCGTCATGATGGCCGTAGGGACCAAACCGGCGCGCCTGACACGCCTGGTCCTGATCGAATCCGCCGGCATGACCCTGGTGGGCGTCGCCGCGGGCGTAGTCATGGGATGCCTGCTGACATGGTATTTTCAGATGCACGGAATCGAAATCGAGGGCGCAGCAGAGCTTTCCAGGCAGTTTGGAATGCCGTCCCGTCTTTACCCGAGATTGTCATTGCTTTCCGCCAGCATCGGGCCGGCGGTGGTCTTCGCCATCACTTTCTTGTCAGCCCTGTACCCGGCCCTGAAAATTCGTCGTCTGAATCCGGTGGACGCTATGAATCAGTGATGAACCGCAGAATATCGAACACGGAACCGCAGAATGACGAAGCAAGGTATTCTGCCATTGATATACGACGATGGAGCACAACGACTCCACACTTCAACATTCGATATGCCTTGTTCGAAATTCGTCAATCCGTTAATGCGCCGCCATTAGATGGCGGAGACAATGCGAAATGGCCTGGATGTCAAGACCGGGTCCATGATGCAAAAAAGGGATAGGCCATGGATTATCATCTCGCGTGGCGAAACATCTGGCGCAACCCCAGACGCACATCGGTCATCCTGACAGCCGTGGTCATCGGTGTCTGGAGCATGATCTGCATCGCCGCACTGATGCGCGGTATCGTGGGCGGTATGGTGCAAAACGGCATCGACACCCTGACCGGTCATCTGCAGATTCACGAGAGCCGCTACCCTGACGACCCGGTGGTCGATCACCGCATCGCAAACGTGCAAAAGATCTATTCGGCCATGGAGCGACATCTGCCCCAGGGCAGCAAGTGGGCATCCAGGGTCAGGGTGAATGCAATGGCCAGCAATGCCCGGCACAACACGGGCGTCTCCATGGTGGGCATCGAACCGGGAAGGGAGGCATATATATCCTTCATCGGCGGCGCCGTTACCCAGGGCCGCTATCTGGAAGAACGCGACACCTCAGCCATTCTGATCGGAAGAGCGCTTGCGGAAGAGATGGAAACCCGCATCGGGAAGAAGATCATTCTGATGTCTCAGGATATCAACGGCGATATCGCCTCGCGCGCCTTTCGTATCGTGGGGTTGTTTCGGGCGGAGATGGAAGCCACAGAAAAAAGTTTTCTCTTTGTACCGCTCCCCACCGCCCAGAAGATGCTGAAAATGGGATCGGCGATCTCCGAGATAGCGGCGTTGCTGCCCGACGCGGACATGAGCGAATCGACCGTCGTCCGCATGCAGGATACAATCAACACAAAAGAACTGACCGTTCGCTCCTGGCAGCAAATTCTTCCATTGGTGACGGCGATGCTGAAGCTCTATGACACCTTCGTCTTCATCTGGTTCCTGGTGATTTTCGTTGCCATGGGCTTTGGTATCGTCAACACGACCTTGATGTCGGTATTCGAACGCATGCGAGAATTCGGACTGCTCAAGGCGCTGGGCATGCGGCCGGGGCGTATCATCATGGGGATTTTAACGGAATCCGCTTTGATTCTATTGATCGGCATCCTGATCGGCAACCTGTTGGGAGTGTTGTCCAACTGGGGCCTCTCCTTTGGCGGCATCGACCTCTCCGAACTGGCCCAGGGAGTGGAATATGCCGGCATGGCCCGCATCATCTATCCGATCATGCTGGTCAAGGACATTCTGGCCGCCGATCTGGTGGTGCTGCTGCTGGGGGTATTCGTCAGCCTCTACCCGGCCGTCAAAGCGGCAAGGTTTACACCGGTGGAAGCGCTGGCGCACACGTAACCAGACCACTTGGACAGCAGACCAAAATTGCATCGCTCGATTTCAGGGAACTTTGAACCTTGAACTTTGAACCTTGAACTTTGAAGTATAATTGGAGTTGAACCATGTCCATCGTCACATGTCAGAATGTCACCAAGACCTATCGACAAGGAAAAGTTAAAGTCACCGCGCTGCGGTCGGTAAATCTTCAGGTCTCGGCCGGCGGATTTATCGCCCTGGCCGGCCCGTCCGGCTCAGGTAAAACCACCCTATTGAACCTGATCGGAGGGCTGGACCGCCCGGATGACGGTCGCATCATGGTCAACGGCAACGATTACGGCCAATTAAACGACGCTCAGATGGCCGAACTGCGGCTGCACCACATCGGATTCGTCTTCCAGGCCTACAACCTGATCCCCGTCCTCTCGGCGGTGGAAAACGTCGAATACGTCATGCAGTTGCAAGGAGTGGCGGCAAAAGAACGTCGACGAAGGGCGATGCAGGTCCTGGACGATGTCGGACTGAGCGATAAGTATCACCGCCGGCCGGCCGAACTCTCCGGCGGACAGCAGCAGAGGGTGGCGGTTGCCAGGGCCATCGTGGCAAATCCCTCCATCGTGCTCGCCGATGAACCCACCGCCAACCTCGATTCCAAAACAGGAGAAGGATTGCTGGAGCTGATGCGCGAGATGAATACTCAGCGGGGCGTCACTTTCATTTTCTCCACCCACGACAGCATGGTCATGGAATACGCCCGGCGGGTGGTAATCATCAAAGACGGGCATATCAACGACGATCAGGTCAAGGCGGCATGAATGGATTCACGACTATGGTTCGAATCCCCGGTATCCCTCTTTTCATAGGCATCTGCCTCATTCTGCTGGTCAATCTCACCTGCACGCCGACCCCCCAGGCGGATGAGGCCGATAGCGGTGCGTCCGAATGGGGGGGCCATATCCGTGCCATCGGAACCCTCTCGTATCACGACGATGAATCGATTTATCAATTCACCGACACGGGAACCTTTTGGGATCGCCAGGGGGAGATACGCCTCAAGTACCGGCGGTTCATGGGACCCGATTGGACCTTCGAGGCTCACTACGAGCTGGTGGGTCAGAACGGGGATACCTTAAAAAACAACAACCGGTTGAGATCCCGGTTGCCGGCGGAAACGGCCAACCGATTGACCGGCGATCAGGGGATCGATGACGGCCGGCGTCTGATGAACCTGACCCACGACCTCGGTGATGGAACAGATTACCTGATCTACCACCGCCTGGACCGGCTCAACCTCACCTACAATGCGCCTTACGCCACTTTGCGCGCCGGGCGACAGGCCTTGACCTGGGGCAACGGTTTATTGTTCAACCCCATGGATCTGTTCAACCCGTTCGCCCCCACCACCATCCAAAGGGACTACAAAGTGGGGGACGACATGTTCCACGTGCAGTTGCCGGTTAAGTCAGGAGAACTCCAGATGCTCTATCTGCCGAGGCGCGACCCGCTGACCGGAGAGATCGAATACGATCAATCCTCGCTGGCCGGCAAGTGGCACTTTCCACTGGCCGCCGTGGAGGTTGATCTCATGACGGCACGCCATTACGCCGACTGGGTAGGGGGCGCAGGCGCCGCAGGATACATCGGTGGCGCCGCCTGGCGCATGGACCTCATCTACATCCGGCTGGACGACCGCACCGTCCGGAACGACTATTGGCAACTTGTGGCCAACATCGACTACGCCTGGCAGTGGTTTGACCGCACCTTTTACGGGCTGCTGGAATTTTACCACAACAGCCTCGGCCGAACCGGCGAATACGCCAGAGCCCTTGCCGATCCGGTCGTTGCCCGAAAAATCGACCGCGGAGAGTTGTACACCCTTGGCGAAAACTATCTGGCCGGCCAGTTGGGCGTCGAGCTTCACCCCCTGGTTCAGACGCGGCTGATCACCATCGTCAACCTTGCCGATCCTTCGGCGCTGGTTCAACCCCAGGTTGTCTGGGATGTGGCCACCGACCTTCAGGTGATCGTCGGAGCGGAATTCGGTTGGGGCGCCGACGGTACCGAATTCGGCGGGTTCGATACCGCCGCCGGCCCCGCCTCCGTTCAAGTCGGCCCCGCCAACGGCCGATACATCTGGCTGACCTATTATTTTTAGGGTTCGCGCCTGAATCAATGACAGGCGGGAACCCCCGGAGCCTGGTGGTCGGACGTCCGCAAAAGTTTGACGCCTGGCCGATCCTATACTAATCTGCTCTGGGACTTGAAAATCGGCCGAAAGGCGGCCCCGGGCCGATCACCGAATACGCCAAATCGAAGGAGCGCGCATTATGGGTACCAACAATCTGATTTTTCTCGAAAATATCGAATGGTTCGATGAAAGCGGCCAAGAACTGGTCCACCGCATCCCTGAAACCGGATCGGGCGAAATCAAGTGGGGTGCCCAACTGACCGTTCGCGAAAGCCAGGTGGCCGTGTTCTTCTACAAGGGCAAGGCCATTGAAGCGTTCGGTCCCGGACGCCACACGCTCAAGACCGGCAACATCCCCATCCTGACGAAAATCGCCAGCCTGCCGTGGGGCGGGACCAGTCCGTTACGGGCCGAGGTCTACTTCGTCAACATGAAAATCTTCACCAACTTCAAGTGGGGCACCCGGGACCCGGTCGCCTTCAAAGACAGCGAACTGGGGCTTATCCGCCTGCGCGCCTTCGGCGTTTTCAATATGCAGGTGGTCCAGCCGGTGCTTTTTATCAACAACATGGTGGGCACCCAGGGCATCTTCACCACTGATGGAGTGGCAGAATACCTCAATCGTGTGGTGGTATCCCGCTTCAACGACTACATGGGCGAAACCATCGATTCCATCCTCAGCCTTCCGGCAAAATACGACGAACTTTCGGAAGGGCTTTCACAGCGTCTACAGGAGGATTTTAAACATTTCGGCCTTGGGTTGACCCACCTCTACATGAATTCCATCACCCCGCCGCCGGAAGTGCAGAAGGCCATCGACGACCGCAGCCGGATGGGGGTCTTCGATGACATGAACAAATTGATGCAGATGAAAGCGGCCATGGCAATGGAAAAGGCCTCGGAAGGCGAATCCAGCGGAGACGGCATGGGCGCCGGGCTGGGGTTGATGATGCCGGCCATGTTCGCCCAGTACTTTGGCGGTCAGCTCCCGCCGGGAAAAGCCGGAGGAACACCGGGAGGTGCGCCGTCCGATGCCCCGGACGGGCCGTATACCTGCCCGGAGTGTAAGCACGGAATTCCCACGGACGCCAAATTCTGCCCGAAATGCGGCCATCAACTGCTGGTCTTTCAGGAGTGCGCCAACTGCGGCAAAAACCTCACCCCAAACGCCAAGTTCTGTTCGCGCTGCGGACATCCGGCGGAGGAGAAGCCCAAAACAAAATATTGCAAGGGCTGCGGCGCCGAAAACCTTGGAGATGCGAAATTTTGTGCCGAATGCGGTGAGAAGTATTAGTTCATGACCGCCTTCATCATCGAGCACCAATGCCCCCAGTGCGGGGCACCGGCAGAGCTGGAGGAGACCGACCGACTGATTCACTGCGGGTTCTGCCGGGTCGGGTCCTTCCTGTCCATGCCGCGGTTTTTCCGCTATACCATTCCTCACAAGGCGCCGGCCGGAACGGATGTCATTTACTACCCGTACTGGCGCTTTAAGGGAATGCTTTTCTCCTGCCATGACGGAAAAATCGAAAAACGATTTCTGGATGTCAGTCAACAGGCGCTGCAATGCCAACACTTCCCCATCAATATCGGTTTTCGCGGCCAGACCCAGAAGTTGCGCTTTGCCGCCGCAGAGGAAGAAGCGACCTTCATCGAACCCGGGATACCGTTTGAAAAAGTCCTCGAAGACTGGACAAAACAGTACAGCGCCAGCTTTCGCGGCGCCATCGCCCACCAGGATTATATCGGCGAAACCTACAGCCTGATCTATGCGCCTTACTACCTCAAGCAGAGAGTAATGGACGGTGTTCTCAATCAGCCGGCCTCCCCCCTGAAAGTCGATCAGATCGAAGAAGGGCTGCTCCGGACCGACACGCCCCGCTGGCCGATCCATTTTCTGGCCACCCTGTGCCCGCAATGCGGATGGGATCTGGACGGCGACCGGGATTCGCTGGCCCTGAATTGCGGCAATTGCGACACGGTCTGGTGGGCCCGCAAAGGCCAGTTGAGCCAGCTCAGGGCGGCCCATATGCCGCGGTCGGGTCCGGAGTGGATCTATCTCCCCTTCTGGCGCATTCAGGCCGAAGTCAGCGATGTCGCCCTGAACAGCTATGCCGACCTGATCAAGGTGGCCAACCTGCCCAGGGTGGCGCAACCGGGATGGGACCGGAAACCCTTCTATTTCTGGAACCCGGCATTTAAAGTCCGCCCCCAAAGCTATCTGACCATCGCCACCAATGTTACCCTCAATCAGCCGGTGGATGAACTCCAAACCGGTTTACCCAATGGCCGACGACACGCCGTCAATCTGCCGCTCGGCGAGGCGGTGGAGAGCCTTAAGCTCAATCTGGCCAACTTCATGAAACCCAAGAAACGGAGCTGGGAGATATTGCCCCGGATTGAAATCAAGGCGCGCCGCTTTTTATTGATTTATATCCCATTCAAAGACACCCACCACGAACTGGTCCAGCCGGACCTGAATCTGGCACTCAGCAAGAACATGCTGGCCCACGCCAAAAACCTATAAACTGCACCCGTACCGCACTGTCCGCCTGGCACATTGACAATCGGTCGCCATCCCCCCTAAAATTATCTATACGGTTGCAGATGTAAAAATGGGTGTGCAATAGTTGCACGGATCCGGTGCAAGACTTGAGCGAAACTCCGGTCATCGACGAAAGCGAAATTGGCCGACATGACGACATCGATCAACATATGGCCGACCCCATGGCGGCCTCACCGAGGCAAAAGCAGTCCGTTCACCGGCGCAGTCGGTGTCTTCCTTCTTCTTTGTATGGCCGCCATCTTCATCTGGCCGGACGCCATGGCCCATGCCCGGGAGCGCAAAGTCCATAATATCCTGGTACTGCACTCCTACCATCAAGGATTGCAGTGGACCGACAAGATTTCGGCCGGTATCAAAGCCGAGTTTGACACCTCCAAGGATGATTACGAAATCCACTACGAATACCTGGACACCAAGCGATATGCGGGTGAGGCGTATTTCACCTATCTCGTCGAATTTGAACGCTTCAAAACAAAGCTGGCGGAAATCGATTTTGATGTCATCATCTCATCCGACAACAATGCCCTGCGATTCATCGTGGAATATGGAGATGAACTCTACCCCGGCACCCCGGTGGTCTTTTGCGGCGTTAACAACTATCATCCGGCAATGCTCAAGGGAATGACCCGGGTCACCGGCGTCGTGGAGGATATTGATTTCGCGGCGACCCTCGACCTCATGCGGAAATTGCACCCGAAACGCCGAAACGTTCTGATCATTTTGGATAAAACCCCTTCCGGAAAGGCCATCAAGGCCGAATTATCACAAGTCGCCAAAACATACGCCGACCATTTTAAATTCGAATACTATCAGGATTTTATCCTTGACGAGGTGCCAAAGCGGGTATCCGCGCTGGGCCGTGACGACATTATTTACCTGTTGACCTTTAACCGCGACCGCAACGGCAATTTCATATCGTATGTGGACGGTATCCGGATGATCGCCAGAGCGGCCAGCGTCCCCATCTATGGTTCATGGGAGTTCTATTTCGGCAACGGTATCGTCGGCGGCATGATCACATCGGGGTTTGTACAGGGGCAGCAGGCGGCCCGATTGGCCAAAGAGGTGCTGGCCGGAACGCCGGCCGATCGCATTCCGGTCGTCACCCGAAGCCCCAATCGCTACATCTTCGATTACGTCCCCATGTCGCGCTTTGGCATAACCATCGATCAACTCCCCCCGGGGAGTGAAGTGATCAATCAGCCCCCCGGTTTATATGATCAAATCAAAGAGCTGATCATCGCCTTTCTGGTAGCGGTGCTGGCCGCCGCACTGATCCTCGGCTGGCGGTTGGCGGTTGAAAAGCGCAACCAGCTGAGACTGCAACGGATCAATATTGAGCTGGACCGACGGGTGGCAGAGCAGACCTCCACACTGGAGCATGGCAATGCGCTGCTCAAAAAAGAAATCACCGAAAGGACCAAGATCGAGCGGAACCTGATCGATAAAACAAAGCGCCTGGAGACGGCGCTCGAAAAGGTCAAAACCTTGAGCGGCCTGCTGCCGATTTGCGCCAGCTGCAAAAAAATCAGGGACGACAAGGGATATTGGAATCAGATTGAAACCTACATCGACAAATATTCAGACGCCACCTTCAGTCACGGCATCTGTCCCGAGTGTGCAAAGCGGCTCTACCCGGGCATCTTTCCAAAATCCTGACGCCCCCGATACCATCGACGTCGAAAGCGCCTCAAAAAGACGGCAAACCATTTAACCCATTAATGACCTTCCGCCTTGCCCGTGGATAGGGTCCGCAAAAGGCGGCCTTTTTCCTCTCCGGGAAAGCCGGCTTGAATTTTCATTGAACGCCCGGCCTGTTTATGATTTAATTTGGATGTTTATCGGCCACAGGCCGGCACATTCATCGGTTACCTTGATGCGGCGCAAGGGCATGCAGATGGAAAACTCCCCCCCTACATCACCAGATCGGTCCGGAAATGCCGGAAAAAGGCGAATGACGCGATCGCCCTTCGATCACAGATCGATCTCTCCACGCAGTTTCTCGCTCGTTGGTCCATCGTCCGCCCTGTGGCAACGTACCATCCTCAAGAAGCCAACCCAGGATCGCATGGTTGCCGGGATATTCAACGGCCTGTTTTAGCCGTCGCTCTTTTGCGTCGATTGGCGGCCCGATGTGTCCCGTCGGCGTGTCGGCACACCGGTTTTTTGAGGTGCCCGGCTTGGCGCTGCGCTTAAACTGATTTAGATTAATATGAAAACGCATCAAAGGAGCAACCATGGCAGATCCCCAGCAGGAGCAACAACGTTTTCTTCGAAGAGCGCTGGTCCTCAAGATTATGCGGCGCACCATCGCGCTGGTCACCTTGGCATGCGTGTTATACCTTCTGGTGGCCGGTATTTACGCATCCAAAACGATCTACAAGGTCAAAATGAACTATGCGGTGGTGTTGGAGCGTTTTGGCGGTATCCGTGAAGCGGTGACCGATGTGGGGTGGCACATTCGACTGCCCTTTTTCACCCGCATCGAACAGGAGGTCTCCTTGATGAACCAGCGCCTGCTGCTCGGCGGCCAGGAAGACCCCATGCGCGTGATCTCCAAGGGCAATGTGGCCTTGTGGACCTCTGCCGTACTGACCTACCGCATCCGCGACCTGAAAACCTGGGCCATCGAGAATCTGGATCCCATGAATCTGCTGCAAAGCGATTATGACGGCATCGTAAAAGACCTTATGCAGGCGGAAGAGGTGGACCGACTCGTTTCAGGCCGCGTGGAAATCAAGGAACGCATCTTTGCAGCCCTTAAAGCCCATCCCATCAACGTCGGTGGTCCGACCCTGGAAGAGAAATACGGCATCGAAATTGTCAGTTTCGTGCTCAAGGAAACCCGCTTCGGGGATAAGCTGGTGGCGGCCACGGAAGAAAAAAAACGACGGGAACTGATTGCCGAAGCCGAGAACTATGCTGCCGACCAGGAGGCCAGCCGAATCCGCAAGCTTTACGCCGCCTATGTGGACGGCATCACCGACCTCCAGAAAAGCGTCGGTCGCACTGACGGCGCTACGGATGAAGCCATTCTGCAATTCCTCACGCAGCAGAAGTGGGCCACGGCCTATGAAAAGAAACAGGAGGGGCAGCATACGGTGGTGATCCAGAACACACACGGCACGCCGGCGTTGACGCTGCCGTCGGACGGACCGAAACAGCCGTCCACCGCTCCCCCGAAAAAGTAGGAGGCCCGCCATGCCGCGCCGGCTGACAAAAAAAACAACTTACGTCCGGCTGCCCGAAAGACGTATCCAAGAGATCAAATCCCTGGTCACGCAATGGCCTTACGAAACAAAGGCCTTCATGCGAGCGCGCCTGAACCAGTACAAACCGCCCGCCGGGTGGGTCAATTCCGTTCTGGACACTTTCCTTTCCTTCATCATCGATGCGCCGGAAAAACGGTTCAATGTGCTCAAGGACCCGGAAATCCTCACCGACTGGCAAAAGCGTTTCGAGATCTCGGGCCAGACCAACCCCCAGGATGCATGGAACCGCATCCTGGAAAAAGAAGTCACCTCCAAAGATTACCTTTACCTTCTGTCGCTGCTCGATCACAGCCTGCGCGATGTGCATGTACCCGTGGAACTGGAATCGTTGTTTGAAAAGGTGTACCGGGCCCACATCCGCAAGGAATATGTCTCCGACCCCTCCATCCCCAAAGCGCCTTTGCTGCTGGTCATCGGCCCCAGCGGCAGCGGAAAAACCTCCACCGTCACCGAATCCATCGAAAAGATCATTTTCGGAGACAAGGTGCTGTCGGAAATCGACCTGCGCCAGAAGAAGGAAGAACTCCTCGCCAACGAGCCATTCTGGAAATCGGTTGAAGAGATCGATCCCACGCTGGCCATGGAGATCGCTCGCACGAAACGCCTGAAGTTTTACAAAATGCTGGGCCGCATGCCGTTAATCAAGTGGCTCTTTAAAAAGCGCATACGGCTCAGCCTGGCAACGCTGGAAGAACAGGGCATCATGGTGGACTACGCCATGGTCACGCCCAACGACTATCAAACCGCGCTGGCCGGCGAGCCCGGCAACTATTTCAAAAAAGCCCTGGGCGACCCGCGCAAAACAGCAGTGCGGCACATCGAGGAGGCCCACAGCGCCTTCGGACGGGTGGAAAGCCATGCCGGCGGCGCAGAGCGTCAACAGCGGACGCTGATCGACACCTCCAACATCGTACTGGACGAAATTATCAGCGGCAAAAGGGACTGCCTGCTCATCGCCACCAGCGACCAGCCCGAACGCTTCGATGCCGCTATCTACCGCCGGTTCGTCGAAAAAGGCCACATCATCAACATCTCCGATTTCTGGAAAAACGCCGCCAACCTGAAAGAGGTGGTGCGGCTGGAGCTCCAGCGCCACGACATTCAGGTCTGCCTGCCGGCGACGCTTCCAGAAGGCACAACCTGCAGCGCCATCGGTCTGGACGATCTGGACACGTCCATCAAACAGCTCTACAAGGTTTTCGAAGAACGCACCCTCAAGGTGATTCCCTCCTATGTGCGCAAGCTGATCCACTCCATCGTTGAGATCAAGAAGGATTTCGCCCCCGAATACCTGAAAGACGCCCTTCTGGTGAGAAAGGCATTCGAACTGGTGGCCCAGAACTCTTATGGTGATCTCTACAAGAAGGTCATCGACCGCATGGACCGTCATGTCAAGTGGGAGGAATATGTCGGCAGCATCAAGGACACCTTTTCCGAAATGACCAACAACTGCCTCTATTACGGGGTGGATGAAGAAAAGGGCGTGGTGCTCAACGGACCGCCGGGCAGCGGAAAGACCTTCTTAGTGCGCACCTGGCTCAGCGAAAACGATGACGTCCACGACATTGCCACCAGCGCAAGCGCCCTTCAGGATCCGGTCAATCCCATCGACGGCGCCGTGGACAATCTGGAGAAGGTCTATGACATCGCCAAGATGATCGCACCGACGGTGGTGTTCTTTGACGAAGGCGATGCCCTGGCCCCCAAGCGCAGCCCTTCCGGCGGCCAGCCGTCGGACAAGATCACCAACAAGTTTTTGGGCCTCATCGACGGGGAGGTCCCCCTGCACCGGGTTTTCACCGTCCTGACCACCAACCGGCTGGACATTCTCGACCCGGCCCTGATTCGGTCCAAGCGGCTGAAAGTGCTTGAAATCAGCGGCCAGCTCAGCAAGCGGGACATCGCCGACATCGTCAAAGCCACCTTGAAAGATGTCCCTCTGGCCGACGATTTGCGGATCAGATCCATCATCGAAGGCGCCCAAGGTCTCTGCAACACACCGGCCGACTACGCCGCCTTTGTGGAAAAGGCGCGCGCTCTGCGCAGCACCGAGTATGAAGTGCTCCAGCGCTATCGCGAACTGGTGGCGTCTCCCAAAGAGGTCAAATCCAATTTCATCAAATTCAACTTCAAGACCCTCACCGGCATCCTCGAAGCACTGGAGATTCCGTCTAATCTGCGCAAGGAGATCAAGGAGAACCCGATGCGGCTGCTGGCCCATTTCGAAGAGATCAACCGATACCTCGAGCCCATCGGCGCTCCCGAAGAATATCCCCTAATGCGCTCCCATTTGAACTCCGCGAAGCAGGAAATCTCACAGAGCCCCACCAAGAAAGGCAAGGTTCAGTTGGACGAATTCCTGGAAGCGGAGTTGAGCCAGGAGCCCCAGGTGGGGTTCATCATCGGTGTCGGCGCCAACGATATCACCGGCGTCCTGCTGCCCATCGCCACAAGCCTCACCTACCGGGGGGCCTCACAAAACGTCATGGTCACCGGTGCCGTCTCCTCTTCCTCATCCGCCGCCGCCCAGATGGAGATGGCCGTCAAAATGACCCAGCAATCGGCCGAAGAAGCCCTCACCATGGTGAAGAACTACCTGCAGGAGCTCGACTCCAAGGTCAGCGCGGCGCGGCTGCTGGGAGACTTTCTCGAGAATTACACCATCCACCATCAACTGCTCTCGGCCTCCTACAACGTGGGAGGCCCCTCGGCCGGATATGCCCTGGCCATCAACACCTTGTCGGCGCTGATGCTCATACCGGTCTACAACGACTTCGGCATCACCGGCGCGCCCTGGACCAAAGGCGTCAAACCGGGTGAAGTGGGCGGCTCGGTCATCATCGGCGGGCACAAGAAGAAGACCGAAAAAGTCCTCACCTACCTGCGGCGCATGTACATGCCGCTGAAAAACTACATGGACTTGGAGCCCGATCTGCTCGCCGGCTATTGGTCCCAGGACAAAGACGTATTGGGCGTCACCCATTTCGGAGAGTTGATCCCGGAGGTGGTCTGGCTGGGCCCCGACTACGAGCGCCGTCTGCTCGAGCTGATCGATCTGCGCATCACTTATAAAACCGGCAAATACAGCGGCGATATTCTGCAGTCGGATGCCAAACAGCGCATCCTGATGCTCAAGGAAGAGCTCAGGACCGAAGTCGAAAAGGAGCTGCGCGGTCGGCTGGTTGCGCTCAGGCGCTACCTGCGCAGCCCGGGGCGAGACCCCCACCTGTCTCTCCAGGAGATTTATCGGGGCAAGCACGGCAAGCCATACGAACTGGCCGATACCTTCATCTCCATCTTCAAACAATTGCGCCGCAGAAAGTCGTCAAAACAGACGGAACGGACAGACGAATATTAACGGGATGAGGGGCGATCACGCCGTGGATGCCGGCCGGATCAGTTCCCGCCGCAGCATGTCCAGCGCCGCCATGGCGAAGATACGCTTGTTCATCAGACGGCGGCCGAACCGGTAGTGCAGGCGCCTTGAGATCGCCCGCCCTTCCGAGGCCACGGCGATGCATACGGTCCCCACCGGTTTTTCATCGGTTCCGCCATCCGGACCGGCAATGCCGGTGGTGGCCACGCCAAAATCGCAACGCCCTGCCCGCATCGCACCTATCGCCATCTCTCTGGCCGTCTCTTCGCTGACAGCGCCGTGATCGATCAAGGTCTGTTCGTCGACCCCCAGCAGGTCGATCTTGGCCTGATTGTGGTAGGTAACGGCCGATAACTTGAAATATTCGGACGACCCCGCGCAATTGGTCAGCCAGTTGCCGACCAACCCGCCGGTGCAGCTCTCCGCCACAGCCAGCGTGGCCCCTCGCGCCGTCAGCAACCGCCCGATTTCTTCGGCCATGGAGCGGCCCGAATCGGAAAATAGATAATCTCCCAGCTGTTCGGACACCCATTGGGCCGCCTTGTCCAGCAGCGCCTTGCCGGCGACCTCATCCGGCGTGCGCAGGTAGAGTTTGACCTGGATTTCGGGGAATTTGGCCCGCAGGCCCAGGGTGATCTCGGGAAATTCGGCGGTGACCCCTTGGACCTTCTCCCCCACCACGGACTCGCCCAATCCGAAACTCGACAAGGTGCGCACCAGGCTGTGCCGGCGCCGCCCCCCCTGCATCTCTAAAATGCGGGGCAGCACCTGATCCTCCAGCATGCGCTTCATCTCATAGGGAACGCCGGGAAGAAAAAAGAAGGTGCAGCGTCCTATGGCAACGCAAAATCCGGGCGCCGTACCCACCGGGTTGTAGAGGGTATCGCTTCCCTGGGGCAGCATGGCCTGCTTCTGGTTGGTGGGAGAAAAAGGCAGACCGCGCCCCTTGAAAAAGCGTTCGATTTCGTCCAGGGCACGCTCATCGAGCGTAAGGGGCACGACCAATGCCTTGGCCGCCGCCTCGGCCGATCGATCGTCCACGGTGGGCCCGAGGCCTCCGGTCACCACGGCGATATCGGCCCTGTGGCTGATTTCATCGATCATGGGAACCAGCACGGCAAGGTCGTCGCCGACGCTTTGGTGACGGACCACCTCCACGCCATGCTGTTCCAAAGCTTCGGCAATGTATGCGGAGTTGCTGTCCACGAGCGCACCGCTTCGTATTTCATCACCGGTGGCCAATATTTCGCCAATCATCATCATCTCCATACGGGGTTGCGGATTTTCGATTTGCACGACGAATACGACACATGCACCGGATAAACCAAAAGGTCAAGTCCATGAGTGCAATGGCAGAATGTCGGCAAAGGATCGATGCATCAATGGTCTAATATATACGGTTCGAAAAATCTCATCCTTTCAGCCATCTTCATGATTTGCAGCCGGACCGCGATCTCCTATTCAAAATTCCATATAAAGTTATCGATCCTATCGCCGATGTAAGGGTCAGGGCTCCACCCCGGATATGCAAAACAATAAAGGATGGTTGACACATGCTTTTGAATATGACCATCGATGAAGCCCGCGACTTCATCGGATCTGCAGAACTCATAAAGGAATATCATGTCATTCCGGGTCATTATCGACCCTGCGCTAAATCGCCTTACCGGTCCGGATATGATTGGCTGTATCGATACGAACAAAGCATGGCAAAATTCCTGGAACAGAAGCTGCAATCCCATCCCGCCGACCTGATCGGTGAAAAGAGCCTTCTCCACCAGGCGCTCTCCAACGCTTTTGCCCACGCCCATCATCGCGACCGGCTCAAGCCGATCACGGTGCGCATTCTTTTGGGGGACAAAGGGTTCATCATTCAGGTCACCGATTGCGGCAAGGGGTTCAATCTGCAGAAGGTATTTAAACACAGCTACAAAAAAAGATGGTATCTGTTCCCGGTGGGAAATGGCATCCGATCCATGGCCGCAAACCCGCAATACGGCGTCTTTTACAACCGCAAAGGCACAGCGTTTCATCTGCTGTATCTGTTCAAGGAGAACCTGGACGAACAATTTTCGAACCGTCTGGCAGTCGCTTCCGAATCTCACCGGCCATCGGCCCGGGCACACTGAACGAACATGATAATCGGTTGACCGCTCAGGGAGCGTTAGAGAGAACCGGCATTATCCCCCAAGAAACGAAAAACCGGCCCAAAGGACCGGTTTTTTATTTTTTTAGTGGAGGCGGCATCCAGATTCGAACTGGAGAATGGAGGTTTTGCAGACCTCTGCCTTACCACTTGGCTATGCCGCCAAAAAAAATGGAGCGGGAAACGGGATTTGAACCCGCGACTTCGACCTTGGCAAGGTCGCACTCTACCACTGAGTTATTCCCGCTCAGTAAGTTGCCGTAAATAGCTATTTCTTGGACGGTTGTCAACAGAAAATATGGCCTAATTGGTTTCTGCTTTCTGGTTCCCGGTTTTAAGTTTTCAATAGCCCCCTGAACCGCACAAAATAATCGACCCCCGACCAGAGGGTGAAGATCACCGCGCCCCAGAAAAAAAAAGTCCCGATGGCATTCATGTCTATGGTCAGCCACGAGTAGTGCAGCAGCAGTGGAATAATGGCGGCGATTTGAAAACCGGTCTTGTATTTTCCCAACCACGATGAGGACACATCAAGTTCATGCTGGGCAATGATATTGCGAAGGCCGGTAACGGCCAGTTCGCGACCGATGATCACACAGACGGCCCATGCCGGCACCCAGTTCAGCGCACAGAGCATGATCAAGGCCGAGGAGACAAGCAACTTGTCCGCCAGGGGATCCATTACCTTACCGAAATTGGAAACCATCCCCTTCTGGCGGGCCAGATGACCGTCAAAATAATCGGTAATCGCCGCCGCACTGAAGATCAATGCCGCTACGAAACAGGTTAACCGGTTGGGTGCGCTCATCAACGCAATGATCAACGGCACGGCCACGATACGGAACAGGGTCAGCGTATTGGGCTTGCCCAAGATTTTTTTCCATCTTTCCGGGAGCTGCATGGAATCCCTTTCCGCGTCAATGGCGTCTGCAGTGATATGGTCATCGCCCGAATGGAACGCATGGCCGGCCAGGTCGCAGGCAAAAGATAATTACGCCGGATTGCGCCGCATTTGGGTTCGTCTACAAGGTACATCTGCCGGTGCATATCCAGGATATTTGCCGTTGGATGTTACGCCGTAGACGGGCCCAAAGACAAGCAAGGTGGTGTACTTATCTCTTGCTTGCGACCTTATCAACGCTCGGACTGTTGCGCCACGTACCGGTCACGACACTTGTCGCTGCAAAAATATAACATCTCCTGCGATGTGCTAATGGTAACGCCGTCGCGTTTGGGAAAATAGGTCCCGCACACAGGATCCTTGACCATCACATCGTCGACCTGCTCCGGCGGACCATACTGCGTGTTGACCCGCCCTGTTCCCGAGCCGCCGAGCACCGACTTCAATAACCGGTAGACCACCACACCCAGGATGGCGAAAATCAGCAATCGAAAGAACATAACGTCATACCTTGATCGTCTATAACCAATTGATTTAACAGCTCTTGAATACTCTTCCCGACCCCTGGGTGCATAATAGTTGGGTCTATATCACAAATGGGTTGCAAGACAAAGCGCCTTTTGTCCATGCGCGGGTGTGGAATCTTCAAATGGGGCGTGTCCAGAATCAGGTCGTCATACAGGATGATGTCCAGGTCGAGAATACGGGGACCGAACCGCACGCCCCCGGCTTTTCGTCCGACCGCCTTCTGGACCGCCTGGGTTTTCTCCAAGAGGGCGTGCGGCGACAGCGAGGTGCGGATATGCAGAGCGGCATTGATGAACCACTCCTGCTCCAGGAAGTCCACCGGTTCGGTTTTGTAGAAAGGCGATTGGGCCGCGAGGTCGACGGATCGGTCCCGGCAGAGCAAGTCGATGCCTTTGCAGCAATTTTGCAGTGCATCGCCCATGTTCGAACCAACCGAGATATATGCTTGGTGTTCATTCATACTGGATCAATCATACGACCAGGCATCCGGCATCAGCCGCCCCTCGTAAATGACCCGGGCGTCCCCCTCCAGAAAGACCTCATGAAAACGGTCGTTGTCCTTAGAGAAGTACACTTTGAGCAAACTGCCGCTGCGGGTCTGCAAGGTGATGGGAGAGCCGGCTGCCTCTCGCATGGCCAGGCAGAGCGCTGATGCCACAATGCCGGTGCCGCAGGCCAGGGTCTCATCCTCGACCCCGCGCTCGTAGGTGCGCACTGCCCATATGCCGTCCGGCCGGCGGCCCATAAAATTCACGTTGGTGCCGGCCGGCGCAAAATGCGGATGGTGCCGGATGTCACGCCCCACCTCAACCACCGCCGCATCCTCGATCGCGTCCACCGCGATGACGACGTGCGGCACGCCGGTGTTGATGCCGGCGTAGGTCAAGGTCCGGCCACCCATTTCGATGGAGGCGTCTGTGACCGCATCGTGGGGATCGGTCATTTTAATTTTTACACGGTCGCCGATCACCTGGGCCGCGATGGTACCGGCCAGGGTCTCGAACTCCATTTCGGCACCGGCAATGCCGTTCATTCTGGCAAAGCGCGCCACGCAGCGCGCGCCGTTGCCGCACATCTCCGCAACGCTGCCGTCCGAATTGAAAAACCGCCATTTGAAATCGTGCTTCTCCGACGGCTCCACGAGTATGAGGCCGTCGGCGCCAGCCGAGAGCTTGCGACAGCAGATGCGCCGGGTGAATTGCGCCGCATCACCATCCGGCAGGACGTCGTGCCGGTTGTCGATGACGATAAAATCGTTTCCGCTGCCGCTCATTTTAGTAAAGGGAATCGATGTCATGGCTGAATTCCTCTGACCTCGGCGTGGGATCACTCCTCGGGGAAAGCGATCACCACCAGATTGGAGTCGGGCCCCTGGGCGCCCGAGGATTGATATGGGCGCACATTGTAGGTATACCGGAAACCATCGGTCACGTCCTGATTAAATTCCATGGTGTGCGGTTTTTTGCGCAAGGCGCCTCGCAAGGAGATGGTCTCCACCTTCTGGAAAACCAGGGGGCAATCCGGGCAATCCGGTTTAGACAATGAAGACTGGGCGCGCAACACCACATAGCCTTCAGCCCGTGCATTTTCAGATGGGTGGTTCCAGGTCAGCCGCACCGTGCCGCGGCTCAAACTTCCCTGTAGATCGCCCACCCGAACCAGCGGCAACTGACGCGGCGCAACGGGCGGTGCCTTTTTACCGCAACCATTGACCAGCACCAGCGCCAGCGCCAATGCCCAGAAGATCTGCGGTATGCGGTTCGAACCTGTGGTCATTTCTCCTCGCTGGGTTGCGCCGCTTCGTTTAGTCCGGTCTCTTTCAAGGCCTTGGCAATGGCCGCCTCGACGTTCTCCCGGGCGGTACCGCCGGCTGACAGCCGCCGGGAGACCATGTGCTCCAGTGTGAGGTGCTCGAACAGCTCCTGCCCAATCGCCGGTGAGAAGGATTGCAGTTCCTTCAAAGAGAGTTCGTGAAGTTCCTTTGATTTTCCCAGGGCGTAGGCCACAGCCTTTCCGACCACCTCGTGGGCTTTGCGGAACGGTATGCCCTTTCCGACCAGGTAGTCGGCCATATCGGTAGCATTCAGGAAGCCGCATGAGGCGGCCTGACGCATGACGGCTTCATTGACCGTGATCTTCGGCATCATCCTGTTGAAGATATCGATACTGCTTTCCAGAATATCCGCCGTACTGAACAGAGACGGCTTGTCTTCCTGCATGTCACGGTTGTAGCTGAGCGGCAGGGATTTCATCAATGTGAGCAAGGCCATCAGATCGCCGAATACCCGACCGGTTTTGCCGCGCACCAGCTCCGGTATATCGGGGTTTTTCTTCTGGGGCATGATGCTGCTGCCGGTGGAAAAGGCGTCGGCCAATTCGATGAAGCCGAACTCCGAGGAGGACCACAGCACCAGTTCTTCGGAGAGGCGGCTGAAATGCACCATGCAGATACTGGCGGCCGATAAAAATTCCAGAATGAAATCACGGTCCGACACGGTGTCCATGCTGTTGGCCGATACAGCGGGAAAATTCAGCAGTTCCGCCGTATAATGACGATCGATGGGGTAGGTCGTGCCGGCCAGTGCCGCTGCGCCCAGCGGCATCACGTTGGTGCGCTTCAGGCTGTCGGCAAACCGCCCGGCGTCGCGTCTGAACATCTCGTAATACGCCATCCAGTGGTGGGCCAGCAGGACCGGTTGGGCGCGCTGCAAATGGGTATAACCGGGCATCACCGTGTCCACATGCTGCTGGGCGCACGCCACCATCACACGGCACAACCGCTGCAAACCGTCGATGATCCGCCCGGTGACATCCCGCAGGTACATGCGCGTATCCAGGGCCACCTGGTCGTTGCGGCTGCGTGCCGTGTGAAGCTTCTGCGCCACCTTGCCCACGTCCTGCAGCAGACACGCCTCGATGTGCATGTGGATATCTTCCAGGCTGTCGTTAAACTCGAAGCTGCCGCGATCCAGGTCGCGCTTGATATGTCCCAGCCCCTCCACCAATTCACCGGCCTCTTCATCGGTGATCACACCGACCTTGGCCAGCATGCGGCAATGGGCGATGCTGCCTTCGATGTCATAGGGGTAGAGGCGTTTGTCGATTTGGATGGAAGAAGTAAACGCCTCCACGCTGGTATCCGTGCCTTCGGCAAACCGACCGTCCCAGGGTTTGTCGCTCATGGTGGTATCCTTGCTTTATTTTTGCATCATCTTTCGGATCCGCAGCCGCAGCGCGTTCAGGCGGATGAAACCTTCCGCGTCTTTCTGGCTGTAGACCGTGTCATCTTCAAAGGTGGCGTGGGCCTCGCTGTACAGAGAATGGTCCGACTTGCGGCCGCGGACGATGCAGTTGCCTTTGTAGAGCCGCAGACGCACCACGCCGGAGACGTATTGCTGGGTCTCGTCGACCATCTTTTGCAGCAGCAGTCTTTCAGGGGAGAACCAGAACCCGTTGTAGACCAACTCCGCGTATTTGGGGATCAGGCTGTCGCGCAGGTGGTGCACTTCGCGATCCAGGGTGATGGACTCCATGGCCATGTGCGCCTGGCGCAGGATGGTGCCGCCCGGGGTTTCATACACGCCCCTTGATTTCATACCCACATAGCGGTTTTCCACCAAATCCACGCGGCCGATGCCGTGTTTGCCGCCGAGGCGATTCAGCTCCGCCAGCATCTTTCCCGGTGAAAGCGCCTGACCGTTGATGCTCACCGGGTTGCCGGCCTCGAAGGCGATCTCGATGGTTTCGGGGGTATCCGGTGCATCCTGGGGCGACACGGTCAGGTTGAAAATATCATCGGGATAACCGGCCCACGGATCTTCGAGGATACCGCCTTCGTAGCTGACATGCAGCAGATTGCCGTCGGTACTGTACGGCTTGTCATGGGTGGTGGGCACATGGATGCCGTGCTTGTCGGCAAAAGCCATCAGAGCGGTCCTGGAGTTGAGCTCCCAATCGCGCCAGGGGGCGATGATGGTGATGTGGGGATCGAAGGCCAGGTAGCCGAGTTCGAAACGCACCTGGTCGTTGCCCTTGCCCGTAGCCCCGTGGCTGACGGCGTCGGCCCCCTCCTTGGCGGCGATTTCCATCTGCCACTTCGATATCAGGGGTCGCGCAATGGAGGTCCCCAGTAAATATTGTCCTTCGTAAATCGCATTGGCCCGGAACATGGGGAAGACATAGTCCCGGACAAACTCTTCCTTCAGGTCTTCCACATAAGCCTTGACCGCACCGGTCTTCAGGGCGTTTTTCTCTACTTCGCCCATGGGATCGGGTTGTCCCAGGTCGGCGGAAAAGGTCACCACTTCACAATCGTAGGTCTCGATCAGCCATTTGAGGATCACCGAGGTATCCAATCCACCGGAATAGGCCAACACCACTTTATTCACGTTCGTACTCACGTCTCTCAATCTCCTTCTAAATCGTAACGGTATCCAGTACCTCGTCCAGGCATCGAACCAGCCCGTCAATCTCCTCTCGGCTAATAACCAATGGGGGCGCCAATCGCAACACATTATCCTGAATGCAATTGATCAGGTAGCCTCGCTCCATGCAGGCGGCGACCACTTCGGCACCCGGACCGGCCAGTTCAACCCCCACCATCAGGCCTTTGCCGCGCACCGCTTCGACCGCGCGGTGTTTTTCTTTCAAGCCTTCCAGACGGGTCGCCAAGTAATCTCCCCTCTCGACGACCTTGTGCAGAATTCCCTCCTCTTCCAGAATCTGAAGCACCTTCAGGGCCACGGCGGCGGCCAGCGGTGAACCGCCGAAGGTGGTGGCATGGGCACCCGGGGTGAACGCCGACGCCACCTTCTCGGTGGCCAGCATGGCCCCGATGGGGAAGCCGTTGCCCAGGGCTTTGGCCAGTGTCATGATATCGGGGATCACGCCGAAATGTTCGTGGGCGAAGAGCTTGCCGGTTCGCCCCACGCCGGTCTGGACCTCATCGAAGATCAGCAGGCAGCCGGTTTCGTCGCAGAGTTTGCGAACCTGTGAGAGGTATTCGGGGTCCGGGAAGTTCACGCCGCCCTCTCCCTGAATGGGCTCCAGCATCACGGCACAGGTGGACGGTCCCACCGTGCAGCTCAAATCCTCGATGTCGTTGAACGGCGCAAAATCGAAGCCTTCCAGAATGGGGTCAAAACCCTTGCGCACCTTCTCCTGTCCTGTGGCCGATAAAGTGGCCATGGTCCGTCCGTGAAAAGACTGTTTCATGCTCACCACCCGATGGCGCTGGGGCTGCCCCTGGTCTTGAAAATATTTTCGGGCCAATTTGATGGCGGCCTCGTTGGCTTCGGCGCCGCTGTTGGCGAAGAAGACCCGGTCGGCAAAACTGTGCGTGGTCAGCCACTCGGCCAGTTCCGCCTGGGGACGGGTGTAAAACAAATTGGAAACATGCCAGAGAGTCCGGGCCTGCTCGGCGATCACCGCCGCCAGCTTGGGATGGGCGTGGCCCAGATTACAGACCGCTATTCCGGCAATAAAATCCGTGTAGGTGCGTCCCTGGTCGTCGTACACGGTACACCCCTGCCCTTTGACCAGGGCCAGAGGGTACCGGGCGTATGTCTGCGCAATCGACCGGTCCGCCGTTTGTTTAATATCCATTGCTCTCAAATCCTTCTCCAGTAAAATAGGCGGAATTCCTCAGCTTAAAACTTGAAACTCAATGCCATTAACCTATCAAAAATGTTTCGGAACTGTTCTTTTCGGGATCGAAATCGCTATCGAAATCGGGATCGAACAGGTTGGTGTTGCCGCAAGATTCGATTTCGATGGCCATTCGATGATCTTTTCCAGCTATCCAATAGCTTAAGTTACCGACATTGACTTGGAACTTTAAGCTTTAAACTTTTATTTTCTATAACGTCACTTCCGTTCCGACGCCCTGATCGGTAAACAATTCCAGCAAAATCGCATGGCGCCGCTTGCCGTTGATGATGGGCACCTTTTTGACGCCGCCGCGCAATGCTTCGGTGGCACATTCGATCTTTGGGATCATGCCGCCGGTAATCTCCTTTTCCTTGATCATTTTCTCAATCTCTGCGGCATTGATGGAAGAGATCAACTGCCCTTTGCCGTCCAGCACGCCGTCCACATCGGTCATCAGGATCAGGCGCCCGGCATTGAGGGCCATGGCCATCTGGCTGGCCACCAGGTCGGCGTTGATGTTGTAAGTTTCGCCGTTCTTCCCCACCCCGACCGGTGCGATGATGGGAATGAATCCGTCCTGGGTCAGGGTCTTGATGATCGCCGGATGAATGCGGGTCACTTTGCCCACCATCCCCGGATCGATGATCTCCGGCGGTTTGCTCTCGTCTTCCTGGAAAACGATCTTCATCTTTTCGGCCAGGATCAATCCGCCGTCCTTGCCGCTGAGCCCAACCGCCTTGACCCCCTGCTGGTTGATCTGGGCGACGATGGATTTGTTGACTTTGCCCCCCAGCACCATCTCCACCACATCCATGGTGGGGCCGTCGGTCATGCGCATGCCGCGCACGAACTTCGGGGTGATGCCCATCTGGTCCAGCACGGAATTGATCTGGGGTCCACCGCCGTGGACCACCACCGGGTGCATGCCGACCAGTTTCAGCAAGGTGATGTCGCGGGCAAAGTCTTCTTTGAGCTGCTCGTCCACCATGGCATGTCCGCCGTACTTGATCACCAGGGTCATCCCGGAGAATTGGCGGATGTAAGGCAGCGCCTCGATCAGTATTTCGGCAATATTGGTTTTGGTCAATGCACAGTCCATGGTCAGCTCCTAAAGGATGTAGCGGCTCAGGTCCTCATCGTCTTTGATATTCGCCAGTCTCCGATCCACATAGGCCGCATCGATCAAGATATTGGCGTCCTGCACATCAGGCGCTTCAAACAGCACGTCTTCGAGAAGACACTCCATCAGGGTGTGCAGCCGCCGTGCCCCGATGTTCTCCGTTCGCTGGTTGACCTCTTCGGCGATGGCCGCCAGGCGCTCCACCGCCTCTTCTTCGAAGGACAAATCCACCCCTTCGGTCCGAAGCAGTTCGATATATTGCAGCAACAGCGCATTGTCCGGCTCGGTCAGTATGCGCACGAACTCTTCTTTTCCCAGGGAATCGAGCTCGACCCGGATGGGAAAGCGCCCCTGCAGCTCGGGTATCAGATCCGACGGTTTGATGGTGTGAAAAGCGCCGGAGGCGATGAAGAGGATATGATCGGTGCGAACCGGGCCGTACTTGGTGGTCACCGTGCTGCCCTCCACGATGGGCAGCAGATCGCGCTGCACCCCTTCGCGGGAGACTTCGGGTCCGTGGCTTTCGCTCTTGCCCACGATTTTATCGATTTCATCCAGGAAGATGATGCCGGACTCCTCCACCTTGGCCACCGCCATGCGGACCACCTTGTCCATGTCCACCAGGTTCTGTGCCTCTTCATCGGCCAAGGTTTGCAATGCTTCGGGCACTTTGATCTTGCGGCGCTTGGTGTTCTTGGGCATCATGCCGTTGAGCATGTCCTTGAAATTGATGCCCAGCTCCTCCATGCCCACATTGGAGAAAATTTCCACTACCGGAGTGGAGCGTTCGGAGACATCCAGGTCCACATAGCGGTTGTCCAGCTTGCCGTCATGGAGCATGCGGCGCAGCTTCTCGCGGGTGGAAGAGGCCGTTTCCACCGGTGGCGCGGACGGCTCCGTAAATCCGACGGCGCCCTCGGCCGGGCCGGACCTCTTTGGCTCCGCTTTTGGCAGCAGCAGGTCCAGCAGCCGCTCTTCGGCTACCTGCCTTGCTTTATCTTTGACCGCCTCCTGCTCGCGCTGGCGGACATCGTTCACCGTCAGATCGACCAGATCCCTCACCATGGACTCCACATCGCGCCCGACGTAGCCGACCTCCGTAAACTTGGAGGCTTCCACCTTGTGAAAGGGCGAGTCGGTCATGCGGGACAGACGCCTGGAGATCTCGGTCTTGCCCACGCCGGTGGGACCGATCAGAATAATGTTTTTAGGAGCAATCTCTTCGCGCAGTTCTTCGGGCACTTGCCGGCGGCGCCAGCGGTTTCGCAGGGCGATGGCCACCGAGCGTTTGGCATTGTTCTGGCCGATGATGAACCGGTCCAGGGCGTGTACGATCTCTATGGGTTTAAGATTCTGCATTTTCGGCAATCTCTTCGATGGTCAATTCGGGGTTCGTATAAACGCAGAGGCCAGAAGCGATCTGCATGGCGGCTTTGGCCACCTCAACGGCGTCCATCCGGGTATGCTGCAGCAGGGCCATGGCGGCCGCCTGTGCACCTACCCCGCCCGATCCGATGGCCAGTACGCCCTCATCGGGTTCGATCACGTCCCCGTTTCCGGAAATCAGGAAGAGGTTTTGGTGATCGGCGGCCAGCATCAACGCTTCCAGGCGCCGCAGGTACTTGTCGGCCCGCCAGTCGCGGGCCAGCTCGACGGCGGCGCGCGTCAAATTACCGTTGTAGCGCTCCAGCTTACCCTCCAGTTTTTCGGAAAGGGTCAACGCATCCGCCGTGGCCCCGGCGAACCCGACCAATATGCGGTCATTGTAGATGCGGCGCACCTTGCGTGCGTGGTGCTTGATGACGGTATTGTTCAGCGTCACCTGGCCATCACCGGCCAGAACCACCTTGCCGCCGTGGCGGACCGCCAAGATGGTGGTGCCGTGCAAGGTGCCGTCGTGTGGTGAAGATGTCATTGCTGTCATTCCATTCGCTTGGTCCCCCGTGTGGGAAACATTCATAGGTTTCAGTGGTCCGGCCGAAAAACGGCCAAATTATGGGTTTCGCATACTCGATACGGTGAATTCAAGCTAAAAAAGCAATCAGGAACAATCGCGGCTCAACGCCTGGGGTGGGCCTTGTCATAGGCGGCCATGAGGCGATCGATGCTGACATGGGTGTATCTCTGGGTGGTAGAGAGGCTGCTGTGGCCCAACAGCTCCTGAACGGCGCGCAGATCGGCCCCGCCGTCCAGCATATGGGTGGCAAACGTGTGCCGCAGGGCATGTGGTGATACGGGAACCGCCAAACCGCATGCCCGGGACAATTTGTCCACCACCCTGGCGATGGAGCGGGTGGTCAGACGACCGAGGTCTTTATTTAAGAACATCGCACCGTCCGACGGGCGGCCGACACCGTGCTCCCGGTCCAGTGCCTCGCGATAGGCATCGATGGCCGCCACGGCCTTATCGCCGATGGGCACCAATCGCTCTTTGCCGCCCTTTCCAAAGACCCGCATGATGCCGCTGCTGCGGTCAAGGTCTCCCACATTAAGGCCGGAAAGCTCCGAAACACGCACCCCGGTGGAATAGAGGGCTTCGATCAATGCCTTATTGCGCAATCCCAGCACGCCCATCGGTTTCACGGTGTCCAGCATCCGGAACATATCGTCCACGGTCAGATAGGTGGGAATGGCCTTTCCGTGCTTGGGCGGCGACAGGCTCTCGGCCGGGTTGTCGGCAATGATGCGGTGTTTGTGCAGAAATCCGAAAAAAGAGCGGATGGCCGCCAATTTTCGGGCGATGGTGGTCTTTTGATTGCGTTGGTGCAGATAGCTGAGAAATCGCCGGATGGCCAGGGTATCCAACGCTTCCAGCGGGACCTTCTCCAGCCTTGCGGGATCGGCCTGGGGATCAGCCGGACCGCCGGCCACGAACGCCGCCAACTCGATCAGGTTGTGGCGATAAGCCCGCAGGGTGTGGGCCGAGTACCCTTTTTCAGCCGCCAGATTTTCGATAAACGCACGAATTTGCGCCATAACCGGAGTTTTCATCATCGGACTACGGACGTTGGGCCGCCTCCCCATCTTTCCATTGAATCAACGCTTCCAATTGTTCCCAACTCTCCACCTCTGCAAACGGGTGGGGTTCACGATTCCACGGCTGTACGAAAACCACGGGCTCGATCTCATGCTGCTGCAACAGAAAGCAGGTTTCCAGACGATCCTCCACAAACCACTGTACTTGATTCGCCTTGAGCACCTCGTGTTTGACGTCGAAACTGCCGGTGGAGGTAATATCGACCTGAAATCGTCCCGGCGGCAGCAGGCTGTCGATCCACTCCCGGATGGGCCCCGGATACGGCCGCGCCGTCACCAGACGAAGGGGGCCGTAATCATGCAGCCGTTTGAGCACCCGGATGGCCCCTGCATTGGGCCAGAGCCGACAGGGGTAATTACCGTCGATAATGCGGCCGGTGGCCCCGCTGATGGTCTCCGGATCCAGGTCCAGGCACGATTTCAGATCGTACCGGTTGATGTCGCCATAGGTGATATGGTTGACACCGTAGACATCCTTGAGGATGTCCAGAAACAACTGCATGGTATTGGCCACCACGCCGTCGATATCAAAAGCCAGACGTTTGGGATCGATCATCGCTGTGCCGGTTATTTCATCGCAGCCGCCGTTGTCGCTCGGCTCAGGCGGCCTGACGTGTTTTCTTTTTGAGCCTGGAGATGCGTCGCCGATAGATTTTCGCCATTTTCTTATCCTTGTCCGCCAGGGCCTGCTCGCGTTGGCGCCTGAGGTCTTTGATCAAGGCCTTCATGTCCTGTACGGTTAAGGCCTTTTTGTCTGCGGGTTTGGCTTTGGGTTTGGCTTTGGGTTTTGGCGGCGCTTCCGGGACGACGCCTTTGGCTTCCTGGATGGCCGCCAGCAATTCGGCCTTTTTCATGCCATGCACCCCGGTGATCTCCGGAATTTCCTTTGCAACCTCACGCAATTCGGTAACGGTCATTTTGTCGAGCGGTTTGTCATGCATCTCATTCTTATCTGTCATGCGAATGCTCTCCTTTTCATTGATGAGTTGTTCTTAAACCGTATGCTGCGCACCCGGTTACAACTGCGACGACCAAAGCACTGACGCGCCTTAGCGACTCCGGTCTATGGCCAGAAATCCAGCCCACCGCTTTGCGGGTGGTCGTTGACGTACCGTAAATCTGCGGCACACCAGAACCAGCGCCGCCTTTCCAAGGTTTCATCCCGCGCCGTTTTGCCACTAGGCGCACCTAAAATATGCCCGATCCCCAATCGGATGTCAAATTTTAAATTCCTAATATCATTCGAATTTAATAACGCCTACCGATCATCGCGCGACAAAAACACTTTGAACAGGTCGATGGGCAGCGGAAAAATGGTGGTGGAGTTATTCTCAGCCGACATCTCCCGCATGGTTTGCAGGTAGCGCAGCTGCAGGGCCATGGGATGGTCATGGATGATCTGGGCCGCTTCGGCGAGCTTGGTGGCCGCCTGGAACTCGCCTTCGGCATTGATCACCTTGGCGCGCCGCTCGCGCTCCGCTTCCGCCTGTTTGGCCATTGCGCGTTGCATCTCCTGGGGGAGGTCAATGTGCTTCAACTCCACCGTCGCCACTTTGATGCCCCACGGATCGGTGTGGGTGTCCAGGATCTCCTGCAGCTGGGTGTTGATCTTCTCCCGGTCGGAGAGCAACTCATCCAGCTCCGCCTGTCCGCAGACGCTGCGCAGAGTGGTCTGGGCAAGCTGGGACATGGCGTAGTGGTAACTCTCCACTTCGACGATGGCTTGGACCGGCTGGATCACGCGGAAGTAGATCACCGCGTTGACCTGGACGGATACATTGTCCCGGGTGATCACGTCCTGGGGATCCACGTCCATGGCCACCAGGCGCATGCTCACCTTGACCATCCGGTCGATCAGCGGGATGAGAATGATCAGGCCGGGCCCTTTGGCTTTGATCACCCGTCCCAGGCGAAAAATCACGCCCCGTTCGTACTCCTTCAATATTTTAATGGCCGTGGAAAGGAAAAATATCACCAAAACCAGAATGGTCAAAAGCGGCAAGGGTATCATCCAATACCTCCTTATTTATAGGGATTGAACCATATAAATATCACCGTGCATCACGCAAACACCAGCACGCATCATCTTCGACCATAAACCAGGACGCCGAACCATGAAACCTGCTCAACCGGTTCCTTTTTCGACTTTCTGCAAAGGCGCCGCCGTCAATACCAGTCCGTTAACGGCTTTGACCTGCACCTGGTCCGCCACCGATGCCGGTTCGGTAAAAGTGGCCTGCCAAAGCTCGCCATGGATCTGAATTTTCCCTTTCAGGCCTTCGACCTGCTTGACCACCCCCACCTGATTGATCAAACCGTCCTCGCCGGTCCAAGCCTGGTGCACATGGGCCCGCACCACCAGGTAGGCCAGAGCGACAAAAAATCCCGACACCACCAGCACCGTCGGCACCAGAACCCCCAGCGCCACCTGAAACTGCGGTCCGGCTCCTTTGAAGAGCATGAGGGAGCCCAACAACAGACTCAGCACACCCGCCACGCTGAGCATACCGTAGCTGGTCACCTTCAGTTCCAGAATAAACAAGATGATGGCAACCAGAATCAGCAAAATGCCGGCCGTGTTCACAGGAAGGGTCTGCATGGAGAAGAAGGCCAGGATTAACGCGATCCCGCCGATCACACCGGGAAAGATGGTCCCCGGATGGGAGAGTTCGAAATAGAGCCCGGCCAGGCCGATCATCAGCAGGATATAAGCAATGTTGGGATCGCTGATGGTCTTGAGGACTTTGGTCCTGAAGGTCTCCTTGATCGGAACGACCCGTACATCCTTCAGGGCCAGGGTGCCCTTGTCTTTGACCTTGCGGCCGTCGATTTTTTCGATCAGGTCCCCGAGGTCATTGGCCAACAGATCGACCACCTTCTCTTTCACCGCCTCCCTGGCGGTGATCGAGATGCTCTCACGCACCGCTCTTTCCGCCCAATCCGCATTGCGGTCCCGCCGCTGGGCGATACCACGGGCAAAGGCCACCAGGTCGTTAACGACCTTCTCTTCCATGGTCTCACCGATCTCCTGGCCGCCACCGCCCACCGGATGGGCGGCCCCGATGTTGGTCCCCGGTGTCATGGCGGCAATATCGGCGGCCATGGTGATCATCACCCCTGCCGACGCCGCCCTGGCGCCGCTGGGCGTCACATACACGATCACCGGCACCTGGCATGCGTAAATCGCCTGGACGATCTTGCGTGTCGATTCCACCAAACCGCCCGGCGTGTCCAGTTCGATGATGATGCCGGCGGCATTGGCGTCCGAGGCATGCTGCAGACCGTCGGCGATAAACTCCGCCACCGCCGGACTGATGGCGTCCGCCACCTTGATGGTCAGCAATTCATTCTTATCGGCCCGGGCCGCACCGGACGTCAAGCAGACCGCGAGCAGCACGGCAAGCCACCACAATCGAGCGCTCATAGCACATGCTCCCTGATAGGGATGGGTATTTACACTAAATATACTATCTCTGAACACACTTTCAACGCAACCACGCTTTTGATTGACCGGAGGCGCGGATATGGACCGCAATTGACACCTCTGCGCCTTTTTGCCATACTCACCGCCGTATCCACCACCCCAGCCCGTCATTTGATTTGAAAGGATAATCTTGATGAAACGCCTCATCCTTCTGTTTGTATTTGCATACCTATGGTTCTGTCCCCAAACCGGTTCGATTGCAATGACGCTGGCCGGCCAGACCAATTCCGACGACAAAGCCGGTCACGAAGTCGTCTTCTGGCAATCTGTTGAAGATTCCAACGATATCGCGATGTTCCGCGCCTATTTGAAGAACTTTCCAAATGGCACCTTTGCCGATTTGGCCAAAATTAAAATCAGCGTCCTGGAAAAAGAAATCGTCTTCTGGGATTCAGTAAAAGATTCCGACAATGCAGACATGCTGCGGGCTTACCTGAAGCGCTATCCAAACGGAACTTTTGCCGATCAGGCCAAATTTAAAATCAATGCCCTGGGAACTGCGGCCCCAAACCGCTCTTCCGGCATCTCCGCACCGGGAAGCGAAACCGCCAGCAGCGCCTCAAAGCAAAATAGCCGGCCCCGGTTGAGAAGCACGCCCACACGGCTCGAAGAGGATGAAATCAGGAAGATGGTAAAAAAGCACAACTTCTGTGACTGGTACCGAAATTACGACGCTGATTTCAAAAATGATTTCAAAGACAATGACGATGGTACGCTCACCGATCGGGCCACCGGGCTGGTCTGGCAAAAAAGCGGGTCCTGGCGCAGAATCAACCGCAAGAAAGCCGACAAGTACATCGAAGAACTGAACCGCACCAAATTTGCAGGGAGAAGCAACTGGCGAATCCCCACCGTAGAAGAATTGGCATCGCTGATCGAAAACAAACCATCAGGGAAGTACGGATATTACATCCATGCCATGTTCGACCAGTCGGAAAACGGCAACTGGCTGGACAGATGCTGGACCGCTGATACGCTTAAGCCGATATACGGATCCGATGTCAGCGTATGGTTGGTCGACTTCAAAAATTGCGGCATCGTTACCGCTCACTGGTATGAGCACCATATTGGATCTATGTTCCCGGTAAACGATCAAAATTATATCAGGGCGGTGTCTTCAGTACAACCTTGATTTCGTATTGTATGTCAATCGCGCTTTAACGATATTCAACCCGTTTCACATTTCCGGCCGGAGTAAACGCTTGAGATGCGCTTTTCCCAATACTCCTGGTCGAATGTCTGCCCGTACATATGGAGATTTTCGTTGCGCTGATACATTGCGAACCCGAGTCGACTGTAGAGTTTACGAGCGGCTTTCAGACAGCTGTAGGTCTCCAGACGAATCCTTTCCAGGCCGTGTTCCATTGAGTAGGTGATGGTTTCTTCCAACATGCGCCGCCCAATGCCGCGGTTCCGGCATTGCGGGACCACCAGCAGAAAGTTGACGAACGCCGTGTGCGCCCGTCTGAGAGAGACCGCGACGGAGCCCGCACGCTCGCCATCGACCAGCGCGATCAGGATTCGGTTGAAGGTATTTCGCTGGGCAAAAAAACGCACCACTTTTTCAGCGATGTCGCGCTCAAATCGCGCGTCGAAATCGAACTGCTCGGCGTAGAGCGCCCCGTGCACCGCTATCAGCCACCCGATATCGCCGGCAACCGGTTCTCTCAAAAGGGTTTCCATTTTCGATCTTCTCTATCCGTGCGGACGCGGCTTTAAAACAGGGCAACCGTGCTTTGGGGTTATGGGTATCGCCTGGCCTCGACCAGATCATAGTGGGTCGATTCCAGGTCCCATCGTTTCAACACCCTTTGCGCGACATCCGGCACGTAGCACTTTGCATAGTCTTCCCCCTGAAAATCGATAACATTCTGCAGCGCATCGAATGTCATGATGGTGACGAACTCCACTTCATCTTCCCTTTCGAAGCGGAGAACTTCGATCTTCCTGTATCCGGGGATTTTCTTGGTTTCGATGCCCGGCAATACTTCGTTGCGCAGAATATGCTGGTACTTGTCGGCATTCTGCTTTGTGGTCCATCCATGCCAAATTCTTTTAATGGTCATCATCACCTTCCTTGCAGTGGCGTCACATGGTCATATTGCCAAGCAGCGCGTTCTCCACGGCTTTCATCAACGCCTTGCTGGTGGTTGTGGCGCCGGAAACCGCATCCACATTCGGGGTCTGCTCCTTGATGATCTCAGCCACAACCTCTTCCGCCTTTTTGGCATGTTTGGTGGTCCGGTTGTTCAGGATGACGATATCCGTAATGGTGTGATCGCGCACGACGGTCTGCACGCGATATTCGAACCCGTTATAGGTATAGGTTCCGGCATGCGCACCATCGAGCACGCTGCTCATGTCCACATCCTGGATCTTCATCCGGCGCACCATCCGCATCTCCTGGGACGCACACCCCAGTAAACCGGCCAAAACCATCATCACAACGATCTTTTTCATAAGAACCCCATATCTATCGCGGTTGCGCTGATCGAGACCATCCGTATTCAGATTTTAATTCCGATGCTGTTCTCCACGCCACTCATGCCGAGCGCTGCATCCCGGCGGTAATAATTCCGGCACCGATCAGCGCTGAACCACCGCAGCGGTTGAACCATTTTCGCACGCGTTTCCTTTTGATCGTTTCCCTCAACTGTCCGGCGAATACGGCATACAGCAGCGCGTTGACAAAGGCCAGGAACAGAAAACTGCCCCCCAGGATGAGGATCTGGCCGATAGCCGGGCTGTGGGGCGTGACGAACTGCGGTAAAAAAGCGACGAAAAAGGCGATGCTCTTTGGATTGAGTGCCGTTACGATGAACGCGCTTCTGAAAAGAGCGCGCGGCGGAACAACGCTCTTTTCGGGCTGGATCACCGCACCGTCGGTTTTCTCCCGCCAAAGGTTGAAGCCCAGGTAAAGCAGATAGAGGGCGCCACCCCACTTGAAGAGGGTAAACAGAGCCGCAGAAGCACTCAAAATGGCGCCGAGCCCCAGAAGGGAGAAGGTCATGGCTGTAAAATCGCCCAGCACGACGCCAGCGGCCAGCGGGATGGCGGATTTTCTTCCGTGGGTGACGGCTTGGCTGATGACCAGGATGATGGTGGGGCCCGGTATGATCAGGATCAACGCCGTGGTCAGGATATAGGCAATAAAGATTTCCAGACTCATCGATTTCCTCCGGTGCTGAGGCGCTTATGTGTCGTCTTGCGATTTCATATTAAAAAACTATACCGCCTTGAGAACCTGCTGCGCCCTATCATAGAAGCCTTCGCCATCGGCCTGCAGCAGGCCGCGGTGATTTTCGAACAGCCAGCTCCAAAGCGGGGCGATGACCGCCAGTGTATCGGCGGCATCCTCACCCGTCCAAACGATGCGCACCACCAGCATCACCGTTGCCTGTTTGAGGAAATTGATCACCTCGGCCTTATCGCCCTCACACTCGTTTTCCACTTCTTCGATGAGATCCTCGATTTCTCCATCCATCTCATCCTGATCAAGGCGGATGATTTCCATTTCGCCGCACAGCTCGCCGCCATGCCGCAGCTCTGCATATTCGCACTCCCGATCCCACTGCGTGAAATCGAAATTGGAATCAATACCTTTCAAACCTGCATGGATTGCATCGAAAGTCAGGTTTTTGTCATCGGTGATGTATCTAACGTGATGTCCCATGAATCATACCCCATGCAGTACGTCCTGCACCCGGAAATCGGATGCACCATAAAAGTCGCATGCAATGGACCTGCGCGCCGTCCATTCGTTATCATGATATTGATAGCTGATTTGTAAGATCACAGAAAGCTTTTTTTCTCATCGAAATCTACCCGGCCCATTTAACAAATCCCGGAACCGGACCATGATCAATTCCCGCACTGGAATAAGGATAGCGAATATTGCACGCCCATTCTTCCTATTAAGCCAATTTTTCAAACCACCCGATATCGGTCACGCAATTCAGCGCCGTTCATTCTCGACGATATCACCGGGCCGACGGGATCGATGGTCGCCTGACGCGTAACGCCCTTCATCTCCCAGCCAATACCCGGAATCAGCGCATTGCTAAATCATATCCGGCCGCTTCCGATGGATAAAGAATTTCAGGTGATGGAATTTGGCGAGAGGATCCCCAGAGCATAAATGGACAAACGGTCATCATTTAACGCCATTTTTCATCATGCGCCATACGACCAGGTGATGAAAAGGACGAATTAAATTAAAATAAACCGGTCCGGTCCAGTGCAGATACTTGACGGATGTAAATACATGAAATTTTGTCAGCCGATCGCTCATCTTTTCAGCTACCACACCGAAGTAAGCTTTTAAATGTTTATCCTCCGGTGTTTCGGAAACCCAGTACCTACTTTCCATAGCCGCCTTCACAATAAAAAAAGACGCTTTTTCACCGGGATTGAATGCAAGCTCCTCCGGCTTTATGGACGGCAGGACATCGGGTTTTTCATGTTTCACCAAGCCTAGAATATTAACCAGAAATTCTCTGATACGATACAGAATGATGATCCACCACGGATAATATGAAAGCATCCCTGAAATAAAATATCTTAAACTTACCTCCCCCTCGATCGACTTGACGTCGGTATGATCAACATTTTGGAAGTAAATGCTTAATTTACCTTGTTGTTTGATGTTTTTGTCCATTTATCGCCTCACATAAGCTTAACACTACAGAAGATCTACTGTTTATATCACAGAGTTAGATATATTTAATCCAAATCGCTCTTTCACCTCACTTACGAACGATTTTACTTCGTACTCATATAGAAAGGAATCAAACACTATTTTTCTTGAATCTTTTTCTGTTTCAATTTTTAGGAAATATTCCTTCGCAAATAACCTCAGAACAAACCAACCTCCTAAAAATAACATTGAAAGAGCAGAGCTGATCACCATAGTTCCCATAATATCGAAGACATAACCTCGTACAAAAATACCATACGCCGGTAAAACACCAAATATGCATCCCAACCCAATAAGAAGGGTACCGATGAGAAGTTCAGTAATCGGTCGTTCAACTGGGCTTCCATACTCAAGCGAAATAGTCTTGATACTATCAATAGGAATAGACACAATTTCCCTATTCCCATCGTATTTTGATATACTTCTATCGGATATCTGGACGGATGATAGTTTCACACCATACCTATGTCATTGATGAAGAGAGCCGTGTAGGGTCACATCTTAAATCTTAATTCTTCATTTTGTTTTAGTTTCACTACTGAAGCAATAATTAATAATTAACAGGAGTTGCCCGAATTCCGTACGGAGTACGGTCACACTTTTTTCACAAATATTTTTTGTGTTTTTATTTCCTCGAATCCTTGTTTTTTATAAAAGGCATGTGCAGAATTACGAATTTCATTGGCTCTTACGCGAATTTTATTAACCCGCTCACCAGCCCAGACTTCTGCTTCATTAACAAGTTTTTTCCCTATGCCTTTTCCTTGAGCTTTTTCTGAGACTATAAGACTTACGATTTCAGCATATACACCTTCTGCCAATCTGGCGTCGATCATCACGCATACACTTCCGACAACTTCTCCATTTTTTTCAGCGACAAATATTTCACTGCCTTTTTTATAAATTTCGCGTATATTGTTACTTAGCTCCGCTAACTCAACGGAATACCCAAGTTCGATCATCAAT
Source organism: Desulfobacteraceae bacterium (assembly GCA_050302315.1). Lineage (GTDB taxonomy): Bacteria > Desulfobacterota > Desulfobacteria > Desulfobacterales > Desulfosarcinaceae > JARRKU01. The sequence goes on from JBNLAV010000067.1 coordinate 46,503, forward strand.
CTCTGCATTGTTTCAAGATCATCATCTTGGTATTTTCTGCAGGTGAATTTCATAAATTGATATGGACATCCTTGTTGCACTGAATTAAATGGTGGGTTTTAGCATCAATATTTCGATAAAGTATGTATAATGCGCTTCCTCTTTTCGATATCCCAAAGACTTATATAATTCTTGTGCAGGGACATTAACAACCTGCGTTTCCAGGAAAATGCTGCCTGCTTTAGTTTCGGCAGCATGTTGATTGACTCTATTTAACAACTGTTTCGCAACGCCTTGTCGCCGATGTTTGTTTGAGACATACAAATCATTCAATATCCATTTTCTTTGAGCAGTAATCGATGAGAAGGATGGATACAGCTGGACAAATCCCAAGAGTTTCGAATCCTTGTCGATTGCAGCGAATATGACAGACTCCTGATTTTCAATTCTCTCTCTAATAAACGATTTCGACTGTTCCTTATTTGATGGTTGCTTGTAGAATTGCCGATATTTATCAAATAGCTCCGAAAGAGGATCTAATAGCTCATTCATATCAGTTCCTGAAACCTGAATAATTCTGATGTTTTTCATAATCCTTCTTTTCGGAGGAGATTACTAAAAACCTCCATTAACTTACAGATATGTCATTGTTATGATAACACATTCTTTGGTTTTTATATATTTATCGACGTCCATAACGCCCCTTACCATTCCTTTGTCATTGAAGTAACGCTCCGTCGTCTTCCAGTATCCCGACGATTCTATAGTATCGGTTGTATTTGGCATAATAGAGCGCGGTGTGGCCGTCTTGGTCTTTGATGCCGATGTCCGCCCCTTTGCGCAGTAAGAGGCCGGCTATATCATAAAACCCGTAATTAGCCGCGTAGATAAGCGCCGTCTGCCCATTTTTGTCCCTGGCATTAACATCCGCGCCATGGTTACACAGGTATTGGACCATTTTTGTATTATCGTAATAGGCGGCGGCCAGCAACGGAGTTTGATCAAGACCGCCCTGCCGCTCATTCACTTTGCCCTCACTGACAAAGCTTCTGACCTTCTCCATATCATCGTCATATACCGCTTTGTGAATACCGGTGGCAAAACAAGAGCATATCGACATCATCATCAGCGCGATCATCAGCATCTTTAACATGGGGCATCCTTTTGTTGATGTTCCAGCAACATCGTCGGCCATCATGCATTTTCAACGCCTACGGCGACGGCAATTGTCGGTGGTAGTTGACTCACGGCAGACACTAAAGGCTGACTTTCTCCCCATCCAGGTGCTTACGGATGATGTCTACAAGTTCTTCGAAATCCAGACCTTCATATTTACCGGCCTCCGTGTAGGGAAACTCACTGTCTCGTTTCGGGGGGAGCTCCAAGCGCACATTGTAGTAATTTTTCGGTATCCCAAAGGTCGAAATATAGACCAGCACACCGTGATTTTGGGGGCTAGTGATACCGATGGCGTTTTTGTCATGCCCCCAATGGTCATATATGACAAATGCATACGGCCCCATCCTTTTATAAAGCTTTTGAAGAACCATTATAATGGACTGATCCTTGTCGTAAAGGTCCGGGACTGGCACGCGGTTGTCGATACGCATCAGTTTGGTTTGAATGTCACCTTCTATGTTGCTATACTTGGTATGTAATTTGGGCAGGGTCTCAGAAAGCGCACTCTCCACGATGTACTCGACACCGAAACCATTATTGCCTGGATATTTGGGCATAACGACCACCAGTCGTCCGATATATGTGGTCTTGCCGGCTTCAACATGAAAGTATTTACCAGCGTAGCCCCGCCAAGCGGCGAATCCGCTTTTATACACATCCTCAAACCGGTATATGCCGGCTGGAAGTTTCGCAAGGAAGGGGGTCTCTTCTCCTCCGGCGATGGTGGTCAGATCGAACTCTCCTTCCGTAAAAAATTTCGTCGCCGCATCTGTTTTGATGTTATTGACGATAAAGTGCCATTTTTTGTTTTCAATGGAAATCCACCATTTGGAGGCCTCATCACCGTATGGGTCCAGCAACTTGATTTGAAGGGAGCCGATCACCAGTCCTTCATCCGATTTTTTTTCTAGCAGATCTTCGTTAGTAGTTTTCAATGCCGGTGCGCAGCCCGCCACGGGCAGAATGAGCACCAATACGATAGCGCATAAGACTTTCATTGGCATGAGATCTTCCCTTCTTCTCTGTGCGGCTCCTTTTTCGCCTGTATTTTATACCTGTCAGCAGAAAACATCAACTTGAACCCTCCTGGATGCCCCACGATAGACCTCAAAAAAGATAGACATAAGTACGAGTTAGACAGTATAATTTAAGGTACTTGTTAATTTCTGAGTGTCTTCAGGACCCCTCTATATAGCTAAAAAATGAATTTGACCATAACATTGCCTTCAGCGGAGCTGGCGAGACAGCACAGCTGTAAAATCATGGTTATGTGCATTTCCATCATTTTCCAAACCAACATGCTCTTTACCGTGTATGATCTTCAATGTCTTCGTAAGCCTCAGCGGAAATAAGCTTTCCTAATTTTCTCATGGCCTCCATTTCTTTCGGGTTTTCATTTTCCCAAAAATTTTTCCATGATTCTAATGAATCCCATTTCGCTATGGTAATCACCTCCGCGTTATTTTCGAAGGATTTCAACATGAAGCTACCAAGTGCCCCAACAACGGATTCGTGAACTTTATTGGTTGTAGTTCTCCATATCTTCTTAAATACTTCAAAGTTTTCTGGCAAGACATGCCAACGATAAACCACTCTAATCATAGATCTCTCCAGAATTCATATTGCTTCCCTGCTCTGTATTCCCACTTAGCACATTAACGCCAAGCTCCACCTGACACCAAAAGCTGCATGGCCTTTGGTGTCAGGTGGAGCTATAAGTTGGCCACTCATTCAATTCTGTCATGTTTATGAAGATTATGCTTCCCACATAGAAGCTGTATGTTTTCCGGTGTTGATGAAGGACCGCCCTTCGACCACGGAATAATATGATCAAAATGCAGGTCTTCTTTAGAGCTGCACAATGTGCACTTGCCTCCATCCCGCTTCCAAACTTCAAGTTTAACCCATGTCGGAATTATTCGACGTGGTTTTGAATAGGAAGGTACAGGAACAGAGAAATCTTCCTCTCCTTCCACTGCAATCAGTTTGAACTTAGAAACTTGACGCCCTTCACTCGGCTCCTGCCAGGAATCCACCGGATGAAAAATACCGTTATACGACCAAATACCTTGCTTAATTTTTTCGTAAACTCGCACGCGTTCAGGTTCTCTTTTACCCGTTTTAAATGATTGCGCTGATAGATAAAAATGTCCATTCTGAGTTAACCGGCCTGCAGGAGTATATTCTGGCTGATTGACGGTCTTTGGGTCTGGGTATTGTGTGGATCTGGGGACATCGTGCCCTTCATAAATCAATGTTGTCCCATCATCTTCAAATCTGTCAGCATAAGGGGCGTTTGTTCGAACTGACATCAAGATTACAGAATGATTATCGCGTAACTCAAAATTCATCCGCGCTGAAGGCTCACACCTTCACGCTGACACATTTCCAGGTATGATATTATTTCGTTAGGCACGTTCTTTTTACTGGCCAACATGGTTTATTGGTCGTTATTATATGGATAAAGAATTTATAGATATAGGTTTCTAATTTTATATCTATAAACTATATTTCTACGGACCTACAACCCAAAACAAGGTGGATGGAATTGGACCGCTATCACCCTCGACGGGAGGTCTTTGAGGCTGGCCAACCCGGCGCACGGGCAAGAATGGCAAGCAACCGTAAGATGCGCTACGGGCGGGCCGCAAACTCGCTGCGCTCAAACAG
>JBNLAV010000068.1:0-32784 GCA_050302315.1 Desulfobacteraceae bacterium
CTGTAAGGCGGGTGGCACCGGCAACTCGTTGCCGGTGGCCGAAGGCCAAGAGGATGCATCATCCCAAGGGCGTCATATCCACGCCCACCGGTCTGTTCAGCAAATACCAACCGGCTGAGCCGAATCGCCAGTTTTCGGCCCTTGGTACAAGTCCGGCAGCAACCGGATTGTTGTGCATGTAGGTCAGCTTCCTGCGACGAAAGCAAGAAAAGGTGACAAAAAAGGCATGCCGGTCTTCATTGATGATTCTGCGGCGCATGCGCCAATGCCTGCGTAAAATTATACCGCATGGGTGAATTGATTCTCGATGCTTTTCCGACAAATAAAAAACCGATATTGGATAGCCTCTTGTCCTTCAGACACCGGCAACGAGTTGCCGGTACCACCCGCGGTTAAAAAGAAATTAAATCCTCTTAAACCTCCGCCTGTCAACTTTTTGTGAGTTATTTACTTATTTATGGCTGTCCTCCAATATCCTATCGAGTCAAATATATCTGTCCTTTTACTAATAGCTGTCATTAGTGAATGAAACTTAGCTTTATCCTCATCAGATAAAGTCCCAAGTTTTTTTCCACCCATTCTCACGCTTTTTAAAAACACTTCAAAATCAATTTGAAGATCGAACTTGGTATCTTCAGAGACAATGAAATAACAGTTCAATATATCTAGTCCCACAATCAAATTGTTTCTCATTATTGAAGAAAGTGCCGCAACAAAATTTTCTTTTACAAAATCAACCTGATTGTATTCTCTCGCCCATTTGATCATTGTAGATACAACCAACAAAACATCGTGGTTGCCACGATAATATGAGTCATAAACATAGCAATTGGGTTCTCCCGTAAGCACTTCAAGAAAGAGTCCCTTTTTTATACAGTTTACGATTGTTTGGTCTAATTTTACCACCGTTATAGCCCTCTAACAATTGACTTGCGCACCCCTTTTGTTCCAATCCTTTGTGCATCGATAACACCTTCACGAAGCCCCCCCGAAGTTAAGCCGACACCTTCCCTGAAGTATTCATTTCCACTTGTTGGGGGGATCAAATTCTTGGAGAGAGGATTGTCTACGTCTACCCTTACTATATTGCCCGTTGATAGCTGCCCTGGCTTAAGACCAAGGGCAACCTCAACCTCTGTCCTGTTATTCGCACGCTTAAGCAATGCATCTACATCAGATTTAGGAGCGACGAACAAACCATTGTCTGGACTGCCGTATGTTTTTGAACCCAAACTTTTATAGCGTTCTAACGCTCCGGTAGTTGTAATATGTGTCCCACCATCAGAAAATGGGTGTTTAATCGGCAAATTGCTTGCGGTATTCTCGCACGCCAACCCTAACGGATCAACCCACCCCCAAACATTGGGAGCATAGGCATAAATATTTTCGCCAGCCGCAAGCCCAAGCGGGTCCTGGCTTATAAAAGAACAAATCTGCGGATCATAATACCGATGCCGATTATAGCAAAGATCGGTCTCGGGATCAAAATATTGTCCCTGGAACCTGAGCGGCTGGACCACCTCATTCACCAGGATCTGATCCAACCTTCCCAGCGCATCATAGGCGGCCGACCAGACGATGTCGCCGTTGGGTTTGGTCAGCTCCTGGGGCAACCCGTTGAGGTCGTTGTGATAATAGTAGACTTGGCCGTCGCCGTCAATGAGGGCCAGGGGTTCGAACGTTCCGGGGTAGTAGACGTATTCTCTGGGGGCTCCGTCTTCGAACTGTTCGGACAGCAGGGCGTCGCCGTCCCAGTTGAAGAAGGTGCGCTCGCCGTTGACCGCCTTTATGTGGCGGCGGCCCAGGGCGTCGTAGGTCATGTCGATGCGATGGTCGTCGGGTGTGCGGGCATTGATGAGGCGGTTTTGCTCGTCCCAGGCGAACTTGGTCAGGCCGTCGCCGTTGCGGCGTTCGGCCAGGTTGCCGGCGGTGTCGAAGCGGTATTCGGTCTGGTTGTGGCGGGCGCTGCGCAGGCTGTGGCCGGTGTCGGGCAGGTGGTCGAGCAGATCGCCGGCCGGGTCGTAACCGTATCGGTGCACCCGGCGTTCGGGGTCCAGGGCTTCGGTGATGCGGCCCATGGGGTCGTGGGTGAACTGCCAGGGGCCTTTGTGGCTGTCGTGTCTGGCGGTCAGATTGCCGGCCGGGTCGTAGTCGTAGAGGCGTTCGGTCCGGCCGGCGGCGCCGGTGATGGTCTGGCGGCTGAGCAGGCCGGCTTCGTTGTAGCCGAACTCGCGCTCCAGGTGGTCGGAGAGCTGCTCTGCGGTGATGCGGCCCAGCCGGTCGCGCTGGATGGTCACCGGCGCCTGGTCGTTGATCCGGATGGCGCAGACGGCGCCCACGGCATCGTATTCGTAGTGGACGGTGTTGCCGTGGCTCGTGGTGCGCCGGGTGCGGCGGCCGGTTTGGTCGTATTGGTACTCGACGATGAAGGCGCCGCTCTTTTCGGCGATCAGACGGTTGGCGGCGTCGTAGAAGCGCTCGACCACGGCGCCGGGCGATTGCACGCCGGTGAGATTGCCGTTGGCGTACCAGTGGAAGAACTCCTGCTCGTCGTTTTCAAAGGTCTTGGTGATCAGGCGGCCGGCCGCGTCGTAGCCGTAGTTGACCATGCGATCCAGCGGGTCGACGCTGCGGATCATCTGGCCGGCCTTGTCGTAGAGGTAGCGGGTGGTGTGGCCGTAATAATCGGTCTGGGCGATCACCCGTCCGGCAGGGTCGTATTCAAAGTGGTGGGTGTCGCCCTTTTCGTTGGTGACGCCGATGAGGTTCTCTTGGTTGTCGTAGGTGGAGGAGACCGATGTGCCGTCGGCGTTGATGCGGCGGGCGATCTCGTTGACCCCGGTGTATTCGAAGCGGGTCTGCTGTCCTGCGGCGTCGGTGTGCAGCAGCAGGTTGCCTCCGCCGTCCCACTCGAAGTGCTGGGATAGACCTGTGGGCGGCGCGCTCTGGATCAGCCGCGAGACGTCGTCGTAGACATAACGGGTCGCTTTGCCGTCCGCGTCGATGACGGCGGTGATGTTGCCCAACAGGTCGCGCTGGTAGCGGGTGGGTCGGCTGCCGTGGTCGATGACCGTTGCGACCAGGCCGCTGTCGTCGTATTCGTAGTAGAAGGAGAGCCGGTTGGTGTCGGTGTGGCGCACCAGGCGACGGTCTTCGTAGGTGAACCTTTTGGGACGGCCCATGGCGTCAATGGCTGCGATGAGCTGCCGGTCTTCGTATTGATAGCTGATCAGAAGGCGTTTGCCAATGCGCATGGACTGGATGCGACCCCTGCTGCTGGTCACATCGATGCACTGTCCGCTGGAGTCGCAGATCCTGGTCAATATGCCTTTTGCGTCCCGGATAAAGGAGCGCTCGTTGCCGCTGGGGTCGCTGATGGCGATGACCGGTGCAGGGCCGAGCTCAAGTTCCTTGGCAAAATGATAGGTCAGTCCGGATTTGAGCCGGACCCGGTATTCGTCATCCGTGGCGCTGAGCATAGCACCGTCTGAGGCTTCCATCACCGGTTCTTCGGCGGGAAGGTGGTTGAAGACGGCCCCGCCGGGGCTGCCATCATAAAAAGTAATCAGACCTTTGGGGTCGATTTCCAGTCGGGCGTCAGCCGGGGTCTGCCATCCTCGGCCCAACAGGCCGTCGCCGGCGTCCCCGGAGCGGTAGTTGCGGGTCCAGGTCAATGGGATGCGGCCGGGCAGGGCAAAGTCGGTTTGGGTAAGGATCACCTCTCCGGTGACGGCGTTGACCGGCTCGCCCACCGAGGATATGTCGTCGCGGGGCTTGAACTGGCGGCTTTTATTCTGTGCCGCGGATGTGGCTTGGGCTTTTAGTTTTTTGCTCTGCCGGTGTGCGGCTGAGCCCACTTCGTCCATCTGCTGTGCCGGACGAAAAAGGGTTGGCGCTTTGCGGAGCCGGCGGGCCAGGAATCCTCCGGCGCCCAAGGTGACCAGGGAGACGCCGCCGCCGATGACGCCGTCGGTAAGGGCCTGGGTGGTCATTGACAGCGGATCGACGGCTTTGCCGGTCATGCGGGCCTCGGCGCATTGTTCAGCCACAGAGGAACCTGCGCCCGATAAAAAGCCGACGCCGGCCAAGGCCGGCAGGGTGGATGCGGCCATGGCCGTGCCGAGGGTGCCGGCGGCTGCGGCCGCTTCGATGGCCGTTCCCACGCCGACGCCGATGGCGCCGATGGCCCCGCCGATAAAGGCGGCTTTGGCGATTTGAAAGCCGTCCATATCTTCTCCGGTCCGTTTTTGCCGCAGGGCTTCGATGCCGGCGCCGATGGCCGCACCGATGGCCGCACCGATCAGGATGGTGCAAAAGATCAGCTCGCCGCTGGGGTCGATATAATTGATGGGGTCGCCGTTGCAATAAGCGTAGAAATTGGTGCTGTCGCTTTCCAGAAAGAGGGGGTCGAGGGACAGGAATCTCCCCTGGGACGGATCATAGTAGCGCGCCACGTTGTAATGCAGGCCGCTTTCGGCGTCGTGGTACTGTCCCGGCAGCCGGAAGGGCTGATGGATACCCAGGCCGGTCTGTATATGGGCCTGGCCGAACGCATCGTAGCGGGCCTGCCAGACGAGCCTGCCTACTGCGTCGGTGAGGCAAAGCGTCTCGTAGCGGTGGCCGAAGGCGTCGTAGCGGTATTGGGCCCGGCCCTGGGGCAGGGCGATGGACGCCAGCCGGTTGAGATCGGTAACGTTAATTTCGCATTGCCCTTGGGACAGGTCCCCTGGATGAGATTGCCCAGACGGTCGTAGTGAAATTCGTTTCGGCCTGCACCGGTGATACGGTCGGCGGCATTGACGTCGTAGCGGGAGTGGTTGTCGGCCAGGCGGTTGGCATTGGCGTCGATGAGAAAGTTTTCGCTGTGTTCCGGACGGTTGCTCAAGGCTTTGAGCAGTCGGCCCTCCTTGTCGTAATGAAAGGCGACGGTTTGATCGCGGTCTTTGATCCGGCTGACACGGTTGAGGGCGTCGCGCCGGAACGACTTGTCAAAAAGGACGCCCCGGCCGCTGCTCAGGCGCATGCGTTCGGGCAGGCCCATGGCATCGGTGTTTTGCTCCAGCCGCATCCCGTTGGGGTAGTCGATGTGCTCCATGGCGCCGTTTGGGCTGTATTGGATGTCGATTCGGTGGTCCGGCCAGGCGTGGATGCCGCTGACCCGGTTTTCGCCGTACAGTTCGTACCGGATGGTCTGGCCGAAGGGGGTCGTGATGCCGGTCAACTGACCGGTTTCGTTGCGGTGGTAGATCACGCTGCGGTTCTGGAAGGTTTCCTTGATGAGGCGACCGTTGTCATCATAGTCCAGTTCCACGGTGCCGGTGGTGTTGACGGCCTTGATGATCCGGTCGTTCTGCACTACGAATTCCGCATGCCCGCCGTCTCGATAGTCGACTTTCCAGCTGCCGCTTTGCGGGTCGATCCGGTAGTCGGCCACCATACGATTGCCGGCCAGAAATTTCTTCAGGGCGCCTGCATCGGTGTATTCAAACCCAAAGGCGGCGCCGTCGGCAAAAGCGATGGATGATGGGGCGGTGAATTCGTCATAGTCGAAACGAGTTTCCCGGCCATTGGCATTTTCAAACGATGACAGACGTTCGGCGAAATCGTATGAGGAGCGCGCAGCGTTGCCGTTGCGGTCCACCCAGCCGGTCTGGTGGCCGTAGCTGTTGTGCTCGACACTGGCGCTGGTGCCGTCCGGATAGGCTATCCCGGTCAGGTGGTGCATCTTGTCGTAGTCAAAGACCCATGTCTTTGCAGCGCCTTCCATGCGAATGGCGCTCAGCATGGGCGGCAAGTTCTCTTTCACGCGATTGTTGCGTTCCTGGATATCGAAGTGGAAGCCGTTGCCGGCCGGATCGACAACGGTTTCCGGATGCCTGCAGCTGGTGAGCCGGTATTCGAAACGGCGGTTTTCCCCGGTAACGGCGGCGACGCCCTCCGATGTTTTTTGAAGCCTGGCGGTGGCGCCGCTTTTGTCTTCGAGGGTCAACATCCGTACGTCGGGGGATGGTGTCACGTCAAATCCATGTTTCCGGTAATCGGAAACATGGCGGGCAAGGAGCCGATGTCGCCACTGCTCGGCGAGCCGTTTTCGCTTCTCCGGATCCTGGATGATTGCGGACAAATCCATGGGTAGGCTCAAAGTCTGCGCTGGTTTGTCGAAAACAACGGGGGCCTTGTCCGGTCCTTCGAAGACGAATCGATCCACCGGCCCCAAAAATGCCACGCGTTCCTGCACGGAAAGCATCGGCAAAATGTCTCCCAGGATGGAGGGATCGTAGAACCTGAAGTAGGTTTCCCGGCCGTTGCGGGCACGCTGAACGAACAGAGATTGGAAATGCCGGAGCAGGGCCTTGAAATCGGATCGAGAGGTAAACCAGATGCCCCATCCATTGCCCCATCCCGATTCCAGAAACCACTTCTCCAGTTCCGGTTGATCGTGGAGCTGCACCAGGTAGGGGGCGGTGTGTTCCGATGCCCATGCGCTCTCTCCGGTGAGCAGAGCCGCTTTGGGAGCATCACAGGCGCAGAGCCGGGAGAAGATGGCGGAGTCGTCATAAGTGGCGGCGGTGTCGACGATCGCATAGCGGACGGCGCCGGTCGGGGCGTTCTGGTTGAGCAAACGGGCGATTTGGTTGAGTGTCATCTGTTTTTTCTTTCGACAATAGGCGACGGATTAAAAGCGCGCGAACCATCGGCCGCTTTTACCCGGAGATTATTGGTTGCAGTTGTACACGAACGGTGCGTGGTTTTTGGCGGCATTTTTGAATCCCGCTGACTGGGAGTCGCCGATGATCACGTCGGAACTCCCACCGATCTGCCGGCCGGTGCCGCCGCAGTGGACGGATTTATCTTTCAGACGGTAGGCCGGCTTCCCGTTGATAAAGACGGTTGTGCTGCCGCCGCCGGCATGCCAGGTGTTGCTGCCGCAGCATATAGCATGAATGCCGCCGTCACCCTTGCGAACCGCCGGTTTTCCATTGATGATCACATCGGGAGATCCTTGAACGGCGGGGCCGACAACGGTGTGGGTGCAGACCTTGCATCCGTGAGCGTCGGTCCCTTTTGCCATGTCGCCGATCCTGGCGCCTCCAGGCATGATATACCTCCTTTGCGCACCACTGCATGGTGGTGTTTGCCGCAGCTGTTTTTAAGGTTGTTCAGATAGGCCTGTTTCGACAGACCGTCAAAAAGAAGAGAAAGGCATTGGTGCTGTTCGGATGAATACTTCTACCCGGTAACATACTCCGGCCGCGGGTACAACTCAAAAATACATCATCAAGTGCTTCGCAAGTTCAGAACCTGAAGTCATCTTTAATGGCATCCTGTATTGAATCCTTAAAGATAGAGTGGCAGTGCAAATATGTTGTCGGCGTAATCCATCCCCGGATCGCGAAAAAAATGAAAAAATCATTTGAAGTGGATTTTTTTTTGTGCTATGTGGCAGCGGTAATTGAGAACTTACCATTGCTCCACAGCAGCCTGAATACTCATTTCCCTTCCAACTGGCGCAGTCCAAATCAATCAGGCGCCAAATTTCACTCGCTGAGCAGGCTGAAAAGTTCGCACCGATCTTTTGATAACGGCCCACCAGGCCGGGAAGGTAAAAAACCTTCACCCGTCATATCCGCAGAAAACGGATCTGATGACCTGTCCAGTTGTCCATTGGCGGTATGGGTTCGGATGTTTGCCGTCAATGGTCGTTTTAACCGGAGGTGGGGAAGTATTATTTCCGGTTAAGGATAGGGGTGTGCCCTGGCGATGCCGGGGGAGCAGGCCGAAGTAGAAATAAAAAATGCTCCTGAAGAGTTAGGTTTCTGAAAAGTTGGTATGGCCATGGCGTTCGATGCGGTGGGGTTCTTTGTGCCGCCAAAACGCAACTGGTCCCAGTCAAGCCCTGCGAGGAATCGTCTGCGGCTAGGGTATTGTTGTATATAAACCGGCTCATCATACAGTCATTTCCGGCGCTTCTTTCCAGTAGAAGACCTGGTTTTGAACACTACCAGTGCGCCTTTTCAATGGAGAAAGGGCGGCAGTACCAGAATTGCGCAACTCTGCAGGTTGAGGTGCGCTGACAAACTCTGGGAGTATAGTAAAGTCCTGTGAGGACGTATTAATCGAATTCAATCCGGGTGCGACAGATTCATACGGTGATCCGCCTTTGCGAATGGAATGGAAAGTACCATGGTTCGGAGGTTAACATGAAGAGATGCGCAATTGTGGTGTCGGTTGGGTTGGTACTGATGGCTGTCGGTGCCTGTACTCCTAAAATCAAGCAGGCGAAGTGGAAATACGAAAAAGAAGCCATTCGGGTCCATATCCAGGCCGACCATAAATTAAACCTGTACAACAGCAAGGCCCACACCCTGTATGTCTGCTTTTACCAACTCAGCGAGTTGAATGCCTTCGACCAATTAACCCAGGATGAACCGGGCATCCGTAAACTGCTGGAGTGCGAGCTTTTCGATGCAAGCGTCGCCGCCGTCAACAGCAAGGTGATCCATGCCGGCGAGAACCTGACATTTTTTCTGGACCGGGCCGAAAGGGCCAGATATTTCGCCGTGGTCACCGGCTATTTCGATAAACTGGACGATGCCCGCATGGTGAGGCGTTATAAAATCCAGGTCATGAAGAAAAAAGAAAGCTTCTGGAAGCCAAAGTATCAATGCATACCATGCACCCTGGAGATCGATATGTCCCTGGGGCCCAAGCAGATCGAGTACAGTAAAATTATGGTAAAAGATAAAGGGTGCAGCGATGAGTGCAAATAACAAAGAATCCCACAGCGCGACGACCACCGGCAAGCCCATTTTCTGGCACGAAGGACTCTTTTTGCAGCCCCACCATTTTCAATGGCAGGATGTCTATATGCAATCCTTGATCGAGCCGATGAACCGGTATCTGGTTCCTGCGTTCTGGGGCACGGGTAAAATTGTCGTTCACACCGAGGCGCTCTCCAATTTTGTATTTAATGTGATGAGCGGGGAGTTCCGGTTCAGGGACATGACCCACGCCCAGTTCCCGGGAAACGCGGTGCTCGAATCGCGTAACTTTGAAAAGGCTTGGAAAGACAAAGGCAAACCCTTCAATGTCTACCTCGGCATCCGCAAGCTCTCCCAAAACAGCAAAAATGTCTCCGACCCGCTGAATTACGAGTCGTTCTCCATGGTGCCGACGCGTTTTACGGCTGACATCGAGACCGAGAACCTGCCGGACTTTTACGAAGGCAGCGAACCGCTGGCCATCGAAAGGCTGCGCTACGTCTTGAAACTGCTGTGGGAGGAGGAAAAAGACGCGGTGGGCGACTATGAGGTACTGCACATCGCCCGGTTGGAAAGCCAGAACGGCAGCATCATCCTTTCGCCCAACTTCATACCGCCGGCGCTTTCCGTCTTTTCATCAAAAGTATTGCAGCAAAGCATCCGGTCCACCAGCGAACTGATCACGGCTACGGCCAACCGGCTGGAGGCCAGCAAGAAGGAGCGCGGGGTGCATACCGCGGAGTTCGGCACCAAGGACATGATCTTTCTGCTGACCTTGCGAACCCTGAACCGGTTTTCGCCCATTCTGCGGCACATGCTCGGCAGTAGTCGTGCGGTGCATCCCTGGACGCTGTACGGCGTCCTGTGTCAGCTGATCGGCGAGCTGTCAACCTTTTCGTCCAAGATCAATCTGGTTCGCATTCGCAAGGACGATCCCTATTACCTGCCCCCATACGATCACGAGGCCCTCTCCCACTGTTTTAAACGCGCCATTAAAATTCTGGTCCGCTTGATGGGGGACATCTCCGCCGATCCGGAATACATCGCGCAATTTGTCTTCGACGGCGCCAACTACGGGCTGGATGTGCCGCCCAAGATGTTTGCCGGCCGTAAAAAATACTACCTGGTGGTGGAAACGGACGCGCCCCGCGAGCAGGTGATCTCCGAACTGGAAAAAATGGCCAAGTTGAGTTCGCCGGACTACATTGGTCTGCTGATCGCCCAATCCCTGCCGGGCATACCCCTGCATCACGAGAAATACCCGCCGCCGGAACTGCCCAGGCGGAGTATGGGCATTTACTTCAGCATCGATCACAAGAACCGGCTGTGGCAGAAGGTCATCGACGAGAAGAAGCTGTCGTTGAGCTGGGATACCAAACCCGAGGACGGCAAAATCGAACTGATGGTCGCCGGGAGGGATGAATAGTGCGCTTAATCGACTGTTTTATGGAATTGATCGTTCACGTGGTTCTCGGGGTCCGTACCGAGGGCAATGTCCAGCCGGTTTTCGAAACGTTCAAGAACGAAATCGACCAGCTTCTGGAAAAAAGTCGGCAGTTGAAGGACAAAGAGGCGTTTTCAGACCGCGATTACAATTATGCCCGGTTGTCGGTCTGTGTCTGGATAGACGAGGCGATCCTCAATTCCAACTGGGAGCACAAGGGCAAGTGGCAGCGGGAATCACTTCAGCGGCGTTACTACAACATGGCGGACGGTGGCATGGAGTTTTTCGAGCGCCTGGACCAGATCGGACATGAGGACCGTGATGTCCGTGAAGTCGCCTATTACTGCCTGACCCTTGGGCTCTCCGGACGGTATGTTGAGAAAGGCGACGGCGTTGTGCTCGATCATCTCAAGACGTCTAATCTGAAACGCCTTTTTGGCAGCTCCGCCGGTGAACCCTCATTGGAAAACCGGCGGCTCTTTCCCGAGGCATACCAGATGCAGGCGGAGACCGCTCCGCCTGAAATAAAGCCCATGCGGTTCAGGGCCCTGCCCCTTGTCATCGGCCTGCTTTCCATTGGGTTCTTCTTCGGCCTGATGGGGATCTATTATTACCTGCTGGAGTTGGACCTGGGCAAATTCGTTTAGCCTCCGGCAGCCTGTAACCAGAGTAGAAGACGGTAAATCATGTACAAATTCAAATTAGCAAAGTTGCTCAAGATGCTGTTGGTGACGGCATTGGTTGTTCTTTGCCTGCTGGTCGCCTGGTCCCTGTTGATCTATGTTCTCGGCATGGACCTGCAATGGTGGGGCAAGGCCATGATTCTGGTGTCTTTGGCGGGTTCGATCCTGATCGTCATACTGCTGCGGAAGATGATCCAGAAGCGTCGCGAGATGAAATTCGTCGATGGCATTATCGGCCCGGATGAGATGCCGGGAAACATCTCCGCACTCGATGACGCATCGCGTGAGCTGCGGCGCCGGTTCAAACAGGCCATCACCACGCTGAAGAAATCCGATCTGAAGCGCAAGGGCAATCCGCTTTACGTGCTGCCGTGGTACCTGATGGTGGGCCGCAGCGGCGCCGGAAAATCAACCGCCGTAAAAAGTGCGCGGCTGCCGTCGCCTTTTGGAGACATCAACCGGGTGGCCGGTATAGAGGGCACGCGCAACTGCGACTGGTGGTTCTTCGACGATTCGGTGGTAATCGATATCGCCGGGCGCTATTCCATTCACCGCAACGAAAAACTGGACAAGAAAGAGTGGCGCGCGTTTCTGGAGCACATGGTCAAATACCGTAAGAAGGAGCCTCTCAACGGTGTGATCGTCACCGTCGAGGCGGATCAACTCCTGGAAGGCCACCTGGAGAAAATAGAAGACGAAGGGCGCACCATTCGCAAACGGATCGACGAGATCACCGGCGTCATGGGGGCTAAATTCCCGGTCTATCTGCTGGTCACCAAATCCGACCTGATATACGGCATCAACCGTTACTTCGGGCTGCTTTCCGAATCGTCCAACTCCCAGGCCATGGGGCTGATGAACCATGACGGAGAGACCGATATCTCGGTGTTCGTCAATCGCACCATCGACACCGTGACCGAAAAGCTAAAGGACATCCGGTTGCTTTTGGCCAACCAGGATCAGGTGAAGGACCGCTACTATCTCGAACCGGAGGTGCTGCTCTTTCCCACCGAATTCGCCCGGCTGCGCGAGGGCCTGGTCGCCTTTTGCAAAGGCGCTTTCAAGGAGAACCCCTTCCAGGAGCTGCCCTTTTTGAGGGGCATCTATTTTTGCAGCGGCCGGCAGGAGGGACACCCGGTCAACAGCGAAGCAAACGGTTTAGGCAGGATCAGCACCCCCGAACTGCCGGGCACCGGAAACGGTTTCTTCCTGCATGACTTTTTTGCCAAAATCCTGCCCTCCGACCGTTCGCTCTACTCCATGACCCGCACGGCCCGGCAGTGGAACCGGTTGACCCATAATTTATGGCTGACGGCGTTTGTCACCATTGTCATGGTGTGCTGCATCCTGCTCACCTATTCCTGGAACGAGAACAAGGCCATGATCAACCTGGTCTCTCCGGCCTATAAAAAAACCGTACTGTTCGATGACGACCCGGTCGGCGACATCAGCCTCATGGCCGATTTCAGCCGTGAGATCAACACCGTCGAAGCGCGAAACAAAAACTGGAAGATCCCCCGCCTGGGCCTCAACGCCAGCTTGAAACTGGAACGGATTCTAAAGCAAAGGTATTGCGAACGGTTCAGAGACCATTTCGATGCCAGCATCAACGGCCGGATCGAACGCACGATTGCCAACGGCGGATGGGCCAAAGACGGCGATGCCACCGCCGCCAGGTACATCCCCTTTGTGGTGCGCCGCATCAACATGATCCGGGCCAGGTTCGACGGTGCCGGAGCGGAAAAACTGGCCGAGCTGCCGTCCCCCAACTTCGCCATGATGATGATCGACGGCAAGGACCTGCCGTCACTGGAGCAGGAGGTCACCGACCGCTACAAATACGCCTACATCAATTATCTGATGTGGCAGAAGGATGTCGAAACCCTCAACGCCTCTCTCGTGGGGCTGCAGCGGCTGCTCCAGAATTACTTTCAGGACAACCAGGGGGATCTGCGCTGGCTGACCGCATGGGCCGATGCCGACCTGCCGGATCAGGCCGTCACCCTGAACCAGTTCTGGTACAGCAATGCGCAGGATTCGGAACTGGCATCCATCCGGCCGGCCTTTACCGTCGAAGGACGCAAGCGCATCGGCGATTTCGTATCCAACGAGCTGGAAAAGGCGGTGGAGCAGTCGCTTTGGATCGTCAAGCCCAAAGAGGAGTTCGCGGCCTGGTACAAGAACGAATACTTCAATGCCTGGTCCGAGTTTGCCACTAATTTCAGCACCGCCAAGTCGCTTTTCCCCCAGCCCGAACAGTGGGCCGCGGCCGTGGAGCGCTTTACCCGGGATGACAGTCCCTACCTGGCGCTTCTCAAACGCATGGAAAAACAACTGGCCATGACCGGCGAAACCTCCTGGCCCATCATCAAACCGGACAGAGAACAAGACCAGCGCCTGGCCGGATGGCTCGATCAGATCAAAAACTTCGGCATCATCCGCAACGCAGTGGCCGGCGACAAGGCGGCCGACAACAAGGCGGCCGAAAAACTGAGCCGGCGGGTGGGGCACAAAACCCGATTGGCCGCAGAACTGGTCAAGGCCGGGATGGCCGAGAGCAAACTGGCCAAAGGCAAACAGGCGTATCAACGCTACCGGGATGCGCTGGCCGGGTTCAACGGCATTACGGAATCCCGCAGTCGGGCCTATAGCGTGGCCCGGGCCGGGTTCGAAGATGACCCGGCCGATGCCAAATCCCCCCTGCTGGCCGCCCAGAAGGCGGTCAAAAACCTGAAAAAGACCATTTACGGAGACAACCCGCCGCTCCCCGGCGCCGAGCAGAACCCGTTCTGGCATCTCATCACCGAACCGGTGGATATGCTCTGGCAGTTCTCGGTGCGGCGCGCCGGTGAACATCTGCAATACCTCTGGGACCGCGAGGTGATGGTAAAGATCGAAGGCGTCTATGACCGCCATCAACTGGTCTCCCTGCTCTTCGGAGACCAGGGAGTCGCGGACAAGTTCAACAACAACCATGCCGGTCCCTTCGTCAGCCGCAGCTCGGGTCGTGGATACCGGAGCCGAAAACTGAACAACTGCGCCATCCCGTTCAGAAATTCCTACTTCGCCTTTATCCGCAAAGGCAAACGCTGGAATGCGGGTTCCGGCGGTCAGGCCAAACCCCAGGCCATTACCGTTGCCGCCTTCCCGACGGACGTCAATATCGAAGCGCGTGTCAAACCCCATATGACCCGTCTTGTGCTTGAGAGCGTGGACGGCAGGACCATACTGGAAAACCGGCAGTATCCGGTGGAGAAGAAGTTCACCTGGTCGCCCTCCAGGAGCGGAGACGTGCGGCTGGAGATCATGATCGGGGATATCACGCTGGTGCGCAATTATACGGGTTACTGTGCTTTCGGAAAATTCCTGAAGGACTTTCAGGGAGGCAATCGAACCTTCACAGTGAGCGATTTTCCGGAATACCGGAATGAATTCGCAAGACTGGGCGTCAGAGAAATCGAAGTGATCTATCAGTTTACCGCCGGACAGACGGCGCCGATCATCCGCCAACTCGTTACGGCGCCGAACCGGCCCCCGGCAAGAGTCATCTCAGGAGCGCGGACAGGGTGAAAGGGCTGATCAGAAACCGAAAAGAGTGGCAATGGTTTGTTTGGGGAAAGCATCCGGGGCTGGAAGACTTTGTCTGGGCCGGCAGCCGCTCGCCTCTGTTCCAGCGATTCACCAAGTGGGTGGACAACGGCTTCGCGGAGCTGCAAACCAACCCCGTGCTGCGTTCGAGGCACTGCTCTTGGCGATTCTGGACCAAGGGCACCGGCCGTCAAGTGGTGTGCGGGTTGGTGCGCAACAGTTGCGATATCCAGGGACGGAGCTTCCCGCTGCTCTACCTCGGCGCGGGAAACCTGGAAGAGTGGCCTGGAAATTGTTCTATGCTGCCCTTCGCCTTCGAGGAGATATGGAAAAGTTTCGAATATGTCTCTTCGGCGCGCTTCGGCACCATCCGGCAGTTGAGCGACTCTTTGCATTTGATCCAGAAACCGGCCCCCAAATGGCGGGAATATCAGCAGCGCATCTACGACACGCCCAATATGTCCGGCGGATCGGAGTGCGAAGAGAGCGTGGAGGGGGTTAAATGCCTGCTGAAGATCGACTGCCGTATTCCGGAAAACCTACCCTATGACCTGACCTTTTGCCGGCGGGTGATCATCATGGGGGATCAAACGTTGCCGCCGGCCGTATTTATCAGTGAGATTGACGGACGGGTTGCCGTGGCGGTTATCGCCCAGGCACTGACACCACCGGATTTTGTCTGGTTGTGGAGCCTCGCTCCAAACGGGGCGGCCGCGTCCGGGCTAAAAGCGTTGAGAGGATAAAAGCGCCGTGCAACTGAAAATGGAAACCTTCACAGCGCCGATTCCGGGCGCCAATCCTTCGGGCGTGGACCTGCGTTATGCGCCGGTTTACGACCAGATAAAAGAAGCCAAACGCGCCGATGACGAACTGGACCGGGGAGAGTGGCACACCGAGATCAAACGCGAGGATTGGCCCCTGGTCGGCAAGATATGCGGAGATGCGCTCAAGGAGCAGTCCAAGGACCTGCAGATTGTCGTCTGGTTCACCGAGTCGATGCTTCATCAGTACGGATTCGAAGGTCTGGGATTCGGCCTCCGGCTGATGGTAAACCTGATGACCGATTTCTGGGATACCCTTTACCCGGCCATTGAAGACGGAGACCTGGATTACCGGGTCGGACCGTTGACGTATCTGAACGAGAAATTGCCGTCTGCCGTCTGCCAGGTGCCCATCTGCGATCCGGAGCACACGCGCGGATTCACCTATTTTGATCGGGAGGTCTCAAGGCAGGTCGGTTTTGACAACGGCCTGGACAAGGAAGGGAAGGAGCGCCGCAGGGCGTTGATCGAAGAAGGCAAGATCTCCGGCGAAGAATTCGCATCAGCCGTCAATCAGAGCTCCCTGTCCTTTTATAGGAACCTGCACCGGCAACTGCTGGACAGTGCGGAGCATCTACGGCGGCTGGACGAAATCGTCAATGAGCTGTTCGTGACCGATCCGCCGGGATTCACTCTGCTCGATGATGCGCTGGTCGCCTGCACCCGGGTGGTCAAGAAAATCTATGATAGAAAACGGAAAAGTGAAGTGGACCCCATCGATGCGCAAGTGTCGGACGCCGGCTCTGACGACGATATGAACCGTTTTCTGGTTGATCTGGAAGATACCGGAGGAGAAGAGCATGTCGGCGGTCTCTTTTCAAACGAGAGCGCCATTTCAGACATCTCGGTAGATGAAAGGACGATCTGGAAATCGGTGGCCGGAAAGGCTGGCAACGGCCACCTGAAGAACGCCCTGGATCAGCTCATGGCCGCCGCCGCGCTGGCACCGTCCGTGCGCCAGAAGAACCGGTACTTGCTGCTGGTGGCCAAATTGTGCCTGTTGGCCGGCCGCTACGACCTGGCCAAGCCGATTGCCGAACAACTATACGGTTTGATCGAATCCCTGCACCTCGAAAAATGGGAACACCCGGCCTGGATCGCGGATGTTATCGAAACCCTTTATCGTTGCCTGGAACAGGAGAACGAAGGCGCTTCAGAACGGGCCGCCACGCTGTTCCAGAAATTGTGCACCCTGAACATTACCAAAGCAGCGGCATACCGGCTCTCCGCCGGCCAATGATGCAGACATACAACATCAAAAGCGCATGGGTGCTTTTGATCGCAGATAGGACAGCGGTGCTCGACATGAAACCCGAAGACGGTGCCGAAACCCATTCATGCAACAGGAGGTTACAATGGCAGATAGTATTCAACATAAACTTGATCGCGTCCGCCCCCCGCGCGTGCACATCACCTATGACGTGGAGATCGGCGATGCCGTCGAGCAAAAAGAGATTCCGTTTGTGGCCGGCGTATTGAGCGACCTCTCCGGGAAACCGGAAGAACCGCTGCCGCCGATCAAAGAGAGAAAATATGTTGAAGTCGACCGGGACAATTTCAACAGCGTGCTGGAAGGCGCAAAACCGAGGTTGAGCTTTCGCGTGGACAATAAAATCGAGGACGACGACTCCAAGATCGGTGTTGAGCTCAATTTCAAATCCCTGGACGATTTTCACCCCGAAAGAATCGCCGGGCAGATCGAACCGATCCGCAAACTGGTGGAGGCCCGCAAGAAGCTCTACAACCTGATGGGAAAACTCGACGGTAACGACAAGCTGGACGAGTTGCTCCAGGACATCATCTCCAACAGCGCCAAACTCGAAGCCATCGGTAAAACCGGAGCGGCCGAAGATGAGGCGCAGGACAAAGACAAAGCATAATTTCAAGCCCCAGGCGGCGAAAGGATACGATCATGGCAAACAAAACAGCCCAAGCGGTAGCCCAAGAGGCACAAGCCCAGCAGGATGAGACCGATCTGCTGGAGCAGATTATCGGTGAGAGCAATATGGTCCGGGAAGAGAGTCAGAAATCCTGGGCAAAGGAGATCATCAGCGAATTCGCGAAAGAGGTCATGGAAGGTCAGATCACCATTTCCAAGGATACCGAAGCCATGATCAATGCGCGCATCGCCGAGTTGGATCGACTGATTTCGGCCCAGCTCAACGAGATCATGCACCATGAAGACTTTCAGAGACTTGAAGCTTCCTGGCGCGGATTGAACTACCTGGTGCAGCAGTCCGAAACCGGTGAGAACATGAAGATCAAGGTGATGAACATCACCAAAAAAGAGTTGCTCAAGGACATGGAAAAGGCGGCCGAATTCGATCAATCCACCGTCTTCAAAAAAGTCTATGAAGAAGAGTTCGGCATGTTCGGCGGCCACTCCTACGGCGTGCTGCTGGGTGATTATGAATTCGGTTTCAATCCCCAGGACATGGCCCTGCTGGAAAAAATATCCGGTGTGGCCGCAGCTGCCCACGCGCCGTTTATCGCCGCCGCGTCGCCCAAGATGTTTAACTGGGAAAGCTTCACCGAACTTGGAGGCCCGCGCGACCTTACGAAAATCTTTACCGGGGCGGAGTATGTAAAGTGGAAATCGTTCCGTGAATCGGAGGACTCCCGCTACGTCGGACTATGCCTGCCCCACATTTTGATGCGTCTGCCGTATGGCAGCGAAACCATCCCGGTGGAGGAGTTCAACTTCGAAGAAGATGTGGACGGTACGGATCACAAAAAGTACCTTTGGGGCAATGCGGCCTACGCATTGGGCACCCGGTTGACCGATGCCTTTGCCAAATACGGCTGGTGCGCGGCCATCCGAGGCGTGGAAGGCGGCGGCCTGGTCCAGGGGCTGCCCACCCACACGTTCAAGACCGACGAGGGAGAAGTGGCCCTGAAATGCCCAACGGAAATCGCCATCACCGACCGCCGCGAAAAAGAGCTGGCCGACAACGGGTTCATTCCGCTGGTGCACTGCAAAGGAACCGACTATGCGGCCTTTTTCAGCACCCAGAGCACCAACAAACCAAAGCTCTACGACTCGGACCTGGCCAACGCCAACGCCCGGCTTTCGTCCCAGATGCAATACATCATGGCCGTCTCCAGATTCGCCCATTATCTGAAATCCATGATGCGCGACAAAATCGGCAGCTTCATGTCCTGCGACCAGGCAGAAAAGTTCCTCAACAACTGGATCTCCAAGTATGTAGTCCTCGACGACATGGCTGACCAGGAGACCAAGGCTGCCTATCCCTTGCGTGAAGCACGTATCGAAGTAGCGGAAATTCCGGGGAAAACCGGGGCCTATAAGGCCGTGGCCTTTTTGCGCCCCCATTATCAATTGGATGAGTTGACTGTCTCGCTGCGGCTAGTGGCCGAACTGCCGCCACCGGCCAATGCATAAAACTATAGTTAACTCGTGATAAGCGCCAACGGCGTTTAATCTATAGATGGTTGCGGCATAGGGCTCCAACCATGGATAATTCAAAATTCAAATCAGAAAGGAAGGTTTTTAATGGCTTTTGATGCTTTTATCAAGATTGACGGAATTGAAGGAGAAAGCACAGATGACAAACATTCTGGATGGATTGAAATCACCTCTTTCGATACTGGAGTGACCCAGAGAAGCTCAACCACGGCTAGTAGCGTCGGCGGTGCTAGCGCTGAACGCGCGGACTTTAATGACTTTGCATTTACAAAAGAATTAGATAAGGCGACTCCAAAGTTGGCGATGGCGTGCGCGGCTGGTACCCATATCGATAGCATAATTGTAGAAGTTTGTCGTGCGGGAGATGAGAAAGTAAAGTTCATGGAGTACAAAATGACCAATTGCATCATCAGTGGGGTCAATACGGCCGGTAGCGACGGCGCTAAGAAGGGGGCTTTTCCGGAAGAGAACGTGAGTATTAACTTCGGTAAGATCCAATGGGCTTATACTGTGCAGAAACGCCAAGGTGGAGGCGCTGCTGGAAACGTTGCAGGTGGATGGGATCTCCAGAAAAATTGTAAAGTATAGCTGAATTAGTATTATAGGCAGGCTTTTCGGGCAGTAGTTAAGTCCGCTGCCCGAAAGGCGATTCTTAATGGAGGAGTCGATGGAATTCCAAGGCCTTAAATTTCACAGCTTAAAAATGTCATCCAATACAGGTTTAAAAGCGGGGAAGGTTGGCGAAAATTCTAAGTTGGGGTCAGCAATTCAATTGGTACAAATGGGGATGTTAAAACTCAATGACTTTGGAACACAGTGGAATATTAAGAATAAGTTGAAGAAACTATCTAAAAAGATAAAGGATGCCAAAGGAGACAATCTGGGTGTGCTGGTTGTAGCAAAAATTGAAGAGTGGGAAGATCCTGACCCCACTGGGGCAAGAGCAAAATCAGTATATTCTGTGTATATTGCTGAAGCCGGCAATGATTATAGAACCGTTTTTCGCAAATATCATTCCAGGCTAAATTTAAGCCAAGGACCTCATGATGGATGGCGGCACCACAGCACTGAATATATATGGGTTACGGAAAATTAATAGTTCTATATTGTAATAGATTGAAGTAAACATTCGGTAGTAAAAATCAGAATTTAGGTTAAGAGAAAATTTTCATGTTTTTAACCGATCGCGATGGTATAATGGCATAATGCATAACATCAGATTTTCCAGGAGGCTTGTTTTGCAAAAGATTATTTTTAACAGCTTTATAATTCTAATGACCTTGGTCTTTTGTTCTTGTCAAATGTCAGGTAAGAACACTCAGCTTGAAGATGGCTATGAAGTACTTTATGAAACACATGATTTTAAATATCAAGCTCCAGAATTGGATAGGCTCAAGGGCGTTATTGAAAAGGACTTGTTACCACTGGTAACAGAAAATGAAAATAAGGATCTTAACGACTTTTTAAAAATCATCCAAAAGGCGTTGGATCAAAAAGATGCCTTCTTTGATAATGCTTCTGAATTTGCTAAACTTGTGAAGGGAAATGCGAAAACAGTAATGATATTATTTAAGTATTTACCAGCAGATGACTTGCAGGCGCAATTAAAAATTCCTTCTTCATTGCTAATGGCAAGCGATACTCTGAAACTATTAGAAAATAAGGATTCTAAGGATTCTCAACATCAAGATTTTGCAGAAGATATTGCGCTGTTAAAGAAAAAAAGCCTTGAGTTATCTGAAAAAACGTTGTCGCGCTTTCCTGATGAAGGGCGCGCATATGGGCAGGTGGGATTCGTTCTATCTAGGATCGGAGCAGATAAAAGTAAAGCGTTGCAAATGTATCAACGATGCATGGATCTTGATAAAGAAGCAAGTTTTTGCAAAGAGGGCTATCATACTCTTCAACAAAAAATTAGCAATTAATCTTTGGCAAACAATACATCTATCCCCGTCAAGCTTAATTGTTTTTGAATATTTCAGTCTTCTTCTAAATATTTAGTGAAGTAATAAAGGCAATGAAGTTCCGATTTCCTTTCTGTTTAGTGTAGGATAAAAGGGTGGTTGAAAAATGTCATACTTTTATACGTTTTTTCATAAATTACAGAATCGCAAAAAATGGCTGGCCGACATAAATATTATTGAAGCAGAGAAAAATCAGGGCGAAGGTGCTCATTTGTACGGCATCTGAAAGGCCGCTGCCGATAAAGTCAGAAAGATAGAATCGTCAAGCTATTTGCACCGCATTAACTAACTTGCCGCCCAGCAATAAATTATTTGAGCAATCAACATGATAGATGATTTTAGGGCCTTTGTTGGTGATTACCCCAATGTATTTATCTCACGATTAGGGTATTGTGGAAATGCTGGCGATGAACGGCTTATACTTGCTCTGATACATGTACATCCACGTAAACTTGCAGACCGATCTGAAGATATGATTCGAGTGGTTGAATTTGAGAAACACCAAAATAAAGTAGACAGGTTCAATCCAAAAAACACAAAACCATTCGAAATGTCCTAACCTGGAGAGAATGAACTCCGACTCCAAAAGGTCTTCCAGATTGGAGGAAATATTTATGATAATAAAGAGGTATAAGGGCAGTGTTTTGGGGAAAAAACTTGTCACGAAAAAGAATTGGGTTGGAATTTATGTGAACCCGGATGTCGTCCACCCACGTGATGCCGCAGAGGAACACACATATACATATTTTACGGCAAACAGGCATTGCCACTATCACCATATCCCGGTTAAATATAAAGCTGTGAATTATAATCCGACGCCTACTTCGCATGCGAATTTTCGTAAGCTGTTTGATAAAGGCAAGACGGCATTGAATATCGTCGATGTTGCAGCATTGCGGAATGTACAATTCGGCGTTGGAATGTCCAGGGGGGATACGCACACATGGCTATTTTCAAAAGGTGATATCTATGAAGTTCACTGGGACGCAGTTGGTGCGGATTTATATGAGAAAACAGCAATTGAAAATTTTCCATGGTTGTCAAGCATTATTATCGTACCACCTGATGGAGCATCTGCCATTTCATTAGCAGCACTTCCTTGTGCTTGCGCGACTGTACGATAAAAGGGGGGGAGATGAATAAGATCATTTCATTGCTCATCTTTTTGGCTATAGCGGCTTGTAGTCATCAAGCCAACCAGCAACATATCATAATGCACTACAAAGATTTCGGCCCACCGTCGCTAGCAGGTGATCTCCTCGGTAGCGACTACTGGCAATGGGACAGCCATGGTGATTCACGGCCCAGAGTTTATAATATTTTAGTGGTGGTCTATCGAAATGCAGACATAGGAAGTATTAAAGACCAGTTCCCAGTCGTTAAAGAAAAAGAGCAGGACTATCGTTATGTCGAGTATAATAAAGCGATGGCCTTTTTAAATAGTTCTATTGAAGATCTGCAGGCGAATAAAGATGAGGTTCCTCCAAGGTTGATTGAAACTTTAAAGACAACGCGAAGCAAAATAGAAGCCGCTTTAACACGCTGAAAAAAAGGAAATAATAGATTTTACGATCCCATTTTGTCCAACCCCATCTACACTGAATATGTCGATAAGGATGAAAAAATAGCTGAGATGCACATTTTTTGTCACGCCATCGGAGCGGGACTGTTCATAGGATACAAAGATCCTTTACTAACATCAGAAAGAAATCGTGTGTATCAATCTGCTACGGCCTCCGGGAGAAGAGTTACATACAATGAGGTTGTGCAGGTTGAGTCCGGTGGAATTCAGACCGATGATCTGATTATGACGCCCAATTTTGTAACAGAGCGTGATGAATTGAGAAAACGCTTCAGTTCAAAATGGAGGTAATCATGAATTTTCTCCACAATAGGATGATACTGTTTCGTAGCGGAGCCTCGCGACAAGACCTCTTCCGTTGTGCGGTGAACAAATGCGGCATCGTTAAATCGTTGAATATTTCCGTTTTGATAGCGTCGGCCATCATCGTGTTGCTCGGTTTTGGATGTGCCGTTGGCGACGACCCAAAAAGAAACTACGACTATAATGACCCCATGTGTGTAGCAGCCGGTGCCGGCGAACTAAAACCCGAGACTTTCGAAAATGTCTCGTCCACTGACAGGTCCTTTCTGTTGTCTTGCGCGTTGTCGGTTGTCGTTGGAGAGGCGGACAGAACAATGGAGGAGCGTGGTCGCTTGATTAACAAAAAGCAAAAATTGTCAGATGCGATATTATCGAAAAGTATTGATATTGAATTCATCGGCCATGAAGGCAACCATCTCTTAAATGACCTCATTCTTTCTTTTTTTCCTGAAAAATGGAAAATCGAGACACTCAAAAAATTGATCGATATGGGGGGTGACGTAAAACATCGCAATAAACATGGCAAAAACGCTATGGATTTGGCGAAATTCAGAGGGCAGGAAAAGATAGTGAAATTGCTTTCTGCGGAGCATCGATAGATCGAAGGATATGCAATCCTGTGAACTAAGAATATAGGAACTTTGTTTTGCCAAAGTGTATATTTAACAGCTTGAATTTCCAAACATTTAGTAAAACCATATGATCTAAGGCGTTAATATGGCGGAACAGCATCAATTTATACAGTTGTCTGTGTTCGACCGTCTAGAAAGCGGAACGGATTTAGGCATGCTCGGCGGCAGGGCGTCCGACATCGAGGTCGTTCGCAAATCCGTATTGCGGGATGTTGAAAATCTTTTGAATACCCGGCGCAGCATTATCGAGCCTCCCGAAAGCTACCAATATCTGAACCAATCGATGTTTGTATACGGGATCGAAGACTTTGTCGCCAAAAACCCCAAAAGCCCGGAAGTTCGAAATGCCTTACAAAGCAGCATTGTTTCCACCATCAAAAAATTTGAGCCGCGCCTCAAAAACGTATCGGTGGAATTTAACGATCAGGAAGGCAACGAACAGAACCTGTGTTTTACCGTGATGGCGACGCTGTACGCCGACCCGATTCATGAACCCATTTATTTCGATACCTGGTTCTCGGTCAACCGGGGCGAGTACAAAATCAAAGACGCAAAATAGACAACTACCTAACACAAAGAATGCACCATGGATGACCTTTTGCTCCACTACTACGAACGCGAACTGACCTTCATGCGGGAATCCGGGGCCGAGTTTGCCCGTAAATATCCGAAAATCGCAGGCCGGTTGCTGCTGGAGGCGGATCGCTGCGAGGATCCCCACACCGAAAGGCTGCTGGAGGCCTTCTCGTTTCTCACCGGACGGATTCGAAAAAAAATCGACGACAGCTTTCCCGAGTTGACCGAGTCGCTGCTGCAAATTATCTACCCCCACTACACCCGGCCGCTGCCCTCCATGACGGTGGTTAAATTCATGCCGCGCCTGCAAAACGTGCCGCCGTCGGGCCACCGGGTCGGAAAGGGGACCCGGTTGTACTCGCCGCCCATCCACGGCACGCGGCTCAATTTTCAAACCACCCAGGATGTTTTGCTGCTGCCCGTCGAGGTGGCCCATGCCGAACAGACCTTTCCCCCCAATCCCGGCGTCGATGCACTGAACGGCATCAGGATCGAGTTGAACACCGCGCCCAAGATGAAACTGGGACAGATCGAATGGCCGGGCGCGCTGCGCTTCTATCTCAACGGCCAGCAACAACAGGTGTTCAAGCTGTTCGAACTGCTGATGCACAATGCCGTGGAATTGGAGATCGTCTCCTATACCGAACAAAACGGCGTCAGGCGTCGCAGGGATAAATTTTCACTGACTGCGGATCACCTGAAACCCATGGGCTTCTCAAAAGACGACGCCATGCTGCCATGGCCGGAACAGTCGTTTGACGGGTACCGCCTGCTTTACGAGTATTTCGCTTTCCCCGAAAAATTTCTGTTTTTCGACCTGACCGGCATGGAAAGATTGCGGCTGATCGACGGTGACCTGCTGGAGATCAATATCTATCTCAACCACAAAGACACCGAGCGCATGCTGATCAACCAGGACACCTTCTGCATGTACGCCTCGCCTGCGGTGAACCTCTTCAAGCAGATTGCCATGCCGGTTCGGGTGGAGCACAAAAAGGCGGACTATCCCATTTACCACGATATCCACAACAAGAGCACCACCGAAGTCTTCAGCATCGACAAGGTGACCGGCATTACCGAAGACGGGGATGAAACCATCCGTTATCAGCCCTTCTACGCCCTTTCCCATTTCGAGGACCATCAGGAGCCGGGGGCGTACTGGCACATCCGCCGACGCAAATCTCCCCGCAAGGGGGACGAGGGCATGGACGTGCTGTTGTCGTTTACCGACGAGAAGATGGCCGCCGCCGATCCCCGATGCGCAACGCTGACCGTCCACACCACGTGCACCAATCGCGATCTGCCCTCCAGGTTGGTGCCGGGAGGATTTGCACGGGATTTTTTCATCGAGGAGGAGAGCCCCATCGAAGGCATCGCCTGCCTGATGAAGCCCACCCCTTCGAGCCGCCCCATGCCCGGGGGGCGGATGCAGTGGCGTTTGATATCGCACCTGTCCCTCAATTACCTGTCGCTGGTCTCCCGAAACGGGCAGGGGCTTAAAGAATTGCTGAAGCTGTACGACATCCATGATTCGCCGGTGACCCGCCACCAGATCGAAGGTCTCGAAGGCGTCGAACACAGCCACACCGCCATGCGGATCGGCCGGTCGTTTTGCCGCGGGATCGAGGTGACCCTGACCGTGAATGAAGATAAGTTCGTCGGGTCCAGCGTCTACCTGTTTGCTTCGGTGCTGGAGCGGTTTCTGGCACACTACGTATCGATAAATTCGTTCACGCGCCTTGTGGTGAAGAGCATTCAACGCAGAAACGAGATAATTGCATGGCCGCCGAGAAACGGAGAACGCGTACTTCTGTAAGAAAAAGCCTTCATGAAGATATTTGCAGCTTCAATTTTTTCAAAGCTGTGCATCTTCTCGAAGGATACGGCCGGGGGCGGCCGATGGGAAAAGCCCTGTCCCCCGGCAAGGACCCGGTGCGCTTTCGCGTCAGGCCCGGATTTACATTTCCTGCCAGCGACATCTCCAGCCTGCAAAACGGACACGTTCACAGCGATCCGGTGGTCACCGTCAATTTCATGGGGCTCATCGGTCCCAGCGGCGTCCTGCCGCACTGGTACAATAGCCACGCTCAGGACTTGAACCACAAAAAGGATTATGCGCTGACCGATTTTCTGGACCTGTTCCACCACCGGCTCATATCGCTCTTTTATCTCGCATGGAAGAAATACCGGCTGCCGGAGAACTATCGCCCCGACGGCGGCGATCCCATATCACGGTGTCTGAGCGGGTATATCGGCTTGGACGAGCAGACGCAGAAGGCGGATCCCGAATTCGCCAGGGTGTCCCGGCGCCGGTTGATCTATTTTGCGGGATTGGCGTCGCGCAATGTGCCCACCGTATCGGCCGTGGAAGCCATCATCGCCAACGCCACCGGCGTGCCGATCCGGGTCGAACAATTTGTGGAACGCATGCTGCCGGTCCACGAACAGGACAGGACGCGCCTGGGCTGCGCCAACGGCACCTTGAGCCAAGATGCCCTGTGCGGCGGCCGCATCCGCAACATCACCGCCTTTTTCGAAGTGACCCTGGGGCCCATGTCCTGGAAGAAGTACATCGCCTTCCAGCCGCGAAGCCGCAACCTGGCCCTGGTCCGCAAATTGATCACCTTCATCGTCGGGCTGGAATACGAATTCGAGATACGGCTGGTGATCAAAGGACCCGAAATTCCGAGTCTTCCCCTGGGCGGCGGCAAAGAAGGCGCACCGATTCTGGGGCGGACGGTCCTGCTCAAATGGCCGGAGACACCCTACCCAAAAGACGTCCCGGTGAACGAAAAGAGGGAGGCGGCGAAAATACAGGACTATAGAATCTGAACCTCCAACAAAGAGAAAAGGCCCATAACATGTATGCCATATCGCTGAAGCACCTGGTCGACAAACTCAATCCCACCTGCCGCAAGGCACTCGAAGCGGCCGCCGGCCTCTGCCAGTCCAACAGCCACTACGAAGTGGATATCGAACACCTGACGCTCAAGCTGCTCGAAGACGATACCAATGATATCGCCCGCATCCTGAGCTACTTCGAAGTGGACGCCTCCCGCGTCCAGGCGCAGCTGACGGCCGCCGTTTCCAAATTCAAAACCGGCAACAGCCGCACCCCGGCCCTGTCGCCCCGGCTCTCCAAACTGCTGACCAAATCCTGGCTGCCGGCGTCGATCCAATACCAGGACAGTGCCATATCGTCGGGCCACCTGCTGCTGACCCTTTTGGCCAAGCCCTATTTTTCAGCCGCATTGCTGACCAGTGCCGAAGCACTGGTCGACATCTCCGTGGAAACCCTCAGCGGGCATTTTGCGGATATCACCGCCAACTCATCGGAAAAAAAATATCGGCAGCCCCTCTCCCAACCCGCCGAGGTCGACGGGCCGGCTGGGGCGGCCGGCGTTCCGGCCAAGGGTACAACCGCCTTGGACCAATACACCGTCAACTTGACCGAACGCGCCCGGGCCGGCCGGATCGATCCGGTGATTGCACGGGATGAGGAGATCCGCCGGATGGCCGACATCCTGATCCGGCGGCGCCAGAACAACCCCATCCTCACCGGCGAGGCCGGCGTAGGCAAGACCGTGGTGGTGGAAGGCTTCGCCCTGCGGGTAATCAAAGGGGACGTCCCCGGGCCGCTCAAGGATGTTGAGATCAGGAGCCTCGATCTCGGGTTGCTCCAGGCCGGCGCCGGCATCAAGGGTGAGTTCGAAAACCGCCTCAAATCCGTTATCAACGAAGTCAAAGCCTCTCCGGTGCCCATCATTCTATTCATAGACGAAGCCCACGCCATGATCGGCGCGGGCGGATCCCAGGGGGCCGGAGACGCCGCCAACCTGCTCAAACCGGCATTGGCCAAAGGGGAATTGCGGACCATCGCCGCCACCACCTGGGCGGAGTACAAGAAGTATTTTGAAAAGGACGCCGCCCTGGCCCGGCGATTCCAGGTGGTCAAGATCGAAGAGCCGGATG
The DNA here is from genome assembly GCA_050302315.1 of Desulfobacteraceae bacterium. Taxonomy (GTDB): domain Bacteria; phylum Desulfobacterota; class Desulfobacteria; order Desulfobacterales; family Desulfosarcinaceae; genus JARRKU01. The sequence goes on from JBNLAV010000068.1 coordinate 27,755, forward strand.
AGGAAAAAGCCTTGTTGATGATGCGCGGCATCGCACCGTTGTTCGAGGCGCATCATGGGGTGACCATCACAGACGCGGCCTTGACCGACGCTGTACGGCTCTCCATGCGATACATCTCCGGCCGCAAGCTGCCCGACAAATCGGTGAGCGTCATTGATACCGCCTGCGCCCGGGTCGCCATGGGATTCAATGCGGTGGCGCCGCCCATCGAAGCGTGCCGGCGGCAGATCGAAAAAATCGACCGCGAACTGGCGCGGCTCCAGGATGAAGAAAACTTCGGACGGTCCCATGCAGACCGCATCGAGGCCCTCTTGCTGGAGCAGGAAGAGGCCGGCCGGCGCCTGGAGAGGCTGGAGAAGCGGTGGCGGGAAGAGATCGATCTGGTGGAGCAGATCAAATCGCTAAGGTCCGCCATCCTAGAAACGTTGGACGCCGGCAGCCAAACGGAGCTCAATGAAAAGAAAATGCAGTTGCTGGCCCTGGAGGCGGAGCTGGCCCAGATACAGCAAAACGAGCCTCTGCTGAAGGTGGAGGTGGACGGTCAGACCATCTGCGACGTGATCTCCGGCTGGACCGGTATCCCCACGGGTCGGATGCTGACCGATGAAATACCGGCGGTGCTCAACATGGAAGCCTCCCTGGGCAAGCGCATCATCGGCCAGGACCAGGCCCTTGGCGCCATATCCAGGGTGGTCAGAACCGCCCATGCCGGGATCGAAGACCCTTCCAAACCCACCGGCGTCTTCATGCTGGTGGGGCCCAGCGGCGTCGGCAAAACCGAAACCGCCCTGGCCCTGTCGGAACTGCTTTACGGCGGCGAGCAGAACATGGTGACCATCAATATGAGCGAATACCAGGAGGCCCACACCGTATCCGGACTCAAAGGCTCCCCTCCGGGATACGTCGGCTACGGTGAAGGCGGTGTGCTCACCGAAGCCGTGCGCCGCAGGCCATACAGCGTGGTGCTGCTCGACGAGATCGAAAAAGCCCACCCCGACGTGACCGAACTCTTCTACCAGGTGTTCGACAAAGGCATGCTGGAAGACGGCGAAGGACGCCGTATCGATTTCAAGAACACCCTGATCATCCTCACCTCCAACATCGGTACCGACCTGATCATGAAGCATTGCTACAATGACCCCGCCAACGCACCGGACATGGAGACCCTGAAGACCATGCTGACTCCCGAACTCCAGCAGCGCTTCAAACCGGCCTTCCTGGGGCGGCTTCAAGTGGTGCCCTATTATCCGATCAGCGACGACATCATGGAACTGATCATCCGGCTCAAACTCGACCGCATCAAACAGCGCATGCAAAACAACCGCAAAATCGAACTGGCTTACGGCGATGACCTCGTCGCGGCGGTCGCCGCCCGATGCACGGAAGTGGACTCCGGCGCCCGCAACGTGGACCACATCCTGACCGATACCCTGCTGCCCGAGCTGTCCCGCGAAATCCTCGAGCGGATGGCCGAAGAGATCCAGATCGATACCGTTCATGTGCGCATCGGCGCGGATGGGTTTGGCTTTGCATTCAACCGATCGGAATCCGAGACCGTAAAAAGCGATAAAGCGGAAGACGTCGCGGCCATGGCAGTGGAATGAAGGGACGAACGGGCATCACGGAAGCGCAATTCGAACACAACGAAAAAAAGAAAAGGAATGATAATGACCGTCACACCATCAGTGGGACCTCAAACGCAAACATTGGATACGGTGGTTGTCGAAAACGTCGAAACCAAACCCGAAGCTCCGGCCATCGTAAAAACAATGGCCGTCGTTACACCCTTGCTGTCGTTTCTCGTCCAAAATTGGATGGCGATCCTGGCGATCGTAATGGGTAAGGGTGTCCACACCCTCCAGATTGCAACGATGGCCGGCGGTCTGGTCGGCGTGTTTCTAATGCCACTGCTCATCATGGGGCTTTTTCAGATCGGAAAACGGTTTCGCAATCCGCGTTCGCGATGGACCGTCTTTCTGAACACGGGAATTGTATTTCTGGTCATCAGCATTTTATCAGCCATCGTGAAAGTTGTGGCCTAGTTCTTAAAGCTGGCGGTTCGTATCGGACCATAAGCCTTATCACTGATTTCGACGCTGTTGCGCTACGGTCAGTCGGAAAGAATGACCCTTTAACAAGAATAAGCCGGGTATTTGCCGATCGTGCCCGAAAGGCCGGTCGCATGCCGCGGAGGATAATGAATGGCCCTGTCGCAAAAAGATCGCCTGATTCGCATCGCCACCCCGCTGGGGGATGATACGTTTATTGTGTTGTCAATGGACGCTGTTGAGGAAATATCTGCGCCCTTCAGTATCGTGCTGGAGCTGGCTTCTGAAAAAAACGATATTGCCTTCGATAAGTTGGCCGGGAAGGATGTCACCCTCTCCGTGCGGTCGTCCGATAAATCCGAGCGGTTTTTCAACGGCATTATCGTTGCTTTTTCCCCGGCCCAGGTTTCGGAAGAAAAAGGGTACAGTAAATACAGCGCTATTGTGCAGCCGTCTGCATGGTTGCTCGGTGAGTGCTTCGACTGCCGTATCTTCCAGGACAAATCCGTGCCCGACATTCTAAAAGTGGTTCTGGGTGACGACGCACTGGGCGCCAAAGGCGTGAAGGTGAAGATCGAACATCGTTTCGAACTGTCCGGTAGCTACTCCCCACGTGAATTTTGCGTTCAGTACAACGAGTCGGACCTGAATTTTATCTCCCGCCTTTGCGAGGAAGAAGGGATCTTTTATTTTTACGAGCATAAAAACGGAAAACACACCCTTATCTTTGCCGATACGGCAAACGCACACAAACCTCATATCCCAGGGAAAAAAGAAAAAGTCCGGTTCCAACGAACCATGGGAGGAAATCTGAAAGACGAAGTCATCACCGACTTGCAGAAGCACAAGAAACTGACCGTCGGCAAATATGCGGCCCGTGATTACAACTTCACCATCCCCGACGTCGATATGACGGTCACCCGGGACACCCAGCAAAATTCCCCCAAGGGGCAGGGGGAGCAATACGAATACCCCGGCGGATACGACAAGAGCAACGCCCGAGGCAAGCAGCTAGCCAAGCTCCGCATGGAGGCAAGCGATGTGCGGATAAACACATTGCAGGGTCGCAGCCACTGCAGAGGATTCGTCCCAGGTTACAAATTTTCACTGGAGGGACATCCGCATACGGCGCTGAACGGCAAGTCCTATGTCTTCACCCATGTGCACCATAAAGCCAGGCAGGATTTTACAAGCACCGGAAAGGGCGGGGATGTCTATTACAATAATTTTTCCTGCATTCCCCACACGGTCTCTTTTCGTCCACCACGCAACTCCGACAGACCGTTAATCGTCAGTAGCCAGACCGCCATTGTCACTGGTCCAAAGGCAGAAGAGATCCACACCGACGAACACGGTCGCGTCAAGGTCAAGTTCTTCTGGGACCGGCGGAAAGACGAAAAAGGCGACGGCAACATGTCATGCTGGATCCGCGTATCCCAGAACTGGGCCGGCGGCAAGTGGGGCGCCATGCACATCCCGCGAGTCGGTCAGGAGGTGATTGTCAACTTTCTGGACGGTGATCCGGACCGCCCCATCATTACCGGTCGGGTTTACCACGGCCAGAACAAACCGCCTTACGACCTGCCCGCCGAAAAGACCAAGAGCACCATCATGTCCAACTCCAGCAAAGGCGGGAAAAACTTTAATGAAATCCGCTTCGAGGACCTTGCGGGCCAGGAGGAGATCTTTACACACGCCGCCAAGGATCAGAATGAAGTGGTAGAAAACGACATGTCCACCGAAGTGAAAAACAACCAAACCATCGAGGTGGAACAGAACCGCGCCCTGACCGTGGCATCGGGAAATGAGACCATCGCAGTCAGCAGCGGTACGCGCGATGTCAAAGTGAAGTCCAATGAAAATCACACCAACTCCGCCAATTTCGACCACAAGGTGTCAGGCAACTACACTCTGAAGGTCAACGGAAACATCACCATCGACGCCAGCGGCATCGTTAAGATCATCGGCGCCAAAATCCTGATGAACGGATAGAAAAGATAAGCCCATGCCTGCACCCCAAGCCCAAGCATTGAGCGTATACGCCAAGCAGCACTTTTCAGATCGGGGCGTCGCCCTGCCCATGAAATGGCAGTCAATGGGCCAGCTCTATCCCCAGGCCTTCCGCCACCCCGAGCTGCGCACCCCGGCCAACCCGACCGATGCCCTGTTTCACGAGCCGACCCTGAACAAGTACCACACCGATACCGCCGGGATTATGTCCGGGCATTACGCCATATACATCGACGGCATTATGGACGCTATCTCCAACGCCATCGACAGGTGGATGAAGATGGCCATGGTGGTGGGGGTCAACGTGGTGGGGCCGCTGGGCACCTGGACGCCCAACGGCGTCAACAGCCCGGATCTTTTTCCCATGATCATGTCCGATGCGCCCAAGGATACCCCCAGCGATTACAAGTATTCCCACGCCATCGCCGCCGCCGTCGGCGCCAACTGGAACACATGGCACCAGGGCTTGTCCGGCACCTTGAACTACCCAGGATTCAACGGCGCCCCCATGCCCAACACCCCGGCGCCGCTGATCAGTTTCATGTCGACCGGTGAAGGCGGTCTTGTGCCGGACAGCCTAAGCCAGGAGATGCAGCGCAGCTTCAACGACCCGGGCGCACTGCACTCAGTTACCCTCTTCGACGCCGTGGCCCACTCCTTCTACACCAACTTCCAGGAGTTCAAAACCGCCACCCTGGTCACCGGCGTGACCGTGGCTGCCGCCGGCGCGCCGCCGCCTCCAGTCGCCGCAGCGGGGGAATCCGTCCCGCCCCCGCCGGAGGAACCGGTTGCGGAAAACATTGAAGATGTGGATGAAACGGAAGCGCAAGAACAGGAAGCCGAAGAAAGCGAAGAGCCGCCACCGCCCGCACCCTGCGTGGCCGGTACGGTGATCCCCACACCAGGAAACTTGGTATAGATGAAAATCGACAACCCCACACCGTTTGATGTCACCGCCCTGCCAATGTTCGG
>JBNLAV010000069.1:0-37303 GCA_050302315.1 Desulfobacteraceae bacterium
CCCGGCACAGGTTTGTCAGGTGTCATTGTTAATCAATTCCTCGCATCTTGATCTGATATCATCCGGCAGAGGACATCCCTTTCGCTTCCTCCTGTCCAGATGAATTGCAACAAGCTCTGTTGTTGCAACTTCAGCATCAGTTTCAGCGTTATACATTGTATGTATAAACCGAATTGTTTTGTCGCTCACTTCCAGTACTTTTGATTTAACCACAAGTAAATCGCCAGCCATCACCTCAGCTTTATATTTAGTAATCTGTTCAAGTGCGGCCATGCCTTTATCATTCGCACGTATATATTTTTTTGTGATGCCTAAGAAAGAGAATAATTGCCAAGTGCCTTCATCAAATTTAGAGATATATCACTGGACATTCATATGGTTCATATGATCAAGTTGATTGGGGTAAACGACCCCTCTATATGTTTCAATCATGCTCATACCTTGGTTGTTTGGGTTTGACGCGCCGGTCAGGGGCAGCCAGGGCTTCCACTGAACGGTTAAATATTTGATGAATTTCAAAATGGCACTGACGCCCGGGCGCGCCCGGCCCTGGTTGTCACCTGCACTGGGTTGTTAAGCACTTTTCCCTATTATTTCATGTCCATATGAATTATCGATTGAACAAAGCCACACCCCATTTAGTGCTTTATTAAAAACATAAGTTGCTTTGCGTTCTGTAGCGGGCAGGTTTGGCGCGGAGACCACCGTATTGGCTAGAACCAACGCAGTATTACCGGATTCAAGAATTTCCATTCCGTTCTGTTTTACTTGCAAACCATTTTTAAAATAAACCGCTATCAGCTCAAATGCTTTACGTATTGATTCTTTCCCAATTGCATTTCTACCAGGTTCGATAACTAAAATGGCATCGTTTGTATAAATATCAAGCAAGGTGTCAAAGTCTTCAGCAACAATAGCCTTGTCGGCTTTTCTAATTTGTAGTTCTATGGGGTGTTTATCCATTAAATTTTTCCTTTGCTTAACATTGGTAATAAATGTGGCAGGCTTCTTTCTGTCCGAAAATTGGCTTTCTGGGCATTCTATCCACATCCTTATGTTTATCAACTCAGTTAATATCGGATTGTAATGATAAAAAAAGCGCCTCTACAGGGTATTTCGGAAAACTTCAAAATGGCCGATTTCGGTTCCAGTTATCACATTTTTAGAAAACATATCGATCGAACAGGAATCATTATCAACCAGTTATATACACAATATATGCTGCTCAACAATCGAATTGGTATAATTGATTGATCAACAGAGCGTTGCTCAGGAGGATGCATTCGACCGGTTCAGCAACTTCTTGATTTCTCACATTTTGTTAGCGAATCGAAGGTTCAATACTATGCCCTGTGCGTATCCAAGTGCCTTCGGGCTTCGAATTCAGGTCATAGAGAAATTCGCCAAAAAATTCCTCAGGCGAAGCATGACCTTACTCCCGAATTATAAGAAGGTGTTGAATAGGTTCTGGAAAGGTCATTGCGATATGTCGTTTGTTCGAAACGGATGACAGGGTTTTCATGAGTCAACAACCATCCGCGAAACGGGTGGTAGTGAAGCAACCGGCGATATCTCCCCAGAGGCAAGATATCGCTCAACATTCCCCCGTCGCGCACAAAATTGCGGCGCCACACATTATCGAGATCAGCTTCCGAATCCGATTCCTAACACAATCCTAACATTTTATTGCTATCGTCCCCAAATGGCACCCACACTTTTATTCCCCTATTTTCAGATAGTTACAGAATTGTCACATGCTGTTTTGATGTGTGATTGCATCGATGTTCACCGGGGGAGGATTTATGCTATCGTCATCATTCGACATTTCCGAATTCATCACCAAGGTTAAGGGACACTCCAGCCAGGAGATCATCTACCTGGCCGATCAGGAGGCGACTGAGGCCGAACGCATCTCATTTCGACACGGCGCCGATGATGAAGGTCAACATGCACGAGACTATTCGGTGTTGCTTAAGGATGTCATTCTCTACATGCGGCACGGCATCCTCACACATTCGGCCCGCCAACTGCACCTGGAGCAGGTTGGGTCTGAAGAACGGCACTGTTAAGGCCGACACCCCACCAGCCGGGCTGTCTCATTCCAACGCCGTTCCGGCTGCACACATGAGGCTCAGCACCGGGTACCGCAATTGCGCACCAGGGGAAGCCGGTACACCGGAATTCCTACACCGCTCACCGGATGATGTTGGTCCGCGATTGGGGTGCGAGAGGATATTGCCGCGTGTTCCGGTGAGAGATCGAGCAGTCGCCTGACCCGCTCAACCGTATCCGGATGCGTCCGCTTCATGGATGACGGCACCTTCCCGTATCCGGGAAACACCACCCCGGACTTCAATCCGGCATTCACCCTTTCGATCTTTATCAGCGCCGAAGCGAGCCCCCGGGGGTCGCCGGTTAGCTCCACGGCCCCCATATCGGCATTGAACTCACGAGCGCGGGAGAGCGCCAGTTGCAGAAACACGTTGATGGTGGGGGCCATGATCAACAGAAGCACAGCTCCCCAGGGGATGTGTCGACCGTACACCACCATCATAGGGAGGTTGAGGACCAGCAACAACTGGCCCACCAGAGAGAAAAATGAGGTCGCCCGACCGAGAATGTTTGAGATGTTCAGGATCCAGAGATCGTTATTTTTCAAATGGCTGATTTCATGCGCCATAACGGCGTTTAATTCCCGCACGTTCAGCGAATTGAGCAGACCATCGGTAAAGGCGATACCGGCGTTGATTGGATTGCCTGTGGCAAACGCATTCGCCACCCTTGAGGGCACACGGTACAACACCGGCAGGCGGGGCAGTTGCGCATGCAGGGCTAGCCGCTTCAGCGCTGAATAAAGGGCGGGCGCCCGGGCTGGAGAAAGCGGCTTCGCCGCGTAGAGGCGCATGATCAAACGCGGCGAGAGTGTCGGGCTGATTACAAAGAGGGCAAAGCCGATGAAAACGGCCCAATATATACCTGCCGGGCCGGCAAACATCCAGCCCAGCGCGCTGAGCAAAGACACCATGGCGCCCAGCAACAGAATGGAATGCAGGCCGTTGCTCAGTTTATGTCGGGACAAACGGAGCTTGTTGATCTTTCCAATCATCATGCACCACCTTTCGGCGCGGTTTGACGGTCTCCTTGTGCCGCAGGCAGACCGGCAGCATCGGGTGTCGGAATCGCTACATGGTAAACCCGGCGATTCTTTCACCCTTTTTGATAAACCTATCGATGGACCGGCTGGCGCTTTTCAAGCGCTCCACCGATAATTGGAGGTCCTGGTAAACGGGATCCTCCTGCCCCAATTGGCGGTTGGCCTCTTCAAGCAGTTGCTCTTGCGCCTTCAAACTGTCATGAACCTTCCGGGCGATGCGCTTTCGGTAGGCCTGCTTGCTTTTTTCCTGCTCAATCACCGGCTTCAATCGCTGGATGGAAAACTCCACCAGCGCATCGCGGGAAGCCTCGTATTGCCTGGCCATCTTCTGGAGGATGGACAGGGTCTTGCGGCTGATCACAAATGTTTTTTGGACACGCCGGTCGACATGCCGTCCTTTTCGCCCCAACTCACGGGCAATCGATTCCAGCGCCTCCGTATCGGCAATGAGGTGGTCAAACAACGATTTCTGTTTTACACCCAGCTGGCTCGATACGAGGTTGATGGCCAATATGGTATTTTCGGTGAGCCTGAAGGTGGCCCTGACCGATTGATTGGCTTTGAGTTCCGCTGCATCAGCGTAAGGTATCTCAAATTCTGTTGCCTGCGCATTGGCGTTGTGTGCGGCCATAATCGTCGCCTCCCTTCCGACAGATGTCATATTCATTACTCTATAATAATTTCATTTTTTAGTAATGCAATAAAAAATTAATTTACGGTATTGACACAGTCAAAATAATTTTTAGATTCTTGCCAAACAATGATGCAAACCACCAAACCAAACAACAGGAGGTGCCCAGATGATTTACCGCAGACTTTACAACATGCCATCTGTCGGCTTTCGCACTGCTTTCGAACAGCTCGACAGAATGCGCAGGCAATTCGACCGCTATTTGAACGAGGATGCCGGAACCTATCGCAGGGCGCTCGGCGCAGGCGTGTTCCCCCAGATCAACCTGACGGAAGACGCCGACCGGTTCTACATCAGGGCCGAACTGCCCGGTTTTTCCACTAAAGACATTGAGATGCAGGCCACCGGCAAGAATCTGTCCATTTCCGGCGAACGAAAAATCGAAGCTGAAAATGATGGGGTCAAATACCATCGCCGCGAACGCGAAGCCGGTAAATTCTCCCGCATCATTACCATGCCCACAGAAATCGAGCCGGATCGTATTGAAGCCAAACTGGAACATGGCGTTCTGACCATTCGCGTCCCCAAGGCAGAGGCGGTCAAGCCACGACAAATTACCATCAATTAATGGATGATCTTATGAAGCTGGAGGTGATTGCCATGATGGACAAAGATACAAAGGAACTCAAAGTAAAAGAAAAGCAGGAATTGACCTCTGCGGCTGAGCAGACCATGCCCGGACTGCTCTTTACCCCCGCCGTCGATATTTTTGAAACCGACACGCAGATTGTCGTGCTGGCGGACATGCCGGGCGTAAAGGCCGGGGCGCTCAATATCGACCTGCGCGACAACACGCTCACCCTGGACGGCGGCGTTGAACCGTTCGAGGCTGAAGGTGAAGAAGAGGTTTTCATGGAATACGAGGTGGGTAAGTACTATCGTCAATTCAGTCTTTCAGAGATGATTGATCAGAAAAGAATAGATGCTCAATTAAAAAATGGTGTGCTTCGCCTTACCCTTCCCAAAGTCGAGAAAGCTGCACCGCGAACGATCACGGTCCAAGCCGGCTAGCCAGAAAGGACCGGTTCCTGGATGCGGTATTCAGGGATCGGTCCTCAACAATTCGGATGCCGGTACAAACCTCACGCTTGATCCGACAACCGGTCCAATTTGACATCCACGACCTCGTACGGCCCGTCGATGATGCTCATGGGGTCGCACAGGACCACCAATTCGGGGTCGCGCATTACGTTCCATACAAAATCTGCGTAGGTCAGATTCGAGGATGGTCGCCCCATGGAGAAGTGCAGGTGGGGAAAGATCTTGGCCTTTGAAGCACGGGTGTCGGCGATGGTGGCGATGACGTCGCCGCGTCTGACTTTTACACCGGGCCGAATCCCGTCAAGGGGGACGGTGTGGGCGTAAGCCGACAGGTAACGGCTTTCGGGGTCCCCCATGGCGGCATGCGCGATGATGACGGCATGCCCGAGATAGTCCTTAAAGAGCGCCTTGACGACACCGTCGTGCATCACCGGTATGCGCGTTTGCGCGTCCAGGCGGCAGATCCTTCCGGAACGGTCTGCGTAAAAGCATAAATCGATGCCTTCGTGGGGGAAATCCCTGTGGCCGAAGTCCCCCCACCATTTGCCGGTGGCATTGAAAAGCATCTCTTTTCGGAAGACCCAGTTGCGAAAGTTATCCGTTTCAAGATCGTTTGCTTCCAGAAGCATCCGTGCAAAAGGCGCTGTTTGAGGAGGCATCCTTAAAGCCCCCCCCTAAAGCGCCCTCGCATAAGTGTGCGAAAACATCGTCGGTACTTTTGCTGCATCAGTCAAAGTTTCCTGTGGCGACATATTCATTCTTGAAAAGACACCAGAAATCATTGGCCAGGCCGGCCTCGACATAGGCATAGGGAAGCCATCCATACCCGCCCCGGCCCCACGCCTCCCCCCAGGAGTTGCGAATCTTCAGGGCGCCCTTCTCTGCGCCGATCTGCCGGTTGTCATCGTAGCCCACGGCGACCACGGCGTGGCCGCCCTGCACGGTGTCGTTGGGCCCGGGGAATGCAATCTCCCCTATGTCGTTTCCATAGTTGTACACCGTAAACCCGAACATGGAGGGGTATCCGGCCGACAGAAAGTTCTTCACCTGCCTGAGCAGCTGGTCGGCGGTGGTGGTCGCCCTGTCCAGCCGGAAATACCGTATGCTTTGATAGTTCTGGGCAAAAGCATAACAGAAGGCGTCCGGATCGTCGTCAAATTTCGCTATGTCATACGGATAAAAGGCTTCCGGCGGAACACCGAACAATACCATCGCCTTCATGGTAGTGCGCAGCCATGCTCCCGTATCTCCGGTCCAATGAAGCAGTTTGCGGGTGGTCTTGTAAAGGAAAAGCCGGGAGGCGTCAAGATGTTCCCCAAAAGCGCGGCGCTCATAGTACTCGATGAGGCCGACACCGGCATTGGCGGTGCACGATCCCAGGCTGCCCTGGTTTTCGATGGGCGAGCAGAATTTGGCCAGGTCGACCTTCTTTTTGATCCCCGCCTTCGGGGGTTTGATTGCTCTGGATTTGCCCAGCATTTGATCGATGGCGTCATGCTCCGGTGTATAGTCCCGAATGTCGGGTAGATCCCTTTGCCATCCCATTGCGTATTTGGTGTGCGTCATGATGCCTCCTCTCGTGTCAGCGTTCCATTTGACGGTTGTGTCAGGATCACGTTTCGATGTGCCGGACCCTTAAATCTCTCACACGGTTGATAGCGGCGGCCAGTTCCATGCGGCGCGGCCTTGCCAGTGCAAGGTGGGCATGGCGCCGGGGCGGCAGCGCCCCGAGCCCCTCTTTTTCGATCAGGTCATCCAGCGCCGCAGCAAGACCCGACGGGGAGAGCGTTCCGGGTTCGAATCGCCTGGCGGCCTGCAACAGCGCGTATCCGACGGCCATGACCTGATGCGGATCCACCAGGGCATCGAGGCGGGTCAAGTCCACCTGCTGGTCACCGTATTCCAAGATTCCCGGTTTCAAACGCAGCGGCTTGATACGCATGGGCAGGCGTTTTCCCAGACGGCGGGCGTGGTATTGGGGGTCGAAATTTCCGGCCGCCACCCGGCGGCGGTCCGTAAAGGTCAACGGTTGCCCCGGTTCGACGGGACTCGGCAGCTTCAGCCGCGCGGCGCGGTCGGTCATGTCGACCGGTCGATAGTGCCGCATGGCCAGAACGTGATCCGCCGCACTCAAATGGTATGAACTGCCGCCAAGCACCATCAGGGAGCTGATCGCATGTCGGCGGCTCAATTCCTGGACACGGTCGAGCAGCGGCGTAATGGTCTCCTCCGGGATAAGTCGGCGCATGGCAGCGTCCCTGGCCACAAAGTTGGCGGCCGAGGTATCTTCATCGATGAGCAGCAGCCTGCCCCCGGCCTGCAGCGCCTCCACCACGGAAGCCGCCTGGGAGGTGCTGCCGCTTGCATTGGTTGTAGTGAACTGCCGGGTGTCGATTTGGGACGGCAGACGGTCGATGAATCCGGAGATATCCAATCCGGTGACCGCCCTGCCCTCTTCGGCGCAAATCATGACCGCATCCGGATGGGTGGCCACCCGTTCCCGGCCATCGCCGGGGATATGCGGGTAGACTCCCCTGGCGAGAGCCTGCAGCAATGTGGATTTTCCGTGAAATGCACCGCCGATGACTGCGTTGACACCTGGCCGGATGCCCATTCCCCTCACCCTTCCGGCATGCAGGAGGTCCACCTCCACTGCGAGATCGTCCGGTGTGGCGAATTCAACGGCTCCGTCCGTCATCGGCTTTTGAGAAATCCCGGAACGACGGGGAAGTATGGCGCCGTCGCCGACAAAAGCAATCAGGTTGTAATGCGACAACCGTTCCTGCAAATCGATCATATCTTCCACGACATGGCAATGGTGCTGCAAGGCCGTAGCGGAACCGACAGCGGCTCGCAGGTCCTGGAAGATGGCCGGCAGCTCTCTTTCCAGCATCACAGCGGCCTGGCCGGCGAGGATGCGGTTATCCATGCTGCCCGGCAAGCTGAGGTGCAGCGCGATGCGGACCGTGGCCGCATCGAAATGGACCATGTTGCGCTCCACGACTTGCGGCGGCAGCTCCAGGGGTTGAAAAGAGCCGCTGCCCTGCGCGCCGCGGTTCGGTCGAGCATGCGCGTCGACAGCCTTGCCCAGGGCCCGCAGCAAGAAGTCCGCGGCGGCTAGGCGGCGCGCCGGCGTGGAAAGGGCGGCGCAGTCCAGACCCAGCCACGCCATGTCCGATTCCACCTGCACCACCGACGCCGGAAAGGCGCCGGGACTGCCCTGTATGTGGCTGAAAAATATCCGCAGGTCGCCGGCATGGTAGGTCCGGTTGGCCAACGACCGGTACTTCGTATATGGACCGCCGTCCCAGCCGTCCAATTTTTGTAACAGCTCCTCGATCCTTTGTTGGGGTGACACCATACCTGGCCTCGAAACATTTCCGGATGGGTTGCGCCGCATCCCCAGCTGATATCATGGCGATCTGCGTACATCGCTCGCGTGTTGCGGCACCGCGTCCAGGGATTCATTGGCGTGCGCCGGTGACGGTGTTTGTCGTGCATCGGATGGAGGTCCGGCTCCCCAGGATGGATGGGCATACAAAAATGACCGTATCCGCCACGGACGCCTCGTTAATACTATAATCGACCGACTGTTTTGGCAATTCCCCTTTTTGACCACGGCCTTCCATGGGTCCTTTTCCGGCGACGGCCGGAGGCAAAATGGCCGGCTTGGTCTTGTGTTGTGCCGGAATGTAAGATAATGAGACATCTTTGAAAAACCTTTTAAGAGAACGACCCGAGGATCGAGATCATGATTACGCTACTGGACTATGGAGCCGGCAATGTGCGCTCGGTGGTGAACGCCATTGAACGATTGGGAGAATCCGTCAAGATTGCACTGACGGGTGAAGATATCCTTGCAGCGGAAAAGCTGGTCTTTCCCGGCGTGGGCGCCTTTGGCAACATGATGCACATTCTGCAGGAGCGCCATTTCACGGCGCCTTTGAAAGCCTACCTTGAATCGAACCGCCCGTTTTTCGGCATCTGCCTGGGCATGCAAGCGCTGTTTGAAGAAAGCGAAGAAGCCTTGGGCACCCCGGGCCTCGGCATTTTCAAAGGCAAGGTGGTGCGCTTCACCACAACGCTTGCCGTACCCCATATCGGGTGGAACGGCATCCGCGTTCAGCAGTCTTCTCCCATTTTCAACGGATTGAAGGGTGATGAGAAATTCTATTTCGTCCACTCTTACCACATCGCCCCGGCGGAAGCCGATGTTCGCCTGACCACCACCGATTACGGTTATGAATTCGTCAGCGCCGTCCAGCGCGGCAACATCATCGGTACCCAGTATCATCCGGAAAAAAGCGGCACGGCCGGACTTACGCTGCTGAAGAACTTCATCGAAGCCGCCGGTAGCGAAGATGCGCCCGTTTCAGTCGGCGGACCGACGCGACTGGCCAAACGCATCATCGCCTGCCTGGATGTACGCGCCAACGACCAGGGAGACCTGGTGGTCACCAAGGGAGACCAGTACGACGTCCGCGAGGCGGGTGAAGTGCGTAACCTGGGCAAACCGGTTGAACTGGCCCGATGCTACTACGAGGAGGGTGCCGACGAAATCACTTTCCTCAATATCACCGGATTCAGGGACTTTCCGCTTGAAGACATGCCCATGATCGAGGTGCTGAAGCAAACATCCCGAAACGTTTTCGTACCGCTGACCATCGGCGGCGGCATTCGCGATTATACGGATAAGAATGGCCGCCGCTATTCGGCCCTGGAAGTGGCGGAAGCCTATTTCAGGTCCGGCGCGGACAAGATCTCCATCGGCAGTGATGCGGTGATCATCGCCGAAGACTACCTGGCGACCGGCAAGCCCTCCGGCAATTCCGCCATAGAAGAAATTTCGAGAGTTTACGGCAATCAGGCCGTGGTCATCTCCATAGACCCGCGCCGCGTCTACACGGATTCGCCCGAAAGTGTGGCGCATCAGGTGATTTCGACCACGATTCCAGGCCCCAACGGAGAAGGGTATTGCTGGTATGAATGCACCATCCGGGGAGGACGAGAAGGCCGGCCGGTGGATGCCATTACCCTGGCGCAGGTGTGTGAAAAGCTGGGCGCCGGAGAAATTCTGCTCAACTGCATCGACCGCGACGGCACCAATTCGGGTTTCGACATCGAACTGATTGACGCCGTAAAATCCGCCGTGACCATTCCGGTGATTGCGTCCAGCGGAGCGGGCAGTGCCGACCACTTCCTGGAAGTCTTTTCCCGGACGCAGGCGGAATCGGCTCTGGCGGCCGGTATCTTTCACCGCCGTGAAGTCCCCATCGATGCCGTCAAAGAATTTCTGCAGGGCAAGGTGGAGATCAGGCCGATCAATAGAAGATAACTGCAAAAGGTTGGGGCGTGCGGCCCTGGTCGCATGCTCCAGCGCGAGGGAGGTGAACATTGGCCACCGGAGCCTGCGGTATCCGCTGCGATGTCTGCCGGTTGCACCTAAAAGGGATCTGCTCGACCTGCGGCCCGGGCACCGGCGACGATGCTGCACGCAAACTCGCTGCACAGAAGAGAATATTAAAGCATCCCTGCCCGATTCTGGCGTGTGCCCGCCTCAACGGCATCGATTATTGTATGCGGGATTGCCGGGATTTTCCGTGCGACAATTTCCGCAAGGGCCCCTACCCCTTCAGCCAAGGTTTCATCGCCATGCAGGAGAGACGCAAACATGAACAGCCCGGCGCCTATGCGGCGGATGGCTCCCATCTGACAGTTGATGCCGTCTATTGGGAAGCGGTGTCGCAGAAGGACAAGACCGCATTGTGCAATGTCACCTTCTTTGAAGAGGTAGCGCCTGACACGCTTCAATACCGGTTTCTGAATGAAGACATCCGTATCCACTTCTCCCGTTGCTGTCTGTTGAGGCAAGATCCGCAGGGGCACTGGAAGCAGAGCCAAGATCCCCTGCTCTCCTTGGCTACGGTAATGTATTTAAAGTCGGTGGATGCCGTTTACCCCATGGGAAAAGATATCGTCGGAGTCAAAGAGCTCAAGGAGGGGCATTTCTTCACGGGCCCGCACGAATTTCGAACCCAACCGCTGCTGCAGCGCTATGCGGACGACCTTACCGGTTTTCAGAAAGCCGCCCGGAACCTCGGGGGCGTACCGGTCGAAATGGCGGATGCCGCCTATCGCCTGCTCCCTTTTCCCAGAGTGCCGCTCTACTTCCTGCTTTGGCAGGGTGATGCCGAATTCAAGCCGCGGCTCCAGATTCTTTTCGACCGCTCCATCGAAAAATTCCTGGCGGCCGACGCGATCTGGGCCCTGGTGAATCGGGTGGCCATGGCTTTTTCGGATTGACGCTGCAGGTTCCTGCCGGGTCTTGCGTTCCCTTTCAAACCCTGTCGCGGCGGAATTTTCCCTTGACACCCATGCGATAGCTGGACCATAAATTTCAACAGTTGATCTTAAATCTCTCAAAAAATACACACGACTGATCTGTTTGGTGAAGTTTTGCTGCGCCGATATAGCAAAAAATTACAAAACCTTACCAATTACTGAACCGACAGCATCTCCCGGCGCCGATTGATGGATGACCATCGCAACATCGATATTCATGAATGGGTGATACGCTATGATCAAGAAAAAGATCTGTCTGGTGGGCGCGTTTGCCGTTGGCAAGACCAGTCTGGTGCAACGCTATGTGCATTCCATTTTTTCCGAAAGATATCACACCACTGTCGGCGTAAAAGTGGACCGCAAAAGCGTCAATGTCAATGGAACGCACACCGAGCTGATCATTTGGGACCTCCACGGTGAAGACGAATTTCAATCGGTGCGCACCAACTATCTCAGGGGAGCGTCCGGTTGCATATACGTAGCCGATGGAACCCGCGCCGTCACGCTGGAGATCGCTTTAAACCTGCAGAAACGCGTCGATGAGGCCATCGGCCGGGTCCCCTCTATCCTGGCGCTCAACAAATATGACCTGGAAGAGCTGTGGGAGCTGAACCCCACCCAGATCGAACAAATCAACCGCGGCGACACGTCGGTAATCCACACCAGCGCAAAAACCGGTGCATCAGTGGAAACCGCCTTCGAACAACTGGCCGCAAAAATGGTTGGCGCATGATGCAGCAAATGCCGGAATGCATAATTCGCTATTGGCAACAAAGGCTGACAGACCAGTCAACCTTCGGCTACGCCCTGACGGATTCCCAGGGTCGAGTCTCCTCTGGCGGAGGAGCGCTTCAGCAGCTTGGCATCGGACCGCTGCACACCGGCCGCATGCTTTCCGACCAGCTTCTGTTTTTGGAAGGGCTGCTGCCCATGGACAAGCCCTCCCTCTATCTGCCGATGGTGACCACTGAAAACCGGCAGACGCTCGACATCCATATTATACGACGGCAAGACGGTTATGCGCTGCTTTTCGTCGACGCCGGCCGCAAAGAACGCCGCTGGGCGGAAAAGCAACAGGCGGACAACGAATCGTCTTTGCGCTGTCCGCCGGACGCGTCAGACGCCCCAGCCCACCGGGAATCACTCGAAAATTTCTTCCGGGCGTGCGATATGGCGGCACTGCGACTGGATGCGGATGACAACCTCCGTCTCATGGGGCCGACTCCCGAATGGCTGTACGACGTTTACCCGGCGCTGACCGAAGGCCGTTTCGAGTTGCATCCTGAAAACGGCTATTCTTTCCTGGACAATTTCTTCCATGATGCCCAAAAATTCTGGTCGAAAAACGAAGTCGGCCGCATTCGCTCCGGCATCTGGATCGAAACTGACGCTGACGGCAAGGAGCATTTGTTCGAGGCCACCGCCATCAATACCGGCCGAAGCAAAATACTGCTGATATCCAATGAGAAGGCAAACCTTACGGAAACACAGCGACTGATTCAAAAGGGGCGCGACCAGGCGTTGAATCGCAGCAATTTGGAACGTTCGCAAACACGGCTCAAATCGGCCCATGATGCATTGGAAATGCGCATCAAACAGCGTACGGATGAGATCGAACGGGCCAAGCAGCGTTTGGAAGTGGAGCTGTCTCAGCGCCGGCAGCTCGAAAGCGAACGCACCGAGATGCTGCTCCAACTGCAACAAGCCCAGAAGATGGAAGCCATCGGTACGCTGGCCGGCGGCATCGCCCATGACTTCAACAACATCTTGTCCGCCGTTGTCGGGTTCACGGAACTCTGCCTCTTCGACGCCGAAAAGGAATCGATACTGGCTTCCAACCTGCAGCAGGTCCTTTCCGCCGCGTTGCGGGCCAGAGAGTTGATCAAACAGATCCTGACCTTCAGCCGTCAGTCCCAGCCTGAAACCCGCCCAGTGCAAATCAAAGGGATCACCGACGAAGCGTTAAAGCTGCTGCGGGCCTCTTTGCCGGCCACGGTTGAGATCATTGCCGATATCCAAAGCGCCGGACATGTGATGGCCGATCCCACCCAACTGCACCAGGTGGTCATGAACCTTTGCACCAATGCAGGGCAGGCCATGGTCGATGACGGCGGTATTCTCAAAATAAGTTTGCGAAGCATTCTCGTCGACGCCGATATTGCTGCTGAATACAGGGACATCGTCCCCGGACGCTTCGCTGAACTTACCGTTGAGGACAACGGATCCGGCATGACCCAGGAAACCCTGGGGCGCATCTTCGATCCGTTTTTTACCACCAAGGAGAAGGGCCAGGGGACCGGCATGGGTCTGGCCGTGGTACATGGCATTGTCAAGAGCTGCAAGGGGGCCGTTTCGGTTTCCAGCCAGGTTGGCGAGGGGACTGAATTTCGCGTTCTGCTGCCGTCCGTCGATCGGATCGACGCGCCCCAGATGATCGATCCATCGACCCTGCCCAGGGGGACAGAGCGCGTTCTCTTCGTCGATGACGAACCCATGCAGACCGATCTGGCCTTGCAGGTGTTGCCCCAGTTGGGCTATCGGGTAACCGCGATGACCGACAGCGGCAAGGCCCTGAAGTCCTTCGCCGACGCCCCAGGCGAGTTTGATATCGTCATCACCGACATGTACATGCCCAAGATCAGCGGCAAAACCCTGGCGATGGAGATGTTGCGGCTTAGACCCGACATGCCCATCATTTTGTGCTCCGGCTACAGCGCCGATCTGGTCCGGCCCGAGTTTCTGGACCAATACTTCAAAGGTCACCTCATGAAACCCATTCTCATCAAAGAATTGGCCGAGACGATACGCGGCGTTCTCGATCACCCCCCTCAAGGCTGATGTCTTCAGTGTCCCGCCGCAGGACCCGATCGGTTACAATTGCCCTTTCTCCAGCATGCTGTAGTAGGTCACCTGGCTGAAAATCAGATGATCCAGCAACCTGATCCCCAGCGTTTCACCCGCCGCCTTCAGCTGTTGGGTCACTTCGAGATCGTCCCGACTGGGATCAAGGTTACCGGAGGGGTGATTGTGGGCCACGATCACCGCGGAAGCCCGGTCGGTAATGGGGTCGGCATACACTTCGCGGGGGTGCACCAGCGCCCGGTTCACCAATCCGACGGAAACGGTGCGCACCGCAATTACTTCGTTGGCGCCATTGAGGGATATGCATAAAAAGTGCTCCTGCCGCCGGTCGGCCACATGGCGAATCAGGGGGTAGACATCAGGCGGAAAGGCGATCTTCATTCCGCGGGGGCGGATGCGCCTGCGTGCAAATTCCATGGCTGCCACCACCAGCGAGGCTTTTGCCGGTCCGATTCCCTCGATCTTACACAAACGGTCCAATGTCGGCGTCCCTCCCTGTCCATCCAATGACTTCAGCAACCGGGCGGATAGCTGCATGACATCCGACTTCCGGTTGCCGCTGCCGATCAAAACGGCCATCAATTCAGTATCGGATAAACACTGTGCGCCTTTGAGTTTCAGCTTCTCTCTCGGCCGGTCACACGCCGGCAGGTCTAGTATCCGTTTCATGTCCGGATGATCCTTTTGAACCGGCATCCAGCCTGCGGACGTGCTGGCGCCTGATGGTTTTTGATGGGACTTTTGCTGTAGTTACTAAATCTTGTGGAGCTGAAGGTATGAATGGCCTCCTTTAACGCCTATCAAGGATGAAGTCAAGGAAGACCAAACCGCCGGGCACGGTAAAATCGCTTTCTCTGCGAGCCCGCGGGAAGCTTTTGGCTTTATCGAATGGATTTGGTCTTAATCTCGCGGGTGGCACCGGCGACCCAACACTTCGACATTGGACATTCCCTGTTCGATATTCTGCGGTTCACAACAGAAGGATCCTCTGGACACGGAGGCTTTGCTCATACTGCTGGCTTGGAAATATGATGTACGCTATCTCCTACTCCGATCCGGTCTCGTAACAGGCCAGAACTTCTCCATAGTAGAGGGTATGAAAATCCTTTTCCGGATAGAGGGCATGGAGGTCGGGAGCCAGCAAAGCAGGCTCCATGGCACGTTTATAGATGATCCTGCACTCAGCGTGCAGCGCGTGAATATCGATTACCGGCGTCGCCGTTTTTTGCGCAGTCGCGGTCTTGAGCCCGCATTCATCGAGTTTGTCGACGTCGCGCCCCGATTTGGTGCCGCAATAGAAAATTTCATCCCGAAGGTCGCCCAGCGGCATGGAGACCGTAAAATCGGCGGCGTTTTCCAGAATGGCGTGCGTATAACGGGAATTGCGAACGGCCACCATCAGCACCGGTTTACGCCAACACACCCCGGCCATACCCCATCCAATTGTCATCGTATTGAAGATCTTGCCATCGAAAGCGGATAAAAAGGCCCCGCTTTCAATCAGCGGAACGATTCTGCCGATGGCCGGCAAAAGTTCTTTTATCTCCATAATCCCCCCATCGAAAAAAGTTAATGCCGAACACAATAAACTGGTTGCAGGTCTCCTGCACAGGCCGACCTTGTCGCCATACAATTCGAAAGCCTGCTCCATCATAATCCAATGGGTATTTGGGCGTCAAACAGGATGCTTTGCCGGCGGCAATGCCCGCGCACTTAAGGACAAAATATCAATTACATCGTCTGTTAAAATTATCCAAAAATATGCCCGCACCAACGCTTGGGGCTTGCTTTTGCATCGCTTTTCATATAGGATTGTTTTGCACACTCCGAAAAACCCATCCAACTGTTATGCGGCGACGTCTGCAGCGCTATAGTTGCGCACATTTGCTCCCCCAGATTGTCGAATTTACAAATGAAAAAGGAGAGGCATAGATGAAGGAACTGATCAGCTACATTGCACAGTCATTGGTCGACAACCCCGGCGAAGTTCTGGTATCCGAGGTCGAAGGCAATCAGACCACCGTTCTGGAGTTAAAGGTTGCTAAAGAAGATCTCGGAAAAGTGATCGGCAAGCAAGGCCGAACCGCTCAGGCCATGCGAACCATTCTGAGCGCCGTATCTTCCAAGGTAAAGAAACGGACCGTGCTGGAAATTATCGAATAGCCGTTGTTGATCAAAGTGCTGCAGAGGTCGCCGGAAAAGGGCTGAAATCACCCGCCGACAAGACTGATCTCAGGGTGTCGGCGCACGCCCTTCAGCACTTTTGATAATGGCGTCCGTCCGGCAGCGGATACAACTTGCCCTGTGGAGCAGAACGGCTGAGCGCCAATAGCTCAGCCGTTTCTTGTTTCCATGGCGACAGCCAATTCAGTGAAAGCGGTTCTTGGAGGCAGACCGAGATCCATGGTCGCATCTTCGACAGGCCCACGGCCGGAAAACCCCATGCGATCAACTAGAAGGGAAGTATTGTTCGACGATGCGGTGGGAAGCGCGTTGATCTTTCAGGTTTAAGCAGCAGCGGCTTCCAGGCGCTGATTCAAAATCTCTTCGATAAACATCAGATCGAGAAGCCCCATTTCATCGGGTCTTTCTTTCTCCAACAACCTGTCCAGCAAGTCCCTATCGATATCGTTCGGTTGCGGGGTATCGCCTGCTTTCATATCAGCTCCTTGTTGTGTCGATGTATGGCCGCAATTCAGACGGCCAAGTGACACCCTGACAGGAAGCAATTAGTATACCAAAAACAACAGATAGGTTTTTTTCAATATTTAAAGGGTATTATGAAATGACCGCAATACCGGACGCTTCACATATGCCAAAGAATTGACCTATGAGCAACTGAAAGTGCCCTTTGCGTGACGCGAGGACATGAACCCGGCCGGCAAAAATATCGAACCGGCAGGGGCGACGGCACAGATGGGTATTGACCGCTCAGCGCCTGACGGGGCAGCATCGCAGTCGAACCCTCGGTGACCATATCGGATAGAAACATGTGCCGTTTCAATCAGCGGTACGAATTTCTCTTTGCGAGCGCCGGTCAGATTTTTCGGTTGTCCGATTTGATCAGCGCCGCCTTGATAAACTCCCTGAACAAAGGGTGGGGGTCCATTGGCCGTGACTTGAACTCCGGATGGAACTGGCAGCCCAAGTACCATGGATGATCGTTCAATTCGACGATTTCGACCAGATCTCCTTTTGGGGACGTACCGCTGATGATCATCCCCGCTTCCTCCAGCCGGCCCCGCAGCTCGTTGTTGAACTCATAGCGGTGGCGGTGGCGCTCGGAGATATTCTTCTGCGCATAAGCATCGTAGGCCTTGGTGTCCTTGACGAGGCGACACGGGTAGGCGCCAAGTCGCATGGTCCCCCCCTTGTCCGAGTCGGAATCCCTTTTCTGCACGCTCTGTGTCTGATCGTCGAACCACTCGGTCATCAGGTAGATGACCGGGAAAGGCGTTTTTTCATCGATTTCAGAGCTGTGGGCGCCTTTCATCTGGGCGACATTGCGGGCAAATTCAACCACAGCGATTTGCATGCCCAGGCAGATACCGAAATACGGCACCTTGTTTTCCCTGGCGTAACGGGCCGCGCAGATTTTGCCTTCAATCCCCCTGGAACCGAAGCCGCCCGGCACCAGAATGCCGTCCACGTGGCCCAATTCCGGCGAGCAATTATCGGCATCGATGGTTTCCGAATCGATGAAAACCAGATCCACCCGGCAATTATTGGGCAACCCGCCATGAAACAACGCTTCATTGAGGCTTTTATAGGATTCGGTCAGATCCACATACTTGCCCACGATGGCGATGGTAACGCGGTACTCCAGATTTTTCATGCGGTGGCACAATGCTTCCCAGGGATCCAATCGCGGGGTGCGCGTCCAGATGTTGAGCAGTTCTATAATCTTGTTGTCCAATCCCTCTTTGTGAAAGACCAGCGGCACCTCGTAAATATTGTCCACATCCTTGGCCGTGATCACGGCATCGGTGCCCACATTGCAGAACAGGGCGATCTTTCGTTTGATGTCTTCCGACAGATACCGGTCGGTGCGGCACAACAATATATCCGGCTGAATGCCAATGCTGCGCAACTCCTTGACGCTGTGCTGGGTGGGTTTGGTTTTAAGCTCGCCGGCGGTGCCGATGTAGGGAACCAACGTCAAGTGAATATAAAGGACATTCTCCTTGCCCGCGTCGGTTCGAAACTGCCGGATGGCCTCCAGGAAAGGCAAGCTCTCGATATCCCCGATGGTGCCGCCGATTTCGATGATGGCGACGTCCACATTCTTGGATACCAGTCGTATGGCATCCTTGATCTCGTCGGTGATGTGGGGAATGACCTGAACGGTACCACCGAGATAGTCTCCCCTGCGCTCCTTTGTGATAACGGAGTTGTAAATCTTGCCGGTGGTGAAATTGTTGTCGTGTCCCAGGCGCGCGTGGGTAAAGCGCTCATAGTGTCCCAGATCCAGATCGGTTTCCGCCCCGTCATCGGTGACGAACACCTCACCGTGCTGAAAGGGGTTCATGGTGCCTGGATCGACGTTGATATAGGGATCCAGCTTTTGAATGGTAACCGTCAGGCCGCGGCTTTCCAGTAGTGCGCCGATGGACGCCGATGCCAACCCTTTACCCAAAGAAGATAATACGCCTCCAGTTACAAAAATGTATTTGGCCGTTTTTCCATTCATACGGTATCATTCCCTCCAGCATCCGATCAGTTTCTCAATTTTAATCTTCGTAGCATAATCCTATGGGATATAAAACCATGATTTGCCGACCCCGGTAATTCTGACCGAGCGTGGTTCATTAAACCCGGCCAGGCGCGATGCCCCACAAATAAGTTAAAAAATAATGCAGGAGCGGCTTTCAGCCGTGAATCATGCTGACGATGGCCAACCAAAATTATCGCGGCCGAAAGCCGCTCCTACACTTTGTAAATCATTTCTGGAATACAACACGAGACTGGTGAATGGCATCCAGTTGGAATGCTGTGCCAACCCGGAGGTTACCTTGGCGGTGGTATGCCGTGATCCGGCACTGTATTCTCAGGGTTCGAACTTCTTCCGAAATTCCTCCAAAGAACGCTGCACCTCATCCACGCCGGAATCCGAATCGGCATTGGCGTCAGTCGTCTCGGCTTCCTGCGGCGCGGCCACCTTCTCCTTGTACACCGTTTTCAGATGGGCGATGTTCAGCAGCTCACCGGCGATGACCGCATTGGCCTGCACTTTGGTCGCGCGCATGCGGCGGACCGGCTTCCGCTGATGGAGCATCTCGATCTCCATGGGGTACCAGACGCCGTCAACCTTTTGCCAGTTGCGATAGACGAATTCCAGCCGCTCCGGTTCGGCCGTTCCCTGGGCCGCCGGGAAAACATTGATCCAGCGCAGGGGCAGAAGGCGCTCCTTGTCCACCCAAAGCTGGGATACCGAATCGTCCGGATAGGCGGCGCCGATCACATAAACGATGTTGTCCTCCATCTTGCCCAGGCTGGTCACGCCCACATCCACCCCGTGGATCAAGAGCGCCTTATGCAGCGCATGGCGGGAGGCGTAAAGGAACAAGTCTTTATAACGGTCAAAACGACTGCCGCGCTCATCGGCAATCACATCGTCAACGACGGTCAGATTGCTCCCATGCGCATGCACATGGATACGGTGGGTCCCCTTATGGCGGATATCGGACCGGAATTGCCCCGGAAGGATGAAGCGCAGGGTTTCTTCCAGCTCGACAGGCTCGCTGCTCAGGTCCTGATCGTTAACCAGCACCTCCTGCTCCACCTGCAGCGATTGGAAACCGCTCAGATGCTGCACCATCAACTCGAGGATGTGGGGGCCCTTGAGAACATAGCCTGCGGCGGGCGATACCGCGACACAGAAGATCAGCGCCATGGCTGCCGCCCACCGGCGGGTCCACCGGTGCAGCAACGCCTGCATCAACGCCCCCCCGCATCCCGGGCGGCTTGAATTTCCGGCCATGGGCAGGAGAGACCGAAGCACGCCGGCGCTTCGGTCGTTGCGGCTGTAGCCGGGTGCGCAACACCCGGTTTGAAAACAACTCATCGTCTTGAAAAGTACCATCATGACCTATTTCCCTGCACGGGCCGTTATCAGTCGCCGATAAAAAAATCGAGACCGTAGCGCGCCGAGGCACCCAGTTCTTCTTCGATACGGATCAACTGGTTGTATTTGGCGATGCGGTCGGTGCGTGACATGGAGCCGGTCTTGATCTGGCCGGCGTTCACCGCCACTGCCAGATCGGCAATGAAGGTGTCCTCTGTTTCTCCGGACCGGTGGGAGATCACCGTGGTATACCCGGCTTCGGCCGCCATGGCGATGGCGTCCAGCGTCTCGGTGACCGTTCCGATCTGGTTGAGCTTGATCAGGATGGAGTTGGCAACCCCGTCCTCGATGCCTTTGGCTAGTATCTTGGGGTTGGTGACGAAGACATCGTCTCCCACCAGTTGAATCACCTCATCAAGCTGCTCGGTCATCAACTCCCAATTTTCCCAATCCTGCTCTGCCAGTCCATCCTCAATGGAGAGGATCGGATATTTCTCGACCAGGTCGGCGTAGTACTCGATCATCTGTTGGGCATTCAGCTTTTTGTTCTCCCCCTGGAGGACATATTTACCTTTGGTATAAAACTCGCTAGCGGCCGCATCCAGGGCCAGCCCCATCTCTTTTCCCGGTTTGTAACCGGCCTTTTCGACGGCCTCGATGATCAGCGCCAGGGCCTCTTCGTTGGATCCCAGGTCCGGGGCGAACCCGCCTTCGTCCCCCACAGCCGTGTTCAGTCCTTTTGCTTTCAGGATCTTTTTGAGGGCATGGAAGGTCTCGGCCCCCATCTGCAAGGCTTTTGAGAAAGTTTTGGCGCCGAAGGGGATAATCATGAACTCCTGGATATCCAGATTGTTGGCGGCATGGGCACCACCGTTGATCACATTCATCATGGGGATGGGCAGCACGCGTGCATTGACCCCACCAAGGTAGCGGTAGAGGGGCAGACCAAAAGCCTGGGCTGCGGCACGGGCCGCGGCCATGGAGACCCCCAGCATGGCGTTGGCGCCCAGCTTGGATTTGTTGGCGGTGCCGTCCAAGTCGATCAAGGCCTGATCCAGCGCCATCTGGTCAGCCGCATCCATACCCGAAATGCCTTTGGCAATGGTGGTGTTGACATTGGTGACCGCCGTGGTCACCCCTTTGCCGCCATAGCGCTTGGCCCGTTTGTTTCTCAGTTCCAACGCTTCCCGCGTACCGGTGGAGGCGCCGGATGGCACGGCCGCACGCCCCACAGCGCCGCATGCCAGCTCTATATCCACCTCTACGGTGGGGTTCCCTCTCGAATCAATGATTTCACGGCCCTTTACGTCAACAATTTGCGTCATTATTTCCCCCTAGCGCATTAAGAATTATCATCAAAAGTTCCATAGATTTCGGAGAAACGACGTCTCCAGTGTTGTTCATTCTGTGGGATGGGTGGTTAGTGGGCAATATAGCGGTCAGCTTCACTTCATCAACAGCCCCTTACAAGCAAGATGAGACCATGGGTTGCTGCTTGACAATTTTTGCGCGCATGTTAACCTCCTCTCAATGGGATGTCAAGAAGATGGGCAACTTTTTAAGGTAGTTACTTAAGTTTACAACATAAACACCGATAATGCTTACAGTCGGTTCAGCCTTTGGGGGCGCCATGACGAAAGAGAGCAAAAACCCGTATAAGGACGGCCATCTGTTTGTTGCCGCCATCCGAATTCTGGAACACCAACATGGGTCGCCTCCGGCATTGAAAGAGATCGCCGAGTTGCTCAAGTTTTCAGCGGAGCAGACCGGGTTGATCAGCCGACGCTTACAAGATTGCGGCATCGTCAAACTAGTGGAAAGCGCATTCGGCGACCGCTGGGGAATCGAAAATCATCTGGCCATTGAAGATCTGCCCAGGGATGTCGCCAGCAGCCAGATGGACGAAGCGCTAAAGCTGTTTAAGGCCGAAAGATCGAAGATGGACGAAAAGATCGAGTCCATCAAGGAGCAGCAGGCAAAGAAACAGAAAGACCTGTTCTCCCAACTCGAGAAAAAGCTGAAAAAGGATCTCTCCAAATAGCCGTCGCATTCGGCTCATGCCGCGTACGACGATCTTCGGAGGCGCATGAGCTACCCCAATCAGACTGAAAAATCCCACGCCCGCACCGTCTGCTTCTCCACGGCCGGTTCCCGCCGGGCCGGTTTTACCCTCATCGAAATGGCGATCGTCATCGTCGTGGTGGGCATCATCATATCCATCATCGCCAGCGTCCTGCCCTCCCTGATCGCCTCTTCAAAAATCAAACAGGCCCGGGCGCAATTGGAAAAAGCGGACTATGCGTTGCAGGGATACAGCATTGCCAACCTGCGCCTGCCGTTTGCCGACAACAACGGCGACGGACTTGAAGACGCAGGCGTCTTCACCGGAATCCTGCCCTACCGGACCCTGGGGCTTTCCAGCGGCACCGACGTATGGGGAAACTTCATCCGATACGCAGTATACGGGGTGGCCAGCGGCGCCAACAACCTTACCCAGAACTTTGCCGATGCCCACGCATTTTGCGCGGCCATCACCAATGCCAGCACGGCGGCCTTTAACGCCGCCATCGTTCACACCACAACCGCAAGCCCTTGCGGAGGGGCAACCGGCACCAACGCCAGCAACCAGGCCTATACGCTGGCAAGCGGCGGCCTCAAAGATATGGACGGCGCCAATGGGTATTATGACGGCTGCAACAGCGCAGCGGGCACCGGTTTCAATATCCCCGGCAAGATACAGGACACCACCTACGACGACCTGGTGCACGCCTACTCGCTGAACGAACTCAATCAGAAGAATTGCGCCGGCGGCGGTGGCGGCGGCGGGACCCCGACAGAATCAGCGGCTGCGGGGAACTGCGCCGACGGCATGGACAACGACGGCGACGGCAACATCGATTGTGCAGACTCAGGGTGCAGCACGGACCCCTCCTGCATCGGTCCCTCGCCTTTGGATATCACGACCACCTCCATTCCCTCGGGGATGTTGAACAGCAGTTATATGACGACATTTGCCGTCACCGGCGGTACGTCGCCTAATACGTGGAGTCTGGTTGCAAACGGCGGGTTCAGCGATTTTTCCATCAATCCGTCCACCGGTACCCTCACCGGCACTCTGGACCAATGCCCCGGCCCGCCGGACTACACCATCTCTGTCCAGGTCCAGGATTCGACGCTTCCCGGAAGCGGCGGTCCCTATTCGGACAGCGACAGCTTTACCCTTCAGGTGACCGGCAACCTGGCTGTCAACCGCACCAGCGGCTCAGGCACGTCCATCACCTGGAGCAGCGCCACCCAGCAGGAGACTTTCGCCACGACCGGCGCCCGGCTGGGCAATATCAGCTGGTCCCTGAACACGGGGGGCGCCACCGGGTTCAGCGTTGCATCCACCGGCGCCGACACCTGCCGCATCCAGAAAACGGGCACCACCGCAATCGGGACGTATACCTTCGTGCTGACAGCCACAGACGCCAGCTGCGCCACCAACACGGCCGGCATCACCCTCACCGTGACCGTTACCGGATCAGGCGCCGGCGCACCCGGACTGCTTGGCGGCGTTTTGGACACCCTGGAGTTCAACACCGCCAACATCTATGATCCGGTTTTGATCCATGCCAGCGGAGAGTATTTCGCCATTGCCTACGCCGACAACTCCAACGATGGGGTCCTGGAAACCGTTCGCATTGACAGCAGCGGCACCATCGCCGCCGGTTCCGTGGCTGACTTCGACACGCAGACCGGATACACGCCCGACATGATCCACATTAACGGCGACATCTATGCCGTTGCGTATGAAGGCCCCAATAGCGACGGCTGGCTGCGGACCATGAACATCGACAGCGCCGGGGTCGTGACAAGTACCGGCCAAGCGCTGGAATTCGAGACCTCCCAGGGGGAACAGACCAAAATCGTGCATGTCACCGGAGACGTCTACGCCATCGTCTACCGCGGTCGATCCGGCGGCAGCAATGACGGCTGGATCGACACGGTGACCATCCAGCCGTCCGGAGCCATATCGGGGCCGCTGGATCGCTTCGAATTCGACACTTCCGAGGGAGAGGAAGCCAGTATCGTGCATGTCTCCGGCGGTATCTTCGCCATTGCCTACAGTGGACCGGGCAATGACGGCTGGGTTCGAACGGTGAGCATCGACTCGGCCGGCAATATCACCGATACCGGCCAAGCGCTGGAATTCGACGGCTCCAATGGCCGCAATCCGGTCATCGTAAACGCCGGCAACGGTATCTTCGCCATTGCCTACCGCGGTCCGGGTGACGACGGATGGATCAAAACCGTGTCCATCGACGCTTCCGGCGCAATAACAGGCCCCATTGCTTCACTGGAATTCGATACCGCCTACGCGGAAGATCCCGACCTGGTCAACCTCTCCGGGGACATCTACGCCGTCGCCTACGAGGGACCGGGATCGGATGGCTGGCTGAAGACCCTGAGCGTCGACAGCACCGGCCAACTGGCCCTGACCGGAAGCACCCTGGAATTCGACACGGTGACCTGCTACGACCCGAGCCTGGCCGTCGTCAGCAGTTCTATATTGGCAGTCGCCTACAGCGGTTCGGGCTCGGACGGGTATATCAAAACCATCTCCATTCAATAGAAAAATAAGATTCTTAAAAGGAAC
The DNA here is from genome assembly GCA_050302315.1 of Desulfobacteraceae bacterium. Lineage (GTDB taxonomy): Bacteria > Desulfobacterota > Desulfobacteria > Desulfobacterales > Desulfosarcinaceae > JARRKU01. The sequence goes on from JBNLAV010000069.1 coordinate 24,794, forward strand.
TCACCTGGCTGACCAGGTCGTAGATGGGCAGGAAGAGACCGATGATGACCACGGCGAAAATGGCGCCGGCCACCATCAGGATAAGGGGCTCGATGGATTTGCCGATGGTCGACACCAATATGGAAAGTTTGTTGCGATACTGTTCGGCGATATAGGTCAGCTGTTCCGAAAGCGTCCCGCTGTATTCTCCGACACTCATCATCCGCACAACGAAGTTCGGGAAGATTTTAGCCCCCTTGAAGCTGTCCGATATGCCTTCGCCATTTTCCAGATACCCCTTCACTTCTTCAAGCTTGTCCCGGTATACTTCGTTAGAGACCGATTTGCTCAGAATACCGATTGATTGAAGGATATCGATACCGGCGTTGATCAACATGGAAAAATATTCGGAGATGTAGGCCAGCACCGATGCCGTAATGATGCTTTTTGCGACGGGGATCCGCAGCAGCACCAGGTCCGTGAACTTTCGAAAACGCCGGCTGTGCTTTCGCAGTGCGGCGACGGCTATCAGCATTGCGACGCCGGTAACAATGAGATGGACGTAGTACGCCTGGAAGAATTCCGAGCACTCGATCAAAAACACCGTGATGGCCGGCAGGTTCACATCGAGCTCCTTGAAGAGGCCCACGATCTTGGGGACCACATAGGCGAACCAGAACAGCAAACCACCGCTGATGGCAGCCAGCACGAAGCAAGGGTAAAGCAAAGCCTGTTTGGTGTCGCTGACGATCTTGTCGATACGCAAAAGGTGCTCGGCCGCATCTTTCAACATCACGTCCAGGTTGCCGGTGTCCTCCCCCATGCGAATCAAGTGGATCACGTTCCGGGAAAAGATACGCGGATACCGCCGGGCGGCGTCGGAGAAACTGGAGCCGCCTTTTATGCGATCGATGATCTCTTCGAAATCCTTGGCGACCGCGGGGAACTCTTCTGTCTGGGCCGCCTCTTCCAGTGCGGTCACCATGGGCATGCCCGCTCTGAGCATGAGCGACAGGTTGTTGAGCAACTCGGCTACCAGGGCGCGGGAGAGCTTTCTCTGGGGACGCATCTCCGCCAACTGAAACGGCCACTTGGCCAACCCTTTCAGTTTTTTCACATAGAGGGCGACGCCGCCGTTGCGCTCCAGATGGTTGATGGCCGACATGGTCTCCCGATAGGGCAGCTTGACGACGCCCGCATCGATCTCCCCGTGGGCCGTAATCATTTTGTAGCGATAGTAGTTCATAAGGCCGCGCCTGTCATTTATCGGCTCAGTTCAACTCGGCCGCCAATCCTGTCTGGCGGATATTGCCCAGCACGCGCACTGCCTCGTGCACGGTGGTAGTGCCTTCGGTGACTTTGCGGGTGGTCACGTCGAAAATATTGACATGGCCATTCTTGGCCGCCGCTTTCTCGATGGTGCTCGTCTCGACATCTTTGTCGATATACTGGGAAAGGGTCTGGTCGACGGTCAGCAACTCATACACGAGGGTGCGGCCGAAATATCCCGATCCACCGCAGACCTCGCAGCCTTTGCCACGGAAAAGTTTTTCCAGTTTCGGGGAGTGCAGATATTGCTTCTCCCATTCACTGGGGCGGTAGGCTGTTTTGCACGCCTTGCAGATTTTCCGGACCAGGCGCTGGCTGACCACCCCGATAAGGGAATCTGCGATCAGGAAGGGTCGGATGCCCAAATCCCGCAGCCGCGGGATGGCGCCGATGGCGCTGTTGCTGTGCAAGGTGGAAAGGACCAGGTGACCGGTGGTGGATGCCGTGACCGCCGTTGCCGCCGTATCCGCATCCCGGATCTCTCCCACCAGCATTACATCCGGGTCATGTCGCAGAAAATACCGGATGGCGTTTGCAAAGTTATACCCGGCCTTGGCGTTCACCTGGGTCTGGCGAATCAGGGGGATATCGTATTCGATGGGATCTTCCACCGTGATGACATTCTTCTCCAGAAGGTTCATGCGCCGGATACCGGCATACAAGGTGGTGGACTTGCCGGAACCGGTGGGGCCGGTGAGCAATATGATCCCGAAAGGCTCGTTGAACATTTTCTCTACCATGGAGATGTGGTCGGGGTAGAACCCCAACTGCTGCATGCCCATCACCGTGCTGTGCATGGGCAGCACACGCATGACCATGTTTTCTCCGTAGGGCGACACGGTGGTGGAAACCCGGAAGTCAAACGGGTTGTTCAATATGGTCGCCGAGAACCGGCCATCCTGGGGTAGCCGCTGTTCGGCGATATCCATCTGTGCTTTCATCTTGATGCTGGTCACCAGGCGCGCCAGGGCCGGTGGCAATGACATCACCGAAAACATGACCCCGTCGATACGAAAGGCCACCTTCACGGTTTTTTCCGATGGCTGGATATGAATATCCGTCGCCCGCATCTTGACCGCCAGATGGAGCAGCAGGCGTACAAATTGATCCATGCTGCGGGCGTTTTCCGTGTCCTGGGACAGCAGATTGATTTCGGTCTCGATGAGTTTTTCGACCGGGTTCTCCAAAAAGTAAAAATATTTATGAATGGCATTGATGATCTTGGTCCGCTCGGAGATGTAGATCTTCGGTGCCAGACCGGTTTGCCGGCCCACCAACTGTCTGATTTTGTCATCGCTGACGAAATAGGCGGCCAACTCCAGTTCGTTGCCGTTTCGGCGAATGGGCAAAAACGTATTTTTCAGGCAGAGATTCTTGTTGAAGAGTTTGAGCACTTCCGCGTCCGGAATGAAGGTGTCCACATCGATGTACGGCACCGCATTCTGCTCCGCCAGGGTGGTGACCAGGTCGTGCTCGGTGACGAATCCCAGGCGCTCGAACAGCTCGCCCAACATCTCCTTGGTGACCTTCTGCTCTTGAAGGGCGTGCTGGACATGGATTTCGGTGATCAGCCCCTTCTCTTTGAGAAGGACGCCAATCGGTTTTCGCTTCACGCCTTCGGCCATACCGCCTCCTTGACGCTTTGATGGCAAAGCCAGAAGAGCGTCGCTTCATCCGGGAATCCGGTCACCACCAGCTGCGTTTGCGCCTGAAATGCCGCTACCGCACCGATCAGCCGCTTCCCGACGACCCCATCGATCTTGTACCGGTAGAGATTCAGGTTGGACAATTGCCGCTGCAACATTTTTATTTCCCCGCCCCTGTAATTGCGCTGAAAGCGTTTCAACTCCAGTTGCGGCCGCCAAAAGAGCAGCCAGACCGGTTGCTCCTGCCGGGCCACGGTAAACGCCAGCGCGCCGTACCTTTGGCGGATACGGTTCGGCAGCGACGTTAACTGCACCAGCTGCAGACCGGTTTCGCCGAAAATCCGCTGGGCCAGATGGTCCAGTCGGCCTTCTTCCAGAGCGCGCTGAAAGTCTCCGGCATATCGCTCGAGCTGGTTGATTCTCAGGAACGCTTCGATGGCGGGGACTTGCGGCACGTGATGGGCACCGCGCACCTGCGTTGCGGCACCGGAGCGGTTTACCGCATTGCCGGTATCTTTTTCAGTCGCCGGAATTCGAGGAATTTTATACCGCTTGACAGTCGGTTCCACAGCAGCCGATGACACCCGGATGGTCTTCATGTGGACTCCCCAGCTGCCCACTGCCACTGCCAGCGGCAGTATCAGCGAGGCGGTCAGGGCCATGAGCCGTCTCCTCAGGCGCAGCCGCTCGGGGTTCAGATCGGCATCCGCCAGGCCCACAATGGCGTGGTCGATCCGCACCGAATTCCTGCCGCACAGCGCATAGAGGCAGCGGTCCATGAGCAGGTTGAGTTGTCGCAGGTTGCCTTGGGTCCGCCGGTAGAGTCTCTGGAAGGCCGGCCGGGTGATCGTAATCCGTCCATGGTCTCCGGCACAGCTCAATTTAAAGCGAATATAGTTGCGCATTTCGTCGCGGGAGAGGGTGCGCACCACCTTTCGGATGACGATCCGGCTGTGCAGCTGTCGCATGGCATGGCTGCCCAGGCGGGTCATCAGCTCCGTCTGACCGACGAGGAGGATTTGCACCAGTTTTTGCTGATCCGCTTCCAGGTTTGAGATCATGCGCACCAATTCCAGGCTGTTCTGGTCCAGGTTCTGGGCATCGTCGATGATGATCGCACAGTTATTGCCGGCGTGGTACTGGGAGAGAAGAAATTCATAGAGCCGCTTCAGGTGATCCCCCAATTGCGGCGTCTCTTCTCCGGGATGGATCTCCAATCCGAAGTCGCGGTTGATCTCCCTGAGCAGGTCGACATCCTTCAAGGACGTATGAAACACCAGGGAGGTTCTCACATTCCGGCCGGTAAGGATCTTAAGAACCCGGCGGGTGATGGTGGTTTTGCCCACACCGACATCACCGCTCACCACCATGAAGCCTTTGCGCGCCGAAATGCCGTGAACGATTTCGCCGATCAATTGCTCGAAATATCGGGTGATGTAGAAATGCTTGTCATCCGGCGCCACCGGAAACGGGTGGCATTTCAATCCCAGGCGCTTTAAATGACCACCATTGTCCATTTTCTGGTCTCTCCGTTAAATTTTCCAGGCCCCGATATACGTCAACCGGTCCTTGCTGAGATAACCGGTAAACTCGCCTTGATCTGCACCGACGCGACCGTCGACGAAGTGGTCCACCCGCTTGAAAGTGGCCGCTGGCAGACCGTAGATTACGATCCTGCGGCCGTTGAAAACCAGCAGGATATTGCTTTTTTCGCCCCCGAAGCGATGGAGGCGGTATACAAACGCGTGCTCGGTATTTGAGTTCGGCAGCGACATGCCATTGGCCTTCATAACCTCGACGATGGTCGACATGTGATCCATCGGATGCCCCCGTCTGAAATCGGGTATCTGCAATGACCTGTGCCGCATCTCCAACAGGCGCACCTCCCAGGGCATCAGAAAATCCCTGTAAAACCCGAAATCGGCGGCGTAATTGATGATCTTCCCGCCGCCCCAGACGGCGATCACCGTCACAACGAGGTATAAGGCGGTATAGGTTATTTTGTCAGCGCCCTTGGGGGATAGTCTCACTGCAGCCTCTTGATCAGATCCGCGATCTTTTCATTTTCCGGATAGGTCCGCCTCAGGGCTTTCAATCGCGCCAAAGCCTGGTCGTAGCGCTGATCCTGAATCTCGATAAGGGCCAGGTTGATCCCCGCTTCCAAATCCTCGGGATTGGCGGCGACCACTTTGTGCAGGTCGGCTTCGGCCAGCGCCATCTCACCACGCCGGAAGTTGTAATAGGCCCTGAGTTTGGCAACATAGGGGTGGTTTTCCCCTTTGAGCCCGGCCAGTCTTTTTAAGAGGAGAGCGGGATCTCCGGCTTCGCCCGATCCGCCGAGGGCTTGTTCGATTTGCCGCACCAGCCGGCCGATGCGGGCGCTTTTCTCCAGCGCCGCTCTCCTGGCGCGCTCGGCGGCTTCCCGCTGTGCATCCACCATCGGCGGGGCCGCAGCAGTCTTTTCTTCTTCCGCATCGACGTCAACGAGAGCGACGGATTCGGACGCCTGGGGCAAGGGGGGCGGCGCAAGTGCAGCGCCCGTTCGCTGCGGTGTGTCCTCCTCCGGCGAAACCATTGCCGTTGAAGGCAGCTCGGGCGCAGAAGGCGCTTGAACCGGCGGATGAAACGCATACCGACCGGCCGCGACCTGTTGAGGTTCCTTCTCGGGCTTGGTCTCCGGCGCCTGTGGCGTTTCCGGCTGTTCTCCCAGACCATCGGCCGCCTCTTCTGCGGGATGGGAGATCACGCGAGACCGCTCCCGATCCCCGTTCTCCTGTCTGTCGAATGGACGCCCGCTTTCCGGCAGGCGATCTTTTAAATACTGCACTCCGTAAACGGCGCCTGCCCCCAAAGCCAGACTCAAGACCAGTCCGATCAAAACGGGGAGAAGCCAACGGACCGTACCGGACCTGGCGCCGGACTTTTGGGCAGCCGGATCGGAGATCCCGGTCTGCGGGTCCTGCATCTGCTCATCCAGCTTCTGTAATGATTGAAATATCAGGCTCATACCAACGACACGCTTAGAATGATCACCAATTCCCGGGTCTCTTCGGTCTCCTGCTTGTTTTTAAACAGGTGACCCAATACCGGTATTTTTGAAAGTCCCGGTACGCCGCTGTCGCTCGTCACCTTGCGCCGATCGATCAGCCCGCCGAGAATCGCCACTTCATTGTTATCGAGGGAGATGGTGGTGCTGATCTCCTTTATGAGCACCCGCGGCAGGGATATGCTCAGACCGCTTTCTGTTCCGCCGACGCTTTCGGGTTCCAGGCTGGCGCGATCCACATCGCTTTTAATGGGATTGATCATCAGGCTGATCTGCCCGTTCTCTTCGATAAAGGGGATGACCCCCAGAATCAGGCCGTCGAAAACCGTGCTGACCTCGACTTCCGTAGACAGGTCCTCGCTGGTCCCTGTGCTGGTGCGGGTGGTTTCAATACTTTTTTTATAGGTAAATGAGGTGCCCACGCTGATGATGGCCGGTTTGCTGTGCTTGGACCGGATGCTGGGATTGGAGACCACCCGGGTCTGGCCATAGCGATCCAGGGCATTGATCACCGATTCGATGGCATAGTCCCCGTCCTGATGATTGAGGATCAGCCCCTGGCCGAGGTTCCACCCCGTCAAGGTGGTCTGGGTGAAGTCGGCCGCCTCTTGCCGAAGCACCGCCCAGTCAATGCCGTACTGGTGTTCGTCGGTCAGGGCGACTTCGATAATCCGGGCCTCGATCAGAATCTGCCGGCCGAGCATCTCCTTCAGGTTGTTGACCAGGCGCGCCGCCGATTTGATGACGGTGGGCGTATCTTTCAGGTAAAGACTTCCCGAAAGGCGGTTGAGGGCGTACTTACCGCCGGGTGATAACAGCCGTTTGATGTTTTCTTCCAGCACATCATAGGCGTTTCCCTGGCCGGCGCTGCGGCCCGTCATTTTAAAATTTCCGGACAAACCGCCGATGGCCTGGTCTTCCCCGGCGCCCAACACATCCCCGCCTACGGCAAATTCGGAGTTGACTTCGGTGTTCAGAAAATTGAGGCTGAACATGGCTTCCTGATAGGGGCGGATGCGCAGCACATTGTCTTTGGACTCGTAGAACAAATCATATGAGGTCAGCACCTCGCGCAACACCTGGGCCGCCGATACCTTCTCGAAGTTGAGGGTCAAGCGTCGCTCTTCATCCTTGATGCTGGGATCGAGAATGATGTTCATGCCCACCGCTTTGGCCAGGGCGTAAAGCACGCTTTGAATGGACTCATCCTTCATGGAAAAGGAGACCATGTGATCTTCCAACGGATCATAGGCCGGCAGCACCGGTTGCGTCTGTATCTGCAATGGTGGTCGCTTGGACAGGCTCCGGCGAAGGGTTTTCCGGCGCTGGGCCAATCGGTCCGAATTCTCCTCGATAAAGGTCTGGGCTTCGGCATGCGGGTCCGCCGGTTTGGGGGGGGCATCCGGGGTCGCCGCACAGCCGGAAAGCATCAGAACCGCCATTGCGATGGAGATGAAACTTTTCATGATTGCCCTCTTTGTTGGCCTGACGCGTCATCGGGAAGCGGTGTCTGGGACGAGGCGTCGGCGTCCTGCAGATAGATCCACTTGCGCTCAAGGCCCCGGGCGACCAGGACCCGATGGCTCTCTATTTTCAGGATCGCCGTTCCGTCTTCCATACGCGTGCCTTCGGATACGAAGTCCCCATCGATGATGCAGTAGCTGCCGACGCCGGCCACCACGACCAGACTCAACGCCAATTCGCTCTGCCCCAGGCTTTCGGAAGACCGTCTCCTCTTCTCGTCTGAAGTCGTTGCCTGGTATCCGAAAAGCGACAACGGTGTCGCCGCCACTTCTCTTTCCCTGGGTTCCGCCAGCATTGGCAGACGGTCATACAGCCGCTCCATTTGACGTACCTGTTCTTCTGTAGGGACTTTGACCTGGATCTCCGCCTGGAGCGGCGACCGCCGGACGACCTCGCTGCCGCGCCACCGGCCGCTCACCGCATATAGGGCGATGGCCGCCACCGCCGCTATTGCGACGCCGAATACCACCATGCCATGCTGCTTGCGCTTCATATCACCGGCCTGCTGAGTTTGAGCACCACCTGGGATCGGTTGATCTGTGTCTCGAAACGGCTCTCTTCGACACGGTATCCTCTGGCAGTCATCTGGTTGAGAAATTTCTGGTATCCGCCGTGCGCCACCTCAAACGGCGCGTCGATATTGCCTGTCAGTTCCAATTGGACCTGATCCGCACCAAAATCGACCTTCAGACGATCCAGCGCCAGCTGTTTCAGCGCGGTCCGGGTCAGATCATCTACGATTTGCTGATAGGACGGGGCGCTTTTATGGTGCTCCATCTGCACTATAAACTTAAGGAGCTTGTCGAAATCTTCGCTCAGGGTCTCACGCGGCAGGTTGGTTTGTACCTGCCCGATCTCCTGACGGATCTCTTCAACCCGCTGCCGAAGGCCATGGGAATCGGCCTTGAGCCGGATCAAACCGGCAAAAAGCGCGACCAGCAAGACGGCCATCGCCAGGTTGATGGCGGGCGCCCACCGCTTGGTCAGGTAAAAGAACTTTTCTTTCAGAGGCGAAACACTCTGCCCCGCCGATTGCTTCCTGGCCGCCAGGTGCAGCGACACCGTTTGGGAAGACGCGCCCATCAGCATGGCTTCATGGGGCATCTTTATCAAGCGCTTGTGCCATTCCCGGGGCCATTTTGGCCCATCTTCCGCATTGACCCAGTTGAGATGAATGATCTTGCCCACATTGATGCGTTGTTCCTGTTCAACCGCTTCGATGTCGGATCTCACCGTTTCCCACAGCGCGTCGATCTGCTCTTTTTCAGTATCGAATGCAACGCATCGGTTGGCAAAATAGACGTGACGCCTGGATCCCACCACCACCTCGGCGAATCGATGGTGCCTCAAGACGACGGCCGCCGGATCGGCGCCTGCTTCACGCTGAAGGAGATCCCAGAGCACGCCGTACAGGCCGTACACCAGGATAATATCCTCCTGCTGCCCCGACTCGACCAGGTAGTAGTTTGTCAATCGGGAAGGAACGGCCGTGAAGAAGACATCGGCCGTGGTCTTGCCCCGTTTTTTCTTCCAGTGGGTAAACACATGGACCGGCTCCTCGAATTCCCCGGTCTCCTGCAGCTTCCGCCGCACCAGGAGTTCGGCATATTTGGCGGGGCCTTCAACGGTCATGACCCGCGACATACCCTCCTGGAAATCGGTCACCAACCGTTTGTCGCCGGTGATATCGCCCACATTTGCGATGGGGACCAGTTTTCCGCCTTCCGGATGGAGCAGTTCTCCGTCCAGTTCGAAAAGCTCTATCATACCCTTCCGATCACGCATCATCGCCTCGCGGCAAAACGACCTTTGATCGACAACTGAACATCGACAGGTGCGTTTTGGTTTGCGGTCGGCACACCGGCGCTTTGGCCTTGTGCACCTTGCTTATTGATCTCCAGGGATATCGGCCAATAGTAGGCGACGGAAGAATCGCCGCACAGGTAGACCATCTGTTGGGCGGCATCAAAATCCAACGGTGACTGCACATTGACATCATAGAAGGCCCAGGCGTCGGGCTCCAGTTTCAACGCACGCACACGATCGGTAAACTGCGAAGCACGCTTGAGCATCGCCGTCTTGCGCACCAGCTCCTGCTGCCGCTGTTTGAGTACGCCCAACCGGACCTGGTGGACCGACAGCTGCTCCCGATGCCAAGCCTTGACCGCGTAAGCACTCAGAAATCCGTAGGCGGCGACACACACGCCCACCGCCAGGGAGATGGTGACAATGTAATGGCCGATGGCTCTAATAGGTGCCTCCTGCTAGAATTGCATGACCCAATAGGCGGTATTTACTGTTACCGCCGTTGTGACATCCCAGGCCGCACCGGTACTTCTGACGAAATCACCGTCCGTACCGTCCGCTTCACCGTCAACCATGGTATCGATGGCCAGGGCCAACTCGGCCGGTATATTGTCGATGATCATTACGTTTCGTGTATTGCCGCCACCGGTGTCCCACATAAACGCGACCTCAAGGGTGTTGGTGTTGCCGACGCTGTTGACATAGTTGTACTGATAAGACGCGGTGGGAACATTGGAAACCGGGACTTCCAGCCCGACGTCGTCCACCCCCATGAAAGTGGGCGGCGTGCCGTTTTCCAATGCGATGCGACCGGCGGCGGTGGGTGCGGCACCCGTCCCATTGGAGGTATCCGCCCGACCGTCCTGGCCGGCAGCCGTTCCATCCCAGCTGTCGCCGAGGATCTTGCCGGTCCGGTCGTAGAAATTGAGATAAGCCAGTCGCCATCCGTTCAGAAATTTGGAATAGACGCGTTTTTGTTCGGCACCGCGTACCAGGTCCTTGCCCTTGACGATGGCGCCGATGATGATACCGATGATAATCAATACCAGCGCCATCTCCACCAAGGTAAATCCCTTTTCGTCCTTCAGCTTTTCCATTGCATTTCGAATTTTTTGCATCATGATGAGACACCTCTTTGGTAATATTTCTTAATGGTTAAATGCTTCCATGGCTTATATCGGCTACCCCCTGCAATCGCTTGACTATTATTTTGATAGATCCTATGGATCCCCGAAGCCTATTGCAGCATAAAATATGCCACGCTCCTTATTATATTGTAAGGCTTCGTTTTTATGATGATTTTTATTAGAGCTCATTTAACCCTGTCAATTATCCGACATCAGCTGACGGATACCACCGCCCTTTTTCGCCGATTTTCCGACGCCATTGACACCGGTGGGTCAAGGAACATAAGGTTGGCAGAAGGCGACAATCAAATAACAACACGCAAGGTTACGACTTTCGGCGGGGATACAACTTGAAACGTCCGGCTTGGCTGCCCTACTTGTTGCTCACCCTTACGGTGCTCTTCTGGTCGGGAAACTTCATTCTTGCCCGTGGGATCAGGGAATTGATTCCACCGGTGAGCCTCAATTTCTGGCGGTGGATGGGAGCGCTGTTCATCGTTCTGCCCTTCGGTCTTCCACGCCTGCGGCCTCAAATGGCGATATTCCGCAGGCACTGGAAGATGGTTCTTTTGCTGAGCATTCCGTCGATAGCCATCTTCAACACATTCATCTACAACGCCTTGCAAACCACCACCGCAACCAACACCGTCCTGGTCAACGCGATGATCCCCATCTTCATAGCGCTGTCGGCTTGGCCGCTGTTGGGGGAACGGCTGAGCATGCGGCAGACCATGGGCGTTGCACTCTCCCTGATGGGGCTGGTCTTCATCATCACCCGGGGAAAGCCGGCCATGTTGATGTCACTCAAACTTTCCGCAGGAGACCTGTGGACTTTAGGAGCGGCGTTGGCATGGGCCCTCTATTCGGTTATGTTGCGCAAACGCCCCAAAGAGATGGATCCCATCGCCTTTCTCACCCTGCTCATTGTGTTTGGGCTGATTTTCTGTCTTCCGTGGTATCTGTGGGAGCTTCATACCAAAGGCGGCTTTTCTCTGACGCCTGCCAGCATGGCCAGCCTGGCATATGTGGCGCTGTTCCCATCGGTTCTCTCTTTCATCTTCTGGAACAACGGCATCGAAAAGGTGGGGGCCAACCGGACCGGCATTTTTATCCACCTGATGCCGGTCTTCTCCATCATCATGGCGATCCTCTTTCTCGGCGAGAGGTTGCAGTTGTTCCACCTGGTCGGCATGGCCCTGATCTTTACGGGGATCGCGATGACCACCATCGCCGGAAATAACCGCTGATATCCTCCCGCATCTGAGTGGCCCGCTCCCCTATCCTGACATTTTGTATCCCCTCATCAAAGGTAGCGTTGCGCCATTGCCGTGTTGATCTCTGCTTATCGGGATCGCACAGAGCAAAAACGGACCTTAGAATCACATCCCAATCGGTCACCCAACCCCGCGCCGGCGAGTGTGTCATCCATGGTCGCCCAAGGTCGCCCTATTCCGCAACCCATTGAAATTTGAGCCACATCTGCATAACCATTTGACGCATAGGGGCATAATTTCTATTCTACCGCCTTTCGCATCAAAACCTTTATCTCCAATGAGCGACGAATGGAAAAAGGATCGGATGAACCTGCAGATGGCCTGATATGCACGCTCGGCTTCCGGGAGTGCTGCTGGTTTAGCATATGATGACATGGATTTGAAACTCGGAGGAGAACATGCGGCAATCAATTCAGAGGATTGGGTTCACAGCACTTGCCATATGGGGTTTTGGTTTTTACACCACGGCCCTGGCCAATGACGATAGCGGCGCCAACCGGAGGGCGGAAATCGTCGTCAGCTCAAAGCCCCTTAGCGGGGTTGAGGCCGCCGGCAGCGTGTATCGCATCACGGCGGAAGAGATCGAACGGCAGGGCGCCGATACGTTGGACGAAGCCCTGCAACTGGTCCCCGGCATCACCGTCCGGGAAGGTGCGGACGGCACACCGCGGATCGACATCCGGGGATTTCGTACACGCCATGTCCAGCTCTTTCTCAATGGTATCCCCATAAGAGAGACTTTCGACGATCAGTTCGATCCCACCACCATCCCGGTGGAA
>JBNLAV010000070.1:0-13969 GCA_050302315.1 Desulfobacteraceae bacterium
ACGGCCATGGCCTTTGTTGGAGACGACCTGCCGGACCTGCCGGCCATCAAAAAGGTGGGCCTGGGGGTGGCTGTCAGCGATGCGGACCCCCTGGTCCGTAAACACGCCCATATGGTCACCACCTCCCCCGGCGGAAAAGGGGCGGTGCGCGAAGTCAGCGAAGCGATTCTCAAAGCCCAGGGGTGCTGGGACAGCCTGATCGAAAGGCTCTTCTGATGGCCCGGCGAACCCAGAACCTCAAGTGTTGGATCGGGGCTGGCTTCGTACTCGCCTTCGTCTCTGTTCTCTGGGTTTTCTACCAGTACCGCCAGGCCCGCGACGGACTCATCATCCCCCTGCCGCCGGAAACGGCCACCAATGCCATCATGGCGTTGTCAAAAGTGCACCAGACAGCGACAAAAGACGGCCAGACCCAGTGGGAACTGGATGCCGATGCCGCTGAATTGGAAGCGGGAACGGGAAGGATGGTGCTGCGATCCCCCAGCGTGAGTTTCGTTCTTGAAGACGGTACCCGCATCAATTTGACCGCAAGGCAGGGCGTCCTCTACACAAAGACCAACAACATGGAAGTTCGCGGTAAAGTCAACATTCGCAACGACCGATATACATTGACAACGGAGTCGCTGACCTACGAACATGACCATCGCGTCCTGCTGGCCGATTCGGCGGTGCAGATCACCGGCCAGGCCATCGACTTGAAAGCGGCCGCGATGCGATATGACCTCAACACCAATCAAACCCTATTCGAAGGACGAGTGGAAGGCATTCTTTATGAAAATCCGGCCCTATAGTCTTCTCCGCACCATCATGCCCGGAAGCATCGGCCTGATGGTTTTTGTCCTCGTCGCCGGCTGGCCATTCGGTTCACCGGCAATGGCCGAAGAGACCACTGGTCAGACCAAACAGGCTCCGATCCGCATCACCGCCGATAAGCTGGTCACCGACAACGCCAAACGCTCGGCCCAGTTCAGCGGCAATGTGAAGGCCGTTCAGGGAGATACGGTCATAACGGCTGATCGCCTTACCATCTACTACAAGTCCGGCGGCGGATCAGCATCCGCATCCGGCGGCAATATCGAACGTTTGGAAGCGGATGGACGGGTTCGCATAGAATTTGATAATAAGGTTGCTGTTAGCAACCAAGCCGTTTATATTATAGCTGAGCGTAAGCTCGTATTGAGCGGGCCGGGCTCCAAAGTCGTCAGCGGCCAGGATGAAATATCCGGAAGCAAAATCACTTTCTTCCGGGATGATGGGCGGGTGGCATTGGAAGGCGATGAGCGCAATCGTGTAAATGCCATCATCCATTCCGATCATCAGGGCTTGAACTGATGCCATGCGGCTGATATAGCATACCGTTCGAAACACGCTTTGCGGATGAAAGCCGCCTATGGCCAAATTGACGATAGAAAAGTTGGTTAAGCTTTACAGCGGTCGACGGGTTGTCAAGCAAGTCAGCCTGTCGGTGACCTCGGGACAGGTCATCGGTCTCTTGGGGCCAAACGGCGCAGGCAAGACCACCACCTTTTACATGACTGTCGGGATGGTGAAACCCGATGGGGGTCGCGTCCTGCTGGACAGTGAAGATATCACCCACTGCCCCATGTACATTCGCGCAAGGAAGGGAATGGGATATCTTCCGCAGGAAGCTTCGATATTCCGGAAGCTGACCGTGCTGCAGAACATCGCAGCGATCCTGGAAACGCTGCCCATTGCCAAAGCGGAACTGAAAAGTCGCGCCGAAGAACTGCTCCGGGAACTGGGAATCGAGCACCTCAAGGATCGCTCCGCAAATGTGCTATCCGGCGGGGAACGCCGAAGACTGGAAATCAGTCGAGCTTTGGCCACCAATCCGTCTTTCATCCTTTTGGATGAACCTTTTGCGGGAATTGACCCGCTGGCCGTGGCGGACATAAAGAAAATCATCGGTCATCTGAAACAGAGAGAGATCGGGATCTTGATATCGGACCACAATGTTCGGGAAACCTTAGAAGCCTGCGATGAGGCCTACATCATGGCCGATGGCCAAGTCATCGAAAACGGCTCGCCGGAAAAGATCGCATCGAGCCAACTGGCCCGTCGCATCTATTTGGGAAACGAATTCAGGTTGTAAAATGGCAATTGAACTGAGACAACAACTCAAGCTCACCCAGCAGCTGATCATGACACCTCAGCTGCAGATGGCCATCAAACTGCTGCAGTTGTCCCGCCTGGAGCTAATGGATGCCATTCGGCAGGAGATGGAAGAGAACCCTACGCTTGAGGAGTCGCAGGAGTCCACTCCCAAAGAACGCCTGGATGCAGAAACACAGGCGGAACTGCAGCCTCCCGAAAAAACGAAAGAAGTTACCATCGAGGAAAAGATTCCAGGCGATATTGACTGGAGCAATTACATCGATGAGTATAATTCTCCCGGTCGCATTCGCATGGAAACCGAAGATCGCGAAGCACCCCAGTACGAAGCGTTCATATCGCACAAAGAATCACTGAGCGACCACCTGCTGTGGCAACTGCTCATGTCCTCCCCCACGCCGGAGGAAAAACGCATCGGCAGCCTGATCATCGGCAATCTCAACCGGGATGGTTACCTGCAATCGGGCACGGAAGATTTGGCCGTGCAGGCCGGCGTCACGGCTGAAGACATCGAAGAAGTGCTGTTTCTGCTGCACTCGTTCGACCCCATCGGCGTTTGCGCCCGGGACCTCAAGGAGTGCCTGATGCTGCAGGCCCACAGCCTGGGCCTAAAGGGCACCCTGGTATGCCGGATCATCGAAAATCACATCACTCACCTGGAGAACAAGAATTACAAGGCCATCTGCCGGGCACTGAAGGCCAGCATGGAAGAAGTCATAGCGGCCGTCAACGTGATCACGTCAATGGAGCCCAAACCCGGCCGTATCTACAGCGAAGAAGAGCCGCAATACATTACACCGGACATCTACGTTTATAAGACCGAGGACGACTTTGTGGTGGTCGTCAATGACGACGGACTTCCCAAGCTCAAAGTCAACTCCTTTTACAAACAGGCGATTGCCAAGAACAAAGAGGTCAGCGGCAATGCCAAGGACTATATCCAGGACAAACTTCGCTCGGCAGCCTGGCTGATCCGCAGCATTCACCAGCGGCAGAAAACGATTTATAAAGTAATGAAGAGCATCTTGAAATTTCAAAGAGAATTCTTTGAAAAAGGCATCACCCACCTCAAACCCATGGTGCTCAGGGATGTGGCTGAGGATATCGGCATGCACGAGTCCACCATCAGTCGAGTGACCACCAATAAATATGCGTATACGCCCCAGGGCATTTTCGAGCTTAAATACTTTTTCAACAGCTCCATCAAACGCGTGCACGGCGAAGCGATCGCCTCGGCCAGCGTCCAGGCCAAGATCAAGAAACTGATCGAACAGGAGGATCCGCGAAAGCCTTACAGCGACAGCAAGATGGCCGAGTTGCTCAAGGCTGAAAACATTGACATCGCACGCCGGACGGTCGCCAAATATCGCGAGATGATGGGGGTGCTCCCCTCGAGCAAGCGCAAGAGCTTTATTTAAAGGCCGGATCACACGTCGGTCCGATTTGATTTTATTTGAATAGGACCCAATATTAATAAAACAAAAGAAAAGGCAACGACACGAACCGGTTCCCCAAGACCTCATACGACAGGAGGCTGCCTATATGCAAACATCCGTAACATTTAAAAACCTTGACCCTTCCGACCACATTAAATCCTACGTAAGTGAAAAATTAGATCGATTCGACAAGTACCTATACAATCCAGCAGAAGCAAGCGTCGTCCTCTCTGTTGAAAAATTCAGGCATATCGCCGAAATCAACATCGTGGGCGACCGGCTCAATGTCAACGGTAAAGAAGAGACCGAGGACATGTACTCGGCCATCGACATGACCCTCGACAAGATCGAAAAACAGATTAAAAAGAACAAGGAGAAGGTTCGTGAAAGGCGCAGCGGAAAGGGAAGAACCAAGGGCGCCATGCTGGACGAGGCCATCGCTGCTGAAGAAGAGGCAGAGAAACAGGTCATCATCAAAAACATCGACTTCAAACCGATGGACACGGATGAAGCCGTCCTGCAAATGGAATTGACCAACAACAACTTCATGGTGTTTACCAATGCCCGCTCCGGGTTGGTGAATGTTATCTACCGTCGAAATGACGGACACTATGGGCTTATTCAGCCAGGCCCCTGATCCAGGACAAGATGGCTGCCAGCGAAGAGCGGGAAAGACAGCGGTGAACAGGTAATGAAAATTCTAGATGTACTTAATGCCGAAGCAATCAACGTCAACCTGAAGGCTAAAGATAAAAAGGGAATATTGGACGAACTGGTGGCGCCGGTGGCTGAAAAAGCCGGCGCCGGCCATGAAAAACTCGTTAGAGTGCTGATGGACAGAGAGCGATTGGGCAGTACCGGGATCGGCGGCGGCATCGGCATCCCCCACGGCAAGCTGAAAAACCTGGAAAGCTTGATTCTGGGATTCGGCCTCAGCCGACAGGGCGTCGATTTCGAATCCATGGACGGCCGCCCGACCCATATCTTCTTTCTACTGTTAACGCCGGAAAGTTCAGCCGGTATGCATTTGAAGCTCCTCGCGCGCATCTCGCGCCTGCTTAAGAATGACGGCCTCAAAGAGAGCCTGATGCAGGCACAGAGCGCACAGGATGTCGTGGATGTGATCAAAGAAGAGGACGAAGAGTTCTGATCCGTTCGCGCCCTTAACCTGCGATCCCCCTATCACCACCCTCCCCCACGCGCGTTACACCGTCAGGGTACTGGTGGGAGGCCGGGCACATGGCGGTGACCGAGAAGTGCCGGCATCGGAAAACCGAACGGCTTAACGGGTCAAAGCGCCAACCCCACGCTGCACTGGCAATAAATCCAGAGGATGCACCGTGCAAGAAAAAAACGTCATCATCATCACCGGCTACTCAGGCTCCGGTAAAAGCACGGCCTTGAGCACATTTGAGGATGCCGGCTTTCATTGTATCGACAACATGCCCATCCAGCTGGTCAACGAATTCCTGACCTCGCCCGGCACGACCTCAAAACCAGTTGCCGGTTGGGCTTTCGGGATGGATCTGCGCGATAGCCGATTCGTGTCAGGCCACGCCGACCTGTGCCGGCAACTCCAAAAAAACGGCTTCCAAACCAACACATTGTTTCTGGATACCGAAGAGCAGGTCCTGATTCAAAGATTCAGCCAGACCCGGCGGCGCCACCCCCTGGGCGAAGACGGAACCCTGGTGGAAGCGATCCGCAAAGAAAAAACCCTGTTGAGCACACTGCGGACCACAGCCGACCACCTCATCGACACCACCCATTTCAGCGTCCACGAACTCAAATTTGCCATTCTCAACATCGCCCGGCAATATACCGCTGCCCCCGGCATGTCGATCAATGTGGTTTCATTTGGATTTAAACGCGGCACCCCGCCGAACGCAGATATGATCGTCGACGTCCGCTTCCTGACAAACCCGTACTTCGTGCCTGAATTGAAGTCCAAATCCGGAGAATCCAGTGAAGTGCAGGCCTACGTTCTCAACGACCCGGAAACGGACCAGTTTCTATCCAAGTATCTCGATCTGTTGGACTACCTGGTCCCCCGGTATAACAAGGAAGGCAAAGCCTATCTCACCATTGCGGTCGGTTGTACCGGCGGCATGCATCGATCAGTGGTGATCGCCCAGAAGGTATATGAACATATTCAACGCCACCAGCATCCCGTGCGTCTCATTCACAGGGACCTGCGAACATAGGGTATCAACTTGAATCCCATACGAAAAAACATCCCCGTCCTGAAGGCGGGCCGCCGGTCCGACCCGCGCGCGTGCGTCGTGTTGGAAAAGCACCTTGACGATTGGGCCGATTTGTGGCTTAACCCCATAAAAATCGGTATTTTCATCATATTTTTGTGGTCGCTTGGACCGCTATATAAACAGGAATCATAGAACCCATGATTGGCATTTTAGTTGTAACCCACCGGCAACTGGGCGAAGCTCTCATCGACTGTGTCGAATTCATATTAGGCGAGCGGCCAGAGGCTCTGAGCGCCATTTCCATCGACCTGAGGGAGAACGCGGCGGACCTGAGAAACAAAATCGAGAAAGGTCTCAAATCGACCCGCACGGAAAAGGGCGCCCTCATCTTGACCGATATGTTTGGCGGTACCCCCTCCAATTTAAGCTACTCCTTCCTGGAGGAAGGAAGCGTCGAGGTGATATCCGGCGTCAACCTTCCCTTGCTGCTGAAAGCGGTCGGTGATCGAAAAAAGAAATCCCTGCCCGAATTGGCGGAACATCTAGAAGGATTCGGCAAGAAAAGCATCTCTTTAGCCAGCGGCATACTCAAAGGCAACAAACGAAGCTGAAAGCGTGCCCTTCGAACTACTGATAACTCAAAAGGAGGAAGTATGAGCATCAAGGTAGGCATCAATGGTTTTGGAAGAATCGGTCGTATGGTATTTCGAGCGGCCTTGAAACACCCTGATGTTGAGGTCGTGGCCATCAATGATTTGACCGACGCCCCCACCATGGCTCATCTGTTGAAGTACGACTCCGTTCACAACCAACTGAGCAACGATATCCGTGCCGCGGAAAACGCCATCGTGGTGGATGACCGCGAAATCGCCTACTCCGCCATCAAAGACCCCGCACAACTGCCCTGGAAAGAACTGGGGGTCGACATCGCCATGGAGTGCACCGGCTTGTTCCGTGACAAGGAAAATGCAGGCAAACATCTGACCGCCGGCGCCTCGAAGGTCCTCATTTCGGCACCGGCCAAAGAGCCCGATGCGACCATCGTCATGGGCGTCAATCACACCCAGTACGATCCCAAACAGCATCACGTGATCTCCAACGCATCGTGCACCACCAACTGTCTCTCACCGGTGGCCAAGGTGCTCCTAGACCACTTCGGTATTCGCAGCGGCTTGATGACCACGATCCACTCCTATACCGGCGATCAGCGTCTGCTCGATTTCCCGCACAAGGATATGCGTCGCGCCCGCGCGGCAGCGCTGTCCATGATCCCCACCACCACCGGTGCGGCAAAGGCCGTTGCTCTGGTGCTGCCCGAATTGTCGGGCAAATTGAACGGATTGGCCATACGCGTCCCCACACCCAACGTATCGATTGTGGACATCGTGGTCAGCGTCGAAAAATCCGGCGTATCCGTTAAAGAAGTCAACGATGCCCTGAAAGCGGCCGCCGAAGGCGAGCTGGCCGGCATCCTGGGCTATTGCGACCTGCCGTTGGTCTCCACGGATTTCAATGGCAACACGCTCTCTTCCATCGTCGATGCCCAAACAACCTATGTGGTCGATAACATGGTAAAAGTATTGTCGTGGTACGACAACGAATCCGGTTATTCCCACCGCATGGTCGATCTTGCAGCGATGGTCGGCAGCAGCCTGTAAGCGTCCTCTCGGCAATCGTAACGGCGGAGACGGCTCACCGCTCCGCCGCTGACCATATGACGTTCTGCCACAAGACGATACGGAGGAACCCTTACCATGACCACCCGCAGACCGCTGATTTCAGGCAACTGGAAGATGCACAAGACCGGCCCTGAAGCCGTTGCCTTCATTGACGCGCTTAAAGATGCGGTAGTCGACGCATCGGATGTCGATGTCATGATCGCGCCCCCCTTCACCGCACTGACCCAGACAGCCGCGGCCACAGCCGGCACCGCCATCGGGCTGGGCGCCCAGAACCTGCACTGGGAACCGCAAGGGGCCTATACCGGAGAGATATCCGCGCAGATGCTTGTCGCCGCCGGATGCCGATATGTGATCATCGGCCATTCGGAGCGTCGCCAGTATTTCGGGGAGTCCGACGAGCAGATCAACCGCAAAATTGACGCTGCCGCCAAGGCAGACCTGATCCCCGTATTTTGCATCGGTGAAACGGAATCTCAGCGGGAAGCCGGGGAAACGTTTTCTGTCCTTGACAAACAGGTCAAAAACGGATTAGAAGGCTTGTTTTCTGAAAATCTAAAATCCCTGGTCGTGGCGTACGAACCGGTATGGGCCATCGGAACCGGAAAAACCGCGACCAAAGAGCAGGCTCAAGAGGTCCACGCCCACGTCAGAAAATGGTTTGACGGAACATACGGACCCGAGTTCGCCCAAGGATTGCGGATTTTATACGGTGGCAGCGTCAAGCCATCGAACGTCAAGGACCTGATGGCCATGGAGGACATAGACGGCGCATTGGTCGGCGGCGCAAGCCTCGACCCGGAATCATTCAGCCGGCTTGTCCACTTTAAAAACCAGGTTGGATAAAATATGTCGATACTCGTTGTAGTCATTCATATCATCGTTTGCCTTGCTCTAATCATGGTCGTATTGCTGCAGACCGGCAAAGGTGCGGACATGGGAGCCGCTTTCGGCGGCGGATCAAGCAACACGCTTTTTGGCGCCACCGGCGCTTCGACCTTTCTGAGCAAGATGACCACGGCAGCGGCCGTGATCTTCATGCTCACCTCGCTGACCCTGGCCTACATGGCCACCACCCAGCAAGGCGGCGCCAGCTCCCCGCTGAAGGATCAGCCGGCAGCAGTAGAGACGACCACGACAGCGCCTGCTGGCGAATCAGCTCCGGCACCGGAAGCAGCACCACCGGCATCGGAAGCGGCACCAACGGTACCGCAACAGGAGGCGCCTGAGAAAACCGACCAATAAAAGCTATTTTTGTGCCGAAGTGGTGGAACTTGGTAGACACGCTATCTTGAGGGGGTAGTGGCCTACGGCTGTGCGGGTTCAAATCCCGCCTTCGGCACCACATATACAAAAAAGTCGTTAACCGGACGGTTCACGGCTTTTTTCTTTTTTGGATGCGCGCTGGCAGTTGGATGCATGAGCCGGTTGCGCAACCCATATTTGGACACTGCCGCCCTTTTTATGCCCGCCCAGCCACATTCCTCACTGAGTTCTGATACATATTCGTTTAGTTCGATTCCCTATATATCTAAAGTTACGAAAGGACAGCATACCTTTTAAAGTTGCTTTTCAAAATTGCTTTTTTATTATCCACCGTTTGAGTTGGGCATTTCCCAGCCTGCCGTGGGCACGTCAGTATAGCGAGGAGAACACGTCTCAATTAACATCGGCCTGGAGATGGAGGCGTTTCGATAGGTAGTTGAATATTGATTCCTGAGGTATAATTCGCTCCAAGGCACTTCAACAAACCAATGCTGTTCTTCGCAGGCTGAAAGTACAACATAAAATCGGCTATTATTTTTCCGCACTTTTGAAAGCGCGCCTAATTCTCAGGAATCCTATAATTATGAACATTGTGGGGTTTTTTAAACGAATAGTATTGGTTTCGACCACCGTTCTGAAGTAAGGAACAAGGAATGGGCTGACACCGATTCGAAGAAATGGCCTGGAAGGTTTGAATGCGTTCAAGCAAATGGGAGCGAAAACGGGTTACGCCGTACTGCCGGAGCCGCTGCGGTGGAGCCCGGCAGGCTCCGCCATGTTTAGCATGATTGAGGATTTGTGCGATGAGCGAGAGCATGCCGGAAACACGGTATCAAAATATCGGCGACGTGGAACTGCAATATCTGGAGTACGCCGGAGGCGAACCGACCATCATCCTGCTGCATGCCACGGGTTTCCTGCCGTGGTTGTGGCACCCCATTGCCAGACGCCTGGCCGGAACCCATCGCGTGCTGGCGCCCTATTTCTGTGATCACCGGATAGCGGAACTCGAAGACGGTGGTCTTCATTGGATGACCCTGGCGCAAGATATGGCCCGGTTCTGCACCGAACTGGGCATTGAAGACCCCGTGCTGGTGGGGCACTCCATGGGCGGCACTGTCATGACTTTTGCGGAAGCAAACTTCAACCTGGGGGCGGCCGGGTTGATCTTGATCGAACCCATTTTTTTTCCAAAAGATTATTACCGCCTCCAGGTTCGCGTGGAGGACCACCCGCTGGCCGGCAAGTCCCTGAAACGGCGCAACCGATGGACCAATGCGGCAGCGGTTAAGACCTACCTTAAAAGCAAGCCCCTGTTTGCCAATTGGGACGAAGAATTCCTGGATCTGTACGTTAAGCACGGTACGGTACCGAAACCCGACTTTAGTCTGGAACTCACCTGTCCGCCCCCCCGTGAGGCGGCCCTGTTCATGGGCGGCATGTGCTACGATCCCTGGCCGCTGCTGCCCAAGGTCCAATGCCCTGTACTGGTTCTTGAAGGGGCGCAGAGCACGAATCGCAGCTATATCGACCTGGAAAAAGCGGCGGCCGAGTTTCCCCGTGGGCGCTTTGAGCGCATGGCCGGAGCCGGGCATCTTTTGGTTATGGAAAAACCCAAAGAGGTGCTGCAGATAATTGAGGCTTTCGACACCCGCGTTTAGCAAGACAGATCTTAACTCTTTTAAATAGGATGAAATCATCCGACCGAAGGCACCGGCGGTACACCCGTGGTGCCGGTACAAGCTGAGATTGAAGTATAATTACGGTTCGTTATTCGACTATGTAGTTGCTTACACATCCTGCGCACCGCAACCACGACAGATTGTGAAACAAATTGGACACCGCACTATATATTGAGCTTATAATATTGTATAAGCACTACATATTGTGCTGGCCCGGCTTTTGCACATATTGTTTCACGGATGAATTCGGATACGCAAAAGTGGTCCTGATTCGGGTTCGGAAAAGACAACGCGTATCTCAAACGGATCAAATCTCAGTTCAATCGAAGGTGACAATATGAAGCGATGCGACCAATGCAAAAAGGTATTGTTCAGGAAGAAGGACGGCTCTCTGAGCTGTCCCAACGGATGTAATGAGCATCAGAACCGATTGGCCTTCAATACGGTAGTCGATCCCTCTTATGAGCGTCGCGGTGCAGATGACACTTGGGATCCATGGGGGCACGCCCGGTAAATCCCGTTCCGGATCCTTCGGGTCAGCGGCAGCATACGATAACGCTAAAATCCGGAATCCAATACAGCTCCGGAGAGGATCGGGCATTGATCCATGTTGCATTGCCCGGTCTGATCCGGAGCAATATTATGCTCATCCTTGATTACAGTCCCTCCCGCCCGAAGCGGTCCTCGACCCGCCAATGAACCGTTACGGCCTTTGCGCAGCAGATTACAATATCTTCCCATGCGGCAGGAATTGCCGCTTGTTCCCTGCCATTTCATCCCGAGCCGTCCAAACGGTGACTATTCGCCGGAAATGCCGCCAATTTCATGCCGGAGACGGCAAACCCACGCGGTTAGCGCGTTCAGCCGCTTTAATTATTATTCAGGCTGATTTCAACACGTAAGCGAACACCCCGTTAAATATTCTATTCTGGTTTTACACTTGGCAAACATTTTGCTTACTTCATGGCTGAGATAAAGAAATCCCCTGATTATGGGGCCACATAATCAGGGGACTAAATTGCCGTCCAGGGAGAGTTCGCAGTTAGCCGACAGCGATTCACCTCATAGAGCTGGCATACCTATTCTAAGCCAACACTATGACTGTGTCAACACTCTCTTCTGGGCCATGCTTAAGGAGAGAGTTTCATGTTTAACCCCGTTGCTTGTTCCACCCCAACAGACAAAACATTAAAAAAACGATCCATACCTTTCAACGGCTTAGAAATTGTATCTGGTTTTAACGCTCGGAATTCACATAGACTACTGTATAACCATTCAATGTTGAAGGCGATATTTGCCGCGTTACTGTTCCTGTTGCTGCCTGTGGTTTCTTTTGCCGCCCAGGTGACGCTGCAGTGGGATCCCAACACCCCGACACCCGACGGCTACTGCGTATACCAGCGGCAGCCCGGAGGAACTTACGACTACAGCAACCCGGTATGGCCTACTGACGGCCAAGCCCACACCGCAACCAGTTGCACCATCATCGGCTTGACCGAAGGTGCCACGTACAACTTTGTGGTCAGAGCCCACGTCGGCAGCACTTTCAGTGGAAATTCGAACGAAGTCACGTATCAGGTACCCGTATCCCAACCGACCACCTACACCATTAATGCTTCATCCGGAAACAACGGGTCGATATCCCCTTCCGGCAGTGTCTCCGTGACAGCGGGGAGCAGCCGGACGTTCAGTTTCGCACCGGCCAGCGGCTATCAGGTGGCTGATGTTTCGGTCGACGGGCAATCCATGGGGGTTCGAACATCCTACACGTTCTCGAATGTGACCGGAAACCACAATATATCCGTCACCTTCAGTGCCATCCCGGCCCAGAATCAGGCGCCGATAGCCGAAGCCGGAAGCAATCAGTCTGTCCAGTCCGGTGCAACGGTCTCCATCAATGGTTCGAGCTCCTACGATCCGGAGGGTGGCGCGCTGGGTTATCAATGGATCCAATCCAGCGGTCCGGCCGTGACGCTGAGCGGCGCCAACACGGCGCAGAGCACTTTTGCAGCCCCCGATGTTGCGAGCAACACCACGCTCTCTTTCGAACTGACCGTCACGGACGGTTCCGGTCTTACCGATGCGGACACCTGTCTGGTTCTGGTCAGCCCGGCCCAACAACAGGAGCCTGACAATGACAACGACGGCATACCGGATTCACAGGATCCGGATGACGACAACGACGGCATGCCGGACGTTTGGGAAAACCAGTACGGACTGAATCCCTTTGCCAACGATGCCAACGCAGATGCCGATAATGACGGCGTCTCCAATTATCAAGAGTTCCAGAATGGAACCAACCCCACGGCCCATGACGGGAATCAGGCGCCTGCGACACCCACAATGACATCCCCGACACACGGTGATACCGGCTTAGATACGGCGCTGTGGCTCAGTGCATCGGATTTCGCCGATCCGGATCAGGCCGACAACCATGAACGGTCCCAGTGGCAAATTTTAGCCGGACAGACAGTTGTGCTGGACCAGACCGTCGACAAGAAGAACCTGACTAAAATGAAAGTACCGCGCATGGTGCTGGACCCATCGACCCAATACACCGTGCGCGTCAGGTACTACGACGACCACAGCGAAGCGTCACAATGGTCGAATGCGGTGACCTTCACGACGGCTCAAGACAGCAAAGACAGGAACAACAACCGTGTCCCGGACAGTCAGGAAGTCTCTTCCCACACGGACATGAACAATGACGGCACTCCTGACATCAACCAGGA
Organism: Desulfobacteraceae bacterium; assembly: GCA_050302315.1. Classification (GTDB taxonomy): domain Bacteria; phylum Desulfobacterota; class Desulfobacteria; order Desulfobacterales; family Desulfosarcinaceae; genus JARRKU01. The sequence continues at coordinate 13,133 of JBNLAV010000070.1, forward strand.
CACCACCATTAAGAGTATCCAGACCTATGATAGTCAGTACCTGATAGGGGTTAGTATCGAAAATACCGCCAACGCTTCCGAGGTGGAAAGCATCGCCAGCATCGATCCTCTGTCCGTTGAGGAGCAACCCGCTGTGCAGAATGACATGGCATACGGGCTGCTGGGATACAAAGTGCACGTCGACCAACCCGGGGACAGCACGACAGCCACCATCTATCTGTCGGATCCTGTCGACCCGCAGTCCGCATGGGCCTGCTACGACAGCGTCAAAGGATGGCGGGACTGCACATCCGCTGCCGAAGTGGATGATGAAGGTCTGGTGGTACAACGCAGCCTCACCGATGGTGGACCGGAAGATGCCGATGGAACCGCCAATGGTGTCATTGTAGACCTTTCCGGTCCGGACGTCGCGTCCAGCGGAGGCGGCGGAAGTTCGAATCTGGCCGTGTCGGACGGCGGCAGCGCGGCTTCCGGCGGCAGCGGTGGCGGCGGTTGCTTCATCGGATCGATCTTCACCAAGAAGAATAAATAAAACAAGCAGATATATAGTTTGCGCATCAACAGCGCATGGCGCGGGCCCCAATAACAATGTAGATGGGGATTTGGGGCCCGCCCAACCCACCTTTCCAACAGTCAAGTTCAACTGGCCGTCATTTCCGCCTCAATCCATATTGCCGCCGAATTAGAAAATCTGATCAAAAAGTAACTTGACAAAAACAGTATGAATCGTAAGAATTGGGCCAAAGGTAACGAAACGTATGTCGATGATGCGTAAAAAATCCATTGCTTTGCTGCTGATCATGCTGCTCGGTTCAATGGCAGTCGCCAATGCCGCGC
>JBNLAV010000071.1:0-22153 GCA_050302315.1 Desulfobacteraceae bacterium
ACCCCAGGCGCCCCAACTGCTGGAAGCGATTTCCAAGTTCCATCCGACCTTCGCGCCTCTTGTCCCCACCATGTATATCGGCATCCTCCAGCACCCCGATATTGAAAAAGTCGACATGACCTCCATTAAGGGATGTTTCTCAGGCAGCGCACCGCTGCCGGTGGAGGTGATCAAGGAGTTTGAATCACGCACCGGCGCCACCATCGTCGAGGGCTACGGACTGACCGAATCGTGCCCGGTTACCCATGTCAATCCATATGGCGAGAATAGCCAGCGCAAAGTCGGCAGCATCGGCGTACCCATCAGCGATACCCTTTGCCGCATTGCCGACCTGGAAGACGGGACCGTCGACATGCCGATGGGCGAGGCGGGGGAATTACTGATCAAGGGCCCCCAGATCATGAAGGGCTACCTCAACCGCCCGGACGCCACAGCCGAAACCCTCACAGAAGGTTGGCTCCACACCGGTGATATCGCCATGATGGACAATGATGGTTATTTCTACATCGTGGACCGCAAGAAAGACATGATCATCTCCGGTGGATACAACATTTATCCGCGGGATGTGGAAGAAGTATACTTCGAGCATCCCAAAGTGGTCGAGGCGAGCGCCATCGGCGTTCCCCACCCCAAGCGGGGTGAGGCTGTCAAGGTATTCCTCGTGCTGAAGGGAAACGAAACCGCGACCCAGGAGGAGATGATCGCCTATTGCGACGGAAAGCTGGCCAAATACAAATGGCCTACGGAAATCGAATTCCGCGATGAACTGCCCAAAACCAATGTGGGCAAGGTGCTGAAAAAAGAATTGCGCGCAGAAGAGATGCAAAAGCGAAATGCGTAAAGCACGCATACAGAACGAATGCCGTTAAGGATGAGGCCGGCAGCTGCATCGCAACTGCCGGCCTCGCACACCCCCCTATATTGACTTACGCACCCAAATCAGCCACCAAAACCTTTATCTTCTATTGCAACGGCCGCATTGCCGTTTCCCATGATGGCGTCCATTTTTCCCATGGTAACGGGCAACAGGTTTTGGATAAAATATTCAGTGCTCTTGACCTGCCCCTCGTAAAAGGCGGCATCCTTTTTCTTGGCCCCGTTGTTCAAATTGACGGCCGCGGTGACCGCCCGCCACAGGAGCATCCAGGCATGGACCACATCGCCGGAAGCCTCCATGAAGGGATGGGCAAACGCGAAAGCGTTCATCACCTGGGGCGACATGGCGGTGGCCCCCAGGTGCATGGCCACTTCCGCCAGGCGGTTCAAAGCTTTCTCCAGCGATGCGGCCAGCGGCGCCAATGTCTCGAACTCTTTGGCCTGACCGATGGTCCGCTGCACCTCGCCCATTAAATCCATGATCGGCTTGCCCTGGTTGAGCCCCAGCTTGCGGCCGAGCAGATCCATGGCTTGAATGCCGTTGGTCCCCTCGTAGATCTGGGTGATGCGGCAGTCCCGCACCAACTGCTCCTGGGGATATTCCTTGATATAGCCGTAACCGCCGTAGACTTGCATGCCCAGGTTGCAGACATCGGAGGCACGGTCGCTCACATAACCTTTACAGATCGGAATCAACAGGTCGATCATGCCCTGCAGCCGTGCTTTTTCTTCTTCACTGTCCGTGGTATTGCGCCTGTCGGTCAGCGTACAGACGTAATAAAGCAGGCTGCGCATGCCTTCGACATAGGCCTTCATGGTGATCAGCATGCGGCGTACGTCCGGATGCTGGATGATGGGCACGGCCGGTGCATCCGGCTCCATCATCTGAAGCAAATTCTTTCCCTGCACCCGTTCCCGTGCATAGTTCAAAGCATTGAGGTAGGAATTGCTGGCGCAGGTCATGGCCTGCATGCCCACCAGCAGCCGGGCCTCGTTCATCATCAAAAACATGGCCCGCATGCCTTTGTTCTCTTCGCCCAGCAGGTAGCCCCGGCAATTTCCGTTCGCCCCGAGGGTCAGTGATGCCGTGGCGTTGCCGTGGATGCCCATCTTCTCTTCGATTCCGGTGCAAACCACGTCGTTGAGCTCTCCCAGGCTTCCGTCTTCGTTGACCCATATCTTGGGAACCAGGAAAAGAGAGATGCCCTTGGTGCCTTCAGGCGCCCCTTCGATACGCGCCAAAACCGGGTGAATGATGTTTTCAGAGAGGTTGTGCTCACCGGAAGATATAAAGATCTTGTTTCCGGAAATGGAGTAGGTGCCGTCGTCGTTTTTAACAGCCGTTGTGGTTAGTCGCCCCACATCGGATCCGGCTTCCGGTTCGGTAAGCAGCATGGTGCCGGTCCACTTGCCGGTAAACATGTTCTTCAAAAAGATCTGCTTGATTTCATCGGTGCCGAAGGCCTCCACCAGCAGAGCTGCACCATGGGTCAAACCGGCATACATGGCAAAGGCATAATTGGCCCCTACCAGGTAATCGTTTGCCGCCATGGCCACGGTCCGCGGCATGCCCTGGCCGCCGTATTCCGGATCCTCGGTCAGCGCCAGCCATTCGCCTTCCAGATACATCTCCCATGGACGCTGATAGCACTCGGGCACCGTGACGACGCCATTTTCAAACCGGCACCCCTCATCGCCCTCCTGCTGGGTTGGCAGAATCTCTTTTACGGCAAGATTCCGCGCCTCCTTGACCACCATTTCGATGGTCTTGCGGTTGAATTCTGCATATTGACTATTCTCGCACAACGACTGCACATCAAACTGTTCGAACAGTACGAAATCCACGTCTCTGCGATCCGCAATTACCTGTGCCATAATACCCCTCCCCTATGGTTGTGTTGATACTGCCGGTGATGCCCCTGCCGAGTCGCGCCTGGGGGAATCCGCAACTCCGATGCCGCTGATTAAGAGATCCACCAGAGGATCCGCCATCGAGACGAGATCATAATTCCCATCGGCATGGATCCAGGCATTGATCACTTCGTCAACAGCACCTGTAATCAGTCGCATCACCAATCCCAGATAAAGATTGCGGCGCATGGAGCCTTCTTCCTGCCCCAGTTCCACAACCTCCGTTATGATATCCCGATACCATTTGGACATCTCACGAATGACATCCTGGGCCAGACGCCGATGCTGATGGGTCTCCGCCTGGTAGACGATGGCCATATTGATGTCCTTCTGAAACTCTTCCAAATGGGTGCGAACCAGATTGCGCAGTTTCTGCTCGGCGCTCTTCCCGGCATCAACCGCTTCTCTGAATTGTTTGAAGACCTCTTTGGTCTTGTAGTCGTAAATCTGGATCAGAATGTCGTCTTTGTTTTTAAAGTAGAGGTAAATCGTACCGTCGGCCACCCCGGCTCTTTTCGCGACCTGGGCGACCGTCGACTGTAAAAATCCCTGTTCGGCAAACACGATGACCGCCGCTTCCAGGATCTGCTGGTATTTTTCCGTATTCCGTTTCATCTTAGCGAATCCAGCCTCCTTGCGTACCCAAAATATGAATGAATACTCATTCAGTATCAACTTGCCCTACCCCTGTCAAGCGGAAATGTGAACTCTCGGCAATTCTAGCCGAACGCCCGGGTGGGGTTGTCGAATTCGAAATCGGGATCGGGATCGCTATCGAATACCAAGAGATCGGATGAAAGATTCGCCCTCGATTTCGATTTCGATTTCGATCCCGATTTCGATTTCGTTTGCGAGTAACAGGGAGGGGGGGACATCGCCGCCATCCAAATTTCCGAATGTCCATTGAGGATCTTCGGCAGAGGTGTTATCGAAAGGTTCTCTCCGGTGTCTATCCAGTCGTATGGGCAGGGTCGATGTCAGAAACCGGGATGACGCGCACGAAAGTCGTTTGCGGCAATTCTGGCGGGCGATGCCTGCCCTGCTTCTGCTCCGGCCTGGTCCAAACGGCACCATAGGCGCCCTTTTTATGCGCATTTGCTCAATACATCGCCATTGGTCATACCTTTTCACCACCATGTTCCAGGGGAAAGATTAAACGCAACCACCCGGATTATAACCCAATAATTAATTCCCGCCCTTTTCGCTCAACCTCCGCCATATATAGGTTTCTATTGACACCATGGGACTGATCTGATCTAAGGGCTCCTTTGTAATTTTCCAGATTCCCCGTGGTACTCCGTTTGGAAAAGGTACTGTCGATGCGTTGATTTGGCGGAAAGCCAAAAAATATAAGGAGGATCCCCCAATGATAGTTGCAGAGCGAAAACCATTTGATGAGATCAAAGCCTTGGTCAAAGACTACCAAAAAGTCTTGACCGTTGGCTGCGGCACCTGTGTGGCGGTTTGTCTGGCCGGCGGCGAAAAGGAGGTCGGCGTGCTCAACTCCGAACTTCAACTGGCCCGCAAGATGGCCGGCGAGCCCATTGCGCTGGGCGCCCACACAGTGGAGCGGCAGTGCGACATGGAGTTCCTTGAAGAGTTGGACGGCATGGTGGACGAATACGATGCGATCCTCTCCATGGCATGCGGCGCAGGCGTTCAGTTCATGGGCGAGCGTTTCGAAAACATTCCGGTCTTCCCGGCGGTGGACACCACCTTTATCGGCGTCAACCGTGACGTGGGATGGTACGAAGAGAAATGCCGCGCCTGCGGCTCTTGCGTGCTCGGCATGACCTCGGGCATCTGCCCGGTGACCATGTGCGCCAAAGGCCTCTTCAACGGCCCATGCGGCGGCACCAACAAGGGCAGCTGCGAAATTCACAACGATCAACCCTGCGCCTGGTACAAGATTCATGAACGGCTGGCAAAACAAGACCGCCTGAACAACATTCTCGAGATCTGTCCCCCCAACGATTGGCGCAACCAGACCCCGCGCACCATCGTACAGCCCGGCTATGAAGAACGCATCAAAGCCATGGGCGGCAAGTAGAGCCGACACCCCCATCGAACCCATGAAAGTTGAGGACGACACTTATGAAATCTGGAAGCACAATAGAACGAATTCTGCGCGCCGGTCATTTTGCCTTTACCGGAGAACTGGGTCCCCCCAGAGGAGCCAATGTAGAGCACGTCCGCGAGAAGGCCAAACATCTGGTGGGCAATGTGGATATGGTCAATATCACCGACAACCAGACCGCAATGGTTCGCATGGCCAGTTGGGCCGCATCCATTATCGCCATTGAAGAGGGCCTGGAACCCAATTACCAGCTCACCTGCCGCGACCGCAACCGCCTGGCCATGCAGGCCGACATCCTGGGCGCCTATTCCATGGGCGTTCGCAACATTCTCTGCCTCTCGGGCGATCACCAGCAGTTTGGCGACCACCCCCAGGCCAAAGGCGTTTTCGACATCGATTCCACCCAGCTGATCAACATGGTCAAGAACATGCGCGATGAGGGCAAGTTCCAGGGCGGGGCCGACATCGACGAGCCGCCCAAACTGTTTATCGGCGGAGCGGCCAACCCCTTTGCCGAGCCGCTGGAGTGGCGCGTGCACCGACTGGCCAAGAAGGTCGCTGCCGGCGTGGACTTTGTCCAGACCCAGTGCATCTTCAACATGGACCGCATGCGCAAATGGGTGCAGGAGGCCAATGACATGGGATTGACCGAAAAGGTCTATATCCTGGCCGGTGTTACCCCCATGAAGAGCGTCGGTATGGCCAAGTACATGGCCACAAAGGTTCCTGGAATGGATGTCCCCGATGAGATCGTCAAACGCCTCCAGGGTGTGGACAAAAAGAAAGTGGCCGAGGAAGGCATCAAGATCGCCTGCGAGCAAATCGAGGAATTCAAGGAGATGAAGGGTGTGGCCGGCGTTCACCTGATGCCCATCGAATGGGAGCACAAGGTGCCCGAGATTGCCGAAAGGGCCAAAGTCCTGCCCAGACCTGAAGTGTAGTTGAGACGGAGATCATTCACGATAAAGGAGTATTCCAGTGAGTACGGATGCGAAAAAAGTCATGATTATCGGCGGCGGCATTGCCGGGCTCACCGCAGCCCGGGAGCTGTCCCGACACAATATTCAGGTGGAACTGGTGGAAAAGGCCGACTTTTTGGGCGGCCATGCCATCCAATTCGCCTGTAAAGCGACCGACGAGTGCCAGCAGTGCGGGGCCTGCCAGGTGGAGGCGACCCTCAAGGAGGTGGTGGAGGCCGACAACGTCAACGTCCACCTCTCCACACAGGTCCAGCACATTTCCCAGAACGGCAGTATCGAAGCGCAATTGGCCAAGGCGGGGGTCGACAAGGCCGACGACTTGAACGCCTGCGAAAAAAATTATGCCCAAGCACCGGTCCGATGCGCTGGGGTAAGAGGCTATTCAAGGTTCAACGCCAAGTATTACACGGTCGACGGAAATCTGGACCCGGCCACCGCCGGAAGCACCGACACCTTGAGCGTAGATGCCGTTGTCCTGGCATCGGGGTTCACCCCGTTTAATGCCGCTGTCAAAAAGAATTATCAGTACGGCGTGCTGCCCAACGTGATCACCGGGCTGGACCTGGAACGCTCCAAACGCGCCAGCGGAACCCTCCAACGGCCCTCCGATGGACAGGCGCCCAACAAGATCGCTTTCATCCAGTGCGTGGGCAGCCGGGACGAGAACCTTGGAAACCTCTGGTGCTCACAGGTCTGCTGCCCGTATGCCCTGCGCACGGCCATGAGTCTGAAGGAGAAAAACCCGGACCTGGATATCACCATCTTCTATATGGATATTCAGAATACGGGCAACAACTTCCCCACCTTCTACCAAAAATGCAAAGACGGCTTGAAGTTCGTCCGCACCATTCCGGTGGACATGTATCATGTCGACGGCGACCGCATTCAGACCCGCTTTATGGCCGAAACCGACGGCACCCCGGTGGAAGAGACGTTCGATATGATCGTCCTGTCGGTGGGCATCATGCCGGGCAGCGACAATGCCGCCCTGGCCGACCTGCTCGATATCGAACTGGGCGGCGACGGCTTCGCTGCAGGGGCCGACGAGACCAACACCGTGGCCACGAAGCAGACGGGCATCTTTCTGGCCGGCACCATTGAAGGGCCCAAAACCATTGAAACCACCATGGCCCATGCCGGTCAATCCGCCGGCCAGGTGATCGACTATCTGAGGAGGGCCTAATCATGGACAAACCGAATACAGATATGAAAACCATCGATATTGCGAAGGATGTCCTGGTGATCGGCGGGGGGCTTGTCGGGCTGCAAACCGCCAAGGCCATTGCCGATAAAGGCTATCCCGTGGTGCTGGCCGAGGCCGGCGCCGCAGTGGGCGCCGCCGCCGAAACCATTCCGCTGCTCGGAGCCGATCCGAATGAACTCGAAGCCCTGGCCGAAACGGTCGCAGCATCCGGCGTCACGATTCTCAGCAACACCCAACTGGCCGGCGCCGCCGGAATGCCCGGAGATTTCAAGGTATGGCTGGCCGAGAAGGAAGATGTGACCGAAAAACGGGTTGGCGCCATCGTGGTGGCCGGCGATGTGGCCATCAAGCCGCTCAACGCGGCATATGGCCTGGAACTGAGCGACACGGTCATCACCCAGTCCCAACTCGAAAAGCGGCTGACCGAAGATCCAGCCGGCATGGCCGGAAAGAGTATCGCTTTCGTGGCCGGCCTGGCCCAGCCGGGCAATCCGTTGAACATGGAGCGCTTGTTCCGCAGCGCACTTGCCCTCTCCACCCAGAAGGATTGTTCCGTCTATGTCTACGTGGGGGATCTCAAAGTCGCCTCCGACCAGATGGAGCGCCTCTACATGGAAACCCGCGACAGCGGCGCCCTCTATTTCAAATTAAAAGAGGCCCCGGCCATTGCCCAGAATAACGGCAGCTTATCCGTACGATACGCCGATCCGGTGATCCGCAAAGAGGTGGAGCTGGAACCCGATATGATCGTGGTGGAAGAGGCCATCGAACCCAATGGCGCCAATGCCGATCTGGCGGAGCTGCTGCGCATCGATCTGAGCCCCAGCGGATTTTTACAGAGCGACAACGTGCACCGCTATCCGGTGGCCACCAACCGGGATGGCATTTACGTGGTCGGTGCCGGCCGGCAGGTGAGAAAGATCAGCAGCGCCATGCCGGACGCCGAGAACACCGCCCTGCAGATCAGTGAACTGCTTGGCGACGGCACGGCGGAAGTGTCCAGCGGCACGACCCTGGATGCCGGTAAATGTACCTTCTGCCTTACCTGCTACCGCTGCTGCCCCCATGGCGCAATCTACTGGGAGGATGAGAGCAACACCATCATCTCGCCGGTGGCGTGTCAGGGATGCGGCATCTGTGCCAGTGAGTGCCCCATGGACGCCATCCAGATCGAGCGGTTCAGCGACGCCGAGGTGAAAGCGCGCATCAAGGAGAGCGTGGCCCAGGAGGCCAAAGCCGACAGGATCGTGGCCTTCTGCTGTCAGAATTCCGCCCTGGAGGCGGGCCGGATGGCCCGTGAATTCAAGATGGAACTGCCCCAGGGGCTTCAGATCGTTCAGGTGCCGTGCGCCGGAAAGGTGGACCTCGACTACATCCTGACCGCATTCGTAGAAGGCGCAGATGCGGTGTTGGTGCTGGCCTGCCATCAAGGCAATTGCAAGTCCGAACGCGGCAATACCTTCGCCCAGTGGCGGGTCAAGGAAGCCCGGCGCATGCTGGCCGAAATCGGCATGGATGCGGACAAGCTGCGATTCGAAACGCTGGCCGCCAACATGGGCAGCGATTTTGCCCGCATCGTCAATGAAATGGCCGCCTCGCTGAAAGGCGAATAACGGGTAGAAAGGCCCGGCCGGCCTGCAACCGCTCCCGGAGATTTACGGGAGGCGTTTGTCATCGATACCGGTACCCCATTTTTTCCTTGTAATTTCATATGGGGTTTGCCTTTATAATAGATCGTCAATTCACATAGCTGAGGTGGGTATCAAGTTTACGGAGGAAATAAATGGCTGAACAAGCAATCAAACTTGGCGGCAAAAAACAGAGCACCTTTATAGATAAGGTCAAGGAGCTGCTTCCCGAAGGCGGGAACCTGAACCTTTGCCTGACCTGCGGCGCTTGCTCTTCGGGATGCCCGGCCACCGGCCTGGACGGGATGGACCCGCGCAAATTTTTGCGCATGGCCGCCCTGGGCATGGACGAAGAGATCAAAAACTCCAAATGGCCGTGGATGTGCAGCATGTGCACCCGTTGCATGTATGTCTGCCCTATGAAGATCAACATTCCCCAATTGGTCTACAACGCCCGCAAGCTCACACCCCGCGAGGAGCGCCCCAAAGGCATCCTGGGATCCTGCGACATGGCCTTGCGCAACGAGACCTGCAGCGCCATGGGCGCGACCGAAGAGGATTTTCAATTCGTCGTGGAGGACGTCCTGGAGGAATACCAGGAGGCCCAGCCCGAATTCGCCGAAATGCAGGCGCCGGTCAACAAGAAGGGCGCCCACTACTTTCTCAACCAGAATTCCCGCGAACCGGTGACCGAGCCCGACGAAATGGTGCCCCTGTGGAAGATCATGCACCTGGCCGGCGCCGACTGGACGTACGGCACCAAGGGATGGGCCGCTGAAAACTACTGTCTCTTTCTGGCGGACGACGAAAACTGGGAGAATATCGTCCGCACCAAAGTCAAGGCCGTGGAGGACCTTGGCTGCAAGGTGTGGCTCAATACGGAGTGAGGTCACGAGCTTTTCGCAGTCCGGTTCGGACTGCAAAAATTCGGGATTGACGCCAACTTTGAAATTCGAAGCATCATCCAGCTCTATGCCCAGTGGATCAAAGAGGGCAAGCTGAAGCCCAGCTCCGAGTGGAACAAGGAACGCAAGATTAAATTCACCTGCCAGGACCCGTGCCAGCTGGTGCGCAAAACCTTCGGCGACCCGGTGGCCGACGACATGCGCCTGGTGGTGAAATCCATCGTGGGTGAAGAAAACTTCATCGACATGCACCCCAACAAGTCCAACAACTTTTGCTGCGGCGGCGGCGGCGGATACCTGCAGTCCGGATATGCGGACGAACGGCGCAAATACGGCGAGCTCAAGGCCAACCAGATCCTGGCCACCGGCGCCGACTACTGCATCACACCGTGCCACAACTGCCACGCCCAGATCCACGACCTGAGCGAGATGCGGCACCATGCCTGGGAGACGGTCCATATCTGGACCCTGATGTGTCTGGCGCTGGGGATCCTCGGGCCCAACGAGCGCACCTACCTGGGCGAGGACTTGAAAGGCGTCGACGTCTTTCATCCGGAGAGCGAAATGTAGATCGTAAGATCAAATGGTCAAAAAAAGCCCGGTCGTCCCCATAAGGGGAGACCGGGCTTTTTTTTCCGAATAATCTATCCAAAGTCCTTCACCGCCCGGCGCATCAATTTGGCAATGGGCATGCCCTGGGGGCAGCGGCTTTCGGCCTCATCGAAAGCGGCCTCCGCAAGCTGTTGCCGCACTTGGGTGGGCAGCTGTTGAAAATGGGCCCGGGACCAGTCCAGATGGCCGTATGCCCGGCTATACATATGATAGCGCATGATGTCGCTGATGGGCAGTGCGCCGTTCAGGGTGCTCTCGCAAATCCGGCCGCAACCGGTGCAGTAGGACTCGGCCGTAGCAAGGGCATACTGCTCGAACAGATGCATTTCCTCCGATGTCAGGGGGGTCGCATCCAGCGCCGCCGCCACATTGGCCTTCAGGATGGTCATGTTGGGCATCTGGGAACAGATGGCGGCGATACCGGGGTTGGTCCAGACGGCTTTGAGCTTGGCCTGCTCTTCGGTCAGGCCCTTGGCCACAAAGGAGGACATCAGCCGGTCTCCGATGGGATTGCCTTCTAATTCGCCCAGCCAGGTTCGGTTGCCCTGGGTCTTCATAGCGGTCAACCCGATGCCGGCTTCGACGCAGGCCTCCACCGCGGCCTTCATCTTCGGCGTGTGCATGTTGCGGTAGTTATAGGTCATCATGATGCCGTCGATATACCCCAAACCGGCGGCCTGGGAGAGCAGCTCCTCCATGTTTTTATGGGTGCTGAATCCAAACAAGCGAATCTTTTTTTCGGCTTTTTGTTTTTCGGCCCAACGCCGCGTTGCATCGCTGAGTTCGCCGATGTGGCTCACGCCGTGGACAAAATACAGATCGACGTAAGAGGTGTTCATGCGCCGCAAGGAGCGGGCGAGCAGCTCGCCCATCCCTTCAGGATCGCGCGCATCGGACTTGGTCACCAGAAATACCTGCTCCCGGTCTTCCGGATATTTGGCAAAGTATTTGCCAAACCCCTCTTCACTGCGCCCATTGCCGTAGCAGTCCGCCGTATCCCAATAGGTCACCCCCCATCGCAGGGCCTGCCGGAGCATCAGCTGATTGGCGCCGATATCGAACATGCCCCCCAGGGAGAGGATGGAGACGTTCCGACCGGTTTTCCCGAACGGGCGGGTGGGCACCTTGGCGTCTCCGGCTGCGAGGAGACTTTTGGCGCTCTCAGTCCGGACAGCGGCATCGGCCGCCATCGGGCTGAACATCGCCCCCATGCCGGCCGCACCGGTAAATTTGAAAAAATCCCTGCGGGTACAACCTTTGGACTCCTTTGTCATCGCGCGACCTCCTTTGAAATATCGATCCCTGATCGCTCCCACTATCAGATAGGAACATCTCGAATGCAAGCCATTTGTGATCCATTTATGGCCTGTGCGGAACCATTTTTCATGACCCGCAGAGGATCGACTTGACGGTCCGAATGGCAGAGGATATGGTGTTTTCATTCTATTTTCAGGCTGATAGTAATATACACCACATGACAAAACACGACCAACGCCGTTCCGATCAACACCCAGTGCTCGTCTCCTTGATCCGCTGGTTCGATACCGACGCCGGAGGGGAAGCAACGTCAAAAGTAGAGGACATGCGGGTGGACTGGTTCCGGGTTCTGCCGCTGATGCTTCTTCATGCCGCATGCCTGCTCGTCTTCTGGACCGGATGGAGCCCGGCCGCCGTCATCACGGCTGCGGTGCTCTACCTGGTGCGCATGTTCGCCATCACCGGGTTCTATCACCGCTACTTTTCCCATAAGGCCTTCAGGACCAGCCGCTTCTGGCAGTTCATCTTCGCCATCATGGGAAACGCGTCGGTCCAGAGGGGGCCGTTGTGGTGGGCGGCTCACCACCGTCATCACCACCGCTATGCCGACCGCCCCAACGACGTGCACTCTCCGAAGCAGCACGGCTTCTGGTGGAGCCACATCGGCTGGATGACCTCCAAAGCCAACTTCGGTACCCGCAGGCAATACGTCAAAGAGTGGATCCGTTTTCCCGAGTTGGTGTGGATCAACCGTTTCGATACGATCATCCCGATCCTTTTGGCGGCATCGGTCTATGCATTCGGCGCCCTGCTGGAAAGATACGCCCCGTCCCTGGGGACCAACGGCTTCCAGATGCTGGTCTGGGGCTTTTTCATCTCCACCGTGGTGCTTCTGCATGCCACCCTGACCATCAACTCCCTGGACCACATGGTGGGCACCCGAAGATTCGACACCGACGATACGAGCCGGAACAATGCCGCTCTGGCCCTCATCACCCTGGGGGAGGGATGGCACAACAACCACCACCGCTACGCCGTCAGCGCCCGTCAGGGGTTTCGGTGGTGGGAGCTGGACCTGACCTACTATATGCTGGTATTGCTCTCCCGGTTCGGCATGATCCACCGGCTGAGACCGGTGCCGGAAAGCGTCATCCGGCAGTAGCACGAACATCAGGCCCTCAACGGCGACGGTTTGTAGCGTTATTTACGCCGTCGATGGTCCAGCACCGCAGATCATAGGGATTGCCCATGAAAATCGCAGTCATCGGCGGCGGCATATCCGGCCTGGTCGCGGCCTACCTGTTGAGTGAAGACCACGATATCACGGTATATGAAGCCAACGCGTCAGTGGGCGGCCACACCCGCACGGTGGATGTGCCGACGCCCGAAGGCACCTGTTCCGTCGATACCGGCTTCATCGTCTTCAATGAAAAGACCTACCCCAATTTCATCAAATTGATGCAACGGCTCGGGGTGGCATGGCAGCCGTCCGACATGAGCTTCAGCGTTCAATGCGAGAAGACAGGGCTCACCTTTTCACCCAGCACCCTGAATTCGTTGTTCGCCCAGCGCCGGAACCTGTTTCGCCCCTCATTTTACCGGATGCTGCTGGATGCCCTGCGATTCCGCCGCGAATCGCTTTCCCTGCTGGAATCCGCGGACGACCGCCAGCCGTTGTCCGCCTACCTCGAAAAAAATAGCTACAGCCAAGGGTTCATCGACAATTTCATCGTGCCCATGGGAGCGGCCATCTGGTCGGCCGATCCCGGGCGGTTCATGGATTTTCCGGTCCGCTACCTGGTCTCCTTCTTTCACAACCACGGCTTTCTGAATGTGCGCGACCAACCCGAATGGCGCACCATCAAAGGCGGGTCGAGCCGGTATATCGCCCCGCTGACCCGGCGGTTCAAGGACGACATCCGTGTCAAAAGCCGGGTGAAGGGGATCCGGCGCGCCCCCGACCATGTCTCGGTCACCCTGGAAGACGGACAGTCTTTCGACTACGACCAGGTGGTCATCGCCGCCCACAGCGACCAGGCGCTGCAAATGCTGGAGGACCCCTCCCGGGCGGAGCGTGAGGTCCTCGACGCCATCCCCTACCAGGAGAACCTCACTACCCTGCACACCGACGCGGCCTTGCTGCCCGCATACCGGTCCGCATGGGCAAGCTGGAACTACCGCATCCCCAGGGAAAGCATGGACCGGGTGGCCCTGACCTACCACATGAACCGGCTTCAGAACCTTTCGTCCTCGACCCGGTTTTGTGTCACCCTGAACCTGCCCGGCGCCATCGATCCGGCCCAAAAGATCGAAGAGATCATCTACCACCACCCCATCTACGACCCCAAGGGGCTGGCCGCCCGCAAGCGACGCGAGGAGATCAGCGGCGTCAACCGCACCTGGTACTGCGGCGCTTACTGGGGGTATGGATTCCACGAGGACGGTGTCAACAGCGCGCTGGCGGTGTGCCGACATTTTGGAAAGAAGATTTAGCCGTCGGACAACGGCGCCTGACCGGCTTTTTCCGGATGGGTGAAAAACGGCGCCCCCTTGACGGCGAGTTTCAACGCCTGCCAATAGATCAGTGAGATCACACTGGCGGTCATGGCCGGATAATGGAGCAGCACCCGGCTCAGATTTTTGCGGGTCAACGGCCTTCTGGTCAGAGAGAGGCTGGCGTCGAAGAGCCGCCGACCGTTTTCATAGTTGATCATATGGACGTTCAAAGCCTTGCCGGGAAGACGAAAGCGCCAGTCGTAATCGATGTCCATATCCATGAAGGGCGAGATATGGAATCCCTTTTTGAACTGGTGACGCCGCCATCGGGACGAGGGATGGACGCTCTCGGCTGCGGGCAGCACATAGAGGTGCTCTTGTCCCCAGGGCGTATTGTGAATCTCGGCGACAATGGTTTCGACCTTTTGGTCCGAAGCGTCGAAGCAGTAGTAGAAGCTGACGGGGTTGAAGCAATAACCGAAATAGCGCAAGTGGGCCAGCATGCGGACCGGTCCTTGGGGGCGCAGACCGGTTTTTTGCTCGACACGGTCCCGAATGGCCTTTGCCAGGGGGACTTGGGGATCCCCCATGTGGTCGGACCGCTTGAAGTAAGCCAGGTTGAAACCGTTGCCGGACCAAAAAGGGTGTATCCCCGACAGATCGGCCAGGCGGTCCAGGTCGAGGTACATGAAGAACACCCGGTATCGGAATTGATTTTCAACCGGTCGAAAGCGCCGATGGCGAATGGTGCCTTCGTAAATTTGATGGGGAGATGGTCTGGTCAAAGGTTCGATCCCTTTTCTTCTTTTCTAATCCGTTCTCAGGTTTGCAGCGTTCCGGAATAAAGGCTTGGCAAACACCATCTGAACACTGCCCAGGTACCGTTCAGCGAATCCGGCTTCACAATACCGCAGATAGTACGCCCACATGCGAACGAATTCACTTGGGAAGCCCTGGGCCTTGACAGCTTCCAGGTTGGCCAGAAAGTTCCCGCGCCAGCGGCGCAGGGTTTCCGCATAGTGGGGGGTAATATCCTCAAGGTCGAACAGCCGCAGATCGGTGGCTTTGGCCACGGCGTTTCCGATGGCCGCCACCGAGGGAATGCAACTGCCCGGAAAGATATAGCGCTTGATGAAATCCACCTCTTTCTTGTGCGCCTCAAAGGCCCAGTCGGCCATGGTGATGGCCTGGATCAGCAGGATGCCGTCCGGTTTCAGCAGGTCGGCGCAGCGCTGCATAAAGTGGTGCAGAAATTGGTGGCCCACGGCTTCGATCATCTCAATGGAGACCAGTTTGTCGAATCGGCCGGAGAGCTTTCGGTAATCCGATTTGAGCAACGTCACCCTGTCTGAAATGCCCGCACCGTCAAATCGCTCCCGGGCCAGCGCATGCTGGGCATCGGAAATGGTGGTGGTGGTCACCCGGCAGCCATAATTCTGGACGGCGTGAAGCGTGAAGCCTCCCCACCCGGTTCCGATCTCCAGCACATGATCTTTTTCGGACAGGTTGAGCTTGCGGCAGATGCGATCGTACTTGGCAATCGAGGCCTCTTCCAGGGTGGCGTCAGGCCTTTCAAAAATCCCGCTCGAATAGGTCATGGTGTTGTCCAGGAAGAGACGATAGAAGTCGTTTCCCAGATCGTAATGGGCCACGATATTCCTGCGACTTCCGGACAGGGTGTTGCGTCTGAGAAAATGAAACAGCTTGTAAAAGGGCGCGGTCAGACGGGATAGGCCACGGTCCAATCTGTTGAAAAGCATCTGATTCCGGATCACCAGGCGCACCAGCAGGGTCACGTCATCCGCATCCCAATATCCGAGCATATACGCTTCCGCCGCCCCCACACTTCCACCCCGGATGATGGCCGTGTAGGCCTCCTTGCGGTGGATCCGAACGGTGACCATGTCGGGGTATTCGAACGAAGTGCCGCCAAACACATCCACTTCTTCACCATCCTGTATTCTGATGCACCCCGTCTCCAGTCCGGACAATAACCGCAGCACAAGTTTGCGGGCCAAACCGGCCGCCCGTTTGCCGCCTAAGCGGCCGGTCCATCCGGTTCGCGCTTCAATCGATGCATTGGCCATTATCTTTCCTTTCCACTCTTTTGCTTTACCCCAAGGTTAGCGCTTGCGCATTCGAAAATGGGAAACCAACCACTCCTCGCCCCTGGCGTAACCCCACAACTCGGCGCAGGCCATGAAGAAAATGCGCCAACGCTGAAACCAGAGGTCGGCGTCGGCGGTTCCATAGGTATCCCTGAAAATGGGCAGGATCTGTTCTTTCCGGTTGTCCAGATTGGCTAGCCACGCTTCGGCCGTTTTGCGGTAATGGCGGCCGTTCAATCGCCAATGCGCCTCAACCAGAAGATCTCTCTGGAAGTAAAGCATCAGATCGTCCGAGGGCATGATGCCGCCGGTGAAGAAGTAGCGCCCCATCCAGTCGTCGCTGCCGGTGACCTCATAGAGGTAAGCCGCATCTTTGTGCGAGAAGATATGAACAAAGACGCGGCCGTCTTCCTTCAGCCAGCTCGAAATTCTCGCCAACAGCGAGGCCCAGTTTCGCATGTGTTCGAACATCTCGATGGAGACAATGCGATCAAACCGCCCATGGGGCTCAAACTGGTTCATGTCCGCCGTGATCACGTCAAGGTTGTCGATGCCGCGCCGGCGGCATTGGGATTCGATGAACGCCCGCTGCGGTGCGGAGTTGGAGACCGCGGTGATCCGGCTGGCGGGAAAGCGCGTGGCCGCCCACAGGGAGAACGCGCCCCAGCCGCACCCCAGATCCATGATCCGCATGCCGTCGGATATCCCGGCGCGCCGGCCGACCAACTCGAGGGCGCGGGCCTCGGCAGCGTCCAGATCTTCGGTCCCCGGCGGCCAGTAGCAGCCGCTGTATTTCAGATGCTTGCCCAGGACCTGCTCAAAGAAGGCCGGAGGCAGCTCGTAATGCTGGGCATTGGCCATAACGGTTTCAACGGCAACGGGGCTTGCCGTCATCTCCCGCAACAATGCCTGCTTGCGCCGCAACTGCTCTTCCACCCCGCCTTTGCCCTGGGCTGCCAGACGTTGATAATCTAAAAACCGGATTCCCAGACGAATGAGGGAATCGGGGATTTTCCCCTGGTCGGCCAATCGGATCAGCTTATTCATAGGTTTTCTCCATACGTTCGGCGGTTGGTTTGGGCGGCAGCGGAATAAAGGACGATGTCGCTGCGATGTATTCTGCATAGTCCGGCCTTTTCCGGACGGAGAGTTTCTCCGTGAGCGGGATGCCCGTCATCTTGAGCAGTACGGCCGTTATGACAATCGGGCTGATCACGGTCCACCAGTTGCCGGTGTCGGCCGCGGCAATCAGAAAGATGCCCCACCAGATCAGGCTCTCCCCGAAATAGTTGGGATGCCGCGTATACCGCCACAACCCGGAGCGCATCACCTTCCCCTTGTTGGCGGGATCGGATTTGAACCTGGCCAACTGCCAGTCCCCCACCGATTCGAAAATAAATCCACACAGCCAGACGGCCGCCCCGATAAAGTCCACAGCGCCCAACGCAACCGCCTGTCCGCGCGTCTGACCGGCCTGAACCGCCAATGCGATGCCCCACAGAAACAAGGCCTGCAGCAGAAAAACCTTAAACAGGCTGGTCAGCCGGAACCGGTCGCCGGTGGACTTTCGCCACGCCGCATACCGCGGGTCCTCGCCTTTGCCGTGGTTGCGCCAGGTCAGGTAAACCGTCAGCCGCACCCCCCAGAGCGTGGTCAGGCCGGTCAACAGCCACTGCCGCTCCCTTACGCCGTCCACCTGGAACCACGTCATCCAGGCCACGAGCACAAATCCCATTCCCCAGAGGGAGTCCACATGGGTCACATTGTTCCTGTGCAGGCTCAGCGCCCAGCCCAATACCATCAGCAGCGTGACGGCCAGCAAGTTGTAGAGGTAGAATTCTGGTACCATTATAAACTTTCTGATCATCTGATCAATTCATAAAAGGCCAAACAGGCCTGGTGCGTGCAGACCGCTACCGCCTGCCCCGGAGCGCACGCTTGAAATCGTCGTCAAAGGGATTGTCGCCCAGCCACAGAGAAAAAAGCGCCCTTGCGAAGTCCGCACCCGGTATGGTCCCCATTGCAGCGCCGTTGACCGCCACCTCGGTGCCGGCGCCGGGCAGGTAGGTCAGCGACACCCGGTCGCCGCGCCGGATATCCGGGTAGAGGCGGTTGTGGGCGTCGATGCGATCCGCCAACCGGTCATAGGTTTCCGGCTCCACATTTTTACGCATGCCGGCAATGGTGGCCGCGCCGAAGTCCTCCGCCTTGAAGGATCTGAGGTATTCCACTTCGAGGCGTTTGGGGACGTCCATCAGTGCGTCTTCACCCATCACCTTCGGCGGCAGGTAGAGCGCGCCGTTGTAGATGCGAATAAACCCCAGATATTTCAGCACCCCCACGCCGGAAAGCCGCAGGGTGGCGGTATCGGTTTTAAACGTGTCGTCGAAACCGGAGGCCGACCCTTTGGATGCCAAGGAAATTTGGGGAACGGCCATCAGCATAAGCGCCGGAATCACTGCGGCCGCTAAAGTTATTGGGATTGTCGTCTTCATTTAAATGCCCTCTTTTTAGGTCGTTGGCGTTCGAGTGATCCAATGGTGTGCATGATCCGATGTGATTTCAATCCTATAAGATGAGGTGTAGAATGGTAGCCCAAACCTACCACCTGCGGACCGACGCCCCGGCGAATTCCCGGTCCACTTTTTATTTCCATCTCCCGCTGTTTCAGATATGGTGCCACAAGATTGGGACCAAACAAAGGCCGACCTTCATGCGCCGATTTGCCAACTTGTTTCTCATCCTTTTTCTCTGCGATGGGATCGTATCGTTTACCGGCGAGCTGCTCTATCTGCTCACCGCCACCGGCTTGCCGGACTGGATCCGGTCCATGGCCGCCTGGCCGGTGATGCTCGCCGCGGTGCCGTTGTATGTGATCCTCGGCATTGACAGCCGCCTGCCCAAGCTGATCTTTCTGCCCCAGCTGCTGTTCATTTTCTGGTCGGTTTTCGACTGGTGGCCGCTTTCGATCATGCTCGACCCGGCCGGCTACCTGCTGCCGGCGGCTTTCTGCCAGCTTATACTGGGCGTTGCACCGCTTCTCCTGCTCAAACGGAAAAAAGGCGCACAACGGCTGCTGCCGCCTGACCGGTTTACAGCTCCATTCTTCAGTTTGCGCAACACGCTGATCTACTTCATAGCCAACCTGATCATTCTGCCCGCCGTGCTGGTATACATGGTGCTCTCGTTTTCCAGCCTGCAGCTCTATAGACAAAGCGGCGGCTTCGCGCGATTGTGGCCGAACGGCCTGCAAATGACGGAAAAGATCTACCGCCACGAGGGAAAGGAAATTCGCCTGACCGGCATGATTCACATTGCCGACCAGACCTATTTTGAAAAGATCCTTCAATCGATTTCATCCGATCGAACCATCATCCTGGCCGAAGGGCTGACCGACAAAGCAAACCGATTGGGTTACCGCTTCAACTACGGGGGAATTGCCAACCGCCTGGGTCTCACCTCACAGGAGAAGATGGTTTTCACCGGAAAGCGCATCGAACCCGAAGATGTTCAGACCGCCGCGGCGACCGAACCCAACGGCTATCATATCCTCAGGGCGGACATCGACATCAATGACTTCCAACCGAAAACCGTGGAATTTCTAAACATCATCGGGAAGCATATTTTAAGCACCAACAACAGGACCGATGGGTTGCGCGCTTATCTGAAGTGGGTCAGGGAGAACTCCGGCCAAGTATCCCCCGACAGCATCATGGGAGACATCCTGCACAAACGCAACCGGGAGGTGATCGGCCACATGGGCCGTGTGCTCGGCCATTACGACACCGTCATCATCCCCTGGGGGGCCCTGCACATGCCGGAAATCGAAACGGCTGTCCTGGAAAAAAACTTCCGGCTGGCGGAAACCCGGCAGCGCACCAGCATCGATTTCACAAAACTGCTCCTCGCCTATCTGGCCGGCGATTAACCCCAAAGCTGCATAAAAAAGATAGTAAAAATGGCAAAATCCTTTTGAACGCTGGACAAATGCGATTTCAAGGCTTCAGACACTTTGAGGAGACGTATATCTGATAATAAGTCGATAGCAATCAAGAAATCGCTGTAGGAATAGATGAAATTATATTCCGATTCCTGAGAAGTAACTATTATATTTTACTACAATATGCTATAAGCCGGCATGTATAAAAAAACAAATCCCCAACAGTCCTTGTTTGGAGTAGAAACCCAGCTAAACGAGTCGTTAAGAGTACGATTGAAAGATTCCTGGGCTCAGTTGTTCAAGGCCGAGATACTTCCGATTTTGCTCAGATCCGAAGATCAATTTGCCATGCTTTATGGCAAAACGGGTCGTCCTAATTTCAGTGTTGCCCGGATGCTGGGGTTGTGCTTGCTCCAGGAGCTGAACAGCATGAGTGACCAACAAGCTCTGGATGCATTTGGTTTTGATATCCGGTGGCGCTACGCTTTAGATGTTGATGACGATGATGCGTACCTGTCACGGCGATCGCTGGTTGAGTTCCGCAGACGCCTTGCGATTAAAGACCCGGATATGGAGACCGTGCGCACCATATTTGAAGGTATTAGCAAATCTGCCATAAAAAAGCTTGGGCTTTCAACCGACGAACAACGCGTAGATTCAACGCACATCGTATCCAATATATGCACCCGAGGCCGGCTGGATCTGTTTGCAAAGACCTTGAACCATTTTATCAAGAGCCTTGATAAAGAACCTTTTTCTCGTATTGCCGACAACATCAAAAGATGGCACCAGCGCCAACCAGAAGGATGGTTCGGTATAGGTCCCACTGAGCGCACAGCCAAACTGGAACAACTTGCAAAGTATGTGAACAAGCTGATTGTGCTGTTCAAAGATGATCGGCAAATCACCTGCACTGAGCCCTATCAACTGCTTGTGCGTCTTTTCGAAGAACAATGTGAAGTCATCGACAAGTCCGACACCGACAAAGGCAGCGGCAAAAAGATTAAATTAAAGAAAAAAAGCAAGGGCCAAACCCTGCAATCACCTTACGATCCGGATGCCTCTTATGGCCATAAGGGCCAAGGCTACAGTGCCCATATTACCGAGACCTGCAACAACAAAGGCAAATGCGAGATCATTACCGATTATGAGGTCCATGGTGCGGCGCGTTCAGATAAAGCAAAAGCCACGGACATTGTGGATCGGTTGGAATCATCCGATTTAAAGCCGAAAACACTTTATGCGGATGGAGGATATCCGTCAGCGCCATCAGCACTTGAAGTCGTCGAAAAAGACATTGAATTTATAGCTCCGGTTGATCGCGCTCGCTTATCTGAAGATGTAATGGGCCGAGATCAGTTCGAATTTGACAAAGATGGTTTTGTAGTGCAATGCCCGCAAAACCATAAGCCGGTGGATCACCGGATGCGAAGCTCCAATAACAAAAAGGGCAGTTCTTTGCATGCGATTTTTAATGGTGATACATGCCGGGCTTGTAACAAAATAGACCAATGCCCGGTACGCGCCCCGAACAACCGCCAACGAGGTTGTGACGTGCGCGATACGAAAGGTGACTTCAGGCTTGAAATTACCCCGCAGCTAAGGTTGCGCGATCAAATGTATGCTGACCAGCAAACAGATGAGTGGAAACAGCGGTATAAAATCCGGTCCGGTATCGAAGCCACCATGTCGGAGTTAAAACGCGGCCATGGCATGGACAAGCTTCGCGTCAGACGAGCAGCCAAAGTATGTTTTGCCGTTGCATGTAAAGTAATTGCCTGCAACATAAAGCGCTGGGCCAAGGCTTATACTGGCTCTTCCAGCGCATTACGGCGGCTTTATACGTTCATTTTCGGGCTATTTTTTGCATTTGGGGTCGCTGTAGAAGAAATGTGCCGATATCGACAGGCAAACCGAATATGGAAGTATAAGTGTGCTGCTTGAAAGAAGCACGGCCATTACTTCTCAGGAATCATAATTAAATGGGCGTCCCGCTAATTTCCCCAGGCATGACTTGTCCCTCCTTTTCAGTTCAAAGTTCCCAGAATATCGTCTTCACGCATGAAGATGTGCTCCTCGCCGTCGATCTTGATTTCCGTGCCGGCATACTTTGAAAAAAGGATGCGATCTTCGTATTGATTCAATCGACATCCCTTGGA
>JBNLAV010000072.1:0-63187 GCA_050302315.1 Desulfobacteraceae bacterium
CCGCAGGCAACGCACCGGATGTTTTCCATGTCCATGCCTATTCCCTGCCGCTGTTTTTCACCAAAGGGTACGCCAAAGATCTAACGCCGTTTATCGAAAGCAAGGGACCGCAATTCTTGAGGGCCTGGTACCCGCTTGCGCTGCAATTGATGAAGTATAATGGGAAGATGCACGCCATGCCGGGTGACTTCATGACCATGGCCCTGTTTTACAACCCCAAGCTGTTCGAAGCGGCTGGATTGGACCGTCGGGAACCGCCGCAGACATGGGACGAACTGTTGCGCTACGCCAAAAAACTGACCCGGGATACGGATGGCGACGGCAAAATCGACCAGTGGGGGTTGGGAATGGTGGGCGCAAAAAGTCCCGGATTTTCACTGCGTTTCAGTCCTATTTTATGGAGTTTCGGGGCAGACTATCTTACGCCAAACCTAAAGCAGTCCGCTTTGAATACGACATCGGCGAGTGAGGCGTTTGCCTATTTTGTCGGGCTTTACACCCCGCACGGCGTCGTACCGCCTGAATCCATCAGCATGACCGCCCAGCAGGTGCGGGTCCAACTGGCGGAAAGAAAGGTCGCCATGCTCATCGGTTCCGGATGGACGCCTCCCATTGTCGACAGGATCAATCCGGATTTAAATGCCTTTAATGTGCTGCAATGCGCCCCGTTGCCCATTAAGCGAAAGCCATCCACCGCCATCTGGCTGAGTTCGTGGGTCATGAGTTCAAATACGCGGCATCCGGACGAGGCGTGGCGATTGATTGAATTTCTCACCAGCAAAGAGATGGAGCTGAAGTGGTTCCTGGATAACCGTGTCATCTCTTCCCGAAAGGATGTCAGCGAAAATGCCGAAGCAATACGTCGGGATCGATTCGCAAGCGTTCTGGCCGCTCAGATCCCGTATGGAAAAGTCGAGCCGCAGATCAATCAGTGGACGGGGATCATGGATGCCGTCGCCGAAGCGCTTCAGCAGGCCATGACCGGTAAAACCAATCCGGATGAGGCGCTTTCCATGGCCCATGAACGGATCAATATCATCTTGAGCGGAAAGTGAGTAGTAGATAAGAGCCGCGGACGCATGCATCAGTCGCTTTGCGGATGACAGCCGATAAGGTGGGGACGGGGCCATGAAATACATCACGCCCAAATCATTGCAAAGCTGCTATATTATCTTCATCGTTTGCATTTGCATCCAGGCGTTGGTGGTGTCAGCCATCTATTACAATGAGAAACAACAGGCCCTGTCGTGGCAGATCTACCATTCGGTACTCGGTATTGAAAGCAACCTGTTGGAGATCGTTTCACTTGAAAAGAGCGCGCTCCATTCTTCACTCTCTCCCTCCTACCTTCCCGACCGGTACGATAGTGTCGCCGATGACATCCGGTCGGCCCCGATTCAACTGGATCAGGCTTCCATTCTCCGCCGGAAAGAGCTGTACATTCAGAGTGCGGCGCTATATGCGGAAATCCGGGCGCTTCATCAAGGCTTGAATGAAGATATCCCGGCGATTGCCGAAGGCCTTGCAGGGGCGCCTGCGCAGCACGCCTCAGACCCTATGACCAGTAAGGCTTCCGCGTCCATACAATCGTCGCTGCTCAATTTTTTTGGGGTTTTTTCGAAACTGTTGAGCGGCGAGTCGCCGGTATTGGTTCGGCGCGAATTCAATGGGCTTGTCCAGGATTTAGAAGCAGCCTCGAATACCTTGATCCGCTCCATCAAGGATGAAGACAACGCCATCATTACGCGGCTCAACGCCTATCGGGAAGGGATGGAACGTTATTTCCAACGCTTTCTCGAGATCGAGAAGGAAATCCTGGCCCTGACGACGGAACTGGATATTAATCGGAATAAAATCATCGACTCGCTCTACACGGAAAAGGAGCAAATCGAGGCCACCTTTCTGAGGCGCGGAGAACTTACAAAACACCTGCAGACCGCCGCGTTTGTCGTGAGCATCATCATGCTCTGCCTGTTGTTGCTGTACGGACAAAAGGTCATCGCCGGTTTCCGTCATACCGTCGCCGAAACGCGTCACATTCAAGATGATATCGGCTACCGTATCGAGGTCGACCCGAGAACCTTCAAAGAGTTTTCGGTAATCCACGATGGAATGAACGCAATGGCCGACACCATCTCAAAACAGGTTGATGAACTTAAAGCCTCGCAGGCGCTGCTTGAAGAAAGAGTTGAGCAAAGGACTGCCGAGCTGGCCGGTTTGAAAGAGCAGGCCGAAAAAGCCAATCACATCAAGGGACAATTCCTGGCCAATATGAGCCATGAGATTCGCACGCCGATGAACGGCATCATCGGAATGACCGGCTTTTTGATGGATTCGGAATTGACCAATGAACAACGTGAATTTGCCACGATTGTTAAAACCAGCGCGGATTGCCTTTTGAATGTGCTTGATGACATCCTGGACTATTCGAAGATTGAAGCGGGCAAGTTGGAAATCGAGGAGATTGATTTCAATCTGCGCGAGGTCATCGAAGAAACCATACAACTGGCTGCAACGCGGATCGACAATAATAATCTTGAAATGATCTGCTTTATCGATCCCGATGTGCCGTCTTTCCTGAAAGGCGATCCTGGTCGGCTGCGCCAGGTGCTGCTGAATCTTGCCAACAATGCCGTGAAGTTTACGGAACAAGGGGATATCACCGTTGAGGTGCGCCTGTTGTCTGAACTGAATGCACACGTCAAGATCCGGTTCGAGATCAGAGATACCGGCATCGGTATACCGGAAGATCGAATGGATCGGCTTTTTAAATCGTTTTCCCAGGTGGATGCTTCCACCACACGGCGCTACGGCGGCACCGGCCTTGGATTGGCCATTTCGAAGCACCTTGTCGGCTTGATGGGAGGGCAGATCGGGGTGCGCCGGCTGGAGGAGAAGGGTACGGCCTTCTGGTTTACGGTGGGAATGAAAAAGCAGACCAGTCAATTGAGGACCGACGCGTCTCCACCGGAAATCCTGCGCGATAAGCATATTCTCGTCGTTGATGATCATCCCACCAACCTGATGGTCTTCAGCAATTATCTGAAGATGTGCCGCTGTCGATACCGGACGACGACCAAACCGGCCGAAGCGATCCATCTCTTGCGCCGGGCCGTGGAAAAAGATGATGCCTTCGACCTGGTGATCGTTGACTATGAGATGCCCGGTATGAGCGGTGTCGAGCTGGGAGCGGCAATCGCGAACGACCCATCCATACCGACCACGCCGATGATCATGACCACTTCCTATGCCGTGACTGACGGCGATGCCGGCATAAAGCCGATCGGCATGAAGGCGGTCTTGAAAAAACCCATCAGGCAGGAGGCCTTGTATCGCTATATGGCCGCTGCGGTTCGCGAGGGTGCGGCCGCGGCCTATAAGGAAAATCAAAAGACCGGACCTTCCGCCAAGCCGTCCGGACAAGGCGGGCGCAAAATTCACATCCTTTTGGTTGAAGATAACCCGATCAACCAGATGGTGGCGTTGAAGATGGTAGATGCCTTCGGCTACTCGGTGGAATGTGCCAGCAATGGCAGAGAGGCTCTGGAGCTTTTTCAGAAATCGCGCTTCGATATGATTTTGATGGATATCCAGATGCCCGAACTGGACGGCTTTGAAACCACGCGAAAGATTCGAAATACTGTTCCCGGGTTAAATTCCACCGACATTCCAATCATCGCCATGACGGCGCATGCCATGAAAGGCGACAGCGATCGATGCAAAGAGGCCGGTATGGACGATTACGTCCCCAAACCTATCGACCCGGACATCTTAAAGGACGTTCTGCGACGCTTCGAACCGCGGTGAAGGGTCAGGCCTGCCGCATGTTTGCCGTCTTCGGCGGCGCCAGCCGGTATTCGACGATCTTACTGAAGTAATTTCCATATCCCAACAACTATAAACCGCCCGAACAGCATCAGCAGAATCAACCAGGTGATCCATTTGGGCAGGCGCTTGAAGTACGCCTTGAATTCTCTCTCGGACGGATACTTCATTGGTATTACTACCTGTCGGATGGAATGCCGGGATTTGCCGTCAGGTTTTTCGACCCAGGACAATATCCCGGGTTTTGTCGCCGATCGTGAACATCATGTCGAGTATGGATAGATTGGCGATAAAATCAGCCCACATTTGGGGGTATATGAAATCGGGTATTTTAAGGGGGACCAATTCTATGCCGGCGGTTTCGAATCGATGCCTGTCATAGTAAGCCAAGGCGGAAGATTGAACCAGATACCGCGCGGCCCCCACTGCCTTGCAGATATCAATGACCAACTGTTGTCCTTTCCCTGAGACATTCAGTTGGGACATCATGATCACCCGGGTGTCGATATCAAGAAAGTTCAGAATATAGCCTATGATCTCCATGTCCAGATCCAGGATATGATCAAATCGCGCTGACAGGACGTGCTCCAACAGGCCCAAATGGTCCGCAAGATAGGGGGCATGGGCATAGGCGCTTGCGAAGCTGCGCAGGTGTTTTGTTTTCCAGTTGCCGGCGTGGCAGATTTTGACGGCACTGATTTCTTGCAGTCCCAGTCCCTTTTTCAGCACGGGGATGGTCATCCACAGCGTGCCTTGATCGTTTTTAGACCGGTTGCGGGTGACCCAGGTGGTGGTCTGGGGAAACTGCACGTCATCCAGCACGACCAGCATATCGGCAAGGTGTGCTTTATGGAAAAAGCCCGGATAGGGGGCAAAGTAAGGCTGGTTGGTCGCCAGGATCATGGTTTCACCTGCTTCATACGCGGCGGCTCGCAATGCATCTTCGATACCCGGCCGGTGATGATTTTACAGGAACGGACCCCATGGGAAATGGCCGGGCGGTGCAAAGGCCGCGCCTCGGATAAAAGTAATATAGCCATGATTGGTTGTTTTCAAACCGGTTGCTATGCACCCGGTTACAGCCGCAACGATAGAAGCACTGCGTGCTTTTGTTTTTCCGGCCTATGGCCGGGCGCGAAGCGATGCGGATGCATCACAGTCCAAGCCACCCGCTTAGCGGGTAGCGGTTGACGCCATGGGGTGCATATCGGAATATGTTGGGTCCCATTGGCAACCGTCATCGTGTACCGGCTGTCCGCCCCAGTCGGGCGGGGTTGAAAACGCTTTTAGAAAGCGTTAAGAGAATTGCCTTGAGTGCAACTTTCGGTGAATGTCGTTCCAATGGCACAAGAGGTGATGCATGAACCTTCGCGCGTTGATAGAATCCTGGCTGGCCGCAATGAACCTGGGCAGCGGGTCCATCGGTCTGCTGGCCAGACTCATTCTGGCGGTTGCCGTTTTGCTTCTGGCCATGGCCGCTTTCTATGTTTGCCGCCGCATCGTTGCCGGTGTGGTGCATCGGCTTTTCAAAAGCACGCGGTTCAATTGGGACGACCGGCTGCTCGAAAGCAGGTTGTTCATGCGCATCACCCTGGTCGTGCCGGCGCTGGTCGTCCATCTTTTTCTTCCGCCGGTGTTGAACGGCTACCAGCAGGCCCTGGCCGTGGCATCGGGCGCTTTGAACATCTATTTCATTATCGTGGGCGTTCTGGTGGCGGATGCCTTGATCAATGCGCTGCACGATATCTACCAGACCTTGCGCGTATCCCGGGATATCCCGCTGAAAGGCCTGACCCAGGTGCTGAAGATCTTCCTGTACGGCACCGGGCTGATCATGGTGATCGCGGTGGTGCTGGACCGTTCGCCGATTTACCTGCTCAGCGGCCTGGGAGCGCTGACCGCCGTGCTAATGCTGGTCTTCAAGGACCCCATCCTGGGGTTTGCGGCCGGCATCCAACTGATCTCCAACCGCATGCTCAAGAACGGCGACTGGATCGAAATGCCCAAGTACGGCGCCGACGGCGACGTGCTCGATATCACGCTGACCACTGTCAAAGTGCGCAATTGGGACAACACCACCACCACCATTCCCACCTATGCCCTGATCAACGACTCCTTCAAGAACTGGCGCGGTATGCAGGAATCCGGCGGGCGGCGCATCAAACGGGCCCTGCACGTCGATATGAACACCATCCGCTTCTGCACACCGGACATGCTGGAACGCTTCAGCCGAATTGGCTGCATCACCGATTATATGCAGCGCAAGCACAGTGAAATCGAGCGGCACAACGCCGATCTGGGAAACCAGGCGCAGGAAGCGGCCAATACCCGCCGCCTGACCAATATCGGCACCTTTCGGGCCTATGCCGTGGCGTATTTACAGAACCATCCCATGATCAACACCGGCATGACCCTTATGGTGCGGCAACTGGCGCCTGCCGAACACGGCCTGCCCCTGGAAATCTATGCCTTCTGCAAAGACAAGGCCTGGGCCAATTACGAGGCCCTACAGGCGGATATCTTCGACCACCTGCTGGCCATCGCCGGGGAATTCGATCTTAAAATCTACCAGTATCCTTCCGGATCCGATCTGATGGAACTATGGCCTGACGCCCGGGCGGCACATTAAAAAACGGCCCGAACCTGCGCAAAAGCCACAGCGGTCGCGCCCCCGGGCTTGCGATTAGAGCTTCAGGTCGCAGTGCGCTGTCGCAGGGCAACAGGCGGGATCCGCCGCAATTTTGCACAGTGCTTTGACGCTTTGCTCCTCTTGATTGTCAGCGGAACGATGCCCATCATAGATAAACGGACCTATAACCCAAAACAAGGTGGATGGAATTGGACCGCTATCATCCTCGACGGGAGGTCTTTGGGGCCGGCCTCAAAGACCGGCTCTAACGTTCGTTACCTTGTTTTGGGTTATAGGTCCGTAAATAAATGGTGCGGCGGATGACCTGGTCCGGCAATTCCGCCAGCGGACGCCGGTCTTGCCCGTTGCAGGGCAAGCCTGCTGAATCGCAGCATCGAAGTTTCATTGGCGGCATCAAGGTTCTGAGGAGTTGGCGAATTATGAAAATATTCAAATTAACAAAATGGCTGGCGCCCATCGTTCTGGTCAGCTTCTTCGGCCCCGTTTATGCCGGAGACTTAAAGCGGAACCCTGAACTGGACGCCAGGGTGGAGGCGTTTCTGGAAAGCCGCCGTTCGCGCTGGCATGATATGAATGTGCCCATGACGGACGGCAGGCTCCTGCATGACATCATCGTTCAGCACAACTATCGGAGCGCGCTTGAGATCGGCACATCCACGGGTCGCTCAGCCATCTGGATCGCATGGGCGCTGAGCAAGACCGGGGGCAAACTCATCACCATCGAAATTGATGAACGCAGATATAAAGCGGCTTTGAAAAATTTCGAAGAAGCCGGTCTCTCTCAATATATCGATGCCCGGCTGGCGGACGCGCACGACCTGGTCAAGGTATTGGAAGGGCCTTTTGACTTTGTGTTCAGCGACGCGGACAAGGACTGGTATACGAATTACTTCAAGGATATCGCGCCGAAACTGAAAGTCGGGGGCTGTTTTACCGCCCATAATATGTCCATGGCGGGATGGCGCACCGGGATACGGGAATTCATCGATTATATTCAAAGCCGGCCGGATTTTCAGACGACCATCGATAATTCAAGCGGTGCCGGGGTTTCGATAAGTTACAAGGTAAATGCAACTGACCCAAAATAAGAGGCGCAGCATCATCCGGGTCTTGGCAAGCTGCATCTAAGCCAAAAGGAGCGAAAAACAATGCGCAACGCAATACTCGCACTATCGATCGTTATTTTACTGGCTGCAAACGCGGCATCCGGAGCGACAGGTGATAGCGTCACCTACAAGGTGGATGGACAAACCTACGAAGGCTATTACGTCAGTCCCAGGAATAAAGCGCCTTTGATCCTGATCATACACGACTGGAACGGCTTGACCGATTACGAGATCAAACGATCCCAAATGCTCGCCGACCTGGGCTATGCGGTGTTCGCCATGGATTTGTTCGGGGCGGGCAACCGGCCCACCGAGGTCAAGGACAAGCGTCAGCACACCGGTGAACTCTATAAGAACAGGGCAAAGATGCGCGCCCTGATGACCGGCGCCCTGAAAGCCGCGCAGGAGAAAGGCGCTGATGTCGATAACGCGGTCGTCATGGGCTACTGTTTCGGCGGTGCGGCCGTTCTCGAGTGGGCACGGTCCGGAGCGGACCTGAAGGGTTTTGCTACCTTTCACGGCGGCTTGAAGACACCCGAGGGGCAGGACTACAGCCAGGTGCGGGGCAAGCTGCTGATCCTGCACGGCACGGCTGACAGCGCCATCCCCATGGAGCAGTTCGCAGAACTGGCCGCTGCATTGGAAGCTGCGGGGGTCGACCATGAGATGATCACCTATGGCGGCGCCCGGCATGCTTTCACCGTATTCGGGGAAGATCGTTATCAAAAGGCTGCCGACATGAAGTCATGGAAACGCTTTACGGAGTTTCTGGCCGATACATTGAAAAACTAGACCCTGTTTCTTGGAGGGACTTTGCTCAAATACGCTTATCCATGAAGCCAACTTGGGTCGCGTTTACCATCGGGCCGGCATGCCTCAGTGGATCGATATTTCCAATTCGACCCTCCAACTTTTGTAATATTGGGACAAATAAAGGCGCAGCGTCAAAAATTGGAGACACAAGGCGCTATTAATGGCACTATAGACGTACCGATCATCAAAATTTCATTTTTTGCCATAATGAATTGCAAGAGGATGCCATGGAAGAAAACAGGATTGTGGTAAAGTTCCAGAACCAAGAGGTGTTAAAGGGGAAAACCAATGATTTCTTTCCCAACAGGAACAGATTTCATATTGAACTGATGGATGGTTCGATCATGGATGTGGTTGTCGAAGATTTAAAAGCGATTTTTTTCGTAAAAGATTTTGAAGGCGACAAGCATCACAAGGATAGCTACAACGATGTGTTGAACAATGCGGGTAGAAAAACAAAGGTCAAATTTAAGGATGGCGAAATTATTTATGGTTATACCTTGGGCTATTCTCCCGATCGGCAAGGTTTTTATTTAACGCCCGCCGATCTGGGAGGAAACAATGAACGGATATTTATTGTTATATCCGCTACCGAGAATATACAATTTGTCTAGCAAGGTAGTATTCAGGGAGACTGCGGCATCAGAAATAGAAGCACTTGCGCGTTCATGAATCTTTACATGAACCCCGATCAGCAGGACTGCCGCGTGAGACTTCAAAACGATAACATGCCTGCATATTGCATATGTTCGTTCTTCAGGATTCTAAGTTCTTCATCCGACAGAATTATGCCTCCGGGATGATGCGCGCCAAATCCGCTCATATAGGTCTGACCGGCCTTAAGCCCTCCACCTTTCAAGCCTGACAAAATCATGAAAGACATAAAACCGTATGCTGTGGATAGCAGAAAGAATGCCGTCGCAGCGATAAACAGGGTAAGCCCATTCAGCGGCGTAGCGGTATAGTACAGAACCGGCGTCGTCAGCAGGCCCGCGATCCCGCCCATCCAGGGTTTTCTTACGCCCAGCAGGGCGCCAAGCATGCTGGTAACCAAGAGCAACGTTAAAATGGTCATGAGACGTCTCCTGTTATGAGCACGCGATAGGGATGTCCCCCCGGCGGTTGCCTCTGCATTAACCTATATCCCGATGCAGTATCAACGATACGGCCATGGTCCACATCGTTACGCACACCATGCTGTCGAGAATCCGCCAGGATATCTGCTTTTTGAACAACGGCGCGAGCATCCGCCCTCCGAGGCTCAGGCCGGCAAACCACAGGGTGGATGCGGAAACGGCCCCACTCCAGAAATACAGCCGGCTATCCGCGCGCAACCGGCTGCTCACACTGCCCAGTAAAATGACGGTATCCAGATAAACATGCGGATTGAGCAAAGTGACGGCCAGCGTGGTAATGACGGCGGCTTTCAGTGTGGTCACCATCTGGTCGTTTGTGTCCAATTGCCCGCCGCGCAGCGCCGAGCGCATGGACCGCAGGCCATAAAAGAAAAGAAACACGGCGCCGCCCCATGCTGCCAATTGCGACAGGGTGGGGCTGGCTGATACAGCGGTCCCGAATCCGGCTACGCCGGCCGAGATGAGGAGCACGTCGCAAATGATGCAAATCAATGCGACGGTCAACTGGTGATTCCGCCTGACCCCTTGAGACAGAACAAAGGCGTTCTGTGCCCCGATGGCCACTATCAGCCCACCGCCTGTGGCAAACCCTTTTATGAATGGAGTAATCATTGGGGACCTTTGTGTATGATGATGTCGTCGGAATAAAGGTACGGCGGAAAGACGATAAAGTAAAATTAATTGTTTTAATTATTCATTAGGAATGCTAATTATTTGGTGGTGCTTGATTATAAACTCATAGAAGCCTTGGCAATGGTTGCCCGCGAAGGCGGTTTCGACAAGGCGGCCAAGACGCTGCATATTACCCAATCTGCAGTTTCCCAGCGGTTGAAATTGCTTGAAGAACTGACGGGGCAGGTGTTGATAGCGCGCACCACACCGCCTCAGGCGACATCCGCCGGTCAAAAACTTTTAAAACATTACCTCCGGGTCAAGCGGCTCGAGGACGACCTGATGCGCGAGATGGATGATTCGGGCAGCAAGGCTTTCACGTCCATTGCGGTGGGCATCAACGCGGACAGTCTTGCGTTTTGGCTTCTGGAGGCGATCCACACTTTTTTGCGGGAGGAAAGGGTGCTGCTCGACATCCGGGTGAATGATCAGGAACAGACCCACCGGCTGCTGAAAGATGGCGAGGTCATCGGGTGCATAAGCACCCAGGAGCATCCCATGCAAGGGTGCCGGATGGCCTATCTCGGGCGCATGAAATACCGCATGTTGGCCGCACCGGAATTCGCGGCCAAATGGTTCCCCAACGGGCTCACGGTCGAGGATGTCCGCCGTGCCCCTGCCGTGCTATACGATCGACACGATGAGCTGCATTCCAAGCTTCTCCGTCAGGCCCTTGAAGAAGCGCCGGCATCTTTTCCGAACCACTATGTGCCCTCGATTGAAAAATTTGCGGAATTCATCACTTCGGGTCTGGGCTATGGCATGATACCGGATCAGCAGAGCATGCCGATGGTGGGCGTCGGTACAATGGTTGACCTGGCGCCCGAATGCCATGTACCTGCGGAACTCTATTGGCACTGCTGGAATATAAAATCGGAATTGTTGGAGAACCTGACGCAGCAACTGGTTCGCGAGGCAAAGACACTGCTGACACGGCCGGAAGAGACGCCCAATACGATCTGAGATGTAAGGATAAGTGGTGCCTCGAGACCAGTCCAACCAATGCGCTCAACGCGCACCCGAGAAGCGGTAGCGTATACCAAGACCCACAAAGTTGGAGACGGCGTCTTCTCCGGCCCATCGGCTGTAAATACCCGACCGGTGATGGACGCGCCAGAACAGGTCCCACTGAGGGTGGCTGGGCAGTGAAAAGGCCCATTCCACCAGGATGTAATAAAGCCACTGATTCGCCTGGTCGTCTCCAGCGGCCTCTTCTTCCAGGGCCGGTATGCCTGTCGCGTAGGAGACGCCGTTGCCGAACGCGAAGCTGGTGTCAACGACACGGTCCCAAATAAAGGGCAGGTATCGCAGGGTAAGGGCCACATTAAACTCCTGATGGTCCTGTCTGCCCGTGTGATGGCCCACTTGTCCTTCCACCTCGACGGCGATCCACTCTTTATACCTGCCCAATTCCTTGCCCAAGGATAGGACATAGACATTGGAATTTTCAAAATCGTGATCAAATCGAAGGTTTTCTATCAGGACGGTATCTGAAAACCGGCCGTAATAGATGCTTGCAAACCAGGGTTCGGCGGTTGGCTCATCCCCGGCCATGATCGGACTGCACGTCCAAAGGGAGATGATCAGCACAGTGATTGACATGGTCGGTTTCATCGTTTGTCGATCGCTCCATCAATTCTTCCCGCAGGGCTTCATTGCGGGCACTTAAGCCGACCTGCTGCAGATGGATCCGGTCTTCTGTCGGCATTTTCCATCTGTACTTGCTACCCAACTGACAACGTGAAGTACTATCCGGCTTTCAAGTGATCCGGTAATGGCGCGCCATCATGTCGATGGCTTCGGACTCCGGGACATCGGACCAGTTCTGATAGGCGGCTGCAACGGCAAATCTCGCTTGGCTGCGGACATTGGCGCAATAAATTCGCTCGACTTTGGGGCTGATGCGTCGAATCGAGTCCAGTTGACCCGTGGGGACGGCCAGTGTGATGGAGGTCGTTTTCATTCGGGCGACCGTCTCTATGGCCACACGCATGGTGGTTCCGCTGGCAAGCCCGTCATCGACGATGACAGCAGAACGACCGCCGAGGTCGAGCGACGGGCGTTTGCCTCTGAACGCCTGTTTGCGCCGGTTGACCTTTTCAGTGGTTGTGGCGATGCCTTCTTGTATCTCTGCTTTGCTCACACGCATGTCTGCTACGATTCGGTCGTTCAGCCAGACCAGTCCGTTTTGCGACACGGCGCCGTACCCGGATTCCGAATTCCACGGGAAAGTGATTTTACTGACCACCACCACGTCGACTTCCAGACCGATCGGCTCTGCAAGCGCGCAGGCCACCGGGACGCCGCCGGCCGGGACGGCCAGAATCACACTGTCGGGATTCAACCGTTCGGACAGCATCTCTGCCAGGACCCGGCCTGCATGGTTCCGGTCGGCAAATACCCATTCGCGGTCCCGGTATTCGGCCAGGTCGATGAGATTTTTCGGTTTGCGCTGCATTTATGCGCCGTTCAACAGTTTGTGCACATTTTGGGCCGCGTATCAGGCATGTGGCCCAGGGCACGCTGATGTGAACCGCGAACGGCAAATGTCGACATCAGCTTGGTTACGTTCGACTGGCAGATGGGGCATTTGACCTGCGTGTCCCAGCGCGCCACCATCTTGTCGAATCGGTAGCGGCATTGATTGCAAGTATATTCAAACAACGGCATGGGAATACCTCCTTGAAGTTGTTTCCATACCAAACCTAAAGCAGACAAAGGGGGGCCACAAGCCGGCGCTCCGCTTTTGTCGGCGCCCCGCACTTCTGGTTGGCTTTCAAGGACGGGTTTATAACCGCTTCTGCGCAAATCTGGAACAGAACTGCCTGATCTGATGGATGATGGCGTCAACTTCCGCGATCCACCACCAATGATCCGCTCCGTTAAGTTCAACATATTGATTATCGGGGATACGCTCGGACAAATACCGACCGGCGCCAACCCTCACCGCTTTATCCTCTTTGCGATGGAGTATGAGGGCGGGGACCTTGACGCGGGGGAGCAGCGAACGAACATCGATGTCCCTCAGCGCTTCCAATACAAAGCGAACATTCCCCGGACTTGAGCTCAACTTCAACATGTCCGACCACCACATGCGGAGCTGTGGATCCGTTTTTCTGCTGGGCGCGAAAAATTCAATGCCGCATGGGCCGCCCCAGGAACTGATCAGACGCTCCAGCCATTTGTCATACTGGTTTCTGGTTAAAGCAAAGGGGTAGTTATTGCTTTTGGTCCCTTTGGCCATTGTTCCATAAAGAATGAGACCGAGGATATTCCGGGGGTGTTTGAAAGCGTATTGAATGACCGCAGGGCCGCCTTCAGACGCACCCAACAGAATGGTATTGCCGGAGCCGGCGGCTTTCAGTACAGCCTGGATATCCTCCAACGTATTCTCCAGGGTCGGCGGGTCCCCAATTCGATCCGAAAGGCCTATCCCTCTTTTGTCAAACACGATTAATCGGGCGAACCTGCCCAATCGATGCAAGAAGGAGGAAAGTCCGGGATCATTCCACATATGCTCGATATGGGAGACGAAGCCGGATACCAATAGGATATCGACAGGACCCTGGCCCATGGTTTGGTAGGCGATGTAGGTGTTGCCGCTCTTGACGTACCGGGTTTTAGGGGCGAGAGGGCCTTGGCGCGCTTCGATGCCTTGCCGGCGGTTTTTAATGCTGTCAAATATGTTAATTGTTTCAGGCTGCGGCTTTGCGCCCATTTCAAGCTTGAGGATCCGTTCGCATTCCGAGAACTGTCTGATGGCGGCGGCTTTTTCTCCAGTTTGCGCATAGAGTTGAAGCAATTTACGATGGGCGGGTTCGTGCAGGCGATCAAATGACAGGCGTTTCCGCGCAAAGGAAATGGCCTGTTGGAAACGTCCATTTTGCACATCCATATCCACCAACCTGTCAAGGAGCTGAAGGCCCTTCTGATGATAATGCTCTCTTTGAAAAAACTGCCACTCATCAAATTCAGGACAATCCGGCAAATTGAAACCTGCCATAAAGTCTCCACAAAACAAATGCGCGGCTTCCGCCAGATGTGCATATATGCCGTCATTGACATCGGAAGTTTTTTGCAGCCCCGCGCTTGTATCAAACACCCTGACATCGACCCACAAGTCGGCTTCCGGATTGATGCCGATTTGCTCGGGGGCGGCGGCTATCACATTTTCCCCTGCGGCTTTCTTGAGGTTGTAGATGGATCTCCTCAGGTTGGACCTCCCGGATTGCTGGTCTGCCTCCGGCCAGAAAAGCGTGGCCAATGTATCTCTCGTGTGCGCTTTGCCGGTCACCGCCAAATAGGCAAACAAGCCAAGCGGCTTGCGCAAGCGGATATCTAGAATGTTTCCCCGGGATTCAAAATGCGGCGGCCCGAAAAGGTATATGTTGATCCGGTCCATATCCTGCCTGTTCTCAAATTAAATCTGAAAAAGAATATTTTTTTTCAAAGGACGCCTCCGAGGACGCCGGAAAGGACGTTTAAAGGACGCCCGGCATTTATCCTGTGACTCAATCAACTGATGATTCATCCAAGTTGGTCATAGGAGGTAATCAAAATGACAAAACTGATCAAAAAATATGTTCACATCGTCAAAAAACAATTAAAAAAATCGGCATCGCGATCTGCCCGGGATTTGGATGCCGCAGCTGGGTATATCCTGAAGGGTAAGCGTTTTTTCATCAGGCCCGCAAAACAGGCGGACGGCTTTGAACTCGAGAAAATGCATGAGCGGCTATCCCGGCAGTCGCTGTACTTTCGGTATTTGTATCCCCATAAGCCTGTGGCAAAAGATTTGGAACGTATGTGCACGCTGCCCGGCAGCGATGGGGCGGTATTTGTGGTCGAATACGACGATGCAGAACATCGCATTGTCGGGTACGCCTGCTATCAAAATGGCCATGACAGCTTCAATCGCACGCCGGAACTGGCCATACTGGTTGAGGACGGATTTCAAGGCTGCGGCATTGGTGCTGCTTTGATGCATCATCTTTGTCGATTTGCCGTCGCAAAGGGATTGAATACCATCATCGCTTCCATTCATCCCGACAACAGCTCAATGGTGCACCTGCTCCAAGCCTTGCCATATCAGGTTGAAATGCAGACACGCGATTCCGTTATTGAAGCACAAATCCACCTGCGGTCCGATAAAAACAGGCTTTCAAACCGCGGTTGCGTGGCGGATCCTTTTGCAGCATTGGACTTGGGGTTGGCGAGCTGACGTCCGGTTGAGACGGGTTCTACTCCGCATGCCGGTTTTCCATTTGACGCCCATGCGTTCCATCCGTGCAGCCGCTTTATTTCCCGGGTTTAAAGGCCCGCAGGCTGATGCCGCGGGTGCCGAATTCCAGGGCATCGGACGGTCTTGGGACGTCCACGAAGATGTCGTGGCGGCCGACAATCCGGGCTCTTTCGAATCCGGCGGCGCGCAGGGCATTGAGCAGGTCTGTCTCCGACAGACCGCCGGCAATTCAGCCGGTCCACAAATCGATGTCGTCCAGTGCTTCCTGGGGGATGGGTTTGGAGAGCAGGATGTCGCCGATGAACAGGCGTCCGCCGGGCTTGAGTACGCGGGCCCATTCACCGAGGGTTTTCTTCTTGTCGGTGGTCAGGTTCAGCACGCCATTGCTGATGACCACGTCGGCAAAATCTTCCGGCAGGGGCAGGTCGTCGGCATAGCCTTTCTGGAACTCCACATGACCGGCGTCTGCTTTTTCGGCGCCATGGCGCGCCTTGCGCAGCATTTCGTCTGTCATATCGATACCGACAACGCGCCCGCCCGGGCCGACCAGGCGGGCGGCGATGAGGGCGTCGAAACCGGCGCCCGATCCCACATCGACCACGGTTTCCCCTCTGTTGATGGGCCCCAGACTGAAGGGATTGCCGGTACCGGCGAACGAGGCGATGATCTCTTCGGGCAAGGCGCTATAGAACGCCGGTTCATATCCGATACGGTCCAGGGCCGCCCGGCCGGTGTGGAAATGGTATCCTTTGCCCGGCTCCCGGGCGACCTCGGTATATTCCTTCATGATGGCGTTTCGCAGGACTTCCACCGACAGTTTGGAAATAGGGGCTGGGTTGCTCATCTCTTCTTCTCCTTTTGCATCGCAGACCTGCAGCTCTTTTCATAACGCCTTAAGTCTATGCGATTATGGGAATTCGGTCGCTATCCTTTTCCCGTGTATCTGCCTTCGCAGTCCAGGGTGCACATGGGCTTGCCCTTGGCGTTGATGCCCGCGTCGACCACCTCGCCGATGAAAAGGGTGTGGTTTCCCGGCCGGTGAGCGGTTTTGACCTGACAGGCGAACCAGGCCAGGCACGCCTCGAGCCGGGGGCAGCCGTTTGTGCCGGCCTCCCATTGCAGACCGTTGAATTTGGCTCTGGGATCGGGTCCCATCATGCGTTCGATCATCTCTGATTGATCCCGGGCAATGATGTGGAGGGTGAAGGCCGAACTCTTTTCAACCAGATCGTGGCAGTAGCGGTTGGGATGTACGGCGGCCAGAATCTGGGGGGGATCGTAGGATACCTGGGTGACCCAGGAGGCGATCATTGCATTGATCTGATCCGCATATCGGGTGGTGAGCACATAGATGCCGTTGGTCATGCAGCCGAAGGCCTGCTGCCATTTGTTGTCCATGGTCGTTGCCTCCAGAAGCGTCAGGGGTTTGGTCCGTTGTTTTCAAACCGGGTGCCGTGCGCCCGGTCGCCGCTGCAACGATACCGTACAGCATGCTTTTGTTTTTCCGGTCTACGACCGGAGATCCAGGCCACCTTCTTCGCGGGTGGTCGTTGATTCAAGCGTTGCGGCCGTTTGCGCCTGCCGCTCTTTGAAGATGATGGTGGCGCCCACCCCGCCGATGATCGTCACCGATGCCAGTACCAGCCGCAGGGTGATGTGCTCGGAGAGCAGGGCAACGCCGCCCGCGGCGGCGATGATCGGCACCAGCAGTTGCAGAGATGCCGCCCTGGTGGCTGAAAGATGGCCAAGGGCTGCGTACCACAGCACGTAGCCCATACCGGACGTCAAGGCGCCGCTGACCGCCGCCAGCAGGGCCCCCTGATAGGAAATATCCAGCTGGCGAAGCATGAACAGGCTGACGGCAAGGGTCAAGGGCGCACTGCGCAGAAAATTGTCGCCGGTAACCGCCACCGGGCGCAGGGTGCCGCGACCGCGCAACGTATAGACGCCCCATGATATGCCGGCCGCGGCCATAAGGACGGCACCGGCCAGGGGCGGTGCTTCCAGTCCCGGCAGCACGAGATACACCAATCCCGACAGGGCGACACCTATGCCGCACCAGGCCAGATAGTGCGGCCGTTCCCCCTTGACCAGGCCGGTGACGATCATGGTGGTCTGCACCGCGCCGAACAGGATCAAGGCGCCCACTCCTGTGGACAGGCTGACATATGCAAAGGAAAAGGCCACGGCGTAGCAAAAGAGCATCAGCGCCGATATCCAGTTGCCCGGGTGTCTGACGTGTCCGGCTTTGGATGTCAGGGTAATCACAATCATCAGCGCCAGGGCGCCCGATACCAGCCGGATGGTGGTAAAACTGGCCGGATCGATGGATTCGTCGCCCAGGGCCATCCGGCAGAGAACCGAATTGGCGGCAAAGGCGATCAGGGCCAAAGACGTGGTGACGGCGGGGCGCAGGCATCCGATACCGTGGATCGCAAGATCGCATGACTTTGAAATCAGGATATTGGCCATGCTTGTCCCCCCCATGTCATCCGGCCGGTTTGATATTCTGGTTGACCCGAAACAGGTTATGTGGATCGTAACGCTGCTTTATCTTTGCCAGAAGCCGGTAGTTGTCTCCGTATGTGGCCTGGATGCGTTCCTCTCCTTCCTCCATCATGAAGTTGATATAGGCGCCCTCCATGGCAAAGGGGTGGACGGCTTCCCAATAGTTGCGTGCCCATTCTTTTATGGCCGGGGCCTTGGCGGGATCGGGGTCGATGCCGGCGATGACCATGGACCAGGTGGCGTCCCGGCAGGCCCAGGCCGTGTCGCTTTTACCGACGCGATGGACCGCGCCGTCGATGGGATATAAGTGCATCAGCGACAACTCGCTGGGCGCCTTGGCGGCTTGCTCCAGGTGCGCCTCGATGGCCGCATCGGGCAGTTCCTTCACGTAGTCGCCCTTCCAATACCACTGCATGCCGGGCGGCAGGAGCGGGTCGAACAGGCTCTGGATCATGGTGAAAGGCATGGCGCCCATATGCTCGAAAATCGGTTCCGGCAAATCGTTGCGTATGGGCTGGAAGAAAGTCTGGGCTTTTTCGGCAGGGCCATTGAAACATGAGATCAGGGCGCAGATCCGCCGGCCCCAGATCTCATCTGGAAAGGGTGCCGATGACGGCACGGTCTTCAGGCCGAGGAAGGTGAACATTTCCTGGGGGGTTCTGGGCAGGAATTGGCGATAGAGCTGCATGACCTGGCGGGCGTGCTCCACGTCCCAGAGAACCAGTCCGCCGAAGATTTCCTTCACGGGATGGGCTTGAAAGAGGAAACTGGTGACCACCCCGAAATTGCCGCCGCCACCGCGCAGGGCCCAGAAGAGGTCCTCGTTCTGCGTTTTGCTGGCGGTAACGAAAGTGCCGTCGGCCAATACCACGTCCGCGGCCAGCAGGTTGTCGATGGTCAGACCGTATTGACGGGACAGATAGCCATGGCCGCCGCCAAGGGTCAGCCCGCCGACACCTGTGGTGGATACGATGCCGGCCGGCACGGCAAGGCCGAAGGCATGGGTTGCGTGATCCATGTCTCCCTGGGTGCAGCCGGGTTCCACGCGGACTTGGCGGCTGCCGGGATCGACGTGAACCCCCTTCATCAGGGACAGATCGATCATCAGGCCGTCGTCACAGCTTCCCAGACCCGGGCCGTTGTGCCCGCCGCCCCTGACAGCGATGAGCAGGCCTTGTTCACGGCCGAAGTTCACGGCATTGATCACATCGCCCGCATCGGCGCAGCGCGCAATCAACGCGGGTCGTTTGTCGATCATGGCGTTGTAAAGGCGACGCACGCCATCATAGCGTTCGTCCTCCGGTTGGATCAATTCACCGCGCAGGTTGTTTTGAAATTGCTCTATTGTGGATGGATTTATCATTTTTTTTGCCCCCCTGTGGGTCACTGTCGTTGGATGGAAGTTTTGCTGAACGAATTCGACGGCGTCTGGAACGCATTCGATGTCGGCGCGTTGTTTTCAAACCGGATGCGATGCTCCGGGTCGCGGCTGCAAGCTTGTGTTGGTCCCGGTTTTAACCGCGTGAAAAGCGCGCGGTGTAAAGACAGATCCGCGCCACCCGCCTTGCGGGTGATTGCTGGCACTCCGGCCGCTACCCAATTGCAGGCAAGCGGATCAACGGCAATGGCCGAAGAAGCGGTTCAACTTTCCTTGTTCCGTCCGGATGGCAAGACGATCAATTGACAATGGACTGGGTAACCCATGCGGTGGCTTCGACCATATATCATTCTAAGCGCCATTAACCGGCGGTCAAGGCTTGGAGGTGCGGGGGATGAGAAAAACGGCCGAGATTCAGGGCGCGCGCGGAGGATTTGCATGGCGTGTGATTCCCGGTCTTAAAGAGTGGGAAGTACCTGAAGCGGTGATATGGGCAGGGTCAACTGCGACCCTGCCATTTTGTTCGTGGTCAATGGAGGACGAAGTTTTTGAACCCGAGCACCATCGGATTCCATAGATTCAGATCAAACCTTTCTTCAACGACCAGATAAATGGTCGGGCCTTGCGACGGCATCTCCAGATCCGGCGGAACCCTGAAACGATATTTGCCGGTATTGGGCACTTCGACGGTCCACATCGCTGAATATCCCCATTTCGTGCTGGGCGGTTTTTTGGTGATGTGAAGCTTAACTTTTTCCAATCGATGGCCGATGGTCGACCACCTGGCTTCATACCACAATCCCCTGTATAGATTTGAACCTGATTCGGGTTGCACCAGCCGGATCCGCGGACACTTTACCCGCAGAGGACAAATCCGTTCAACTTTTTTGCCATTCACCATAGCGGACAACCGAATGGCTACTTTACCGTCCAAATGTTCGGTAGAGCCTGAAAGGGGAGTGCCCGCACCGCTGCTGTGCCTGAAAGGGACCATGTTCGAGTTGATTTGAACATCACATGAGCCTGTAGGGGCCTTATCTTTAACTATCCGCCTGGTTACGAACGTCTCTTTCGGATTCCCCTGGTAATCGACTTCGTAGATCAGGTAATCCAGATCGATTTTTTCCACACCGGTTGCCAGATATCTGATGGTATACGTTCTCGGGGCCATGAGCAGGGTGTTTGCTTTCGGGGATAGTATGGACAGGCCCTTTATTTCGGCTGATAGCGAAGGAGCAGGCTTGGCTGCCTGCGCTACGGTATTTGCAGCCGCTTTCTTTTTCAGGGTAAATTTATTCGGCGATGCCGTGATGTCAAAACGCAATTGGTCCCGGTTGTTGGTCTCAACGCTCTCGGTTACCTGGTTCATGGGGTCGATGGTAAACGTAAATTGAAACTTTCCGGAAGGCCATTTATCCGATGACAATTGCGGCCATGACAGGGCGTATGACTGTCCGGGATTCAAAGGCGGTATATGAAGCGTGCCGCTCAGGCCCGGCAGGACCGACCCGCCCTTGATAGAGCTGAACCTGATCTGCATTTTGCATGGTTTAGATGCAGCAATTCCTCTGTTTTTAATCGGAATATTGAGAATCGCAGCGCTTCCAATGGTGTCGCCCGCCTTGGGGGATTTCGACCATTGCACCTTCTTTAAAAAATACAGGTCCGGTAGTTGTGCAACCACTGGTCCTGTTTTTTGAACGGTGGCATTTTTCTTTATCGAAAATTGTTGGGCGGCAAATGTCATCGAGGAAAAAGAAAGCATGATCCCCACTGCGACCGCAATCCGTAGTAACGTCAATCGTGTTCTCATCTTGGCTCCAGTACTCAAAATTGTTCTTGGGATAATCATCTCGTATCTGTTTAGTACCGGTTAAATCAAAAAGGTTCAAAGAAAACATCCTGCGCATCGCATATCGGGATGATTTGCTCAAAGGCGGGCTTTGGTTTGCGAAGTACAAATCTACGGACCTATACCCTCAGGATAGGGAATTGTGCCTAAAAGTCTGACGCTTCCCTGACCTCCAGACGATGGTTTCGGGCTTGCCGCATCCTTGAATTAGGTTGGTATAGGTCCGTACATTGGGGGTCGCATGTGCTATGCCCAAATGCGCCTAATCCGGGTT
The DNA here is from genome assembly GCA_050302315.1 of Desulfobacteraceae bacterium. Taxonomy (GTDB): domain Bacteria; phylum Desulfobacterota; class Desulfobacteria; order Desulfobacterales; family Desulfosarcinaceae; genus JARRKU01. Next base: position 21,457 of record JBNLAV010000072.1, read on the forward strand.
ACCGATGTTGACCCTGGATAGATTGCTTCCACGGTCCGGATCCAGAAACTCATGATCGGGGTCGGCGATGACCACCAGGCGGTAGGAGCGTCCCGCATCGTCGATGAGGGTGCTGAAATGCTCCTGAAGTGTCATGGTGCTCCACTCGCCAGAGACGTTGGAGAAGAGAAAACTTCCCTGCGCCAGGGGGACGACGCTGTAATCCGCTGCTCCGGCCTCGCGCCATTCAACGCGCCATTGGACGGGGACATTTGCAATCACCGCCGGCGGCCCGCCCGCGTCATTGAGGGTTCGGTTTCTCAGGTTCACGGTTTGCGAGAACCGGTAATCGTACTTGGGAACGGTGCCGGCGGTGTGGACATCGCGAACGAGGCTGAAATCACGGACGTAGATGCCGATATGAAGATCGGTCTCGGTGGCGTTGAGCACTTTCATCTGTGCGGTCATGGTGTTGTTGGTGTCATCCGTGTCCAGGCTTGCGCCGTAAGGGTGCAGGCTGAATTGCAGCGGGATGTTGCGTGATTCGGTGCGCATGCCGCCGATGGCATCCCGTTCGAAGGAAAAGGGGACATCCACGGTGATCGGGCCTCCGCTCCGGGATGTGGTGTAGTCAAAATTGGCGCCGGTTATGGGAGCGCAGATCACTTCGCCGGTCCGTGTGCTGGCCACCCGTAACTGGTTGCCCCATTCCGTACCCGGCGCAAAGGTCGGCGGCAAGGGAATTCCATTCCACCGGACCGTGACGCGAAATGTTCCCGATACCGTTCGACCGGATCCCGCATCGATGCCGCTGCTGAGCGGTCGGCCGTCCGAGAAGGTCACCGTGTCCAGCGCGTAGTCGCACCCGACGACGTGAAAAGCCGCTGTCCGAACCGTGCAGCCGCTATCGGATTCGAACCTCAACTGGTAATCCCCGATCTCAAAGGAATCCTGGGACACCGGCCAACTGAGGTGATTCTCTCCGGGGTGCGCATCCATGCTGCGGACACGGGTCTGGTGGCCGTCTGATTGTCTTACGGCTGTTATGGTCACTTGATCGCCGCATTGTGCATCGCTGTCGGCGGCGGGCATCCGAAAGCGGACCTCCTTGATGCTGTTCAGGACAACCTGGTCGCCGCCCAGGGGGGCGAGTATTTCGATAGCCGGTCCCAACGGACGGTCTGCGCGCACGGTCAGTCGGTCCGGCCCTTCAATGGAGAACAGGTTGCTCATGCCGTGTGCGGTGGTGTCCACCAGGTTGGCGTAGATAAAATAGGCATCGCTGGAGGACATGAACCTGGGCAGGGTCAATTGAAACGATGCCGCCAAAGAGCCGGATGATCCGGATGCCGGGGGGCTGTAGGGCCTGGTCACCGTAGCGGTGATACGGCCGTCATGCACCAGGATAAAACGGATATCGCCGGCGCCGACATCACGGGTTACCTGGTATCGAACGGTGATGGATTCGCCGGGATGAAAGACGGTGCCCTCTTCAGGGCGATCCACCAGAATACCGCCGTCATACTGCATCGAGCGGGGAGTGTCGGCACCGCTTTTGTGTCGATTGATAGCGGATTGTGCAGCCGGCGGTAGCGGGGCGCTGTTGGGAATCGCAGCGCCGGCCCTCACCTGGGGAGATTGGCCGGCCGCTTTTGCCGCTGCCGAGGCGGACGGGGCAACCCCTGCGGTTTGCCGTACGGTGGAAGGGGCCGGCCGTGATGGCTTTGCGGCCGTTTTCATTTTTCGGACCGGCAGCGGCATAAGCGTGGCGCTTTTTTGATGGGTCCACCGGCCTTTGATCAAGCGGGCCTTTACGGCTGCCCGCTTGGTAACTTTGATCCTGGTGTCGAATATGACCGAGCCTTTGGGGCGGTTCAATCGCTTTGCGGGGTCCACGCGAAACAGGGGCCAGATACCCGGGGCCGTTTGTTCACTGGTCTCCACTTTGAGTTTGATGGCCGCGTAGTCCGCCTTTGCCAGCGCAGAGTTGCCGGTATTTTCAAGGGTGATCTGGACGGTTCCGCGGGTCACGTGGATGCGTTGAATAACGAGGGCGCCGATACCCTTATCAGCAGCCCCGGACGGTTGAACGGTCATAGGAGCGGACGGTTTCGGTTTTGCCGCATCGGACTTTTGGGTCGTGTCCTGCTTGCCGGAAGTGGTGATTGCGCCGGTGGATTTGGAAAATGTCTCAACGGGCAGTGCGAAGAGCAATACAATGTAAGGGATCAAGAGCATGGAAAATTTGCGACGCATCATCTCAGGCCTCCGCAGTGAAGGTTTATGTGGATTAACCATACCGTTTGGAGCATAAGTACCACATCTTGCGCAAATGGTTCAAATTGGGCATCGCAACGCAGCCGAATTAGGAGACAAAAGAACTGGCGGTCACCAGGCTGGCCCGAGCGACGGATTGGCCGGCACCCTGACCGACCTCAACACACGATAGCTTATTATGGATTTTTGGTCCGTTGAACGATGGATGGGAATCTGTGATGGCCGGCCAGCCTGAAGGGGTGCGGCGATGCGCACCATCATCTTTCCAATTCATGGCGCACAGCCTCTCCGATGGTACGAAGGTCAAAGGGTTTTTTCACATATGCGCCGGCACCGAGTTGCTGCGCTTTTTTAACGCGGCCGGTTTCCGAAAATCCGCTGACGATAATTGTTTTCTGGTCGGGTCTTAAATCCCGCAATCGCCTGAAGGTTTCCAGCCCATCGATGCCGGGCTCCATGATCATGTCCAAGATCACCAGATCAACCCTGTCGTTTTCAAGAAATGCAATGGCCTCTTCTCCGCCCGCTGCAGTTTCGACCCGGTACCCGAGCATGGTCAACATCTCTTTGGTAATGTCGCGCTGGGTCTGCATGTCATCCACCACCAGAATTCGCTCGCCGCGGCCTTGGATGCCTTCGCTGAGTACCTGTTGATCCTGGCGTTCCAGGTGCTCATGGGTTACTGGAAGAAACAACTCAATCAGGGTGCCCCGGTCTATTTCGCTGGATACATTGATGTAGCCATTGTGATCCTCCACCGTTCCCCATACCACTGCGAGTCCCAGTCCGGTACCGCTGCGCCCCATTTTCTTTTTGGTAAAGAAGGGTTCGAAAATTCGACTGAGATCTTCCGGCAGTATTCCGCTGCCGTTGTCTTTGACACCCAGCACGATATATTCGCCGGCCTTGATATCGTTGTATCCCCTGAGCGGACTGGAAAGGTAGCGGTTGCGGGTGTAGATATTCACCTCGCCTCCTTCAGGCAATGCTTCCGAGGCATTGGAGACCAGGTTTATCAACGTTTTTTTCAAATGTACGGCAGAGCCTTTGATGTTCAGCAGATCAGAGTGCGTGTCGACATTGAAATGGACTTCCGGATGATAGTATTGAAGTTTTTGAAATTCGGGTGACCCCAGGCTCTCATCGATCAGGTCATTTAAATTGAGCACTTCAATATTTCTGACCCCGCGTCTGGCCAAGGTCAGCAGATCCTGGACAATGGCTGCAGCCTTCAGGCCCGAATCACGCATGACGCTGAGCGGTTTCTTTAGGTCGCTATCCTCCGGAAGGCGCATCAGCAGCATGTCCGGATAGCTCATGATGCCGGAGAGAATATTGTTCAAGTCATGGGCGACGCCGCCTGCCAGCAGGCCAAGGGCCTCCATCTTCTGAGAGCGGGCCAGCTTGGCCTCCAATTCCTTTTTCTCCATTTCAGACCTGTGCTGCGCCGTAATATCCTGAACAACACCGATGATTTTCCGGGGAGCGCCCTCGGAGGCGGGACTGGATTCTGCTTTGGCATATACGATGGTTTCACCTGAAGGGTGATCCGATGATCCGGGTGATTCCAAACGAAATCGGCACTCGCTCTCAAATTGCCTCCCACTGCCGGTGATGAAAGCAGAGAAAGCCGGGGTCCGATTTCCCAGGTCCCTCAAGGAGATGGGCCCAGTACGGTCGAAACCGAGAATTCTCAAAGCCTCATCCGACCCCGACAGCCGATCTTCATCCGGGTCGTACTCAAAATTTCCTACTTGGGCGATAGCCTGAGCCTGTTTCAGACGCTGCTCACTCCTGGTCAGGGCGCGGTTGGCCGTCTGAACACTGCGGGTCATCTCTGCGAGTTTTCGTTTTTCGGTTTCAAGATTTCGCTGTTCGTTCTCAAGGCTGGATTGGGACTTGCGGCGTGCGGATTCATAGATGTAGGTCATACTCGCCACAAGCGCGAAGGCGACGCAAAACCGGATCCTGAATTCCATACTGTAGTGATGCAGCCATCCGGTATCCACCGGCCAGAAAAGGATGCCCAAATTCAGTACAAACAAGGTGGTTGTCCAACCCAGACCTTCTCTGATACCCAGTGTGTAGAACGTGATTAACGGATAGCTGAACATCCACAGCAGTTTATTGCCCTCGCTGCCTCCTTTCGCCGATAGAAACAAGAACAGCAGGCCTAGTAAAGCGGTGTTGATACGGTACAGCACCAACCCCTTTTTCATCATACGCAGCCCCAGCAAGGTGGAACTCAGCCAGAAGCCTGCGATCAGGTCGAAAGATCCTTCCAGCACATTGCCATTCATTATGTGGTACACGCCAAACGTGATCAGAATGATGATGCCGGGAATGATCAACGCCGCAAAAAGCTTTCGCTTGCGCACTTCCTCAAAATTCAGTTCAACCCCCGGAGGAATCACCAAACCCATGTGCGAGACTTTTCTGAACCTGGTTACGGCATCCTGATCCGCCTCGCTGCCGATGGGAGTCTTTACATCTTTTTTAATATCGGCCGGTTGTGGGGTGTTGTCCCCTTTTTGCTGGGAAAGGTTGTTTCTGCGGTATGGATTCCCGGCCTGGGGATTCATTGGCTGCATTTCCCGGTTCGCAGTTCAAACCACGGTGTTTGATTAAATGCACAAAAGCCGCACTTCAGGTCCTTATAGGAATCGAGGATTGATCGACGATAAGTTCCATCATGTACCGGTCGGCGCATTATCGATCCAAGGCTAATCTATCTTTATATAATGATCAGCTGCCGATGTCGACCCCGGTCGAATCGGTCGGCGAAATCGGTTTCAGACCAGGTTATGGTGTTGTAAAAACGCACATTAAAAGATTCAATCGCCATAGATATCCTTTAAATCAGCCTTTGGCTGCGAATAGATCCTTGCCAAATGTAGTATCGGTGGAATACCTATAAACTAAAGCGGAGTGGGTGCGCGTCCGATAATACTGTCAATTAATGGAAGGCTGCGGCCGGCTGCGGGCAGTTGTCAATCGCGGAGTATTTAAAGTGTCAGATCCTGGAAAAATCGAGGGGCGGAAACGCGACGATTTATTTGATTCCCTGATCGCATCAAGGACCATTATTTCCGTATTTGTGGTGGGAACCGATTTTCAGCGGTTGACCTGTATCACCGACGTGGAGCAGACCAAAGAGGGAAAACGGCTGGTGGTGGATTGCCCCGAGGGGTTTTCGCGGGCCATGGCAAAGACGGAACGTCTGGACCTGCGGTTCAATTTCAACGGAAGCGATCAGTTGGAGTATATTTTCAGCACCAGCGGCGGTACCGTCTATGGCAGGGCCCTGAAGGTTCCGTTTCCGGAATACGTGGAGCGCCTGCAGCGGCGGAAAAACTTCAGGATCGATACAAGGCCGGGCACCCGGATGTTTTTTTCGTCGCGCAAAGTGGAAGGGCAGATCGATCTGATCAACATCAGCCTGGGAGGCGCTTACGGACTGCTGGTCAAACATAGCGATAAGAATCTGAAGGGTTCGCTGTTCAAGGCCAACCAGCGCCTCTACAAAATTCGTATCGTTTTTCCGCCCGATAAGGACATGGATGAACAAACCGTCAATATCCGGAAAGCGGAAGTGAGGCGGGTGGAGCGGAACAGGGAACGCAAGCAGTACAAATACGCCTTTGAGTTTATGGATATCGACAAACAAGAGCTCCAAGGCCTGACCAAAGCCATTTACCACATTCAGCGGCAATTCCTCCAAAAACGATAGTCGGCTACGGGTGCCTTACGGGCGGCGTATGTGCGACGCGCTTCGATATGTCCGTGGAGTTAAAACCGGATTCCTAATCAATTTTGAGCTACATCTTGATGTTGGCATGGCTGAATCCATTGCACCGTACCCCGCCATAAATTCTGTATTTTTTTCAATGAACGATTCCCGGCTTGCCAAATCGATTTATTTTAAGTACAAATATACGTGTATAATGGTACATTAAGTAAATCTATTTGTACCAATTGTTCGATGTTCACACGGCAGACCATGATCAACGCGGTGAACGATACGATGTGGGCCATCGATGTATGATTATAAGCGAAAGATAGAAAGCGGCTTTCATTGCCTGGGCGTTTTTGTCATTCGCTACCGTCTGGTTATTCTGCTGTTGACCGTTGTGGTGGCCGGATCGGCGGCTACACAGCTCTCCAGACTCAGTATCGCCACTTCCGTTGAGAGCATGTTCTTGCGGAATGATCGGATCCTCACCGATTATCAAAGCTTTCGCAGTCAATTCGGCCGTGACGAAGAAGTTGTGCTGTTGATCTCCTCGTCCAATATCTTCAGCCCCGATTTCCTCGCCACCCTCAAACAATTTCACGGCGATCTGGAGAATTCCCTGCCGCTGTTGAAAGAGGTCCGTTCGCTGGCCAACGCCCCCTGTGTCGAGCCTGTCGATGGAGGGGTGCGCGTCGGCGAATTCCTCGACAACCTGCCGCGGACCGAGGAAGCAGCGCGGCAGTACGGCCGCCGCGGCCGCTTCTGCCCTGGACTGCGGCATCCGTATTTTACCCCGGATGGCAAACATGCCATCGTTGTTATCAAGACGTTGGCGGTTTCGGCGCTGACAGCCGACGGTAAGCGATTGCGGGGGTATGCCCGGGGCGTAAGCGCTGTGGCGACGCATCCCGCCGGCGAGAAGCAGCCGTCCATTTCACAAGTTGAGAACAATGCCGTCATTGGTATCCTGGATGCGGTCATAAAGGAGTATCAGCACCCGGACTTCAATATTGCATACAGTGGAACGCCGGTCTATCAGTATCATGTCGAGCCGATGATCCGCTCCAACATGAAGAAGATGTGTATCGTGATCCTCTTCGTACCGCTTCTGCTGATGCCGATGATGTTTGGCCGGGGTTCGGGCGCTTTTTTCCCCCAAATAACGACCCTGCTCGGCTTGTTGGTGGCCCTGGGATCGATGGCATTGCTGTCGGTGCGATTCAGCCAGACGTCGTCCATGCTGCCTTCCATCCTGTTGTCCATCGGCCTGACCGCACCCATTCATTTTCTGGTGGTTTTCTACAAATACCAGAAGCGGGTGGGAAAGTTCCGGGGCATTATCGCCACCATGGAGCACTCCGGTTTTCCCATCACCATGACCAGTGTCACGACCGTGGCCGGATTGCTCTCCTTTTCCTTCTCGGATATCGCACCCATCACCCACCTGGTGAATTTCACCATTGTCGGAATTCTTGCCATCCTGGCATTCACGCTTTTCACCATGCCGGCGCTGCTTTCCATACTGCAGGTCGTCGAAGGTTCGGAGAAGGGCGAGGCGATGTATGAGGCGTCCTTCTTCAACCGAACCCTGCTGGCGATGGGGCGACTCGGCGTATCACGGCCTTACCCCGTTATCGGTCTGTTTATGGCGTGTACTTTGGTCGCAGGCCTGAACATTCCAAAGCTCCACTTTTCGCACAACCAACTGCATTATTTCGACGAGGATTCCGATTTCATCCGTCAGGTCCGGCGGATCGAAGCGCATACCGGCGGATTTCGGGCGCTGGAAATACTGGTCGACACGCAGCGGGAGCGGGGCGTCATTGACCACGACCTGCTCCAGGCATTCGAGCAGTTGGATGGCAGAATGAGATCGGAGACCGATCCGGCGGGGCGCGCCTATATCGGCAGCACCCGGTCTCTCGCCGATGCCCTCAAGGAGATTTCGTGTGCGGCCCGGGGTCTTGAAGAGAGGCTGTGCACCCTGCCGGGAGATGAACCGGCGTTGACTGCGCAGTTCGATCACATCCAAGCCATCGTTCCCCGGACACTGCAAAACTTCACGGATGAGGATTTTCGCATGGGGCGTCTGACGGCCATGATGTATTGGCGCGATGCGGCCGATGATGTGAATTTAATTTCAAGGGTGCGGGAACATGTCGCAACGCTGTTCAATTCGGGTGTCAAACCGGTGGTAACCGGTGTTGTCGCCATTCATTCCGGCATCCTCGATGCGATGATGAGAAGCCTGGCCGTCGGCTATAGCACGGGCTTTGTGTTGATCACCGGATTGTTGATCCTTGCCATCGGAGATGTGCGCCTGGGACTGCTGGCCATGGTTCCCAATCTGCTGCCCATGGTCATTGCGATGGGGATGATGGGATATCTGGGCATTCCGCTGAACGTTTACAACCTGATTGGCGGCTGCATCGCCATCGGATTGGCGGTGGACGATACCATCCATTTTTTTCACAACTTCAGGCGTTACTACTTCAAATCCGGCGATCTCCACTTCTCCGTGAGCGAGACCTTGGGGTCTGCGGGCAGAGCGCTGCTGGCGACGACGCTGGTGCTGGTTGCCAGTTTCTGGATGCGGCTGTTCAGTGACCTGAAAGTGGTGGCCGATTTTGGATTGATAATGGGGGGGGCGCTGCTTGTGGCCTTTCTGGCCGATGTCATGCTCGCTCCGGCACTGTTGCGGATTTATTACCGGAACCGAAAGGCCGTTCCCCGGGAGCGAATCGGTGTTTCGGGAAGGCAGGAAGCAGGATACCCATGAACAGTCTCCTCAAAATGATGGGCGTTTACCTGATCTGTCTTGCGGCCATCGGCGCGGGGGTTTACGCTTGCATTGCGTTTTTTGCGCAAAAGACATTGTACCTGGATCAGAAACAATGGAATCCGGCTGAACCGGAAACACAGCACATCGACCAGGCCCGTCTGAACAAGGCGCTCGATTATATCGACACACGGCTGCCCACTGCCCGAAGCCTGTTGATGCTCCGCAACGGAAAGACAGTCGTCGAAAAATACTACTGGCACGGGAGCCCCAAGGCGAGGGATTACCTGCATTCCCTCAACCTGCCCCTTCTCCAGGTGTTGATCGGCGTCGCCATCGATCATCAACTGATCAATGGGCCGGAGCAACGCCTGTCGGCGTTTTTCCAGAAGCATCAGCGACATTTCCCGTCCGATGGCAGCGGAGCGCTGACGCTGGGCCACCTGTTGCGGGTACGGGCGTCGCTGCAGTGGGGGAGCGGCAGCCGCGACTATTGGGCTTTATTTTACGCCGCAGACCGAATTGAGGCCAGTCTTCGCATCGTCGCCCGGCAGCAGACAAGCATCCAGCCTGCGATCAACTTTGCTGCAGCCTATCTGCTGGGACAGGTGATCGAACAGGTATCCGGCGAGAGCGTATTCGATTTTGCCCATCGGCATCTGTTCCAACCCCTTGGCATTAAAACATATGCTGCCGGCGGGAATGACCGGCCGCGCGATCCGATGGTCGGATTCCAGCTCAGGGCGCTGGATCTTGCGAAGATTGGCCATCTGCTGTCCCGCATAGGCATATGGGATGGTCGACGGATCGTCTCTGAACATTGGGTCCGCACGTTGTTTTCCAAGGCCCCTCACGCTCGGTTGCGTGATCTGCCCGGGGGCGGATGGACGAAGACGGCGATCCGGGGGCATGAAAGTCTGTTGGTGCGGGGGGAAGGGGGCCAATACCTCGCCCTGGTCCCGGCAGTGAATGTGGTGGTGGCAACCACATCGACGAGCTTTTTTGCCCTGCCCCAGGATAACGGGCATGACCGTCTGCTTCAATTGTTGATGGAAGCTGTATTGGAAACACCGGATACGACGGGAAAAGCGGTCGATCCGCAGCCGGCACATGGACCGGCAACGGCCCGCCATGCCGACTTTCATGAGCCCAATTACGTCTTCTCTACACCGGTGCCCCGGGAGATCTTGGATTTCTTCCATCAATTTGCACAGGATGTCGCCGCAAGGGATACCCATCGGATTGCCGGCCACTACGCGCGCGGGTACGACCACAGCAGGGATATCTTTTCTTCACCGTCCCGTTTGATGTTTGGCGGCAGTCCGCCCCAGTTGGAATATGTCCACATCACCAGAATACGCATCGAGAAAAACAGGGCCTATCTGCGCGGCCGTATGAAATTTGCCTACAGGACGTATGCCGGTTCCCAAGGCGTTTTTCCGCTGGAGAATTTAATTAAGCTCAAGGGTCGATGGAAATGGCTCGGGGTGCCGGAAAAGACCGACCTGCTGGACCGAGATGCCTATTTCGATGTCGAGCTGAGCGAGGCGCAGCAACGCTTCGTGGACGCGTGCGCCGGCCCCCTGACCGGGAAATCTTCGCTGTTTGGAAACGATTGTTTTGCCGAGCCGTTTCATTTTTCCGGAGGAGGAAAAGAATTGTTGGCCCAGCGCCTTCAGCCCTTTTTAAGGGGTAGTGCCGAAACGGTCCTGCATGTTACCGAGCTGCAGAGAAATGGTGCGGTCTACCGGGTGCAAGGTTACATCGAGGGAAGCGCGCTGGGTGACCTCCGTTTACCGGAAGACTTGCACATCGTTAAAGAAAAAGGCGAGTGGAAATGGCAGGGTGTGAGCGGTGGGGTTTTGACGGAATAATCGGTGGTTCACCGTTTCCGGGCTCCTTGCGATGATGGGGCAGAATGCACTCTGAAGAACCGATGGGATAAATGGCCTGTCACCGTCGGTGTGGCCGGCAACGGCGGTCACGCGGGGGGTGCATCGGTCTTGTCAATGGGCAGGTGGATAATGAATCTCGTGCCCTTTCTTAGGCTTTCTTCGGGCAAAAGAGGGCTGTCGACAGTAATGTAACCGGCGTGCCTCTTGACAGCCTCCTTGCAAAAAGACAACCCCATGCCGGACCCCTTCTTGTTTTTGTCGATTTGAAAAAACTTCATGAAAACCTGTTCATGATGTTCCTTATCGATTCCTATTCCATTATCTTCAATAGAAATTAGCAGTTCGGCGGGGCTTACATCAAAAGAGACGATGATAGCGCCTTTTGGCGGTGTGTACTTGGCGGCGTTTTCAATAAGATTGTGCAGCAGTTGAATGAAAAAATCCCTGTTGCACAATAGATGATGAATCCGGTCGTCTACTCTGAAAAATATTTGGTGATCGTATGCGTTTATGATGTAGGTGGTTTCTTTCTTAAGTGTTTCGATGATGTCTTCAACTTTTATTTTCTCGATTTGAAGGTCGGCTTCAAGTTTCGAGAAATCCAGAATGCTTTTGCTGATCGATCCGAGCTTGATGACGGATTGGTCCAAAATGTCAATGCTCTCGGCCATATCGGATTGAAGCAGCCCCATTTCCCTGAGTTGGGTTTTGATCGAATGAACTGCAAAAGTAATGGTTTGAACCGGTGTAAGCAGCTCATGGGAGGCGACGGATACATAGTCCTGCTTCAGTTTCTCAGTCGTTAACAGGGATTCATTGAAACTGATATTGGTTATCGACAGAGCGGACTGAGAAGCAATCGAGTGCAGGATGTAAAGATCGCTCGCGTTCAGGGTCTCCTTGTCGTTGTTCAGGCAAACGAACCCGAGCAGGGTCTTTTCGTAGACCATCGGTACATACACCAGTGAATCGATCTTTAATTCCAGCAATAGCGAATTGATTTCCTCCGGAAAGATGTGGCTGTATTTTTCCCTGGTTTTAACAAACGGCCTGTACAAAATGTCATCCGAATATGAAAATAGAATTTCTTTGTCTTTTAAATCGGATAGGTATTCGCCGTGGGACCTGTGATACCGATATACGTTCGAATAAACCGGTGCATTTTTGCTGTAATCAATCAGGACGATTAAGCCTGACCGATACCCCAGGGCATGGTGGATATTGCTGACAGAAGCCATGAAATCAGAAACCGAGGCGTTCTTGGAAAGCGCCACGCTGATGTCTTTCAGCAGATTGGTCGATTTATGGTATCTGTTGTGGCTGTCCAACACGTTGTGGGGTTTGAAATCCTGCTTGCCGATTATCTTATGCAGCTCTTTGTTTTCATAGGCCATTGCCGTTATGGTCGCCAAAAGAAAAAAGAACAGATAAAAGGCCGCCAAAGGCAGGGCATATTTGAAATCCATCAGGAATAAAAGGACGGTCAATGGGATGAAAATGGCGGCGGATAAATTTCGAAAGCCCGTGATGTGTTCGGAGACGGTTCTTTTCCATGAAATGACGTATCTGCACTTTTTGCCGTTCCTGAAAAAGCACTCCGGGTGCGAAATTTCCGGCAAACTGGATCTGAACACCGAATGCACAGCTTCCAGATAGCCGATCATGCCGGCGCACTGGTACTGCTCCGGGCGTACTCCCTCCAACCACTCTGTTATGACTTCGTGCCGGCTGTTTGTGATCTTTCTGGAAGATACCCGCATGGCTCTTGAGTACTTTGTTGAGATTTGACCAAGGAGATCATACAGATTGGATGGCGATAGCTGGGACAGGGCGGATTGCCGCATTATATTGTCGGCGCGGTTTGACACCGAAAATCTGCCTGCTTCCCTGGATATACCGGGGTTGCCGGTTTTTTCTGAAATCAAATCGTGAAATCTGTTGATCTTGGTTTGTGTAAACCAGTTGCCGGGGTCCAATTCCCATGGTTCTATACTTGCTTCAAACAGCAAATCTTCGATGTCGATATGCGGGTACTCTGATTTCAGTAGATGGATATAGTTATCAATAATGGCGGAGTTATAAAGCGGCGCTTCGGTCATGACCTTTTCATAATACCCATCGACAATGGGTGAAGGTGATTTTTGACCTGGCGCCTGGAATAAATCTGGTTCGATAAAAAAGTAGCATAATATTGTAGAAATTTATCGGGGCTGTGGCTGGAAAGTAATTTTCTTATGATATTTGTTGCTGAAAAGAATGTTTTGTATAGCTTCCAAAAATTCTGGTACAGGTCATCGCTAGAGAAATTCATCGGGCGATAAACAACATGGTTCAGGTCATATTTAGACCAATCCGTGTGGAGGATCCGTCCTTCTTTCTGCATTTCATCGAAAAGATCGGTTCCCGGCAATGGTGTCAGAATCCAAAAAAACGCATTCCAAATTTTATGCTTTTTCAGATAGTTCAACGTTTCCCACATATTGGATATCAAATCATGGTCGAGGCCGAAGATGATGCTGAAGAATGGCTGAATCTTTGCTTCGAGGCAGAGGCGATGAAGCTCTGCAAAGTTTTCAGGATTGTTGAATGATTTCTTAATCTCTTTCAGGTTTTCCTTATTGATGGATTCAATGCCGAATATCATGGATCGGCATCCGGCCTGGCCGGCCAGTTTTATCAAATCGGGCTTCTTAAGAATAAAGGTACTGCACTGACTCAGCCAGCGGATTTGTTTTGATGAGCGTTTGATGGCCGTGAACAACGATTCGGAATAATCCGCGTTGCAAATAATGTTGTCATCTACGAAAAAATAAGATTCGGCGTCCGTGTCTTTAATTTCCGCAAGAACATTATCGATGGGTTTATACCGGTATTTTCTGCCTAAAAATTTCGTTACAGAACAATATTTGCAATTATGCACACAGCCTCTAGTTGTAAATATCGGCATACGCGGATATCGGCGACCGACAGATCTTCTGTAGAGTGACAAGTCTATATTATCCCATCTCGGAATGATCAACTCGGACAGATCTGGATATCCATCGTCCTTGTAGATCTGTTTTAATCGGCCTTCTTCTGCATCGTTGACCACTTCAGGCCAGACGTTTTCGGCTTCGCCGATCAAAAGCGCATCCGCATGCTCCAAAGCCTCATCCGGGCACATCGAGGGATGTATGCCGCCCATGATGACCTTCTTCCCTCTTTTTCTGAAGGTATCGGCTATCTGATAGGCGCGCGTGGCCTGGGCCGTTAAGGCCGTAATGCCAACCAGGTCGCAGTCTGCGTCGAAATCAACCGTTTCGACGACGTCATTGACGATCCTTACATCGTGGCCGGGATTGGTCTTGTGGGTTAAGGCGTCCAGGATGGCCATGTTCAACGGCGGCAAATAGGCTTTTTTGTACTTGTCGGGCCGGCCGTTGGTCGTCGTCGATGGGTAGATCAGAAGGATTTTCATTTCGATAAATACTCGTCCAGTTTGGTGATGATGTCATTGGGCATAACAGGCTTGCAAAGGTAGGCGCTGGCGCCTGCCTTCAATCCTAAATTGATTTCATGAAGCTGGCCTTTGGCACTTAGAACGATGATGGGTGTTTGGGCGAATTTCGGAATCGACCGCATCTCTTTAAGAACGCTGATACCATCTTTTTTAGGCATCTTGATGTCTAAAACAATTGCGTCGGGGATTAATTTTTTTGCTGACTCGACACCCTGCTGTCCATCCAGTGCGATATGAGCTTCGTATCCGTGGCCTTCCAGAATCTTGCCGAATAATATGGCCAGGTTTTTCTCATCGTCGATTATGAGTATTTTTTTGGCCGCCATTCGCTCCGGTCCTTTAAATAGAATGTTGAACGTTGATAGCGTAGCGGTATATATAAAACAAATATCGAAAAAATAAAAGTCGTTGGGCGTGAATATTCATTTTTCAAAGGGTGGGCACAATGTCAGAAGGATTTTTTGATAGATTGATGGAAATACTTGAAACAGAGGTGCAAACTTGGTGGGCCAAAAATACCGATACATCCCAGAGCACCGTCAGCAACTATTGGTTCAAGGGGAAATATCCGCGCAGTGATAAGATATTAAAAATTCTGCAGTTAAAGAATATCTCGGCAAACTGGCTGTTCTTTGGGATCGGGCCCAAAAGCCTTGAGTATTTTGATGCGGACGCGATTGATAGAGTGCAAAACGAGAGCCGCAAGACCCAGATCGAGATTATGGCCTTGATGCAGGAAAACATGCGACTGAAGGAGTTGTTGGCCAAAAGCGAGATCGTTATCAAGGAAAAACAACTGCTTTCAAAAATTGAAGATTTTGAAGCTAGTATGGGCGGAGAAGATATCAACAATACGGTTATCACCTCGATATCATTCTTGAAGATGATACTCGATGTGGTGTTGAAAATGGCTGAAAGGTACGCTGGCGAAAATTTGAATGATGAAAGTTATCGTCGCATTCTCAGATGGATAGAGTCTAATCTTGATTCGCAAAAATTTAGTGCGGCCTCCAAACTTAAAGAGCTTGACCATATCGTGAAATAGGCAGCAGGGCTATTACAAATCCGCAATGCCGTTCCAGGAAATTGCTATATGATGCGCCTGAATAGCGAAATAATAATAAAATAAGTTGACAAATATCTAAATATAAATAATGCTGGCCGGTAGCGAGCTCCGCATAGTTCTATTGGTGCGCCACACCCGTTCTCACCGGCCGCATAATAGGATGCCAAGGCTAATAGGAAGGTGGGGGATTCAACGCTTGGAGGATCCAGTGAACCGACAAAGCCAGATATCAATTGCTAAGCAAGCCTTGGCGGATAAGGTCGGGGTGATAGCAAGCAACTTGGAATTCGCCTTTATTTGGGAATTCGGGGGCGAGATTTATTTCTCATTCCAGGTTAACCAGCCGGATCATTCCCACAATGGATCGACAATCAGCGTCAATGTAAGCAGGATACATCAGCGTGCCGCGATGTAGAATGGCGTCTTTCATTCGTACAGATCTGCTGGTGCGGCAAAAAGCCGGCCGCATCACCAATGGCGAAGGGTGCCCCGGCTTTCGTGTCCTGGACAGATTGTTATCCTTCCTTTCAACGCTCACGCGGGGTCGGCATACGGCCTCGTCCGGACCGGCCTTCAAGACGGTTGAAATCGATTACCTCCTGAGCGCTACAAGGGGAATCAAGCTGGACAGGCATTTTGTCTGGCAATGCGGCATTGATGCGGGTATACGGTAATTGGGCACAACGTCATGCATGTCCCAGGGTTCTGATTGCAGGACTTCATACTTTGACCGTAAGGGGACGGTACATGTCCAAGGGCAGCTTTAAAAAAATCCGGAATTCAGGAAGATACCTATATGGCCCGCGCAAACTGCTGTTGACCGGATTTGCGGGCGGGGTTCACGCCAAATTCAAGACGCTGATGGACAAGATGGGTTTTGCGGATGTGGACTTGGTCTGGGCAGCCGAGGACCAATCGGCGTTGACCATTGAGGATCTGGCGCAGCTTCCCGACGGTTCGGGAAGTGGTCGGTCCTCTTCGCTCCAGCGCGCGGTTATTGTGGGCGGTGTCACTGAGAAAGAACTGCACAGCCTCATTTCCGGTTGCCGCGAGGCCGGTTTGAAACAGGTCCTCTGGGCAACGATGACCCCCACATCGGTGACCTGGCAATTGCAGCGCTTGCTGGACGAACTGGCCGCTGAGCATGCCGCGTTATCCCGCAAAAAATAGACCGGGGTTCAGCCCGCCTCAGGGCTTCTGCGACCCGCAGCCGTCGCAGGCGTCACTTGCAACTCGAAGCGTGGTAGGGCACCCTGACCGGATTCAATGCGCAATGCCTTGTTTTGGGTTCATCGATCCGATTTTCATTCATCCGCCAGATTGGCCCCGATGCCGCAAAAGTATAGAGGCTTCAGATCCTTCTTGATCGAGAGGTTTCAGCGGGTTGGCTGCAGTCTCCCCCCGAATACCATGGCGGCGAAGCCCTCCGGTTTTTACACCAGCGGGCATCCGGTCTAAGGAAGGTTGTCAATGGCCGGGGTTAGGTTCCGGTGTGGGCTGCGCTTCCGGCGTCGGCGTCGCTTCCGACTCGGTCGCCGGTGCTGGAACCGCTTCCGGCGTTGGCGTCGCTTCCGACTCGGTCGCCGGTGCCGGTACCGCTTCCGGCGTCGGCGGTTCTGGTTCCGTTGGAGGCGTCTCTTCAGGCGGCTGGTCCTCTTCCGGTTGCGGCGCCGGCGGTGCCTCCGGTGTCATCGGCCTGTCATCCTTCCGCATCTCATGCGCCACGCGCCTTTTGAGCTCGGCATAGGCTTCCTGTACCGACGCTCCCATTACCACTACTTCGCCTTCGCTCATAATGATGCGTTGCAGTTCGGGTATTTTGACCCGCGAAGTGGCCTTGAGATAGACCGGTTGGATGAACAGGACGCTTTTGTCCACGGGGAGGATGATCATTTTGCCGCGGACCACCTGTGATCCGGCCTGGTCCCAGAGGGTAAATTGTTTGGCGATCTCCGGGTCCTGGTTAATCAGCGCATCGATCTGGGCCGGTCCGTAGACCAGTTCGCCTTTGGGGAAGTTATAGATAACCAGCCTGCCGTAGTTCTCCGGATCGCAGCCGGCCAGGGCCACGGCACGCAGATTGTCACGGTCTTTGGGAAACAGGGGCAACAAAAGGAGAAATTCCATCTCTCCCTGTTCGATCAGATCCAGGCTGACGTAGTAAGGTTCGCGCGGAACGGTGCTATCATCGCCCAGCGCCTGGGCAAAGGTCCACAAATCCTCCTGCTGGTAAAAAACCTGGGGGTCCCGCTGGTGGTACTTGGCATAAACCTGCATTTGCACATCGAACAGGTCCTTCGGGTATCGCACGTGGGCCTGCAACTCCTCGGGCATCTTCTCCGCCGGCTTGAAAAGGCCGGGATAGATGCGCTGGAGCGCTCGAATGACCGGATCGCTCTTGTCATAAACGAAGAGGTCCACCGTGCCGTGGTAGGCGTCCACCACGATTTTGACGGAATTGCGGATGTAGTTGAAGGATGTTTCGCCGATGCTTTGAGGCGCGGCGGCGGGGTAGTTATCGGCTGTGGTGTAGGCGTCGACGATCCAGTAGACGCCTTCGGGGGTGACCGCCACATAGGGGGTCCGGTCCAGGTGAAGGTAGGGGACCAGGCGTCGGATGCGTTCGATGATGTTTCGGCGGAAGAGCAATTTGCTCTGGTCTGTGATTTTTGCAGAGAAGAAGACATTCTTGTTCTTGAGGTAATAGGCGAAGAGAAATTTTCGCAGCAGCGAAGAAATGGGAACGCCACCGCGTCCGTCATAGTTGTGCATCACGTTGCTGTCGCCTCTGGGATAGTCCATTTCACCGGCTTTATTGGGGGCGATGCTGTAGGTATAGGTGCCCAGGCCGTAATAGATGCGCGGCTGTCCGATTTCCAGGCCGTATTCGGATTCCGGGGGGATATTGTGCAGGTACCACGTCATGGCCTCGCCGCTGGCCTGGCTGGCGGGTGTCATGACCACTCCGAACCCGTGGGTATAGGTCAGATGCTCGTTGATCCAATTGCGCGCCCCGCCCGGCAGGTTGCTGAAGTCGATCTCGCGTGGAGACAAAAATACCTGCTGCTGGCCGCCGGCTATTCTGTAGCGCCCGACGCTCACCTGGGGAAATATGTAGTATGTGCGCAGTTCTTGGAGCTGGTGGAAGACATCGGTGAGGGTTTCTTCATCCCAGACCGGGATGTTGCGCAGCACGTTTTCCATCTTGGGGGTCTGTTGGCCCGCGGGAAAGCGTTGGTGCGCGAAATCTCTGATCTGCAGATCCGTGAGTTTATAGGCGTCCAGTGTGGCCTGGACATGCTTTTCGATATAGGGGCTCTCCTTTGCAATTTCATTGGGTTTGACCACATATGTCTGGACCAGGCGGGGCAGGGCGCCGGTATGGCGCAGCGCCAGCGCGGCGCCGAGGACCAGCACCGACACGATCAGGAACCGGTACCTTTTGGGTGACTGAATTACCGCTACCAGACCCACGGCGGTTGCGGCCAGGCCTGCCACACATGCCCAGATCAAGGGCATGACCACTTTCATCTGCACGTAGCCGGGGCCGAAAAACAGCGCCTGATGGCTGGTGTCGTACACCAAAGCATAGCGCTGCAGCATAAACCCCCAGATTTCAAGCCCAAACACCGCCAACACCAGCAGGCACATGTGCCATTTGGCACCGCGTCCGAATTTCAGCACCGGCCGTTTGAACATGCGGTTCTTTACCATATAGACCGCCAGCAACCCCACGGCCAACACCACCAGTGCGATCATCAGTCGGCGCTGCAGGAGGCTGTAGATGGGGTAGGAGAACAGATAGAAAGCCGCATCTTTTCCAAGGAAAGGGTCGTTCACTCCCATTTCCGGGCCGAAGATAAAAAACAGAAAGCTCTCCCATCTTCGCAAGAGCGGCAAGGCGATGGGGATGCTCAACGCCAGCGATACCACTGTGTAGACCCATGCCGAACCGGCCTGCAATCTGGCGAGCAGGTTTGACCGGGAAGTTCTGTCCTGGGTGTCTTCCCCGCCGGGCTCATTTTTGAGGAAACGTGCCGCTATCCTGAAATTGAGATAAAAGATCAGGAAGAAGAGCAGCGCCACCGATACGAAAACCGCATAACGATAGAGGATACGCTGCCAGTAGTAGAAGCCGTATCCCAATGCGTCGAACCACCAGATATCGATCAGATAGTCAATGCCGAAAACGCTGGCCAGCACCGACAAAAAGATCAACAGCATTGCCGTTCCGATCAGGGCCAACATTCGCCCCTTCCATTTCCCTTCGCGAACCGTCTCTTTAGCCATAACCTGCATTCACCTTATCTCTGACACAAGATTGGAATTGTTCGTCCGGCGATCTGCCCGAGTCTCCGTTCCGGTTCACCCGGGCAGATGGTCACGGCCACGCCGGCCGATGACGTGGGATAAACCTTGGTCTTCCTTACAACTGATACAGCCCATTTGACTGATGGTGTTTGGTATCGACAGTGAAGCCATCCTCTCTTAATTTTAAGCTGTTTTCAATGTTTAAATCACCTTGTTCAACGGGGAGGTCGTCCTCTGCGGTGCCTGCACCCGCGCCTGCGCCACAGAAAGCACGCATGAGGCGGCCTGCTGGAGGTCCATTGATCAATGATGGCTGTCGATTATTGGATATGTGTCAGCAGACGTCCTTGCGCGTCGTCCGAGATCAAGGGGGGAGCAACGTTTCGGGCATCTGCGGCGAAATCGGTCGCAGCAGGCACATCCGGTAGTATATTTCGCCATCGGGGGGCATCCATTAATAACACCATGAACCGTTTTGTTTTTGCCGCCAAGCCGCCAAAGTGATAGTAAGCCCCCGGCTTTGGTATTTCGATGGCCCCGAAGCAATTTGGAGGTTCAGATGACCGCTTCAGACATGCCGGTCAAGGAAAAATGCCCGCAAAAGGGCAGAGCCGCCCGCTGGATTTGGGCGCTGGCGCTGATCGTCGCTGTGGCAATCGTGTCGACCAGCGGTCTGCGGATATACCGTGTGCTCTCAAGTGCCGCATGGCCGACCACAACGGGCACGGTTACGTTCTCGGCGCTTGAACATACGCCGATGGGCAGAACCGTTATGAAGTATGAGCTGCAATTGCGTTATCACTACAAGGTACAAGGCATCCGATATGAGAGCGACCGGCTTACCTTTGCCGGTAGCTCGGACTATGTGGGCCGTACAGGCGCCGAAAAGCGCGTTCAACGGGCGCTGGCGGCATACCCCGAAGGTGCCTCCGTCACCGTCCATTACCAGCCCGCCGGACCCGGGGTGGCCGTACTGGAAACCGATGTTCCCGGCAGGCTTTACAAGTTATTGCTGGCGGGGGCGGCACTGGCGATCTTATCGATCATCGGCTTCCGCCGGCGTTGGACCCTGCAGACCGATCATCTATCGAAGCCCTTTGACCCGCATGCCCCCATGACGGTCAAACGGTTTGTATTGGGGGCCATGGGGCTGGCCACCTGCGTGGCCATTGCCTGGGTCTGGTGGGAGCTGATCAAAAAATATGCCGGATTATAACGGCAATGCCTTGTGGCAGTCGAAGCGCATCGTCTATGCACAGTCCCGTCCTGCCATCTGTTCACCGGCCTTCCGGTACGATGAAAGATCGTCGCTGTCATATCGGTGCATAAAGACATTTACAGATCTTTACCGGCGCAATCCGAATCTCATGACGTCACGGATTTCGCAATACTGTCGAAATGCTGGCCAGCGCTTTCGAAAATGACGTACTCGATCAATTGTTCGGTGGTCACTTCTCCTTCGAAGGCCGGCATGCTGCCTTTGGCGTCAAGGTCGTCATCGCCAAGGTCTTTGACGAACGCGGTCATCCGGTCGCCGTTTTTCCGGAGTTGCTCCAAGGCTTCCGCCTTGGTGCAACGAACATTTTCCTTGGCCTGCTGATTGGACATCTCAAAAATCTGGTCCATGGTGAGTTGGGGCAATGGTTTCCCGTTGACGATCATTGCGGCCAGGCTGAATATGCCAAAGTGGCCGGCGCCGATATGGTAGGCCGTCACACCGGCCGTCCACTGCTCCCATTCACAGGGCTTGTTCCAATCCTCTTCTGACATGTTTTCGACAAATGCAATAACTTCCTTATTGAAGGACTTGATCCTTTGGGCCAGTTTGTCAGTGCGTTCACTCATATTACTCTCCTTTGTGCCATGGGGGAAGATGCTCAAAGTTTTCATCGATGGGGGGCGGGTCGGCCCGTGAGGGTCGCCCGCGGGTTTGGCGGCGCATAACGGCTTCAACGCTTCTTGCCGGATCACGCTGAAGTGAACCGGTCGTTGTGGCGTTGCAGTATTTTGGATTGCCGGTCATAACCCTTTTGGTCCATTTTCTCGGCCAGCATCATTTTGAACAGGGCGGCTTTGTTTGCATCTTGAAAGGATTCCACCAGGAAGAGATCGACAGCCACCGGTATATCCTTCACGCCATGCAACCGCGTGATGCACTCCGCAACCGCATTTACACAGAATTCGTCCGCAGCGTTTTGTCGAACGAGTTCCTTGAGGTTTTCCAGCGCATCGGCGTAGAGTTCGTCCCGGTAAAATGCCTTGACCCTGTTTCGCAGGTCTTCAATCGATCGGTCTGCGGTTAATGCCTTTTGGAGTTTTTTGATGGCCGCGTCAACATCCCGGCCGGCTTTCTCGGATGCCGGGCAATCGATTTCGTCCTGAAGCAGTTTTATCCTGGCCTCCAGGTTCAACCTGGTGTTCAGCGTCATGTTGGCGGAAGCCTCGATCAGGTTGGCGTATACCTTCATGGCCTCTTGAAGCCGACCCTTGGACCAGAGGTCGTCGGCTTCAATTTTGGTCAACGCCGTCATGATCTTGCCTGGCATGCTGCATCCTTATGTGTCCGGCAACAAAGGTTCAATCGAGTGGCAAGGCGATATCCCTCCGAAGTCCCCTGTTCTTTCCGTGTGTGCCCGTCGGGCTTTATGTAGCGCCGTTTCCGTGAGAGATCCGCAGATGTGACGGTCGGATCTTCTGATCTATTGGCGGTGTATACACCAAATTGGGGGCGGACAGCAATGATAACGTCGTTTAGGAGTGAAACTGCTGACATGAGGCCTTTTCAGCACCGGCGGGAGCTATAGCTCCATTTGGATCTTCAGTCAGCGCGTAACGCCATACAGAAACCAGGCGCTTTTGATCCGGCAGCAGGGGGTGTCTTCACTGCTGGCCGGTAGAATGTCCTCCTTTTGTTCCGGTGCGCGCCCTCCTTGCAGCCAGGTGTTATACAAACTCGGCTTTTTTGGTGGAGGAGTTGACGACAAATACCCGTTCGTTGTTCCCTTTCGTATCGGCCGGGGTGAGAAAAAAACCCTGACGGTCGGCTGAATAGCCCAGGGAAAACCCGATGATGACTTCTCCGTCGAAAAACTCAACTTTCATCTTGCGACCGGCACCGGGGATTTCATCCGTATAGTCGTACATGTGGTCTTTGTCGCCGCTGAAGTCTTTGGTGAAAAATACGGCCTTAAGGTTGTCGATATCAATTCTCGACGACTCACCGGTGGGCGCTTCGAGATTGAAGAATATTTTGTTGGGGAAAAAGTTGTTGGAGATACCCTTCACCACCTCATGGTTCTTAAAATGGGCAACGATTTTGTTTCTCAGCATGACCGGGAGCTCCTTTCATCGCGGGGGTGGGTTTTCGGTTTCTAACAGGACGGGCTGAATCTACCTATGGGATTCAAATGACGTGCAGGGTAGGGTGATAGATGCCGAATGTATGATCAAGCATAGCGCATGTAAACTTTTCAGGTCAACTCCCACCCGCTGATCGGGTGGCTTCGGTTGAATGCAAGCGCATCGTTTCGTGCCTCGCCACAGGCAGGAAATAAAGCACGTCGGCGTTTCAACCGTTGCTGCTGTAACCGTGTGTACAGAACCCGTTTGAAAACAACGCATCGGCTTATCAACGCTCCACCCTCGTGCCGTCGTGGTCCTGATCGGGCATTGGGATTATATACGACTGTAATCATGAAGCTATTGCTTGCAAGTGTCTGCGCGATAAAAACCGTTGCCTTTCGACATGCTGATTTGGATTCCGCTGACCGTAGTACCACCGCGCCAAGGTCAGCCGATAGGGTGGTCGATGCATACCGGACTCGAATCCTGGTGCAAGATCGGAACAATGCCGGTCCAACCCCGCAATGGATCGCTAAAATTATATTGACTTGGTCTTTGTGATCGTTATTATAGTTTTTAATTTCAGCCGGATGAAGAGAACCCGGTTAATATGCATGGAGTACGTGTTGCGGTGCACCGGGTCTCCATTGAAATACCTTAAAGGGTGCGGGGCGGGCGGACCGGGCAGCGCCGGGGAAACTGCGCAGCCAGTTGTGGTCGCGGATACCCCATTGTAACGCTACCGCATACGATATTAGTTCTGAACACATAACCAGCATAAAGGAGAGGAAGCCCTATGGATTTCAATAATCTGGATGAGATTATCGATTTCGCCATCGCCAGGGAGGTTGAGGCTGAAGAATTCTATAAAAGCATTTCGGAACAGGAATCTTTCGCCGGAAAGAAGCAGATGTTTCTAGAATACGCTGCCGAGGAAAAAAAGCATCAGAAACTGCTTGAAGACCTGAAGTCCGGCAAGATGGGCAAGAACCTGGATGATTACAAATTCAAATGGATTACCGATATCAAGCGCAGCGACTACGTCCACGAAGTGGAATACACGCCCGGCATGGCCTATCAGGAAATTCTGATGCTGGCCTGCAAGCGGGAAGAAAAGGCGCTGGCGCTCTACAATGAGTTGCAGGTCAAAGCCGAGACCGAAGATGCCAAGCGGGTCTTCAAGATCCTTTGCCAGGAAGAGGCCAAGCACAAGCTGGCCCTTGAAACCATGTATGATGATTACATGGCGGAAATGGGCGATTGATCTGCCACATCCATCGTGACCCCGTCTAATCCACAAAAGCTCGTTGTTATCTGCGGCCCCACGGCCGTGGGTAAAACCGGTTTTGCCATCGAACTGGCCGGACAGTTCGGTGGGGAGATCATCGGTGCGGATTCCATGCAGGTTTACCGCTGCATGGATATCGGCACCGCCAAACCGACAGCTGATGAAAGGCGTCGGGCGGTTCATCATATGGTGGACATCCTCGATCCGGATGAAGATTTTGACGCAGTTCATTACGCCCGGATGGCCGATGATTGCATTGCCCGATTGACGGCAGAAGGCAAAATACCTTTTGTGGTGGGCGGCACCGGCCTCTACATCAAGGCCCTGATTCACGGATTGACAGATGCGGCGCCTTCAGATCCAATTGTGCGAGAGCGTCTGCATGACGAGTTGGCGGCATCGGACGCACCGTCCATGCACCGACGTCTCCAGGCGTGCGATCCGGACTCGGCCGGGCGTATTCACCCCAATGACACCTACCGCATCCTGAGGGCGCTGGAGGTCTTCGAGATCACCGGCCGCCCCATTGCCCGACACTATGACGAACACGGTTTTTCGGGATTGCGCTACGATGCGCTCCATATCGGTCTCAGCCTGCCGCGCGAAGTGCTCTATACTCGGATCAACCAACGTGTGGATATGATGCTGGCAGGCGGTTTTGTCGACGAGGTCAGGCGCCTGCTGGCGAATGGGTATGGCCCCGGGCTTAAATCGATGCAGTCCCTGGGCTATCGCCATATGGTGGATTTCCTTCAGGGAAAGATGGGGTGGCAAGAGGCGGTTCGGACCATGAAGCGGGATCATCGAAGATATGCCAAACGCCAGCTCACATGGTTCGGCGCCACCCCGGGCATGCACTGGCTGTCGCCGGATCAACAACGGCAGGCGGCTGACCTGGTGCGTCGCTCTCATATTCGATGATGTCCGACTAACGGGCATTCGTTTTCTTTCCTTTCTGATTTTCGTGCATTGCGGTCATCCCTGTTTATATTAACCTATGGAATATGGGGAGAAAAGAAGATGTATGGCAAGACCTGTACGGGGCAGCCTTTCGGCTTTCCTGAACGGGGACGATGGTATGGTCGAACAGGTATGGTACGAGATCAGTCCCAAGTTTGGATTGATGCAGAGAAGGGGGGACGGTATGTTCAAAGTTAAAACTTTCACGATTCCATTGATGATCTTTCAAGTCCGTAACAAGCTGGATGCCCTTGACCAACAGGTCAATCAGTTTCTTGAAGAGGTGCAGGCCAAGCGGGTGGTATCGGTCAGCGATACCCATACCACCGATGACAATGGCGCCACCATGGGATTGATTCGTGCGGTGACCTATGAGGTTTAAAGCGGCCGGTTCCCCTTGGCGGCGCTTGTCTCGTTTGTACCCGCGTTAATTAACGATAACGGGCGTGGCCGAGGTGAGTTCTATCAGCAGCTGGTGGATGGAGAAGGGTTTGAGGATAAAGTGATCCACCGGCGTCGAACCGGGATTCGTATCGATATCGTCAAATCCGTAAGCAGAGGTGAGGATTTTGGCCGCGTGGGGGGCGTAGGTTTCCGCAAGTGTGAAGAACTCGAGGCCGTCCATACCCGGCAGCCGGTAATCGCAGATAATGATGTCGAAGGCGCTTTGCCGGACTGCTTTGATGGCCTCTTCAGCGGTGGTCACTACGCGTGCGTCCAGACTGGTTCTTTGGAGGGTCAATTCGAATGCTTCACGCACATACGAGTTGTCTTCGATGATCAGAATTTTGCGGCGGTCCAAATCAGTCGATGGTTCATCTTGTTGCAAGGGGGGCATGATCACCTCTCAAACGCTGGGGGTATTTCCTTTGGGACGTCCTTCCAACTATCTGCTCGCCTATCCATGGTCATGATTGCGGTCCATTCGCCGCTGCCGGAATATTGGGCTGCATGCTCTCCGACACCGTGAATTGTCCCCTGTTTTTCTTTCCATTGTAGAGTACATGGTCCGCATGATGCAGCAAGGCGTTGGGGGTGGTTCCATCCTGCGGATACGTTGCCAGACCGATACTGATGGTGATGTGCTGATCCGGCATCTTTTCACATCGTTTGAATGGATACCTTGCGATTTGCTGGTGCAATTTGGCTGCGATGAACCGGGCCAGTACCTTGGGGGTTTCCGGCAGGATGACCACAAACTCGTCGCCGCCGTACCTGGCCACCATATCGGTTTTACGCAAACTCTTCATGAAGAGGTCCGCCAGAGTTTTCAACAATCGATCACCGGCCAGGTGGCCGTTGGTATCGTTATAAATTTTGAAGTAATCCAGATCGATAAACAGAATTGAGAAGGGCTTTGGATAGCGCTTGGCGCGGTTGAGTTCAAGTTTCAATCGCTCTTGAAAGTAGCGGTGGTTGAAGAGGCCGGTGAGGTCGTCGTGGATCGCCAACTTTTTCAATCGCGTGTTGGTCGCCTCCAGCGCCTTGTTGTGCTGCTTCAACGCCACGATCAGCGTCTCATTTTGACGTCGGAGTTTGAATTTTTCCAGCGCTCGCCTGGCGATGTTGGAAATGATTTCCCTGCTTTTGAAGGGCTTGAGCAAATAGTCATAGGCGCCGGCCCGCATAGCATTAATAGCCGTGTCCAGGGAACCATGGCTGTTCATTACCACCACTTCGGTCAACGCGTGTTGCGCCTTCACAAGCTGGAGCAACTCGATACCGGTCATGTCCTGGATTTCAACATCGGTGACCACCAGCGGAAAATGCTGTTTGATATGGGACGCCAATGCTTCAGCACCGGTGGTTTTGGACGTGACATAATAACCGTCGGCCTCCAATAACTTTTTCAAGATGCGTCTGCACCGATCGTCGCTGTCAACTACCAGTATCCGGGGTCTATTGATCATAAGGTTCTGTCAAAGAGGGTACTTTCGGTCTTTTGACCGCCCTGGGTCTCTGTTTCCTGCCAGGACTGAAGGAGGCCTGGTCAAGGCACCCTGCGGTGCATCGGGATTTTGATAGAGTTTCCACCGTCGGCCTGATCGGAGGATGGTCTTTGGCAAAGGCGATTTTCGGCGTAGATCTTTCGCTGCATGGTCTTCAAATGGGGATGGCGAGATGGCCATCATTTGTCCAGAACTGGTGACATAGAGATGGCCTCCCAATGGGCCAACTCCCAGATTCGGCGTCCGCCCTTCGACACATGCAATAAGGTTGTCGATTTTGAAGGGCATCTCCATGAAAACGGTGATGCCCATTGCCAGTGCATTAT
The DNA here is from genome assembly GCA_050302315.1 of Desulfobacteraceae bacterium. Lineage (GTDB taxonomy): Bacteria > Desulfobacterota > Desulfobacteria > Desulfobacterales > Desulfosarcinaceae > JARRKU01. The sequence continues at coordinate 48,861 of JBNLAV010000072.1, forward strand.
TGGCCAGGAAATCGTCCACAAATGTCGCGGTCAATATGGTGGTCGCTCTCCGAAGGATTCGTCGTGACTTTGAGAAAAAATCGATACCGTTCATGCCGGGCAGGTGGTAATTGCAAATCACGGCATCGTGGCCACTGTCCGCGATCGCCTCTACCCCCCTCTCACCCGACTGAAGCGCGGTGACGTTATGGCCGCGCGTTTTCAGGACATGCTCCAATGGAGCGCGGACATGGGCATTGCCTTCGATGAGGAGCACCCTCATGCCTTCTGAATTTTTTATGCCGCTGTGCATTTAGGATTCCCTATATTAATCTCGGTTACCGGCAGGTATCGTCGCCGGACCTGCGTGTGGATGGCGACTGACGATATTGCTGCCTGATCTGTATTTTAGCCTCCTGTCCAGTCCGCCTAATCGAAACCAAAGCCGAGATTTGGCAGGTCGGGAGACGCAATTGATAGGAACTTTGCAGAGGATGTGCCAATAGTGGGTATGTATTTTAAAGTGCTGAAAATTAATGATTATTGGGATTTCGTGACTTGTGCAAGGTCAGGGGATATGTCCGCGTTGGGGAAAATTCCCCGATCGGATGGGGAAAAGCTCGCACATTTTTAATTTTTGCGACTACAGGAAGGGTGGGGTGCGCCAGGGCCGGCCGATTATTTTTTCTGCACCCGATACCGGAATTTATCCCGGCTCATACGAAGCAATTTCGACGCTTTGGTGGCATTGCCCGAAGCAAGCACCAGGGCTTTTTCGATGTATGTCTGTTCGATGGACCGGATTACCGAAGGTAAATCGATGCCGTCGGGTGTCAGACTGGGCAGGGATGGATGGTCCATTGGGTCTGCCGTATCGGGCATTGACTCAGGCATGCTTTCCATGCCGAGGTGTTTGAGCTCCAATCGTGTGCCGTTGCTCAGTAGGACGGACCGCTCAATCAGGTTCCGCAATTCACGCACGTTGCCTGTCCAGTTGAAGTTCTGCAGGGCTTCCACGGCGTCGGGGGCCAGGCCGGTGAAGGATTTGCCGAATTTCTTGCTGAAATGGTTCAAAAAATACTTGGCTAGGTGCGGGATATCCTCTCTGCGCTGGTTCAGTGAAGGGACTTCCAGCTTGACCACCGCCAGCCGGTAGTATAAATCCATCCGAAATCCCTCATCCTTTTGTGCCATTGCGTATAGATCCTTATTGGTGGCCGATACGACACGCGTCTGCACCTTGTGCTTGCGGGTTCCGCCAACTCGGAAATACTCGCCGGACTCAAGAAAACGCAGCAGTTTGGCCTGGGCTTCGGGGCTGAGGTCACCCACCTCATCCAGAAACAAGGTCCCATTTGCGGCCTCCTCCACCAGACCTGCCTTGCCTGAAGCGTCCGCACCGCTGAAAGCCCCTTTCTCATAGCCGAACAATTCGCTTTCGATGAGTTCCTTGGGTATGGCCGCACAGTTGACCGTTACCAGCGAACCTTTGAATTGGGGGCTCTTGTAATGGATGGTCTGGGCGATCAACTCCTTGCCGCTGCCGGTCTCACCCAATATGAGCAATGGGGTGTCGATACTCCGGGAAACCATGCCCACAACTTCCATGATGTCTCTGATCGGCTTGCTTTCGCCCACGATGACGGGAAGGTTCTTTTTAAGGTATTTTTCTTGAAGGATTTGAAATTCCTTCTTCAGGGAAATGGTGTCCAATGCATTGCGCACAGTGATGATAAGACCGTTCATATCCAGGGGTTTGACGATGTAATCATAGGCGCCGAGTTTCATGGTCGACACGACGGTCTGCACGTCTTCATAGGCAGTGATCATGATGACCAGCATCTCCGGATGATCTTTTTTGATGATCTCCAGGGCCTCAATGCCGCTCATTCCCGGCAGGCCGATATCCAGTAAAATAAGGTCCGGCAGCCCCTGCGCCAAGGCATCCAGCGCATCTTCAGCCATGGCAAAGCTCCTGACGTCATAATGACTTTTCAGCGCCAGGCTTATTCCCTCGCGGGCGACATCCTCATCATCGACAACAAAAAGAGAGAACGGCGTCATCGTGGATATCTCCTCTTCTCGATGGGCAGCGTGACGGTGAAATGAGCTCCTCCCAATTGGCTGTCTTGTACGGTGATGGAACCGCTGTGGTCGGTGACAATGCGTTGAGCGATGCTCAAACCGATCCCCGACCCGTCTGAACTGGTGGTGAAGAAGGGATCGAAGATCTTATCCCTGAGGTCCTCGGGGACCCCCGTGCCGGAATCGGAAACCGCGATGCTGATGGAATTGTCATGGGCGTAAGTCGATACGGCGATTTTCTTTTTTCCTTCAGTTGCCTTGAGGGCTCTTCCTGCATTTTGGATCAGGTTCAAAATGACCTGTTCGATCAGCGTCATATCGCCGTAGCAGTGGGGAAGCTTTTTGGCGAGGGCCGTCGAGACTTCGATCCCGGCCTTGCGCATGGTGACCGCGGTCAGGCTGAGGACATTCTCCAGACATTGATTGACGTCGATTCTGACCATCTGCGGAGCGGTGGGTTTGGAAAAATCCAAGACCCTCTTGATGACGGCATCCACCTTATGAGATGCCTGCTTGAGTTGGCCCACTATCTCCTGCATCAATTCGATGTCCTTGGGAAGTACTGTTTTGGAGGCGCAAATCTGATCGAGAGAGTAGAGGTAAGAAGTGATTCCGGTCAGCGGGTTCCTGATTTCATGAGCCATGCCCGAGGCAATTCTCCCAAGGGAGGCCATTTTGTTGCGATTGAGCAACAGTTTTTCCAGTTCTTTGGTATGGGTGATATCCACCAGGTTGATCAGAATGGCCTCTTTGCCCTGATAGATGAAGGCGCTGGCCCTGCAGTTCACCCATTTGTAGCTTCCTCCGGCGCCGGTTTTTGTATCTTCCACAATTCGCAAATCCGTTTCCGTGTTCATCGTCTGTTGCGCCATCAAATTCTGATAAGCGAGGGTCAGTTGGGCCAGATCATCCGGGTGGATAAATCCAAACTCCCTTTTGCTGATCCTTTCGTCGATGCAGGGGATCATCCGTTCCAGCTCAGGATTTTGGTAGATCACTTCCTGGTTTTGGATGATGGCGATCCCGACCATCGATTTTTCGACAAGGGCCTGAAACTGTTTCTGGCTTTCGTCGCGTTCGTCCGTCCTTTCCCGGACCAGGAGTTCGAGGGAGTCCCGATGCCCTTTGAGTTCCAGTTGGTTGCGAATACGCGCCCTGATCACAATGGGGTTGAAGGGCTTGGTAATATAGTCCACGGCACCGAGTTCAAATCCTTCAGATTCGGTGGCCTGGTCTTTCTTCGCCGTGACGAATATGACGGGGATATGGCGTGTGCGCGGGTCGGACTTCAGATAGCGGCAGACTTCGAAGCCGTCGATATCCGGCATGATCAGATCCAGCAGGATCAAATCAGGGTTGATGTCTGCGGCTTCGGCGATGGCTTTTTTGCTGTCCGTGCAGGCAACGGTTTCATAGCGCGCTTTGGTAAGGATGGTTTCAAGAAGCTGGACTTGAAATGGATCGTCATCCACGATGAGAATTTTTGGTGCTGCCGGCAAACCTGCAGGGGAGTCATTCTTGGGGTCCATTGGTCTTGAGGAGGTCCTTTATGGTTCCGGCGCGCCTTTCGGCTGTGGAACACCGGTCGATGTATGGTGCCGCGGTTCTCATTTATTTGTTATTAATGCTAATTAAGCGATCCTACATGCAAAAGCAGGCGCTCGTCAATTGAATCATGTATCGGTGCTGATCCATGTGACAGCACCGTGTCCGGAAGCCAAGGGGTCAAAAGAGGGCGGATTCCCGGTCTTCCCTACTGGGACGGTTTTGCTGCGCTGTTGCCGGTCGGGGACTGGCCGGAAGAGGAGATAAAGCCTATGGCTTCCTTCCACCAGGGCGCAGACGGATGGCTCGGCCAGTCGTTGTGACCGGCGTTCGCAAATCGCCATAGATTTTTGGGTGCGGTCAGCGACTCATAGAGAGCCAGGGTGTGCCGGTTGGGGATCACTTTGTCCTTTTCAGCCATTGCTATCGCCACCGGCCGATCGAAGGAGGCCAGGCGGGTTACGCTGTCATATCGGTCTTTGATCAGCCATGCCGCGGGCAGATACCAGTAATGTGTCTGGGCCAGTGCGGCCAGGGAGTCCCATGGGGTGATCAAAAGCAACCCCGCGATCCTCTGGGACGGGTCGGTGGCCACTGCGGCCGCCACACCGCATCCCATCGATTCGCCAATCAGGAAGAGCGGATGGCCGAAATCCGTCCTGGCGGCCGATACAATCGCCTTGGCGTCCGCAACGATGCGCGTTTCACTCAAATCGCCGCCCCGGCCGCCATACCCCGGATACTCCGCCAGTATCACCCGGTATCCCATCGGCTCCAGCGCCTTGACGTAGTATTGGCGGTGCCATGCGGAGCCGGCATTACCATGAAAAACAACTACCGTTCCTTTGACGGTTCGAGGTAAGGTTGAACTGATCAGGCCCATATATCCGCTTTCCCGCGGCCAGAATCGCAACCCGAGAGTGGCCAGGTACACCCCGGCGGGCCTTTCCCTGTCCGGTTGGTACAACATTTGGCGCTGCATCAGAAAGACAACCAGAACCAGGAATGCATAGCCGACAGCGATAAACGCAGCATAGCGCAATGCGCTGGTCACCATGTTCTCCATATCGTTGACAGCCCGGTGGGGTTGTGGTTAAAACGGAACACTTTTCGGCGCCACCGAACAGCGCCCGCAGGTTAACCCTATAGTTGCATAAGTAAGACGGCAAAAAGATTGCCTATCCGCACATCGGTGGTTTTCGGGATTGATCGCGGCTGAAAGCCGCTCCTACAATCCGTAAATTAAAAACCCTATTAGCCTAGTAGCACCAATGGAGATACGATGCCAATAGCCGATTCAGCCAAGGACAATACCGCCGCCATCATCATGGCCGCCGGCCGCGGCAGCCGTATGAAGGGATACGCCGGTAACAAAACATTGCTGCCGCTGATACCCGGGGCATCCCTGTTTGAAGGGGAGCGTCCCCTTTTGCTGCATCTGATGGAACAATTGCCCGCCGGTCCCAAAGCGGTCGTGGTGAACCATTGCAAAGCGGATGTTTTGCTGGCCACCGACGATCTGGAGGTGGCTTATTGCGAGCAACCCCGGTTGAACGGCACCGGCGGGGCCATCATCGCCGCCCAGGACTTTATTCAGGCGCAAAGGTGCGACCGGTTTATCATCACCATGGGGGACGTGCCTTTCGTCCGAAAAGAGACTTATGCCCGACTGGTGAAGACCCTGGATACCGAGGAGATCGTCGTGCTGGGTTTTCAACCGGCGGACAAAAAGCAATACGGTGTGTTGGAGATCGAAAAAGACCGCGTCCGGAAGATCACTGAATGGAAGTTCTGGAAAGACTACACGCCCGAGGCCAAGACGGAGCTGACGGTCTGCAATTCGGGCATCTACGCCATTAGCCGATCGGCCCTGATCCAATACCTGCCCATACTGGCCTCCCGCCCACAAGTCGTGGAAAAGGAGGTCAATGGCCGGATGACGGCCATCGAAGAATTTTTCATCACCGATCTAATCGAATACATGGTGGACGACGGCAAACCGGTCGGGTATCAGGTGGTCGAAGATGAATCGGAAACCATGGGAATCGACGACATCGACGCCCTGGAAAAGGCCCAGGCCATCTATCGGACCCGCTGGACCCCCTGATCCAGCGTCCCCCGGTGTTATGACCCGAAAAAGCCGCTCCTACAAGATGTGGGATTTTAAGAGTACCAGGCCTTCCTCTCTGGCCTGCAGGATTGTTTTCAACTGGACAGACCTGAGTTCCTCTCGTTTCAATATGCGATCTTTCAGTGCGTTCCTGTAGATCAGATATTCATCCTTTGGCGAAATATTGGGTTCGGCCGGAGCGGTGTGCAAAAAATCGTCGATGGGGCCGTTTTTGCCATTGGCATTGCCCTGGGTCAGGTCGACCCGGTGGGTGCCGTCGGTCAAAAAACAGTGCACCATGGGCAGGTAGGGCAGGGTGTATCGCCTGAGAATGGACGCGGTGCCGGTGACCAATTCCTCGGTCATGGAATATATGCCGATGCGCTTGCCGACCGGCAATCCCAGTTCCGAAGCCAGTGTTGCGATGACGGCATGTTTTGTTGTGCAGGTGCCTTTGCCCTCTTCAAACAGGCTCATCAGGTTTTCGCGATCGGCATTGTACCCGTACGGCACGCGATGCACATACGCGCACGCCTTGTGGAATGAGCGGATTTTCATCTCCATAAAGGTGTTGGAAATGATGCCGGTCGCCTGAATCTCTTTGTCCGTAAATACGGTATACGGTTCCATGTCACCCCCGGATTTTTGCATCGCCAACGCAAAACATAATCAGTTCAACCGGCATAATAAAGCCGGAGTGTTCGTTTTAGGTTAGCTTACATCCGGAAATGGCGTCTTGCGGTCCGGTTCGGTGTTCTCGCCCGGTTGAGTTAAAGACCCGGCCGTCGCCATTCAGTTGCGGCATCGCACCGCTATGCCCGGGTTGTCAACCGCGTTGCGGTCTGGATCCGTACCACAAACCGTCATTTTCGGATGGATACGCTCCGGGATCGGTCATCAATGCAATTGCAATCTGTCCGATCCGGTTGTAATGACATCCTATGGACATGCGATCTACTTCTGCGGCAGGTTTGCAGGCCATCGTTTTCGCTTTGGTGTCGGCCGCGTTTACCACCATCTACCTGTTGCAGCCGGTACTGCCGGTGCTCCAGAAAGAATTCGGCGTCGATGAGAGCAGTGCATCGCTGGCCATCTCGGGCGTCATATTGGGGATCGCCCTTTCCAATCTGCCATTCGGCCGGCTGGCCGACCGATATCCCATCAAACCGCTCATATCCACCGGCGGAGTGCTTGTGGCGCTTTGCGGATTGGGATGCGCCCTGGTTCAGAACATGCCCCTGCTGATCCTCCTGCGGTTCATTCAAGGCCTTTTCATACCGGCGCTCACCACTTGTCTTGCCGCCTACCTGGCCCGTCATCTGCCGGTGGAGCGGCTCAATGTCGTGATGGGATCCTATGTGTCCGCCACTGTGGCCGGCGGACTCGGGGGCCGGCTGCTGGGCGGGTGGATCCATCCCCCTCTCCACTGGCGTTATGCATTTGTTACGGTATCGGTGCTCGTGCTGGCATCCACATTGGCCGCTGTCCGGTATCTACCGTCGGACAGGCATTCGACCGCAGCCCCGGCGGAAGAGGTGGGATTTCTGGCGCTGCTCGGACGCAGTGATCTTTTGAGAATATTTTCAGTGGCTTTTCTTTCATTTTGGGTTTTTTCCGCGCTTTTTAATTTCCTGCCGTTTTATCTCGCCGGTCCGGCCTTTGGCGCTTCCACCCAGCGCATCACTTTTATGTACACCGCCTATGTTCTGGGGATTATTGTCGGCCCGCTTTCCGGCAAACTCAGCAACAAGATCGGCAATGGCGCCACCATGATACTGGGGGCTCTGGTGTTGGCGGTTTCATTGGCCGCAACGCATGTCGCCAGTATCTGGGCTGTGGTGGTGGGGCTGTGCGGTGTCTGTCTTGGATTCTTTGCGATTCATGCCGCCGCCGCCGGCAGTCTGAACCAAAAGCTGAAATCCAGTCGGGGGCGCGCCAACTCGCTCTATGTGCTGTTTTACTACATGGGGGGATCCATCGGGATTACGATCAGCGGCTATGGCTATCAAACCTATGGATGGCCGGGCGTAACCGGGATCAGCATGGGGCTTCTGGCAGTCATTGTCTTGGCGGGGGTGGTCGAGATGCGGTCGCGTTCTTTCCGATCGGGCATGGAGTGAACAACGATCACATACCGCTACTCCTCCGATCCGTCGGTGACAGAACATGGACGCATCGATCTTCCGGGGAAAGACGGGCCGTCTTCCCCCGGAAGAGGTGAAAGATGCGCAGGTCGGGACTAAGTGAGCGATCGAACGGCTTCCAATGCCGCATCATAATCCGGTTCCTCTGAAACTTCTTTGACCAGTTGGTGGTATCTCACCACGCCTTCGCGGTCGAGCACCATGACGGCTCTGCCCAACAGGCGAAGTTCTTTGATCAGCAGGCCGTAGGCTTCGCCGAAGGCCGCATCCCTGTGATCCGAAAGGGTGATCACCTGTTCGACGCCCGCTGCGCCGCACCAGCGGCTTTGGGCAAACGGCAGATCCATGCTGACCGTTAGAATGACGACATCGTCTCCCAGGTTTGAGGCTTCGGAATTGAAGCGCCTGGTTTGCATGTCGCACACCGGTGTGTCCAATGATGGGACGGATGAGATGATCACGACTTTGCCGCGGTAGTCTGAAAGTTTGACGGCGTTGAGTTCATTGTCGATCAGTGTCGCATCCGGACCCACGCTGCCCATGGTGACCTCCTTGCCGATCAGCGTAAACGGATTACCGTGCAAGGTTATGGCTTCTGCTCTTTCCAGCATGTTACCCTCCTTTTGTTTTCCCTGTTGAAAACCTGCCACCAAGATAAGATGGAACCAATTCAAATCAAGCCTTGTGATTTTCGAAGGATGGATTTAAATTTTCAATACCTGGGCCGGAGGCAACGACCACCCGCGAAGCGGGTGGCTTGGATTGATGCATCCGCATCGCTTCGCGCCCGGCCATAGGCCGGAAAAACCAAAGCACGCAGTGCTTCTATCGTTGCGGTTGTAACCGGGTGCATAGCACCCGTTTTGAAATCAACCAATCATTCAATAATCACATTCGGGCCATCAGGACGACAGAGGGTACGGTGGCCCGCAGATGCCGCAGCGGCAAGCGTGAAAACCCAACGATAGCTTGTTGACACCATCTTGGGACTCATATATTTACCCGCCACCAATCCATAAGGGGGGGCGACGATGAAAATTGCACTTGTGCAAATCAATCCAGTGATCGGCGACTTCGAACGGCAATGCCGGAGCATGGCCTCCAAAGCCGCCTCAGCCAAGGAGATGGGGTGCGATCTGATCATCTTCCCTGAGCTGGCGGTTTGCGGCTACCCGCCGCGGGATTTGCTCGAACAGAAGGCGTTTATCGATGCCAATCAAAGCGCCCTGGAGTGGCTGGTGAACACCATCACGGGAATCGGCGTCGTCCTGGGTTTCGTGGCGCCCAATACCGATGATCCGGGCAAGGCATTGTTCAACACCGCCGTATTGTTCGAAGATGGCCGGGTTCTCTACCAGGTCAACAAGCAATTGCTGCCCACTTACGATGTGTTCGACGAACACCGCCACTTCGAGCCCGGTCAGCCGAATCTGCCATTTGCCTACAAAGGCCGTCGTCTGGGGCTGACCATCTGCGAAGACGTCTGGAACGACAAGGACGTTTTCGATCACCGGCTCTACGCCTTCGATCCGGTGGACCGGCTTGCCAGGGGTGGGATGGATCTGTTGATCAATATCGCTGCATCGCCATACCACATGGGCAAAATCGACTTTCGCGACCACATGCTCGCCACCATCGCAGCCAAGTACAAGGTGCCGGTGGTTTTCGTCAATCAGGTGGGCGGCAACGATCAGATCCTTTTCGACGGCGCCAGCACGGTTTTCGACGATCGGGGAGAGATTGTCGCCCGGGCATCCGACTTTAAGGAAGACATGGTATTTTTTGATACTGATTCAGGTGAAGGGGAGTTTCATCCGGTGTCGGGAGATCAGGTCGCCTCGGTGCTCAATGCCCTGGTGATGGGCACCCGGGACTATGTCACCAAGTGTGGTTTTCAAAAAGCCGTTATCGGCCTGTCCGGCGGTATCGATTCGGCGCTGACCGCGGTTGTGGCCCAAAAAGCGCTGGGCAGCGAAAACGTCGCCACCGTCTTCATGCCGTCGAAGTATACGTCGGGGCATAATTTCGAAGATACCCGGGCCTTGGCCCGAAACCTGGGCGTGCCGTACACGGTCATACCGATAGACGACATCTTCAACCAATTCGTCGGGCAACTGGTGCCCGAAGCAGATCCGCAAAAGCCGGGGATTACCGAGCAAAACATCCAGGCCCGCATCCGCGGTACCCTGCTGATGGGCATCTCTAACCGGGACGGCAGTCTGGTGCTCACAACCGGGAACAAATCCGAACTGGCGGTTGGCTATTGTACCCTCTATGGCGATATGAACGGTGGGCTGGCGGTGATATCCGACGTTCCCAAGACGCTGGTCTACGAGATCTGCCGCACCATTAATGCGTCGAAAGAGGTGATTCCCCAACGCATCATCGACAAGCCGCCATCGGCTGAACTGGCCCCCGATCAAACCGATCAGGACGACCTGCCGCCCTATGAGATCATCGATCCCATATTGGAAGGGTATGTGGAACAGGCCAAAAGCAAATCCGAACTGGTGGCGGCCGGCTTCGACCCCAGTGCGGTGGAAGAGGTGATCCGGCGGGTCGATCAGAATGAATACAAGCGCCATCAGGCGGCACCGGGCCTCAAAGTGACCCCCAAAGCCTTTGGCGAGGGGCGGCGCTACCCCCTGGCAAAACGGTTCAGGCCGGTGGAATCACCCTGATCCGGCGCCAAAGCATATTCAGGCGGCGCCGTGCCGCCCCGGCCTTATGCGCTGTCCGTCTTTCTCTCCGGAATGAGGACCATCACCGCTTCGCCCCTGGCGCGAACCGTGCCGCCGGCCGACAACGCGGTTTCGACGATCACCTTCTTTTCGGTCATTTCCAGAACCCGGCTTTCCAACGTGAGGGGCTCAACCGGCGTAGGGCGCAGATAGTCCACCTTCAAAGCCGCCGTGACGTGGCGCGGCAGAGGCGCGTCACCCAATTCGATACCGGCCTGACGGCATCGGGCAGCCGATGCCGTTGCAGCGCTGTGGCAGTCGATGAGGGACGCGATCAATCCGCCATAGACATAGTCAGGAAAGCCGCCGGTATGATGGGGCTGGGGATCGAAACGGCAGACACTCTTTTCGTCCTGCCAATAGCTTTTAATGCGCAGACCATTGGGATTCAGATTGCCGCAGCCATAACAGTGGGCATAGTCATCGGGGTAATAATCCTGAAAGGCTTTGTCGTGTTCGGTCATGTCAAATCCTTCTCGTTGGGCTTTGGCTGTACCTAACCTTTTCGGCCCCATTTGTCATCGGATAAATGCGCTTCCGCGTCGGGAATTGCAGGCATTTGACATTCCGGGGGGCTGGGTCCATACTTTCCTGAATGCAAACATCGCCGTCGAGGCCGCATATCGAAACCGAAAAAAGCACCTTAAGGCGTTATTCCGAGGCTGGCGTTTCATACCTGATAAATGGTCCGAGGAGCAGATGATGACATTGTCCGGCCAACCGCTCGATGATCTGAAGATTGCCAAGCAATTGCTGGAAAGTCAGGGGTTCGCTGTGAAACTGACGGGGATGGTCGGCAGCCCTATCGAAAAGAGCCTGTCCATACTGCCGGCAAAATTCAACAGCATCTTAAACAAGACAACGGAGATCGCACTGCGCAGCGCGCTTCGATTTGCAATGCTCACCCTGACCGATCAGAAGCGTAAAGCCCACAACCGGCTGCACAAAGGACTCGTGGCGGCAACAGGAGGTGTCGGCGGCGCCCTTGGTTTGCCGGCGTTGATCGCCGAACTGCCGGCCTCCACGATCATCATGCTGCGCTCCATCGCCGATATCGCCAGAAGCGAGGGTGAGCGCATCACCAGCACTGAGGCGCGGTTGGCATGCATAGAAGTATTTGCGCTTGGGGGCCGCTCCAAAGGAGACGATGCCGCCGAAACCGGGTATTTCGCCGTGAGAACGGCTCTGGCCCGGGCGGTGTCGGAGGCTGCAAGGCATATCGCCGAAAAAGGTCTGGCCGATAAAGGCGCCCCGGCGATGGTCCGATTGATCACCCAGGTTGCGGCGCGCTTCAACCTGATCGTCTCTCAGAAAGTGGCCGCTCAGACCGTGCCGATTATCGGCGCTGTCAGTGCGGTGGCCATCAACGCGCTATTTATGGATCATTTTCAGAAAACTGCACGAGGCCACTTCATCATCCGAAGGCTCGAACGGGCGCACGGATATGACGTGGTCCGGTCGGCCTACGATGCCATCCGGAACGGTTGAACCACCATGGATGCGTCGGTTCGATCCCGCTCCTTTATTGAAAAACAAGGTTGCAATTCATCGGATCCGCCTCATATTCTCTGGATATGTCACCGAATTGCCGGCAGCGATGATCCGGCGTCCATCAAACCGATGAAATTAAAAGGAGCGAGCCTATGAGTGTCCTTGTTACCAAAGAAGCCCCGGATTTTGTAGCACCGGCGGTGATGCCCAGCGGTGCCATCGAGGAGCAGTTCAAGCTGTCCGATCTAAGAGGCAAATATGTGGTCCTCTTTTTCTGGCCACTCGATTTTACATTTGTCTGTCCTACGGAGATCATCGCCCATGATCGCCGGGCGGCGATGTTTAAAGAGCGCAATGTAGAAGTGGTGGGGGTCTCCATCGACTCGCAGTTTACCCATTTCGCATGGCGCAACACGCCGATCAACGAGGGCGGCATCGGCGCGGTGCAATTTCCCATGGTGGCGGACGTCAACCACGAAATTACCAGAGCTTACGGTATCGAGCACTCAGATGGCGTGGCATTGAGAGCTTCTTTCTTAATCGATCGCAATGGGACCGTGCAACATCAGGTCGTCAACAACCTGCCGTTGGGACGCAACGTCGATGAAATGCTGCGAATGGTGGATGCGCTGCAATTTACCGAGGAGCATGGCGAGGTTTGTCCCGCCGGATGGCAAAAAGGCGAGGAAGGGATGTCACCAACCGCAGAAGGTGTAGCCGATTACCTTTCTTCCAGATCCGAGAAACTATAACCGTATCGAACCTGCCTGGTGCTGGAGCCGGTTGCTTCAGTGCCAGGCCGATGCTTATATATTGAGGGGCTGTTTCTCGATTTCCAATTCCCGGCTCTATCGCTGCTTTGTTGCCTCTATTGAGATAAGGACATCTACCTCTTTTCCAACCACGCCCATTTTGTAGAATTTTCCGCCTCCCACCTTGTATCCAAGTCGGTCGATGTTCATGCGCGCCTCGAAACCGGCCACTTCGAGTTTCGGATCGAAGGGGTGCTGTTTGGATCCGAAGTAAATGAATGGCAGGGTAATCTTATTGCTGACATCTTTCACCGTCATCGTCCCGATGACTTGGTAATTGTTAGCCCCTAAATGCTTGATGGTTTCGCTTTCGAAGGACATCTCGGGGAATTTCTTGGCATCGAAGAAGTCTTCGGAAAGCAGGTGGCCGTCGCGTTTGCTGTTGTTGGTGTCAACGCTTTTGACCTTGACGGTGAACGCAAAACGGCTCTCGTCGAGATTGGACGGATCGAACTTAATCTCGCCGTCGAAGTCAGAAAAGAATCCACTGACTGAGGAGTAGATATGGGTGATGCGGAAGTAGATGCCGGAATGTGCCGGATCGATCTTCCACTCATTCCCGGAAGCGAAGGCAGAGGTGCTTAAGAATAGCGCCATGGCGGCGAATAGGATCGAAAAGGTGATTTTTTTCATGGGGAATCTCCTGCTCAGTTGGGGGATCTGCTCATTCGCAGATCTCCGTCATTTAATATAATTGGGCCATCTACAGGTTAGAAACCGAAGGTTTCGAAATGGATTGATCTTTTCTTGAATCCCAGTAACCTTAGATCGATCCGCAGTTGCCGGATCATTGGAGGTGGTCCGCACAGAAAAATAGCGGCATCTCGATCGTGGGATTCGAGCATCGATTTCAGTTTTTGGCGGTTTAAGCGCCCGACTTGCCCTTTTTCATCTTTCTCACGCGTGAAATTAGGAATCCAAGTAAAGTCTGTCAACTTTTCAGCCAATGCATCCAGTTCCTGAACGCTGAAAAGGTGACGGCGCGTTTGGTTGCTCCAAACAAGGGTGATGCCGCGACGCTCGCCGGTATCGGCCATGTATCGCAGCATGCTGATCATCGGGGTGATGCCGATACCGCCGGCAATCATGATAATTTCTCGACAGCTGGGGGCCACCGTGAGATGGGAGAAATGCCCGAAGGGCCCCTGCAGGAACGCCCTGTCGCCGACCGCCAGCCCTCCTATCTGCCGGGTCCAGTCGCCGCTGCCGCGGATCGTGAACTGAATGATATCCGGGCGGAGAGGAGAAGAGGCGATCGTGAAAGGGTGGGGCTCTTTTGAAACCGGCACCGATTCCAGCGAGAGAAATGCAAATTGCCCCGGCAGGTAGTCCAATGGGCGCGCGGTGCTGGAGGACAACGCGATGGTATGGGCGTTTTGTCCTGCAGGCGTAATGCGTTCAACCCGAAAATCTTTTCTGC
>JBNLAV010000073.1:0-1909 GCA_050302315.1 Desulfobacteraceae bacterium
ACTTCGGGCAAACCACTAAACCTTCCATTTCCTCAAAGACTCGATCAGTGCTAGAGCACATATATGAGTCATTATCATATCCGCTTAGAGAGTAAATTTTGCTCATAATTTATTGCACATACAGTTCCACATCAAAATCGATGTGTTACAACACGTCGGCATCTCAAAACCAAAATGCATCAATGGGTCGAACAACCTGCACTTGCCTGCCCGCGCAATACGAAATGAGCTGCCATTCCATCTATCTGAAAATGCAAGACGAACGGCGCTAAGCGACCGAGTTCAGATTCGGACGTCGGAGTTTGGCGGCACGTGTTGGGAAGGTTTGCACGCAGTGCTGGACTTTGTCGCCGCTGGCGCGGGCTGATCCGCTGCGGCATCAATTGACTTTGGCAGGTTTCATCCACGAGCTGGCGCTCCAAGACCACAGGGCAACAGTCTATTGGCTCTCAGCCGCAGGTCGCAAGTTTCAATCCAGGAACTGACTCTCGTTTAAAGCTTCGAGAATCTCAATCGGGTATCTGTGACCCTCAGTTGGGTCAGGCGGGACCCTCCACCACGTTCAACCCAAATCGCCGGACACCCAAAACAGGCACCAAAGGCACCGGGAGGGTGAAACGCTCTTCCCCGTCCACCCCACCCGGCCCGCTGGCCCTACCCGATGGCCAGAATCAGCCCTCCAATCAACACCGCAGTCAGACCGAGTGCCGCGGCCATACCACGCCGATCAGGCGGCACAAAGGTGAACAGCGCGGCGGTACGAGCCAGCAGCGCAATGGGTGGAGCGCCCAGTGCGAGTTCCCGGTAGGAGCGGCCTCCGGCCAGCTTTAACGTCCCGTGCATGTAGCCGGCGCCACGTAGAAACGGGACCAGCATCCGTTGACTGGCCATTGATTTAACTGGCTGGTCTTGCGCGACCTGCTCCAGGGCCCGCTCCAGGGCCTGCATGTCGCCGGCCCACAGGGATCGATACAGGATGACGCCGTCACGGCCGAGGATATGGGCCGAATTCGGCATCACATCCAACGCGTGGTGCATAGAGCCATCGAGGTCGTCAATCACCACCGGCCAGTCGACGCCGTAGATGTCGCGCAAATCGCGGGCGTTGCGCTGCTTCTCCTCCAGGGTTTTGGTCTGCGGGTAGTGTTCCGCCGGATGGGCCTCACGAACGTAGAGCAGCGCGAATTTCACCTTTCCCTGCAGACGCTCATGCACCTGCCGCAGGGGTGGGAGGGCGCTGATGGTCATGGGGCAGGTAATCGATCCGGTCATCAGCAACAGCGGCTGGTCACGACACATATCGTGGATCTTGACCAACTGCCCGTTACCATCAATGACCGGGAGATTGGGTACCCGGTCGCCCGGGCGGAGGGCATCCCGGCTGAAGCGGAGATCGCCGGCCATCACTTTGAGACTGAAGTGATCGAAGCGGTAGGCATCGGGGGCAGGGTTGGCGTGGGTATGTGATTGCATGGGACTCTTCCGGTTGACCAATGATCCTGGGGTAAGTGCAGAACCCATGCCAACCGGCAGCGCTTGATAACGTATTGATCTACCAGAAGATTATGTGAGTCAGCCGAACGGCAACAACCAATATTCGTGGTTTTTGGAGATATTCGGTGTATTATCCACGAAATTTCGTTGCATTCAGGGACGGCCCGCCATGCCCGATTCGCAATCGGCCGAATATCGACGCCTGCAAACCATTTTCCAGCACTCCAACGACGCCATCCTGTTCGTCGATATCGCCCACGACCGGATCCTGGACGCCAATCCGCGCGCTTCTGAAATGCTTGGCTACAGTGCCCGGGAGCTGCGCCAGGTACGGGTTTCCGATATCCACCCCGAGGAGATGCAGGAGCTGAGGCAGTTTGCCGACAGGGTCGCGGCGGATGGCAGCGGCTGGACC
>JBNLAV010000074.1:0-20831 GCA_050302315.1 Desulfobacteraceae bacterium
ACGATACCATCGATGATATCGATGCAGAGGTATGCAGAAGCATATAAACGCCCGCCGGAAGAGACATTGATTGGCGCAGGCAACTTGTTAAGGCTAAAAAGAAAGGAATCGCTATGGACAAAATTCTGAGAATCAATATGGGTGCCGACGGAGGTCCGAATATTTCGGAAGAACCGATAGGCGACTATGCCGGCCTCGGCGGCAGGGGGTTGACATCGATGATAGTGGGTCAGGAAGTACCGCCGACCTGCCATCCGCTGAGTGCGGATAACAAACTAGTCATCGCGCCGGGCATGTTGAGCGGTTCGGCCGCCGCAATGTCGGGAAGAATTTCCGTCGGCTGTAAAAGCCCCCTGACCGGCGGCATCAAGGAGTCCAACTCAGGCGGCCAGGCCTCCCAGGTGATGGCACGATTGGGCTATGCGGCCATCGTGCTGGAAGGTCTCCCCAAAGATGACACCCTCTACAAGGTGGTGATCAATAAGGACGGCGCCAGCATTAAAGCGGACAACAGTTTGAAGATGCTCGGCAACTACGATGTGGTGGACAAACTGCGGGCGGAATACGGAGAGAAAGTGGCCTGCATTTCCATAGGACAGGCCGGCGAGATGAAACTGGGCGGGGCTTCGGTGGCCTTTTCAGATATGGAGCAACGTCCCACGCGTCATGCCGGAAGAGGCGGCGTCGGGGCGGTGATGGGTTCCAAAGGTGTTAAAGCCATCGTTTTGGACGATGCGGGGATGGCAATGCGGCCGGCCAAAGATCCCGAAAAGTTCAAAGAGGCCAACAAGGCGTTTGTCGCCGGCTTGCGTAAGCATCCGGTCACCGGAGAAGGATTGCCCGCTTATGGCACCAATATCCTCACCAACGTATTGAGCGAAGCCGGCGGATATCCCACACGCAATTTCAGCAGCGGCCAGTTCGAAGGAGCGGGTAAAATCAGCGGTGAAACCCAGGCGGAGATGGAAAACGAGCGTGGCGGCAAAGGTTCGGCGACCCATGGCTGCCACAGGGGTTGCGTGATCCGCTGTTCGGGCACTTTCTATGATAAGAACGGCCGCTTTTTGAGCAAGCAGCCCGAGTACGAGACCGTTTGGGCCCACGGCGGCAACTGCGGCATCGACGACCTGGATGCCATTGCCATGATGGATCGTCTGGATGATGATTTCGGGCTTGACACCATTGAAATGGGAGCGACCATCGCGGTGGCCATGGAGGCGGGACTGGCCGAATTCGGAGATTCGGATGCTGCCATCAATCTGATCAAGGAGGTCGGCAAAGGCACCCCCCTGGGTCGGGTACTGGGCAGCGGAGCGAAAATCACCGGCCGGGTGTTCGGCGTGGAGCGGGTTCCCGTGGTCAAAGGGCAGGCGATGCCGGCCTATGATCCCCGGACTGTACAGGGCATCGGCGTGACCTATGCCACCAGCACGATGGGAGCTGACCATACCGCTGGTTATGCGGTGGCCACCAATATCCTGGGGGTCGGCGGTACAGTGGATCCGCTGAAACCCGAAGGACAGGTCGAGTTGTCCAGGAATCTGCAGATCGCCACAGCCGCCATTGACGCCACCGGCATGTGTCTGTTCATCGCCTTTGCCGTGCTGGACCAGCCGGAGACCTTCCAGGCCCTTCTGGATCTGTTGAATTCATTCTACGGCCTGAGTCTGACCGGCGATGATGTCACCGAACTGGGCAAGAAGATCCTGACCGTTGAAAGAGAATTCAATGCCAAGGCGGGTCTTACCTCGCAACACGATCGCCTGCCGGATTACTTTAAAAATGAAAAACTGCCGCCTCACGACATTACATTTGGCGTTGAGGACCAGGAACTGGACGAGGTATTCAACTGGTAACACCATCGCAGGGCAAAGCCAATGCCCGTTCGCTCCAAGACGGGGGGTTGCCGACCGCAACTCCCCGTCTTAACCGATAAGGCCGTTGAATGGCCCCCAATGTTTATAAAAAGATGATATTGCCCTGCCCCATATTGTGAACCGATTCCGTCTTAGAACACCGCATCGCTGAACCCGACCGCTCTCTCCGCCCGTATGATTCGCGCTATTATTGCATGCCCCACTGCAGTTTCGCGCAATAGCAGTCATTGCATCGGCCGGTCGGAAACGGTATGATTGGTAAACCTCATATTGGCGGGGCTGTCCGTCGCAAGCCCCCTGAAACACCGGATTGGAGTTCTTATGATCAAAGCTCACACAGTACAGATCAAAGATGAATTTTCGCGCGCATCGGGAAGGAATATGGGGGAAGCCGTCATCGAAAAGCTGGGACGCATGCCCGATGCCTGCTGGCTCTTCTGCGCACCGGAGAATGGATTCGAAGACCTGGTCAAAGGCGTTTATGAAGCTATCGATCGACGACCCCTCATCGGGTGTACCACCGACGGTGAAATATCGACCGCAGGCTTCAGCACCAACTCTGCGGTTTTGGGGGCCATCGTGTCCGACCAGATGGCGTTCGAAATTGTTTCCGTCAATAACATCGGCCGCGACAATGAAAAGGCCGGCAGGCAATTGGCCTCGGCTTTTTCCGATGCGGTGCGCTATGTGCAACTCTTTTCCGACGGCCTCACCGGAAACGGCAGCGCCATCTTAAGGGGTATGGCGACCGGCTTTTCGAAAAACACCCCTGTATCAGGAGGCACGTCGGCGGATGCAGGCAAATTCCTAAAAACCTGGCAATTCCATTCGGACCGTATTTTTTCCGACGCCGCCGTTGCCATCGGTTTCAGCGGCGACTTCAAATTGGGAACCGGTGTGCGAAGCGGCTGGTCGCGGATCGGATTGCCAAAGAAAGTCACACGCTCCAGTGGAAACATTCTCTATGAATTGAACGGAGAACCCGCTCTTAATGTCTATGAGCGATTTCTTGGCAAGCACGCCAAGAACCTGCCCGGCGTGGGTGTTGAGTATCCTTTGGGCCTCGTTGACCATATTGAGCGTGTTGACGGCAGCGAGAATTTGTTGTTGCGTGCCACCATGTCCGTAGACCGGGAGAAAGGCTCCATCCAATTCGCTGGAGAAATACCGGAAGGGGCAATGGTCTATCTGACCTGCGGCGACAAGGTCTCTATCCTGGATGCCACGGATGAAGCCGTTCAGGAGGCCGTTAATGATATGGGAAAAGAGGTGGAGCCGTCCATGGTGTTTTTCTATTCCTGCACAGCCCGCAAGACGCTTCTGGGTTTGCGTGTCAGCGAAGAGATCGAGCGGGTGCGATCCAGATTGAACCCGGACGTACCGATCTTGGGATTCTACACATACGGTGAATATTGCCGCGTCCGGCGCCATCAACCGAGCCAGCTGCATAACGAAACCGCCACATTATCGTTTATCGGAGTTTGATAAGTGGAGCATGATACCAGACGAATGAAGCAAATAGAGAGCTTGCAGGAACTGCTCGAAGTCTCCGACCGCAAAGCCGATATCCTTACGAATCTGCTGAAGGAAGCCGGCGCGGAATACGAGCAGAGTCTCAAAAAACTTCAGGTATCCGAAGCGAATTTTCGTGCGATATTCGAACATGCGCCAGAGGCGATCTACATCATCGACAGCAATTCGCGGAAAATCCTCGACTGCAATCCGTTCATCGAGAAATGGCTTGGCTATTCCAGAGAGGAACTGCTGGACATGCGGCTGGACCAGATCCTTGAACCGGGCGCCGAAAATTTCAAAGAAAATATCCAAAAGGCCATTCAGGAGGGTCTGGTATACGTTCAGGAACGTCGCTTTCAAAAGAAGGACGGTACGATTGTCGATGCCGAAGTGACCGGCACCACCCTGGATTATGAAGGCCAGCAATGTTTTGTGGCGCTCATCCGCGATATTACCGAGCGAAAGCAGATCGAGGCCCTGTCACGGTATAAAGAACTCTTCGAGAGTGTCAGCGACGTCGTGTTTATCAATGACCGGCAGGGCCAGTTTCTGGAAGTCAACGATGTGGCCTGCGATTGTCTCGGGTACACCAGAGATGAATTTCTGCGGCTCAAACTGAAGGATCTGACCTCACCCGATGCGTACGGCCTGTTGAGGGAAATGAGCCGTCAGATCAGCAGAGACCAATCCTACCAGTTCGAACTCAGCCTGATCAATTGCAAAGGCGTCCCCATACCCTTCGAGTTTCAGGGACGTATCATTTCCTACAAGAGAAAGACCGCCTTCCTGAGCGTCGCCCGTGACCTGAGCGAGCGCAAGAAGCTTCAAGAGACGCTGATCCGGACCGAGCGGCTCTCTGCAGTTGGTGAAATGGCCAGCGGCGTGGCGCATAACTTTAACAACCTGCTGCAAATGATCATGGCGGGCGCCGAGGCCGCCAGAGCAAAACTGGAATCGGGCAGGATCCGGGATTGTCAGCAGGCCGTGGGCAATATCATTACGGCCTCACAGCGAGGCGCCGACGTTGTTCGGCGGATTAAGGATTTTACACTTCTGACGCCCAATGGAATGAGCGAAGGCAGCATTTTCGACCTGGAAGCATTGGTCGCTGAAGCCGTCGAACTGACAAAGCCCCTCTGGAGGCCGCCGTCTTTTCCCCGAAAATACGTTCTCAACTTTCTGAAAAGCGGGGACTGCCACATCAAGGGTACCTCTTCAGAAATCTACGAAGTACTGGTGAACCTGATCAAGAATGCGGTGGAAGCGATGCCGCTTGGCGGCGAGCTCAACATCGGAACCTATTCCCGGCAGGATCATGTCATTCTGAGAATCGCCGATAACGGCCCCGGCATTCCAGAAGAGCACCTCCAGCGCATTTTCGAACCCTTTTTCACCACCAAGGGTACGCAAAGCAGCGGTTTGGGGCTGTCGTCATGCTATGGTATCATCAAAAAACATCAAGGGGATATTCAGGTCAGAAGCAATCCCGGCCAAGGCACCGAGTTCGCAATCACCTTTCCTAAATTTCAGTCTGTCAAAACCCCTGAAGTCGCCACAGCGGAAACGTCGGAAAAACGGGCCCCGATACGTTTCCTGTTGATCGATGATGAAGTCAACATTCTCAAGGCCGTGGAATTGTACTTTGCGGACACGGAAGTCAATCTCATCACCGCCCAATCCGCCCATGAAGGCATGCGTGCCATAGAATCCGATCAGTTTGACGTTGTTTTATGCGATCTGAGCATGAATGACATGAATGGATTGGAAGTCGGCAAATGGATCAGCGACTATTGCCGCCAGAAGGGAATGCCCAAAATCCCATTTCTGCTTTATACCGGACTGGACAAACAGGTCGATGCGCTCACGCTGAAAGAATCGGGTATCGAGCGCGTCGTCTACAAGCCGACCACTTGCCAAGACCTGCTGCTCATCATTCGAGAGATGGTCGCGCACTGAAACGAAAATAGAGGGACCATGTGAATGACCTTCCAGATATCCAAAGACCATCTGTTTATTTACGGACCTATAACCCAAAACAAGGCAACGAACGTTAGAGCCGGCCTCAAAGACCTCCCGTCGAGGATGATAGCGGTCCAATTCCATCCACCTTGTTTTGGGTTATAGATCCGTTTATTTATAGTATTGTCTGCCTGTTCACTTTCATTCATGCGGGTAGTTTGGAATCGGATATTCTTCAGCAGGAGTAAGAAGACTTCAAAACAGCATAGGCAAATCAGGCCGCCAGTTTCGATCTTGTCCTGTTGGTCTCATGCGCTGATAGGGTGCCGTGCGCGGCCTGGGGAACACCCCGGAATGGGAGCGCTCTTTACGCCTTGCCCTTAACGGGGCCAAAGTCGATAATGGACATGCCTTTCGCATATGGTTTTACCGCGTCGATGCGCAGGGCCTGTATTCGGTTGACGATGTCTGAGATGCGTTGACCATCCGCTTCTATACAGCTCAAACGGTGCTTGACTTTATTCGGATCTTCGATATTCATGCGAAGCAGATCGATATTGCCCAACAGGCTCATCAGAGGTTGGCTCAGCTCGTGGGCTGTTGCGCCGGCCAATTGCAGCAATAATTTGAGACGTTCTTCTTTTATCCTGGATTTTTGTTGTTCAATAATTTGCCGGTTGGCAGCGTTGAGTCGCTCGTTGGTTTTGATGATAATGGCTTTTTGCCTTTCCAACTCGAGGAATACGCGAACTTTGCTGATCAGGATATCCGGCTCCAGCGGTTTGAACAAGTAATCGACAGCACCGGTGGCATAACCGGAAAAGACATGCTGATGGTCCTTGCTGATGGCGGTTACAAATATAATCGGAATATGCCGGGTGTCGTCGTTTCCGCGAATCAGATTGGCTGTTTCAAATCCGTCCATTACCGGCATCTGAACATCCAGCAGAATAAGTGCAAACTCATGCTCCAAGAGGCGCGTCAGGGCCTGCTCGCCGGACATGGCCCGAATGATCTCGGCATCCAGAACGGCCAGCGTTCTTTCCAAGGCCACCAGATTCTCTCGACGATCATCGACGATGAGGATTTTTGGTTTTGGGTTGCTCAGTTTGTCTGATTTTGTGGGTTCCATTTTTTATGTTGCTCGTTGGTCTGAAGCAATTCCCGTATGCATCGCAAACGGCCTGTTCCGGACCATTATCGCATGGTTTCACCTAAAGCTATCCGCAGCCCCATTCTCTTCCGCCGCCGTTTGGCGCTGAGCGCGTCCAACGAACCGCGCCATAGCGGACAATATCCGCTCAATGGCCGCTGGTTTGACAAGACAGGCATCGGCCCCGGCCGCCACGCAGCGCGCTCTATCGCTCTTCAAGGTCCTTGCAGTAAAAGCGATTATCGGCAGTTTTGAAAATTGCCCTAATTTTCGGATGCTTTGTATGGTCTGATATCCATCCATCTCAGGCATCATGATATCCATAAGGACAATGTCCGTGTCAGGACTATTTTTCAGGATTGCCAGGGCTTTCTTCCCATCAAGGGCTTTAGATACGCTCATGCCATGATTCTCAAGAACGGTGGTGATGCTGAACAGGTTACGCGCCTCATCATCCACGACCAGCACCTTTCTCCCGTCCAGCATCCGAAAATCACTTTCGGACCGCGTTGCCCCCTTTTCAACGGCGTATATGGACGAATCATGGTTGATGGGTTGATGACTGCTTTCCGGGAAGTCTTCGTGCCGGCTTTCGGCGGCCGCGTCCCGTATGATGGGGAGATAGATGGCAAATGTCGATCCCTGGCCCTGGGTGCTGGTAAGACCGATGTCGCCGCCCAGCAGTTGGGCCAACTTTTTGGAAATGGAAAGACCCAGCCCTGTACCGCCATACCTGCGTGATGTGCTGCTGTCCGCTTGCTGAAAGGCCTCGAAGATAGCCATTTGCTTTTCGGCCGGTACACCGATGCCGGTATCGGTCACGGCAATGGCAAGGGCCGTTTCCGGTTGCAGCATGGACGGCAGTGGATCGCTTACCACTGCTTTTCGAAAGTGGACCTGGATACCGCCCCGGGGAGTAAACTTAATGGCATTGGAAACCAGATTTCTCAGAATTTGTTCGAGCTTCTGGTGATCGGTTTGTATGGTGTCCGGCGATCCGTCCTCGATGGTGACATCCAGGCTGAGATCCTTGTCAGCGGCCATATGGCTGAAAAGTGAGGTCGTATGATCCGCAAGATCCTTCAGCTTGGTGTCCGTGACATAGGCGGCCATGTGGCCCATTTCAATTTTGGTGAAATCCAATATTTCGTTGATCAAATTGTGCAAAACAGTGCCGCTGGTGTGAATCAGCTGGGCCGACTCAATCTGATCCGCAGTGAGATTATCGGTTTGATTGGCCACCAGATTCTGGGCCAACAGGAGCAAGGCATTCAAGGGGCTGCGCAGTTCATGGGACATGTTGGCAAGGAACTCACTCTTGGCCTGGCTGGCATGCTCCGCCGCCATTTTCGCCCGCTTCAACCCGACTTCCAACTCTTTGCGTTGTGTAATGTCGGTAAGGGTAACCAGTTGGGCCGGCCGGTTTTCCCATTCTGTTTTGACCATTCGCATTTCAGCCGTTCCACGGTCGCCCATGCCCGGACGGAAAATCTCAACTTCCAGCGGCAGGTCCGGGCGAATCGGCAGGCTGAAGCGTTGACCGATCAGCTCATCAACGGTCTTCTCCAGAAAAGCGGCGGCCATGGGATTGGCATAATGAACGGTATTGCGATGGTCATCCATGACCAGGATGCCATCGGCTGTTTTTTCGACGATATCGTGAAAGCTGGCACGGCTCCGCTCAAGCGCTTTTTCTGCTTTTTTACGCGCCGTGACGTCACGCAACATGGCGATCACCGTGCGGTTGTCATCCGCGACGAAGGGTACCAGCCAGCCGGCCACCAGGCGTCCGTTGAGGATCACCGGCCCATCCGCGCCGATGGACGCCGCCGCGTTTTCCAGCCTGCTCACAACCGTTCGAATCTGTTCATTGTCCGCATCGGCAAAGAGTTGGAAGAAATCAGAGCCCAACAACTGATATTCCGGAAGGCCCGCCAGGGCCACCGCACTCTGGTTGGCAAAGACAAGGCGCCCGTCCCGAGCAAATTCAAACAGCGGCTCTACCATGTTTTGCAGAATTATTTCCAGACGGGACTGAACGGTTAGCAACTCTTTGGTGGATGTGCGCTGGGCCAGTGCCCTTGTCTGAGTGGTCCGGCCCGCTGCCACCGGCGACTTGGGGGTTCCGGTACGGCTCAAAAGGCTCAACAGTTTCTTTTCGAAACCTTTTTCACCTTTGGCAATGCAGGCATCCGCTCCGCAATCGTCAGGCGTCAAATTGGCTTCAGCGGCCACACCTGAAATGATGACGACCGTAGCGTCCCGCAGTGGCTCCATACCCCGGATAATCTGGCACAGCCGATCGCCTTTCAGATAAGGCATGATCAGATCGATGGCGATTAAGTCGGGAACGTAGCTTTTTAGAATTTTCAGCGCTTCAATGCCGTCTTGGGCTGTTCGGACTTCACAAGCGGCGGTGATGAAAATGTGCGCAATCAATTGAAGGCTGATCGGGTCGTCGTCGACCACGAGCACCTTTTTGGGACTCTCGGCTTGGGTGTGCTTCGGTTTTGCCATTTGTCAATCCACGTGCCTGTTATTTTCCTCCATCGCAAGCCGGTACCAACGCGTTTACCGCTGGAGGTCGACGGTCCGTGGTTCAACCTTACTATCGGTGTCCGGACCCGCTGGCTTGAGTATTTTTAGCGGATGGTTTTTTCCGGAAATCAACCTTCTGGACACTTGCTTGGACAGACTGCGCGACAGCGACTTATCGTCTGTTGAGCGTCGGATACCGGCAGAGGGAAGCGCCGGCATAAAAGCCAAACGGCTGCCGTTCCATTAGAGAGCGGCCATGACTTGCTCAAAGCGGGAGAGCGCCGTTTCGATATCTGCATCGCTGACGTGATATTGGGTTACGGCCCGCAGCTGTCGAGGTCCGGTGGGCAGAACGCGCACCCCGGCTGCGCCAAGACGCTCGACCAGTTGTGCCGCGGTCAGCCCGGGCCGACGGATACGGACATAAACGATGTTGGTCTGGACCCGGTCGGGATCGACCTCGAGGCCATGCATGCGATCCAATCCCATGGCCAGCCGTTTGGCATTGGCATGGTCCTGGGGCAGCCGATCGACCATATCGTTAAGGGCCACGATTCCTGCCGCCGCCAGCACGCCCACCTGACGCATCCCGCCACCGAGCACTTTGCGCACGCGCCGGGCCTGCTGGATGAATGCCGGCTCTCCACAGATCAGGGAGCCGGCCGGCGCCGCCAGCCCTTTGCTCAGGCAGAAGGTGATCGAATCGGCATATCGCGCCAGCCGGGCGGCACTGCATCCAATGGCGTGTGCGGCGTTAAAAATACGCGCACCATCCACATGGATTTTCATCCGGTTGCGATCCGCTATTTCTCGGATGGTCTCCATATAGGCTGGTTGTATGGGGGCGCCGCCACAGCGGTTGTGGGTGTTCTCGATCACCATCAAACGACTGACCGGAAAGTGGATATTATCCATTCGGATTGCCGCTTCTATATCCTCGGGGGCCATGGTGCCGTCGGGTTGGTTGAGCACGGTGCGCGAGTGGATGTTCGCGATGGCAGCCGATCCACCCTGCTCGTAATAAAAGATATGGGACTCGCTGCCCAGAATCATCTCATCCCCGCGCCGGCAATGCACCATCTGACTGACCAGATTTCCCATTGTGCCGCTGGTGACGAACAGGGCGGCCGGTTTCCCCATTAATTCGGCCGCCAGGGCCTCCAGGTCGCGGACTGTGGGATCGTCTCCCAGGACATCGTCGCCGACCACGGCTTGGGCCATGGCGTGGCGCATGGCATCGGTAGGCTGGGTAATGGTGTCGGAGCGCAAATCGATGGGGTGTGTCATGGTTCGGTTCCTGTATGCTTCGGGTTTCCGCAAATTCCCATAAAAGGGTTATACCCCAATTGGTATCGCCTGGGTACCGTTAAGTGTCCGCCCGTTTGCATCGATATGGCCCATGTCTGCCGGCAGGCAGCGGGCGCGGAAGGCCGCACCATAGGCTTGCTTTGAAGCGTGCGATGGTCCAGAGGAGTGCGGCTGCGGAGACTTGCCGATCGTTGGTTTGACATCCTGGGCATAGACCTTGTACACAGGACGAGACGGAAGTCTCAAAAAGCGAAGGCTGCCGATGCCGATACGGTGAAGAACCCAGAACTTGATGGCCATATGGCGTCTGCCGGCCCCTTGACCATGTGCCGGCTGCAAAGGATACCCCCTGTGCCGGAAGCGGAATGTGGAAACGGCATGATCGGGAAAACGCTATCCGAACAGCGGTATCGCAAGCCGTGTACATAAAAAACGATGTGGTGATCCGGGTCGAAGCGGCCGGCGTCAACAACACGGACATCAATACACGCACAGGCTGGTACTCCAAGGGCGGCGCGGCAAGCGAAGACGCCAGTTGGGCCGGAAAGCCGATCGAATTTCCCCGCATTCAAGGCATCGATGTCTGCGGCCGTATCGCCGCGGTGGGAGAAAATGTCGGCCAAGACAGAATCGGCCAACGTGTGCTGGTGGAGCCGTGCTTGGTGGAATCCAACAGCAAACGGTTGCCCCGGCCCTGGTTCCTGGGATCGGAGTGCGACGGCGGGTTCGCAGAATTCGTGGTCGTTGCTTCCCGGCACGCCCACGCCATCGAGAGCCGCATGAGCGATGTCGAGCTGGCCTCCTTCCCCTGCTCCTATTCCACCGCGGAGAACATGCTGACCAAAGCGGGTGTGGCGGCCGGAGAGAGGGTCCTTGTAACAGGCGCATCCGGCGGGGTCGGCTCGGCTGCCGTGCAGTTGAGCCGGGCGCGCGGCGCGGATGTCGTAGCGGTGACCAGCCCGCAAAAATTCGACCAGGTGGCGGCGCTGGGCGCATCGGAAACCCTTGCGCGCGATGCGGACGTGGCGCGGCGCCTGGGGGAGAACAGCATCGATGTGGTCGTCGATCTTGTGGGCGGAGAGCACTGGCCCGGCCTTCTGACCGCGCTCAAACCGGGCGGCAGATACGCGGTGGCCGGCGCCATTGCCGGCGCCTTTGTCGAACTGGACCTGCGCACCCTCTATTTGAAAGATCTAAGCCTGCTCGGTTGCACGATATTGGAGCCCCGGGTATTCCCGAACCTTGTCCGCCATATCGAACAGCAGAGGATCAGGCCGATCGTCGCCGCGACCTATCCGCTGGAAGCGATTGCCGAAGCCCAGGAACGATTCCTGCTGAAACAGCATACCGGAAAAATCGTGCTTGAAATAGGGAAGCATCCGTAAGGACATACAATTGACCCGGCCTCCAGGTTATCCTATGCTTCAGTCCATGTTCTGAACGCCTTTCCCATGCCGATCTGTTCTCCGCGCACCACATCGCATCCGCCATGTGTTGCAGGCGTTCACAGGAGTACGTGGCCAAACCACCGACTGCAAGGAGAGCCTGGCGGTGAAGATTACCGATCAGATCATCCGCATCGCCCTTGAAAACGGCGCAACCGTTGCCGGCATTGCGAATATGCAGGCCCTTCGAACATGCCCATCCCGTTTGACCTATGCCCAGCTCAGCAGGCATGCGGCTACCGGTACCTTCGGCGATGAAGATGCGCTTTTAAAAGGTCCATTGTTCCGCTGGCCGGAAGCCGCTCGATCGCTGCTGGTTGTCGGCCTGGTCCATCCACGGAAGCGGCCGGAGCTGGATTGGTGGGACAGCAGAAGCACTCCCGGCAACCGCCGGTTGATCGAGATCTTGAATGCTGCGCGACAACAGATCGACCGGCGCCTGGACGTGCAGACGTCCGGACTACATTATCAAGTCGAAAAAGGCGGGGTTTTTCTGAAAGATGCGGCTGTTTTGGCGGGATTGGGCACCATCGGCATGAACAACATGGTGGTGACCCCGCAATACGGACCGAGGCTGCGCTTCAGAGCGCTTTTGCTTTATGCCGACATCGACCCGACGGATGCGCCGCCGTTTTTCCCGTGTGCGCATTGCAGTATGCCCTGCAGATCGGTTTGTCCGGAAAAGGCAATGGTAGAGCGCGTACCGATTTTTGAATCCACCGGGGCATCTGCCCATCTGCCGGCGCGGGACGGCGCCTTCGACAGGGAGTTGTGCCATATCCGGATGGAAAAGGACGAGGTTCGGAGCGCGGCGAATGGTCCGGTTGCATCAGTTCCCGTAAAATACTGCCGCTTGTGCGAATTCGCCTGCCCGGTCGGAAAGCAAGGCATGTCGCCAGGCTGCAGATAAACTTTCCGGTCCCGGCCTATGGCGCTTAGAGCGTGCGGGGTCAACGCGGATCGCAAAGAAAATTGGCCAACTTGTATCCGGAATAACGCCACGCCGCCAGACCGATGACGATGATCACCATCACCGGCGGCAGCCAGTTCAGGCCGCTATCAATACCGTTCAGGGTCTTTTTCCACCGGCCATTTGAGGGCCTGAAAAAACCCCGGTAATTCTCCATTATATTTCACCAGTTTCATGCGCCGGCTCGGCACTCTGAACCGGTTGAGCGATATGGGCCTCCTGAGCATCGGAGATGTGATCTTCTGCGCGGTGCAACATTTTCAGAAATCGGTTTTTGGAAACAACCCCCTTGTAAACTCTGTTCCCATCAACCACCGGGGCGGGCCGGCTCCTGGAGGCAACGATGGGCAATATATCCTGCATGGAGTCATCCAGTTGAACCGGAACGTCCTCCCAGGCACGCCCGGTCGATGGGGTGAGCCGAATTGCACTTCTCCATGGTATCGCTCCGCGAATCGGAAGCGACGACGAGCGGCTTGCGGTGGGAATCGAAGACGTATCCGTGGTCGCGCTCGCTGCCGCTGGGCAGTTTGGGAACCGCGCGGACGCTTCCCTGCTTGGTCTCGATGATGGTGATGCGATCGCCGATGCGCAATGAACAGACCATGATATTTGATTTGTTTACGTGTTGTTATTGGAATGTTGATATCTCATCGGGTTATTATATTTTGTTCTCAATATATTTCTATCAGCGGATCCAATGCCTGCTTTTGGGGGGAGGGACAGGTACGGACAGCGCAAAACATCGCGTTTCCTATGACGGGGGGATTCGCAGGACACCCCGACAATAATCGCCCTGTCGGGGCCTGATCACTTGCAACAATGGGTTGCATGCGGCAAAGAATGCGATATAGTCAGCCCGACAATTTCAGTCCGAAACATCATACATCATCGATAGAGAAAGCTCACATCTGCCACGCGGTGGCGCTCCGGCAGGGGCTTTATCGGCAGTGTGCCTCTGATCGACGACTTTGCGCGGATCAAAGGGGATATGCCATGGAGGCTGGATCATGAACCGAATCGTCGCTACCTGGTATAAAAACACCTTGCTGGTTGCCAATCTGGTCTCGAACGCCGTGGGCGTTGCCATTACCATTTACTTATCACGGCGCACCGGCCTGCAGGTGACGGTCGATGAGGCCATCGTGGTGCATCGTGTGGACGTAATCTTTCTGCCATTTTCATTTCTGGTACCGCTGTGCCTGAACTTCTGGTACGAACTGCCGATGCGCCGGCATCTCGATCGACTTTTTTCCGGGGCGCCCGTCACGGTATCGGACACCGCGCGAGTCCAAAGGCGTCTGCTGAACGAACCCCTGGTGCTGATCGGCATCAGCGCCGCCGTCTGGATATCGGCCGCCACTGTATATCCCGTCGCCCTCTGGTGTTCCGGGCTGGGCTCCGTTATCGTTCAAGAAGCGATAATTCGGGCCGTCCATGGCGGATTGGTGACGGTTACCGTCGCGTTTTTTGTCTTCGAGTTTTTGATGCAGCGCCGGCTGTTCCCCATCATCTTCCCGCAGGGAGGGCTTTCGCGCGTACCGGGCACCTACCGCATTCGCATCCGGACCCGGTTGTTCGCCGTTCTTTTGGCCTGCAACCTCATCCCCATGTTCCTGATGGCATCGAGTGTATGGAGCACCCACACCCATGCCGAAGACCCGGTATTGGCGGCCCAGGTGATGTACCACGCAGTCACCCGCATCGCGGTCATATTCGCCGCCATCGGCATCTGGGTCGTGTTTCTCGTGAGCAGCAGCTTTACGCGCTCGACAACCGGTATGCTGCCGGCCCTGCGTGCGGTTCGATCCGGCCGGTTCGATACCAAAGTCCGGGTCATCTCAAATGACGAAATCGGGTACGCGGGCGATGTGATCAATGAAATGACCGCCGGCTTGAGGGATCGGGATTTTATAAAGGAGACCTTCGGCAAGTATGTCAGCCGGCAGATTCGGGACGAAATTCTGGCGCGCCGCGTACCTCTCGATGGTGAACTGAAAGAGGTGACCCTGCTCTTCGCCGACCTTCGCAATTTCACCCCCCTGGTGGAACGGACCTCCCCCCGGGAGGTTGTTCAAATCATCAACTTCTATTTTGAGGAGATGGAAAAAATCATCACCGCCAAAGGCGGATTGGTGCTGCAGTTCATCGGCGATGAAATCGAAGCCGTCTTTGGCGCCCCCATCCCCCACCCCAACCACCCGGACAAAGCCCTGCAAGCGGCCATGGCCATGCAGGATCACCTGGGCGATGTCAACCGGAGGCTCTCCGAAAAGGGACTTGCACCGCTGACCCATGGTATCGGCGTGCACACCGGTGAAGTGGTGGCCGCCAACATCGGCAGCCCCCAACGTCTTTCCTATGCCCTCGTCGGTGATACGGTCAATATTGCCGCCAGGCTCCAGGACATGAACAAACAGTTCGACACCCATATCATCGCCAGCAAAACCACCCTGGACAGGGCCGTTGAGCGCTACCCGTTTAAAGAACTGCCTGCGACGCACATCCGAGGGAAATCAAAAGGGATATCAATGTTCGGGCTCTGATCGACAAGCGGTTGGCGCAACAACGCCAACCGGCGCCCCATTTGGCGCCGCCGTCGCTGCTGTTGTGGACACCGTCACGAGATGTGGGGGGTGAGCCTATAACTAATCTTGCCAGGTGAACCGATTGCCATTAAAATGGATTCGGTAATGTACCGCCCCTTTATCTTCGGTCGCAACGACTGCCAAGCCGGCTAACGCGCCGTTTGAGCAACGGGCCCTCGGAACGCGTGAACGGGCTGATGCAAGCCCCAACAGCCCGCTGGAATTCTATGCATTAACGAAGCGATTTCCAATTCCTCCTCGAAGACTGCGCCTGCGACGAAAGCTTCAAAATAAGGTTCGAACCCATCTATCTTCAACCGCATGGGGCTGAGCGAGGAAAAATGAAAAAACGCATCTTCATATTTGCAGGAACAATGGCGTGTATCATGGTTTTGGCACCGCTATTCTTTCATTTCGCGGCGCATGGCGAAAATGAGCGGAAAAAAGTGCTGATGGTCTATAGCTATCACTATGAGTGGGGATGGAACCAGGACTCCCGCAAGGGATTGATCGAGGGCTTGGCGCGCAGCGGTTATGTGGAAGCCGAAAATCTTGAAATCAAAGATTTTTACATGGACACCAAGCGCAACTATACAACGCCGGAGCAAATCAGGCAGCGCGCGCGCGCGGCATGGCAGGTCATTGAGACGTTTAAGCCGGACCTGGTCTACATCAACGATGACAACGCGCTCAAATACGTGGCCGTTCCCTATCCTGATGAAGATCTGCCGTTCGTGTTCGCCGGTATCAATATCGATCCGGAAAAGGCCTATCCCCAGAAGATCAAGACCCTGGAAAAGCCGGGCCATAATATCACCGGGATATTGGAGCGCTTGCCATATCGCCACTCATTTACCCTGACCCGCCGCATCCTGCCCGATTGCAAAACAATCGTCATGCTTTCGGACGCGAGCCCCAGCGGCAATTTCGTCAGGCAAGCCTTTAGGGAACGCTACTTGAATACCGTCCAGACCCCTCAGTTGGAAGTCCTGGGGAACCTGAAGTTCAAGACCTTCAAACAATGGAAGGAGGCCGTGCTATCTTACCAGGACAAGACCGACCTTTTCGGCATCATCACCTATCAGCAATTGCTGGATGAACAGGGCAAGGTAGTGCCCACTGCGGAGGTGGCCCAGTGGATGATCCAAAACAACAAGGTGCCGGAAATCGGCTTTTTGATGTTTCATGCCGAAGATTTCTGCTTGAGCGTGGTGGGCGTATCGCCTTATAAATCCAACCGACACCTCGCCGAAATCATCGCCTCGATCCTGGACGGCAGGCAGGCGCCTGCACAAGTGCCGATCACCGATCCCGGAAAGATCGATATTGCCTTCAACATCAAGCGGGCATCGACACTGGGCATTTCGATCCCCTTGGATTTCCTGGGCATCGCCGCAGAAATCTACCAGGACTTCAAATGGCGCTACTAAAGATCATTTTCCGTTTTCAGATCGCAACC
Source organism: Desulfobacteraceae bacterium (assembly GCA_050302315.1). Lineage (GTDB taxonomy): Bacteria > Desulfobacterota > Desulfobacteria > Desulfobacterales > Desulfosarcinaceae > JARRKU01. Next base: position 16,813 of record JBNLAV010000074.1, read on the forward strand.
GTTCAATATGTGGCTTTGCCCTCCGCCGTGGTCCCGCGACGCTTTACCGACGGCCAGGACTTGCGGATTTGACAGCTTGCCGGATGAACGTCTGATCGGTAAGGGCCCCCAGAAAGGCGATGAGATCCCTTTTTTCCTCCGGCGTGATCCTGAACCCGGTCATCAGGGGGTCGATGTTGGAAGCCGGACCCGAAGACGGCCGGTGCCCCCGTGCTCGCCCGCCGGCCGCATAGTGGTCCAGGACCTCTTCCAAAGTGGCCATGCTGCCGTCATGCATGTACGGCGCTGTCAATACGATATTGCGCAGGGTGGGCGCCCTGAATTTTCCCATATCGTCGCTCCGGCCCGTGTGCCGGTGCAATCCGGTGTTGGGTGCAGGATAGGCGCCCTTGCCCCCCTCGTTGTAGAGAGCGGTATTGTGAAAACGCGCCTCGGCCCCTTCTGCCCCCGTGTACCGCACCGGTCCAGACATGTTGAACCCGGCATGACAGCGGAAGCAATGCAGCCGTTTGGAGAAGAACAGCCGTGCCCCGGCCCGCTGCTCCCTGTCCAGCGCATCCGGGTCGGCGCCGAAGGCCCAGCGGTCGTAAGGCGAATTTCCGGAAATCAGGGTTCGCTCGAAGGATGCGATGGCATAGACCACATTGCGCATGGTCACCGGAGATGGATCTTGGGGGAAGGCGCGTCGGAACAGCGCCCGGAGACGGCGGTCTTTTTTAAGGCGGCTCAGGATCTCGGTATCGCGGCCGGTGACACCCATCTCGGGCGGCTGGGTATTGTAGAGCGGGATCAGCATCTGCGCCTCCAGTCGCGTAATACCTGGATCATCCCATCCCAGAGTGGCGTTGTAGGCCACGTTGGTCAGCGACATGGCCGAACGGGGATGGATACCGCCCTGTATTCCCCTGGCCCTGGCCCTGCCGTCGGTGTAAGCCCGGTCCGGCTGGTGGCAGGTGGCGCATGAGACGCTACCGTCGCCGGAAAGGCGGGGTTCATGAAACAATCGCCGGCCGAGCTCGATTTTTTCCCGTGTCATGGGATTGTCGGCCGGCACCGCCGGGATGGGGAATCCCTGCGGCACCTGCCAACGATGGACACCTTGGAGCTCAGAACTCGCTGCGGTGTCTGGATGATGGCCGTAACCGCATCCGGCCACGAGAAACATCACCGCAGCGGCAATCGAACCGCATAAACGGATCACCATTTCTTGGCCAACCCGTCGAGGCCGGAAGGCTCCTCGCCGGAGGCGATGGCGGCCTGCAGCGCATCCGCAAGCTTGCGATCGAGCCGGGTCAACTTGCCGTGATCCTGCAGGGCCTTTTCCTCATCGCCCATCAGCGCATGCAATACGCCTCGGTACATGTACGCCTCAGCCAGATTCGGCTTGAGCTCAATGGCGCGATTGTAATGCTGCAGAGCGCGATCGAAATTGCCGTTACCCTGTTTGCGCAATGCGTAACCGAGGTTGTTGTGCGCTTCGGCCATATCGGGATTTTTTTTCAAAGCGGCCTCAAACTCTCTGGCCGCCTTTTCGTAATCGCCCTTTTTCATCAGTTTGACCCCTGAATTATACTGGGAAACACCGGGGCGCGTGTCCCCGGCCGGTTTTGAACTGCTGCCCGCAGCAAACGCCTCGGCACCAAGCAACAGCAGCGCCACACAAATGCCGATAAGCCCTTTATATATTTTTTTCATGGTATCTTTCTCCCTGTATTCAAGGGTACCAGCCGTATCGATTGCATATTGCCGGTCACCCAATGTGTTTATCCAAATATGTAGATGATAAATAGCCAGAGACCGGTTTTCAAGGCCGGCTCCTTTATTCGACCCGCGTCAAACGACAGGTTGGGTGTGGGGATCCATCCGCGACCCGCTGCTAACGATGGGGGGGGCCAAGCGATCTTCTGAACCATTATAGGCTTATTCATCGAGGTCTTTTTTGTTTTTTATCAGGTCCGCCAATCCCTCAAAAGGATTATGACGAAAGCTATTATCCGGGTGTTCATCGCCAGGCTCTGTGGTGTAAACATCGGCAACTTGCCCACGGGCATGTTCATTTTCATGGCAGTAGATGCACAACAATTCCCAATTACTGCCATCAGGTGGATTGTTGTCATGGTTGTGATCTTTATGGTGTACCGTGAGTTCGCGTATTCGCTTTCCAGCGAACTCCCGTCCGCACCGGCCGCAGACCTTGGGAAACAGCTTGAGCGCTCGTTCCCGATAACCTTTTTCTCGCTCCTGTCGTATACGAATCGCCTCGGCAACAATCCCTTTGATGTTGCCAGCATTCTTCGAGGACATGCTAAACCTCCTGGTTAATTTAAAGGCTTCGGTCCGGTTAGATGCGAACTTATGGTTCGCTGCTTTGTTCACTTCAATAATGCCAACGGTGCCCCTTTGCAGCGAGGGCCGCGCAATGGACCGTGGCCTGCGCAAATTCAAAGTTCCATGATGATTATACCAAAGAGAAAAACGGCAATATTTTTTGATCCGTTGTCCACGCGTCAATTATATCATCTTGATGCTTTCGTCTGTCCTGTTCAATTTTAAACATATTAACTTATTTATAAATAATAACCCGACAAAAGGCAGTATCCCGGCAAAAAGCATGTTTCCACGAAAAATTATTGATAGAATCAAAGCCACTGAAGATGCAATGAGTAAAAAAATCGATCGGCTCCTAACCATATGCTTATTCGAGTGTTTTACACCAATGAAACCATATGCGGAAAACAATGTAGTCATCACGCCGACCAAAATCAAAGACGCAAACAATGCTGATTGCATGAGGTTTTTGTAAAGACCAAGAACAGAATATATTTGGAATAAAAAGCTAACGCCACCGACAAAAAGGAAAAGGTTCACGGCCAAAATAAATCGATTAACAACATTCTTTGATGCGAATAATAGAATGGATTCGATAACGGCAATACATCCACCAGCAATAAATGCCAACTTCCAATCAGGGCCGGATGCGTCTGACCATCGAATAATCGCAAGAAATACGGACAATGGAGCAAACTGCACAAAGAAGAATAACTTGTGAGACATATCTACATTTTCCGATGATTTGAACATATAGCGAGTTTGCAGTGGCGCGCGCGGATTTTTACGCGTCCCCACCAGCAGGTTGCTATGATAATTTATTCATAGATTTGGCTTCCCACCAGCTTTGTTTGAAGTGATGTTTGAACCAACAATTAGAAATTCAACTTCATCTTCAGCGGCAGGGCAATGCCCAACACCTTTTGGGACGATGAACATTTCACCTTCATATAATTCTATATTTTCATCTCGCAATTGAATAGTGAGATGACCCTTGTAAAGAATAAATAGTTCATCTTGATCATCGTGTTTATGCCATTTTGTTGAACCAATGCCCTTAGCTACCTTAAATAGTTGACCGTTCGCTTCACCGATAATTTTTCGGACCTATAACCCAAAACAAGGTGGATGGAATTGGACCGCTATCATCCTCGACGGGAGGTCTTTGGGGCCGGCTCTAACGTTCGTTACCTTGTTTGGGGTTATAGGTCCGTTATTTTTTGAGACCAGTGCTCTTGAATAGAGGATAGCACTTCATGAATATTTATTTTTTTCACTTTATCACTCCCATCTTGGTTTTTTTTAACCACGCGCCGGTCAGGGGCAGCCAGGGCTTCCACTGAACGGTTAAATATTTGATGAATTTCAAAATGGCGCCGACGCCCAGGCGCACCCGGTCCTGGCTGTCACCCGCACTGGATAGTTAAGCACTTTTCCCTATAACTTCATGCCCATATGAATTATCGATTGAACAAAGCCACACCCCATTAAGTGTTTTATTAAAAACATAAGCTGCTTTGCGTTCTGTAGCGGGCAGGTTTGGCGCGGAGACCACCGTATTGGCAAAAACCAACGCAGTATTACCGGATTCGAGAATTTCCATTCCGTTCTGTTTTACTTGCAAACCATTTTTAAAATAAACCGCTATCAGCTCAAATGCTTTACGTATTGATTCTTTCCCAATTGCATTT
>JBNLAV010000075.1:0-15340 GCA_050302315.1 Desulfobacteraceae bacterium
ACCCAAAATTTTTATGGGACTGAGCGGATGTCTGCCGCTCCTTCGGAGCTTGTGGGTGCGGGTAATTGAGTTCCCCGGGTTTACACCCGGGGCTATATTCTTTGCCTCCCTCAGAGGCATAAAAATGAATATTGTTGCTCGAATTTCTTCGTTTGCATATCCAAAACGTATCACACAAACTTTGGAGCTTTTGACATCTGCTATCACCAGTGGATAATACAAGATCGCCGAAACCTTTGGTTTGCGAAACTTATCTCAAGGTATTCTGATTGCAGATATATTTAGATTATCCCAAGAACTTCAGGCGGGTCGATTCGTGCGATACCATACCAGTATCACAGGATATGTCAAATCTGTGCTACCTCGCTTTTGATTATCGCACGCCAATTCGTGGCTTAACATTCCTTGTGCGCCAAAGCGATGCAGACGGCAAGGCCCGATTCACCGACAATTTTCCCGTCCTGTTTTGACTGTCGCACCGATTTCTCGTAGGGCAGCATTTGGCATTTTCTTATCCATTCTTTTGATAGAAGCGCATCAAGACGCTCAAACAGGCGGGCGGGCATTTGGCTTGGTATCGAATCATCGGCCGTCTTTGTTTCGTCGCCCAGCACCTGCGACAGGTGTTGCGCCATAACGTCTTGATCGGCTGCTTGTTTCACGTTCTCAATTGACCATGCCAACACAACGCGCTCGGCCGGCACGAGTTCCTTAACGGTCAGCAGCTCCCATTCAAGAGATGCGCTGATTTCAGTCACATCGACAAGGACGGCATCTGCTTCTACGAGACTTTTCCTGATCGCGGACTTCCAGACGCTGTCCGGGAATTTAAGCGCCATTGTGCCGGCGTATTTACCTTTCCTGCGCCGTATGGACGTCAATACAGAGCTTAGAACCCTTTGGAAATTCTCCTCGGTCGTTCTGGTTACCCCCAATGCAACGGCAAGCCTCTCCTTTATTTCGAATAACAGCCAGAAAACCAGACCCATAATCACAAACCATATCATAACTCCGGAAAATCCATGCAACGGCATGAAGAAGATCCAAATGCTTCCCACCAATAAGGTGGCCGGCGCAATCAGCCAGATCCCGAGAATTTGAACCCATGGCGATGATTCCCCGGGAAAGGATGAATCGACAATGGTGATGGGCACCGCGATGCCGGCAGTCGCGCTGCCGACGACTCTGGGCAGAACGGTTCGACGATGATCGTGCTCACGGAATCTTCTGAGGACCAGGATGACGCGCGATGCTCTCGCCATTCGAGTCGTGACAAGATAATTGATGGTAAAGCCGATGGACATTATGACAAACAGGATTTGGCCCAGAGCCATGTCGCTTGCAAATCCCGACGGCATATTAAAGTAATTGCGCAAAGGAACTAGTACGGCATATCCCGCGAGGACCATCCAGACGATGCGTTTTGTCCATCGTACTTTTCCGGCAACTCGACGGCGCTCCTCAATAAGGGCAGCGGTTTTGTCTGCGACATCCACACCACCGAGCACTTTTTCGATCGCTGCATTGACGCGCTCGACGAGCTTGTTGTCGTCGTTTGACGTTTCTTTGTCAGGCGCCCTCAGACCACGCGCAAGTCGCCGCACCGCCCATATGGTGAATCCTAATAATGCCAGCTTGAAAATTAATTTCACCCATTGGTCTTCGTTCATCTCACCCCCGCCCTTTCCCCGGATGAACGAGCCTTTTCGATACCTTGGCGCAACGCTTTTGCGGTGAAGTCCGGACTGGGGACAACAATATGGTGTGCCTCGCCATTATGACCCAGTTCAATTTTCGGCATGTCTCCGAACACCAGGGCACCAATTCCCTTTCGCGGTTCGGCGGCTTTTACCGTAACAGATTCCAGCGAGCCGAAATCCATCACAAGCTTCGTCTTTTCCGGAAAATCGGATATGAAGCACACGCCAGCCGGGCCGATACACAATCTGCCGATCATTTTGGCCAAGCCTTTATAATGGGCGCAAACGAGTTGGAAGCGATATGAATGGCCAGGTTCCGTCGTTGGGTCGGGCTGCTCTTCTGCCGAATATGCTTTTGCGATTGCTGTCGTGAACAATCGGACAGCAAATCTCCTGAACACAAACCAAAACACCACACCGAAACCAAGGCCCATGATGAATGCTACCGGACCAGACATGTCACCGGTGATAAAATACATGAAAAGACCCCACAACAATCCTCCCGTAAGGCTCATCGGCAACAACGGTCGCATCATCGCCCGGATCATGGCGTCATATGCATCCAGCGGTAATAAGTTTCTATTCTCCATTTCACCCACCTTTCGCTGCCAATAGGTTCTCCAAATCGCAACGTATCAGTTCAAGCGCCATCCTGCGGCTGGATGGCCCTGGTTTTAATAGTTCGACATGCAATTGAAGCGTACGATGCTGCTCTACAGGCTCACGGGCAGCGTGAATGAAAAGCGTCAAAACGCATCACGGACCCTTCCAATACTTATTGATAACACATCTTGTGACCGGCTGATATGACGCTGCTCACAAGTTGATCGGGAAAAGAGCAGACCCCGTCCGAAAAACCGGACATACGGCTCACGAACCAAGGCCGTTCGGTTATTGGATTCGGTCCAAGAGGCCGACCGGGACCTGTGCAGCAAGAAGCGAAGTGTTTCCCAAGGAATCTTACCGAGTGCGTTTCCCTGCGGCTATGCTTCCTTTCGGCTTCTCGCATGCGGTCAGAGATAAAATACGATCGGGCGCGGCATTGAGGGAAGGGGTACAGGAAAAGGCTGCCGACAACTCCTTATTGAAGCGTTTCAATGGGTTACGCCACAAGTCCCCGCAGACCATTTGATCTGCAGCCTATTGGGGTTCCGATGGATGCCATGGCGTGACGCAGCGCTCTAGTTTGGTCCTTTTCCGGATCAGCGGCGTAAAAAGCACCCGCTTATCCTTTCCAAACTTGACGCCACCTCCATATTGGCCGAAAATTGCCTCTGATGTAACATCAAAACACGGGGGCACGGCATATATGGTTCACGGACGCTATTTGATCACCTATCGATTTTCAGAGCCTGTGAACAAAAGCGCACCGCGCATAAAGAAACCAGGTGACATTCATGAAGCGTAGCGCATGCCTTCTGCTCCTGAATTGAACTTTTTTGATGCGGCAATGTACTTATCCGTAAAAAAGTTCCTCTGACGATATGTACGTCGTCGTATTTCGTCAGATGCAATTTGCAGCGAAAGGAGAATTTGAATGCAACGTCTCAACCGTTTGATCCCGGTCCTCATCGCCGTCTGTTTTTTGTTGCAGATGCCCTTGTCCGCGATGGCCAAAGAAGCGCCTAAATTGCCGTCCGGCACCGTCATGAAGAAGCTTCCGCCGGACCTGGTGGTCTCCAAGATCACCTACTCGCCCGGCAGCCCCACTGCCGGCTCGGGGCTAATGATAAAGGTCTATTTCAAAAACGTCGGCCGCGACCGCGTCGAGGCGTCGGTGGCGCACGTTAAAGTTGGAGGCGAAAGCGTCCCGGCAACGGTGAATGTTCCGGCGCTCAATATCGGGCAAGAGTGGCGGTATACCCGAAAATTCATGCCGACCAAACCCGCCAGATACGTGGTCATGGCCACGGCCGACCAGCCCAACCGAATCGCCGAGTTGGATGAGCGCAACAATGTCAAAAGCATAACGATCTCCGTTAAAAAGGATATGCGAAAGGCGATGAAGGCCGCTTCGCCGACCGCCCGAACCACCAAAACACCTGCAGTCGCCGGACAGCCCAAGACCATGCGCACAGCGCCTGCAAAGGCTACGGCCGGCCTGACCGCCAATCAGGCGATGAAGCACCTGATGAAGGCCGAGATCACCAATTTCGAAATCGGCACCGATACCGACGGAAGGTGGTTCTGGCGGGCCACCGTCAAAAACACGGGTAGCGGGACGATCAATGCCAACACACTGAAGCTCAAGACCACCCAGATCAAGTGGGGCCCGGCCAATAATCCGCCCGTACCGGGGTCGGTTCGGCTGGTCACCCTTTCCATAGCGCCTGGAGCCTCAAAAACCTTCAAAACCCACTGGGAAAGATGCTGCCTCGCCAACGAACTGGCCGTCGAACTCGTCGTGGTCGCCAGCAACAATGTGCTGGATCAGACGAGCATTCCCAACCTGATATATGGCGTGCCGGGAGTCATCTTTAACAAAAAAATCAAACGGATTGAATGGGACAACACCGCCAAGACATGGCAGGCGACGCTTCAGAACAACACGCCGTATTACCTCAAGATGGTGGTGCAGGGGGTGCTGATCAAAGGCAACAATGTTCAGCCCGTGGCGGCGGGCGGACAGCGCATGCTCATCGGTCCCAACCAGACCAAGAAATCCATGAAGTTTCATGCGGCCAATGCCGTCAATGGCGACAAGATCAAGGTGTCCTTCTATTTCGACCAATCCACCATGTGCACGGATAGCGCCAGGGACTGCGGCGCAGAGCGCGGCAACATCACAACGGTTCCCAACAGCTCGGATTTTCCCTGATCATTTGTTCTGACAACCGCGGGGGCATGGGTTCTTTCCATGCCCCCTTTATCGTTTCATGAAACAATCGCCCCTGCCGATCGGAACACCGCTGGACGCACCGCCTTCAGGGCAGTTTGTCAACCGTGGGATGCCCCAGCAGCAACCTGTTTTTAGGGGTGATGGATTCCGGAATGGCGCGGGTCAGCACCGTGTATCCGGCAGCTTTTAAAGTTGCGGCGCGCGTGGCATCCACAGCCAGGGGGCCGTCCATCCATCCCTCCAGCCCTCCGGTGTCCGACACCGACAGATCGTGACAGCAGGGCAGCACCGCCACCCTTGCGCCTGCCGCGACCGCACGTTCCAGAACGGTATCGGTCAGGCCGCCGCAGCCGTGCAGGCAAACGACCAGATCATCCCGGTGCAGGTCGAAGGTTTCAATCGGGGACTGGATGAAGCGAATCCGATGGTTCAGTCTGGGCCATCCGGCGAGGATCGCGCCGGAGAGTTTTGCGGCATTGGCCGGAATGGCAGCGTCCACGCACATGGCCTGGTCGGAACTGTCGTCCAGCACCAGCATGATATGGCCCAGCAGGCCATGCCCGCACGCCATGTCCACGATGCGTCCGCCGCGGTATTTGCGCCGCACCCGCCGCGCCACCTCCCACACCTCGAACAGCTCTTTGGCCGGCAGGGTTCCCGCACGGCACACCGCCCGTGCGATCTTGTCGAACAGGGTGTCGCCTTGAAATCGGGAAAGTTGTTTGACGGTCAGGCGGCTTTTTGATGATTTGTTCAAATAAAGAGGCCCCGCATCAATTGGGCCTGCCGCTCGATCATGTCTGCCGCAAAGCGCACATTTTTCTTCACCGCAGCCGTATATTGGTTGATCACCAGCGAATGCAGGTCGGTGTTGGAGAGCATAGAGCGATACTGTTCGGCCCTGTCGGCCTGAAAAAACATAAAATTGCCGATCCGGCGCGGCATCTCCTCGGCCAGCAGGGAAGCCATGTATTTGAACACCACCGTATCGAGATCGAATCGCGGATAGAGGTCATGGAGCACCCCTTCCAGGGTGAAGATCGCCTTACGGAAAAGCATCAGGTCGGCGGAGAAGACAACGCCTTCGTAGGAGAGCTGCTCCAGAAGCCAGAACGCCTTGCGCACCAGCGAGGACTGGACGTACGCCGGGGTCTCGATCCACCGGGTGACGTTTCGCCACAGAGCGGTCCTGGAGAGTCCTGTGTTTTCAGGTCCTGTTTCGGCCAGTTCTTTGAGGCACCGGCAGATTTGCGCCGGGTCTTCTGCAATGACGCTCCTGATCAGGCGCACGATCTTGACGCGCACTTCACGGTTCAGGTATCCGGCCAGGCTCCAGTCGAGGAGCGCAATTTTCAGCGTGCCGTTTACGGCTCCCGTGGGCAGCAAAATGTTGCCGGCGTGGGGGTCACCGTGAAAGAGCGCCGGTTCCTCGGAGGAAAAAATGGGGCGGCAGATCAACGACTCGGCCAGCACCTGGGCGCACTCTCTGCGCCGCATCTGGGTCAAATCGGCATCCGATAGCTTTTCGCCCGGGACGTAGGCCATGGCGGTCATGGTTTCATCGGAGAGGGTGTTCAATTCGGGAATGACGATCTCATCTGTGTCTTCATAAAATCTGGCGGCCTCGGTCAGGTGGGCCTGCTCGGCTTTCAGGTTGATCTCCTTGGCGAGGATCTCCCGGACATCGTCGAACACTTTCAGAAACTGGAAATTTCGAAGTGCGTAACGATTCCGTTGCGCTTCAAAATATTTTGCCATCTGTTTGAAGATGTCCAGTTCCTCTGCAAGGTTGGCCTCGACGTTCTTTTTCAAGACCTTGAAGACCCCCTTGCTGCCCGCATGGCGAAACGGGATCACGGCCCCGACGCTGGCCTCGGAGAGGATGCGGGGATCGATTTTCACTCCCGATGCGGCGTCCCGGGGTTCCAGTCGATCGGCGATATGGGCCACAAGGAGATCGGCATCGGTGCCGTATTGTCCGCTCTCCAGGTGGATGAGCCACGACTTCATCCCGGGATCGAGATTGGGATTGCGCGCGATGATCTGACCCAGTTTGTGCAGGGTGGGAAATTGTTTGGCCAGTTCCAGCAGGCGTTCCTCTGCTGCGCTGTCCGGATCCATTTGAACCTGGTGCACGATCACGTCCAAAAGGCGCCGCAGGGGCAGATGGGCCAGGAAGAATTCAACGCCGTCCCGGACCAGCGGCCGGTAGGGCAGATAGATTTCCGGCACCGCTGTCTCCGGCCGGGTTTGGGCGACGATCTGCCGTGCGGCTTTCCGGCGAAAGTTCGCTTCGCCAAGGGCCTTCGCCATGCCGGCGAGCTTTTGATGGATTTTTTGGGCATCTTTCGGCCCGGTAATAAATTGGAGCGGGTTTAACGACATCATGTTCTTCTTCATCTATGCGCCTCGACGCTGCGGACCGGGCATCATCGGTATGGCACTGATAGCGGCCGCAAGGGGGTGAAGGTAATCTATTTCCCGATAATTGCAAGGAAATTATTTGCCGGTGACCTAAGGCGTCTGGGTTTCGCCGTACCACAGTATCGGCCGTCCCGTGCATAAGGTTGAGCCCCGAGTTGAACGGCGTCGCCATTCGGCGCTCCGGCGACGGCGGGTATTCATAATCTCTCTGCGCCATCGCTGCCGCATCATAATTATCTATTTTACATATACGCTGCATCTATATATTTTCCATTCCGCCATCATTTTAAAATGTTACCATGAGATTCCCGATGCAGATCGCCAGAAACCGCCTCCAAGACGATGCCCTCCCTTACCCTGTAGACAATCCACCCGGCTCCGCATCCAGGTTGGCGCGTACGGTCTACACACTCATTCGTTTTGCCGTCGGAGCAATCTTCGTTTGGAGCGGAACCGTCAAACTGCTGGACCACCGGCACTTTGCCGTCATCATCGAGGCTTACGGCCTGATTCCGGAAGCCGCCGTGGTTCCCGGCGCCCTTGCCCTCTCCCTGCTGGAACTGTTGGCCGGTCTCGGACTGATGCGCGATCTGCGCGGGTCGCTGGTCCTGATAACCGGCATGCTCATGCTCTTCATGGCGATACTGGGCTACGGCCTGTGGATGGGACTGGATGTGGATTGCGGCTGTTTCGGACCCGGGGACCCGGAAGCAGGGGCTTTTCACGGCATGCGCCCCGCTCTTTACCGGGACATGGTGATGGCGGCGGCAATCGGGTACCTGTTTTTATGGCGTCGGATCGGTTCGGTACGACCGCGCGCCTTTTGTGAGCTATTGACAACAGATAGAACAAGGAGACGAAGTTGATGAAGGAAAGTTATCGTTGGGTTCTGGCATTTTTACTGGCGATGGTAATGGTAAGTCCTGCGGCGGCCAAAAACAAATTCGAAAAAGAGGTGGAAAAGGAGGCCGGTGCGGTTAAACTCGTACGCGAAGTGGTGAACGGCGGATACGCCACGGTCACCACCCAGGAGCTCAAAGAGTGGATCGACAGCGGCAAGCAAATGATCCTGGTCGATACCATGCCGTATGATGCCAGCTATAAGAAGGGTCATATTCCCGGTGCAAAGCAATTCCTTTTCCCTGTCCCGAAGATGGCAGAATGGGACACCGGCGAAACCAGCGGAAAAACCATGAAGGATTTTGAGGCCCTGCTGGGTCCGGACAAAGATAAACTGGTTGTGATTTATTGTGGTTTTGTTAAGTGTACCCGCAGCCACAATGGCGCAACCTGGGCGAAAAAACTGGGATACAAAAATGTGTACCGACACCCGGGCGGCATTTTTGCGTGGAAGGGTGCCGACTATCCGGTTGAAAAAGTCAAATAGGATTGTGGAGGAAGTTGAGATCGACCCCCGAAAACGACGGCCTCAATATTGAGGAAATCTGCCGGCGCATCGGAAAGCGGGCCGGGAATCTTTTCCTGACGCGCCAGCTCTGGTGCGCCGGTGCGGTTATGGTCGTGCTCAACCGGGTGCTGGACGGCGACCTGACCCAGGACCAGGCGATTCGGCTGACGGCCGGTATGGGTGAAGGCATGGGCAGTGCCGGTTGCATATGCGGCGGGTTGAACGGCGCCGCACTGGCCCTGGGGCTCTTCCTGGGCAACGGCCGCCTCAGTCCGGGGGGCGATCAGGCTGTGATGAAAGCCACCCGCTGGCTGCACGACCAATTCAAGGAAGCGCACGGTTCCACCTGCTGCCGCATCCTGATGAAAAAAAAGGGCCAGGGGGACAGGGCCCAGTTTCGGACCTGTGCCGACCGCACCGCCCGGGCGGCTGAATTGGCCGCCGCCGGCATACTTGAACATCGGCCGGAACTGATCCAAAGGGTGGACTGGGAATACCTGAACCGGGAAGACGGGGTGGTTGGCGCCCGCATCAAAATCATTGCCGATAAACTGAAAAGGTGAGCCGTAAAATGTCTCTCTTCAAACTGTTGCAGAAACCGACCCTGCAGAACCTGTCCAAGACCTGCGGTTGAGCGGCCAAAATCGACCCGGTCGGGCTCGGTGCATTGCTGTCACGCCTGCCCAAGGCAGACGATCCCAACTTGTTGGTGGGCTATCAAACCAACGATGATGCCGGCGTATACCGCCTTTCCGACGACACGGCCATCGTCGCCACGGCCGATTTCATTACCCCGCCGGTGAACGATCCCTACCAATTCGGCCAGATCGCCGCGGCCAATGCTTTGAGCGATGTGTATGCCATGGGGGGCGAGCCCAAGGTCTGCCTCAACCTGGTCTGTTTTCCATCCAAAAAACTTCCGGCCGAAGACCTCAATCAGATCGTGACCGGTGCCCTGAGCAAAATTACCGAGGCCGGCGCCGTGCTGGCCGGCGGCCACTCGGTGGAGGATGACGAGCCCAAATTCGGCCTCTCGGTGGTGGGAGTGGTCCACCCGGAAAAATTCTGGACCAACAAGGGCGCCCGGCCCGGAGACGCCCTGGTGCTGACCAAACCGCTGGGCAGCGGCGTGCTCTTCAACGCCAATCTCAAAGGATGGGTTTCCCAAGACGCCATGAACCGCTGCGTGGAAACGCTGATCCACCTGAATGGCAAAGCGTCCAGCATAATGAAATCGTTCGACATTCACGCTGTTACCGATGTGACCGGCTTCGGCCTGGCCGGTCATGCCCTTGAAATGGCCAAGGCCTCCCGCACCAGCTTCACCTTGCGCATGGCCGATCTGCCCATCCTGGACGAAGCCCTGGAAATGTATAAGAAAGGCATGTCCACCGGCGTCAACGGGTTCAATCAGAGCCTGACAGCGGCTCATATCCAATTCCAAAGGGACCTGCCCGAATGGCACCGGCAGATCGTCTATGATCCCCAAACCAGCGGCGGGTTGCTGGCCGCCTTGCCCGCCGGCCAGGCGGAGGATCTCATCTCCGCCCTGAATGAAGCGCACGTACCGGCTGCGGCGCACATCGGCGGCGTCCAGCCACTCGAAGCCGCAAAACACCTGATATTCAGCTGATACCCGCGATCCGCTTCACCCTTTTGCCTGATTACCAGGCACGCCCAGGGTCGGCCTGCCAGACCATTCCAAACGGCATCACTTTGCGGCGGGGACAAAGCCCCGCCCTACGAGACCGTTTCTATGAACCCCGAGACCGATGGGGATCGCAGCCCCCTTGACATTGATTTACCGCCTATATAAAAAGAGAATTTACATTTTTGGAACATCTCGCCGCGGACGACAGCGGATTAGGTTGAGCAGTGTGGAATTGAACGTACCGGTCATAGGAATATTACGCGGCATTGACGCTGATTTTTTCGGTCCGCTCATGGATGCATCTTTTGCGGCCGGTCTGCAGGCCATTGAAGTCACCTACAACACGCAGCGTGCGTTGGAGATGGTCGCCGGTCAACGCCCCCGGGTGCCCGAAGGCAAGTATCTGGGAATGGGCACCATCCGCAATATTGAAGAGGCCAGACAAGCCGTTGATGCGGGGGCCATGTTCCTGGTGAGTCCCAACACCGACACCGCCGTCATCGAATTTGCCGGAGCGCGCAACATCCCCATCATCGCGGGAGCGTTCACACCGACGGAAGTGTACGCGGCATGGTCGGCCGGGGCGGATATGATCAAGGTGTTTCCATGCGCTTCCATGGGACCCGATTATATCAAAGAACTCTTGGGGCCATTTGATCATATTCCGCTGGTAGCGGTCGGTGGAATCAATTTGGACAATGTGGCCGCCTACCTGCTAGCCGGCGCCAAGGCCGTTGGCGTGGGCGGCAGCCTGTTTGGAACGGACGCCATTTCCCGGCAGCGGCCGGATGACATAAACGCTAATGTGAAGAACTTCATAAGCCGATCCATTTCCTGACACCCGGATCAAATTCACGACTAGGAGAAGATTATGTTTCGACCCCAGATTAAAGTGGTAGATTGCACCGTTCGCGACGGCGGATTGATGAACAAGTGGCAGTTTGAAGATGACTTTGTCGAAGCGGTTTACCTGGCCAACACCAAGGCCGGTATCGACTATATGGAGATTGGCTACCTCAGCTCCGAATCGGCCTTTTCCCGGGACGAGTACGGCGACTGGAAATTCTGCGCCGAAAAGGACATTCAGCGCATCATCGGACACAACGGCGAAAAGAAGATCAAACTCTCCGCCATGGCCGACATCGGACGCATCGACTATGACGACATTCCGATTTGCGAAGAGAGCTCCCTGGATATGATCCGCGTGGCCTGCTACGTCCACCAGGTCGACGCCGCCATCGCGCTGGCCCACCACTGCATGGACAAAGGATTTGAGGCCACCATCAACCTGATGGCCGTCTCCACGGTCGGCCCGCGCGACCTGCACGAAGCGCTGGACGATCTTTCCAAATGCCGTGTGCCGATCATCTATCTGGTGGACAGCTTCGGCGCATTCTATTCGGAAGACATCGACACCCTCTCACAGAAGTACATGGCGGCCCTGCCGGACAAGACCATCGGCATCCACACCCACAACAACCAGCAACTGGCCTTTGCCAACACCATCGCCGCCATCATCAACGGCGCCAACTACCTTGACGGAAGCCTCTACGGCATCGGCCGCGGCGCCGGCAACTGCCCGCTGGAACTACTGGTCTCCTTTTTGAAGAATCCCAAATTCAGGGTCAAGCCCCTCATCGAGGTGATCGAGTCGCACATCTTCCCGTGGCGGGAAAAGATCGATTGGGGCTATTTCATACCGTATATGATGACCGGTGTGCTGAACCAGCATCCGCGCAGCGCCATGGCCCACATGGAATCCGATAAAAAGCACCGGGTGACGGAGTTCTTCAACCAGGTCACAGAGGCCACCGACCTGGTATAGACGCATGGAGAGGACACAAGGCCGATGTCGTTTTCCCTGGAACAATTCCAAAAAGACCATGCCACCGAGATCTTTCCGGTAAAGATCGGCCGGACGGCGCTGCGTTTCCACAAGCCCAAAAGCATCGATCCCTACATCGACCCCGATGATGTGATGCAGGGATTTCCGATGTGGGCCAAGCTGTGGGAGGCATCCGCCGTGCTGGTGCAGCACATGGCCGATCTGCCGGTGGATCAAAAACGCTCGATTCTCGAATTGGGATCAGGCCTGGGGGTGGCCGGCATTACGGCCGCCGCCATGGGGCACGAGGTGACCCTGACCGAATACGACGAGAATGCCCTTGCCTACCTGCGGGCCAATCTTGCCCTGAACGATTGCGACACGGCGGCGGTTCGCCGCCTGGACTGGTTCCAGCCCGATCTGGAGGGGACCTTCGACCTGATCATCGGCTCGGAGCTCGTTTATCGGGAAGAGGCCGTGGATGCCCTCGGCGCCATATTCGACCGTTACCTGAACCCCCATGGTAAGGTGATCCTTGCCGAACGGGTTCGCGCCACCAATGCCCTTTTCTTCGACCGGATGGAAAAACGGTACGACATCCGGACCCGGAAGCATACCCTGCGGTCCAGGGAAAGGTCCGAGACCGTGGTGTTGTTTGTAATGACGCCAAAGGCATCCTGATTGAGGATTGCAGCCAAAGGTTCCCGTGATAGAATGGCACCAAATGCAACACCATTGCATTTAACCGTCAGCATGGTAAGCATGCATCATGGCCCGTGGTGATCAACTCAGCCGACAGTGGAAAATCATTCAGTCGCTGATGGCCGCCCGAAAGGGGAAGTCGGCCGCCGAACTGTCTACGGCACTGGAGTGCCACTCACGAACCGTCTACCGCGATCTCGAAGCGCTGCAGATGGCAGGCTTTCCGCTTTACACCGAGAAAACAGAGGGCCGCACGTTATGGTCCATTCTCGAGGGCGGACGCCACAACATGCCCATCCCCCTCAATCTCACCGAGTTGATGGCGCTCTACTTCAGCCGGAACATGCTCAAAATACTGGAAGGATCAGCCATCCACGACTCGCTGGCATCACTGTTCGAAAAGGTGAAATCCACCCTTCCCGAAGCATATGTCAACTATTTGCAACAGATCGAAAAGAGCCTGGACGTCGGCGTCAGGGCCCGCAAGACCTACCAGCACTTCCAAAAGACGCTCTCCGCCGTGCAGGAGGCGGCCCAACAGCAGCGATGCATCGAAATCGACTATTTCACCATGAGCCGGGGAGCATCCACCAAGCGCCGCGTAGCCCCGTATAAGGTCTGGTATTATGACGAAACCTTCTATCTGATCGGCCATTGCGCCATGCGAAACGCCATCCGGCTCTTTGCCGTCGACCGGATCGAACAGGTCACCCTCACGGATGAAGCCTTTGAAGTACCGGACGATTTCGACGCGGAATCCTACATGGAAAAATCCTTCGGCGTATTCCAGGGCGAACCGGTCGAGGTCCGCATCCGCTTCTCGCCCGAATCCGCCGGATATGTGAAGGAAAAAACATGGCATCCCTCCCAGACCATCACGCCGGAATCGAACGGCGGCATCGTGTGGAAGGCGGAGGTCGCCGGCATCGAGGAAATCAAACGCTGGGTCCTGGGTTGGGGACGTGCCGCGCGGGTCCTTGCGCCCCCCTCCCTGCGCGACGCAATTGCAAAAGAAGCCAAAGACATGGTAGAGTTCTACGAACCGGATGTGTAACCTTCAGGCTTGTGCACCGTCTCATAGGCCGATCCATGCTCCCGCTGCAGCCGTACACGCCGAAGACATTCGAACATTAAACTTTGAACCTTGAACTCTGAACTTTTAACTCTCAACCCAACCAGGCCTGCCCGACCATGACCATAACATCCAAACTGCCCGATGTCGGTATCACCATCTTCACCGTGATGTCCCAATTGGCCGCCGATCACCAGGCCATCAATTTGTCCCAGGGCTTTCCCGACTTTTCTCCTCATCCTGAGCTCGTCGAACTGGTCAGTGAAGCCATGCGCAGAGGGCTCAATCAATACGCCCCCATGCAGGGGGTTGCCGAACTGCGCCGTCAGATCGCCCTTAAAACAACCGAAATGTACGGCCCCGGGATCGATCCCGACCGTGAGGTCACCGTCACTTCGGGTGCCACCGAGGCGTTGTATGCCGCCATCGCCGCCATGGTCCATGACGGCGACGAGGTCATCGTCATCGAGCCTGCCTTTGACTCCTACCAGCCGGCCATTGCCCTGAACAAGGGCGTACCGGTATTCGTGCCCATGACCTTTCCGTCGTATGCCATCGACTGGAACCGGGTGGCATCGGCCATCACCGACCGGACGCGGTTGATCATCCTCAACTCACCGCATAATCCCACCGGAACAGCGCTTGGAGCTGCGGACATCGCCGCCCTGCGCGACATCATTGCCAAACGCGATGTGCTGATCCTCAGTGACGAAGTCTATGAACATATCATCTTCGACAGCCGTCGACACGAAAGCCTGCTGCGCTACCCGGACCTGGCCCGGAGTAGCATGGTGATCAGCTCCTTTGGCAAGACCTATCACACCACCGGATGGAAAATCGGCTATTGCGTGGCGCCGCCCGACCTGACCGCCGAATTTCGCAAAGTCCACCAGTTCCTGACATTCGCCACCAACACCCCTGTGCAGCATGCCTATGCCGAGATCCTCAAGCGCAAGGAACTCTACCTCGGGCTGGCAGCGTTCTACCAGCAAAAGCGCGATCTCTTTCTCAAGCTGACGGCCGAGTCCCGTTTCACTCCCCTGCCGTGTTCCGGCACCTATTTCCAGATGATGGATTACGCCGCCATCACCGACGAGCCGGATATCGACTTCGCCCGCCGCATGACCGTCGCGCATGGCGTGGCGGCCATCCCCCCGTCGGTCTTCTACCATGATCGCAGGGACCACAAGGTTCTGCGCTTCTGCTTTGCCAAAGCGGATGAAACCCTCGAACAGGCTGCGGAGAAATTATGCCGGATTTAACCGTTACCCTCTTCCAGTCCGAACTGGTCTGGGAAGAGAGCAAGGCCAACATAGACCATTTCGACGCCGGGATCGACGCCATCGACCGGAGCACCGATCTTGTCATCCTGCCGGAGATGTTCTCCACCGGATTCAGCATGCAGGCCGATGCCGCTGCCGAAGAAATGGACGGTACCGCCGTGACCTGGATGCGCGAAAAGGCCGCCGCCACCGGTATCGCCATCACCGGCAGCGTGATGATCCGCCAGGAGGGAAAGTTCTACAACCGGCTCATCTGGGCGCGGCCCGACGGCAGTATGGAGACCTACGACAAAAAACATCTATTTCGGTATGCCGGAGAAGACAAAGTGTACACTCCCGGCAAAGGGCCGCTCACCGTCGAGCTCAACGGATGGAAGATCCGCACCTTTATCTGCTATGATTTACGTTTTCCCATCTGGACCCGCAATTTGAGCAA
>JBNLAV010000076.1:0-26033 GCA_050302315.1 Desulfobacteraceae bacterium
ACTACTGCAAACCATCGACAACACGGGATCTGGGGCCCTCCGGCTTCTTCCACATTTCAGGGGGTTATGCCGAAGCATAGCCACTTGAAGGACTTGCGCATCTCTTCGGAGACCTCTTTGCCAACGCGTCCCATGAAAAGATTTTCGGGCTTGAGGCAGATATTGGGTTCATTGGTCTGGAATTCCTGAAAACCATGGGAAGTGAAGATCCGGATCAACATGTTGCGGTATTGTTGTGCGGTGAGGCCGGTGCCGTCCAGATCCCACGTCCAGGAATAACCGACCATGTAGGCGATCATCTGCTCGATACGCGGATGGATCATCAGCATCTTCATGACATCGTTGGATATCTGGTACTGGCGCCAGTCACGGGCGACTTCGATGACCTTGACCTCCATCATCGCACCGTGGCCGAGCTGCGACCAGCGCTCATTGTCTTCCGGATAGCTCAGCACCCCGAAACCGATGATTTGATCCTCCGGCGTCAGCGCCAGAACCACATTGTTGCCCTCAACCTGCGCAATGGCTTCCAGGGTATCCCGTTTGGTCAGGATCGATTTATACTGGGCATACGCCCGAAATGCACGGCCCAGGTGCAACCCATGGATGTCATCCGGTTGACAGAACGCACGGATGCAAACTGGCCCCTTGGGGGTATCGACCTGCATGCCGTGGGGGGGCATGCAGGCCAATGGCGTTTCATTCACCTTGTTCACCTTTATCGTTCTTTCTGTGGTTACCGAGGCTGCAGCTGGCATCCTGACCCGCAAGCCGGATGCGAAAGGTCCCTAAAAGTCAGACCAGCCCTTGTGCAGGTGCTTGACCATGATCACCATGTCATGTCGATCACCCTGGGGATCTTTGGCATAATCGTGCAATACGCCGGCTTTGAAAAAATCCAGCCCCTTGGCGCCTTCGATGGCCGCATCTTCGACACCCACCACCAGATCAATGCGAAGTTCTTCCAGACCTTTGTCCAGCGAAAGTTGAATCAGATCCAGCATCAACCATGTGCCCAGCCGCTGCCGGCGAAAGTCCGGTAGAACGGATATGCGGATGCGCCCCACGTGGTGGGTTACGCCGAAGCTGCGCTGGTGCAGACTGCCGTGGCCCACGATACTGCCGCCACATAAGGCCACGATGGAGGTCACCAGATCCCCATCGATACGCCGGATCCATTTCTGCAATACGGCCGGATCGGCGACGTCATAGCGCATGTACCAACGGTCGTCCTCCGGAATCTGTTCATAAAACGCCGTCAACTTGGCCTCGTCCTCTTTGGTCAGGGGACGGATGATGGCTTCCTGGCAATTTTTGAGAACACACTCTTTGGGGTACCTCACGCTTGACCTCCTTCTCGATCCGATCCGATGAGGGTCACTGCCGAAAATATGGCCGGCACGACCGGCTGGGCAGGCCAGGGAACTCAAAGCCGATGGGAGAGATGGTGCCGGCTGATTGAAACCGGCCTTGTCCCCCGTGCTCCCGGCCTGACAAAGACCACGTATTGGGTCCGTTTTTTATTGACTTAACGACTTTATGGCTACTATATAGCTAATAAGTAACTTTTTATCAAATGAATTCTATTTAGGGCACCATCTTGAGATATTTGCGGCACGGGATACCCCCACGGATGTTTTTAGCCTTTACCGTTAAGAAAACTGAGCCGAATGAGCGGAATTCGGGAGTGTTGCCCTTTCCGGAGGTGGCTGGTCCCGGCAACGGAGAGCACCAGCCAGAAGCTGTTGACAAACGGCCGGATATTTGAACCATTAACCGTTTGCACCACGAACGGTTTGAGCAACCATCACCATGAAAGAAGGACCTATGCACAAGCTATTGAACGATGCACCCGGCGAAAAATTGTGGCTTCTGGGCAACGAAGCGATAGCCCGCGGCGCCATCGAAGCCGGCGTGGCCTTTGCCACCACCTATCCGGGGACCCCGTCATCGGAGATCTCCTTGAATCTCTTCCAAATGTCCCAGGAGAGCGATCTCTACTTCGAATACAGCACCAACGAGAAAGTCGCCCTGGAGGTGGCTGCCGGTGCGGCCAACGCCGGCCTGCGGACCATGTGCATGATGAAACATGTGGGGCTGAATGTGGCGGCCGATCCATTGATGACCCTGGCCTATGTGGGCGTTACCGCCGGTCTCGTCATTCTGACCGCAGACGACCCGTTCATGTTCTCCAGCCAGAATGAGCAGGACAACCGGTATTACGGCAAACTGTCCGGCCTGCCGGTGGTGGAGCCCTCATCGGTGGAAGAGGCCAAGGAGATGGTCCTGTACGCTTTTGAACTCTCCGAGCAGCTCAACGAACCGGTGCTGCTGAGAACCACCACCCGGATCAACCATTCCAGCGCATTCGTGACCTTCGGAGCGATGAAGGAACGTCGAACGGCGGGTCATTTCAACAAGAATCCGTTTCAGTACGTCACGGTGCCGGCCGTTTCCCGCAAGCTGCATGTCAAACTGCTGGAAAATTTGGACCGCGCAGCCGAATTGACTGAGGCCTCGCCCTACAATTTTATCGAGGGCAAGGGAGATTGGGGAATCATCTGCAATGGCGTGAGCTATAACTATGTCTCCGATGCCCTGGCAGAGTTGGATGTGGCCGACAAGGTAAAGGTGCTGCGCATCGGATTTTCCCACCCGCTTCCAGCCGAGCGCATCAAGGCCTTTCTCGGTGACTGCACCAAAGTGCTCATCGCCGAAGAGGGCGAGCCGGTCATGGAAGAAGGCGTCAAGGCCATCGCTCAGGAAGCCGGCCTGGTGCTTCCGATCAAGGGCAAGGGTGAAGGCCTGTTCTCCCGACTATACGAGTTTGACCCCGCCCTGGCACGTCAGGTAATTGCACATTATTTCGGCATCGATTACACGCCTGCCCGGCTGCCGGACGCATCGGACCTGCCTGAGGTCCCCCAACGGCCGCCAAACCTTTGCGCCGGCTGCTCCCACCGGGCGACATTCTACGCCGTCAAGAAAGCCGCAGAAGGTCTGGACACCATCTTTCCCACCGACATCGGTTGTTACACGCTGGGATTTCTGCCGCCTATGAGCATGGGGGATTTCCTCATCTGCATGGGATCTTCAGTGAGCACGAGCTGTGGATTTTCCAAAGCCACCGATCAGAAAGTCGTTTCTTTTATCGGCGACTCCACTTTTTTCCACTCCGGCCTGACCGGCCTGGTCAACGCGGTCTACAACAATCACAATTTCACCCTGGTCATCCTGGACAACAGCACCACCGCCATGACCGGCCATCAGCCCAACCCCGGCGTGGACATGGGGGATTTCAACCTGCAAGGGTATGGCCGGGTCTCCATTGAAAAGGTCGTCAAGGCCATGGGGGTGGAGCATGTCGCCGTGATCAAACCCTACAAGGTGAAGAAAAGCATTGACGCCATCAAGGCAGCCATCGAATACAAGGGGGTATCGGTCATCATCTCCCAGGAGATGTGCACGCTTTACGCCAAGGGCCTCAAACGGCTGAAAGAGCGCGCCTTTCAGGTCACTGATCGCTGTAAGAACCACCGCGACTGCATTAACGAATTTGCATGCCCCGCCTTCTATATCGAAGGGGACCGGGTGCAAATCAACGCGGATACGTGTGTGGGCTGCGCCGTATGCGCCCAGCTCTGTCCGGAAAATGCCATTACGCCGCTTAAATCGGCGTGACGACAACCAGGCGGTGCGACCACAAACCTTTAGAGTGGGGATGATCCATGGATATTACGCGACTCATCATCGTTGCAGTGGGCGGGCAAGGCAATTTGCTGGCCTCCAAAGTTCTCGGCGAAGCGGCTCTGCTGGCCGATGTGCCGGTGCGCATGAGCGAGATACACGGCATGGCCCAACGCGGCGGCGTGGTGGAATCGGCTATCGTATTCGGAAATGCGCGCAGTTCGATCATCAGTGACGGCGAGGCCGACGTACTGGTCGGCTTCGAGCCATCGGAAACCCTGCGGGCGGTAGGCAAGTGCGGTCCCGACACGGTGGTCATTACCAACATGGCGCCGCTGCCGCCCTTCACGGTAGCCATCGGCAAGGGTGTCTATCCGGACCTTGATGCACTTCCGGGCCTGCTGGGCAAACGGGCCAAGAAGGTGGTGGCCTTCGATGCCGCCGGACTGGCCAAAGCGGCCGGCAATATCATGGCGCTGAACATGGTCCTGTTGGGGGCGCTGCTGCAAACCGGCACTTTGCCGGTCGACGCGGATCATGTCAGGGAGGTGATCCGCACGAAAACCAAGGCGGCTTTTGTGGAGATCAACCTCAAGGCGTTTGAGCTGGGATTCGACGCAGCGGCCGATGCGTCCGCATGACAACCGGAACGCTGACAGCCGCACCGGCGTCGTGGCGGTGCCATTGATGCTAGCCGCTTGACCTTCAGAAAGACGACGACACCACCGAAACATCAGTATATGGACAATACTTCAACAGCTTAGGAGGATACCATGCCGTGGAATGACCAAGCCGAATGCATGCCGTTAGAGGAACTCCAACAATTACAGCTGACCAAGCTGCAGCAGACCGTCAGCTGGGTTAATGAGCGGGTCCCTTTTTATCAGGAAAGGCTCAAAGCGCAAGGCGTGGGGGCCGACGACCTCAAAGCCGTCGAAGATGTGGCCAAGCTGCCGTTTACCGAGAAAAAAGACCTGAGGGACAACTATCCTTTTGGGTTATGCGCCGTACCGATGACAGACGTGGTCCGGGTGCACGCCTCATCGGGCACCACCGGCAAACCTATCACCGGACCGTATACCAAGGACGACCTGATCCACTGGTCGGAGTGCATGGCCAGAAACTTGTATGCCGCCGGCGTCCGTCCGGAGCACATGGTGCAAAATGCCTATGGGTACGGACTGTTCACCGGCGGTCTGGGATTCCACGTCGGATTGCAGGCCATGGGGTGCACGGTGGTGCCGACCAGTTCAGGATTCACCGAACGCCAGATCATGCTGATGAAGGATTTCAAAACGGATGTGATCACCTGCACGCCCTCTTATGCCCTCACCATCGCCGAACGCGCCGAGGAGATGAACGTCGATCTCACGGCATTGCCCCTCAAGATCGGTGTTTTCGGTGCCGAGCCCTGGACCGAGCAGATGCGCAAGGAGATCGAAGAGCGCATGGGGATCAAGGCGATGGAGGCCTATGGATTGACCGAATTGGGCGGACCCGGCGTGGGCTTTGATTGTGAAGCCCAAAGCGGCATCCATCTCAACGAGGATCACTATATTGCCGAGATTGTGGATCCGGTAACCCTGGAACCTGTACCCCTGGGAGAGAAGGGCGAGCTGGTTTTTACATCTCTTCAACGCCGGGCAATGCCCATGCTGCGGTATCGCACAAAAGAC
Organism: Desulfobacteraceae bacterium; assembly: GCA_050302315.1. Classification (GTDB taxonomy): domain Bacteria; phylum Desulfobacterota; class Desulfobacteria; order Desulfobacterales; family Desulfosarcinaceae; genus JARRKU01. The sequence goes on from JBNLAV010000076.1 coordinate 5,364, forward strand.
ATCACCCGCCTTTACAGGGAAACATGCGCCTGCGGCCGAACCTTCATCAAAATGGATAAGATCTTCGGCCGCTCGGACGACATGCTGATTATCAGCGGCGTGAACGTATTTCCATCGCAAATCGAGTCGCTGCTGTTGGACATCGAAGAGGTCGAACCCCAGTATCAGCTGGTGGTGCGCAAAAAAGGCTATCTGGACCAGCTCATCGTCCGCGTGGAAGGCAAACCGGAAATTTACGATGCCGGCGAACAGAAACGAAACGAACTGGCCGGCAAGATCATGGCCCATATCAAGGGCACCATGGGCGTCACCGTCGAAGTCGAAATTGTGGATTATAAGTACATCGCCCGCAGCGAAGGCAAAGCCCTGCGCGTGGTGGATGAACGTCCCAAGCAGTTTCGATAGCCATGTGACCGCCACCATTAGCAGGCTGGACCACGACCCGGCATCCTCGAAAATACCGCCGGTCGCATCAACTTGGCAGTTTGATGCGACCGGCGCCAAAGGGCATGCCACCCATTATCCATCTAAGCCACCTTCTGCCGACGCGTGCCATGCAACCTACCCTTAAAGCCGACATTTTTCGTGCAGTGGAGAACGAGCCCTTCGCACAGGCGCTGCGAATCAAGCTGGTCTCATTGGACCTGGGGCACTCCATGGTGGAGATGGTCTATCGCCCCGAACTCATGGACAACATCTATGCACGCGCCCACGGCGGCGCATTGTTCGCACTGATCGACGAAGCCTTTGAAACCGCCTCCCAAACCCACGGCACCATCGCCGTAGCCCTCAACATCAATGTCACCTACATTCAACCGCCCGAATCCGGCCAACGGCTCAGGGCGGTGGCCGAGGAAATATCCAGGACGCGCAAGACCGCAACCTATGACATCAAGGTGACCGCTTCCACCGGCGCCCTGCTGGCCACCTGCCAGGCTTTGGCCTATCGCACCGGCAAACCTGTTGCGTTTGAGCAAAAAGCCTGATCGGGAGAACCTTGCCTTATTGCAAGAGACGCTCTTTCCCGTCCGTGGGAAGGCCGGCCGTATGATACCGTTAAATCGGCGTCACCTCACCATATACCGACAGCGCGAACACCTCCGGTCCGCTGTGACAGGTGACCGTGGGCCAGCCTCGGCCTGTGACCACTTCGTACTGGCTGATGTTCAGCGAGCGGAACTTTTTCATAAAGGCCTCATAGGCCATCTGCATGTACTTGCGATTTTTAACGGACCCGTAGTCGGTATAGATCTTCACATTGTGCCGGCGTCCCATAATGAAGTTGAATGCCTGTTCAGCCATGGCCTTTGCCGCATTTTCGACACCCCGCTCCTTGGCCCAGGGGGCGACCTGCCCGTCTTCGATGGTCAATATGGGTTTGACCCGCATCAGATTGCCCACCATCCCCTGTGCTTTGCCGATGCGCCCGTTTTTGACGAAGTATTTCAGCGTGGACGCCGAGATCAACATCAGCGATGACTGGATGATTCTGGGAACCAGTTTTTTGATCTCGTCGATGTCGCGTCCCTGGCGCAGCAGCTCGATGATCTTGGTTGCCGTAAAGTAGGATCCCGCGGACACGCTTTGGGTATCGATAATGTGGATATCCATGCCGGAAGCAAAATCGCGCGCGATTTCGCTGTTCTTTACCAGGTCCGTCATTTTGGAGGAGAAATGGATGTCCACGATCTTGTTGTAGCCTTTGGCCTGGATCGCCTTGTACTTGTCCAGGATTTCCTTGGGTGACGGTGGTGAGGTGCTGAAATTCCGAACCCTTTCGATCCTGTCGTAAAAATCCGCCTTTTTAAGGTTGACGCCGTCTTCGTACTGGTCTTCGTCCAGATTGATGCGAATACCGATAAATTCCAGTCCATTGCTTTCGATCAATTCCTCGGTCGGTGCACAGCCTGAGTCGATCATGATCGCCACATCTTTTGCCATTTTCCCCTCCTCGCTTCCGGTACCATCCAGACAATGGCCCCCATGTGTATTGTCAACCCAGCATCGCTATTCCGGTCGAACGGAGATGGTGCGCCAAGGAACGGGAAGAAGCGAAAAGGAGCGAGAACCGGACAATAGGAGAAGGTCAAGACGGGTCACCATGCTGGGTAACGGCCAAATTCATTTCCAGGGATCATTTTGCACAAAATGAATGACCATTCATTTTTAGAGGCTTTTTATATACCAGCACAATGATCGTGTCAAGCCGGCAACGGAATCGGCCAAGCGCACCATGCCGGGAAATCTGCAGAGCGGAATCGGGCTGATCTTTTTCATGATTTCCGGCTATTGGCGCGGCCTGTCGCATTAAAGATTACCCCCCATTATACCGATAGAGGACCATGGATGTTGAACCAGACATCATTTACCTTGCAGGAGTCTGAACCACATGTGCAGCGATAGACCCGAACGTCCTGATACCGAATCGGGACCCCAGATTTATGTTACCGGTCCAGGGAGGCAAGCGCGCCGCTGGGCCTTGATCATCCTATCCTTTTTGCTCATCAATATTTCACCATGTGTTGCCCTGGCGCTCCAGGATGACGATGGCGACGCGCTGGAATACCTCAAAAGTTTGAGCATAGAAGAACTGCTGCAGACGGAGGTCACCTCCGTATCAAAGAAATCGGAACAGCTTTTCGATACGGCCGCCGCCGTTTTTGTGATCACCCAGGAAGATATCAAAAGGGCAGGCGTTCGCACGATCCCGGACGCCCTTCGCATGGTGCCGGGTCTCCAGGTGGCCCATATCAACGCATCCACATTTGCAATCACGGCCCGCGGTTTTAACGAATGGTTCAGCAACAAACTCCTCGTTCTGGTCGACGGGCGAAGCGTCTATACACCGCTTTTCAGCGGTGTGTATTGGGATTTGCAGGATACGGTCCTCGAAGATATCGACCGCATCGAGGTCATCCGAGGGCCCGGCGCTACGATGTGGGGTGCAAACGCTGTGAACGGCGTCATCAATATCATTACCAAGCACTCTGAAAAGACCCAGGGCGGCATGATCGCAGCGGGCGCAGGCAACATTGAAAAGCCGCTGATCGCAGCCCGATACGGCGGTAATGTCGGCCAGGACGGCACCTATCGCGTTTACGCCAAGGGCTTCAGGCGGGATGGCTTCGTCAACCCCGATGGAGGGGAAGGCGAAGATGAGTGGCGGAGTCTGAGAACCGGCTTTCGGATGGATGTACCCTTGTCAACCCGGGACGCTCTGACGCTTCAGGGCGAATCCTACAGCGGGGCCAGCGAATTCGATTTGCGACTCTCCGGCTATCTCACCCCGCCGTTCATCCGGGAGACGCACGAGGAAGCGGACTATAAGGGCGGTCATTTGATCACCACATGGCAGCGCCGGCTCTCGGACAGGTCCAACTTCGAAGTCAAAGGCTATTACGACTGGTACTACAGGGATCAGATCGTCATCGAAGAACGGCGCAATACAGCGAATGTCGACTTTAAACATCACCTGAAACTTCCGATCGCCCATGAAATCGTTTGGGGTCTGGGATACCGGTGGACCGAAGATGACACGGAACGGTCGGCCAACCTTTGGATGGATCCGGACAGCCGCTGCGATCAGCTTTGGAATGCGTTTGTCCAGGATGACATCATGGTCTGGCCGGACAGGGTCTGGCTGACCCTCGGATCCAAATTCGAGCACAACGATTACAGCGGGTTCGAAGTTCAACCCAACGCGCGATTGCGATGGAAGCCGACACTGAAACACACCGTGTGGGCTTCTGTTTCGAGATCAGTGCGCACACCGTCTCGTTCGGATCACGACATCCGGGTCAACCTCACCAGTGCGAACATACCGCCCGCCGGCCTGACCGTTCTGCGCATCACCGGCGACGAGGGGTTCGATTCCGAAGAACTGACAGCCTATGAAGCGGGATTCCGCTGGCAGAAGCATCCCATTCTCTCCATTGACTTGGCGGGATATTACAATGTGTACGACAATTTACGCGTCATCGAAAGCGGCACCGCCTTTGTCGAGACATCGCCGGGTCCGCCCCATGTCGTGATCCCCCAGGTTATCCGCAACGGCGCGCAAGGCGAGACCTATGGCCTGGAAGCTCTGACGACCTGGATGCCGCTGCCCCGATGGAAACTGAGTCTGGGGTACGCGTGGTTCGGTGCCGACCTGGAAACAAGCGGGAACAACGCCGATGGCGAAGACGAAATCACCCCCCGCCACCAATGGCAGCTCAGATCTTATCTGGACCTGCCCTGGGCGCTGAGCCTGGACACGGAAATCTACTTCGTCGACGAATTGGATTCTTTTGATATTCCGGCTTATACGCGGGTTGATCTACGGCTGGGATGGGACCCCACGGCAGACTGGTCCTTCAGCCTGAACATCGAAAACGCGCTGGACGACCAGCACCCTGAATTTCCGACGCGTTCCGGTGTCGTCGCCACTGAAGTTCCACGCATCATCTACGGACAATTGATCTACCGCTTCTAACGCGATCCGGATAATGCCGCATATGAATCATCAAAAGGATAAATCGAAGCGCAAGTCCAGCTTCCCTGCCCTCGCATCGAGGCATATGCCGCTGCTGTTTTTCGTGGTGCTGTTACTCTTCGCCGGTGCGGTCCAGGGGCAGGCATCCGACCGGGTTTTTGACGAATACCAGGTCAAGTCCGTCTTTCTCTACCGTCTGACACTTTTTATCACCTGGCCGCAAGACGCGTTTGTCGATGCAGGCCAGCCTTTTGTCATCGGCATCCTGGGTGATGACCCCTTCGGAAAACATATCGACCGCGTGGTATCCAGTGAAAAATTCAAGAGCAGGCCGATTCATGTCCGGCGCTACCAGTCGGTAGAAGAAATCAAAAAAGCGCCATGCCAGGTGCTTTTTGTCAACCAGGCCCTTAAATCGAAATGGCCTCAAATAAAGCAACGCATCGGCACCTATCCCATACTCTCCGTCAGCGACATGGATGACTTCGGCCGGTTGGGCGGGATGATCACGATCACGACCAGGGTCAACAGGATCAAGATTGAAATCAATCCGGATGAAACACGGAAGGCCGGTCTGAAGATCAGTTCCAAACTGCTCAAGATCTCCCGCACTGTGTCCACCGTGCCCGAGGGAGGCCGCCGATGAAGCAATGGTTTGAGAAGCTGACCATCCGCAGCAAGCTGTCCATCATTGTCCTGATGACCGCCGGCGTAATGATCTGCCTCATGGCGACCTACTTCATTGTGGACAAGGCCATTTCATACCGCCGCAACATGGTTGAAAACATCACGACCCTGGCCAAGGTAATCGGCACCAACACCACGGCCGCCATCTCATTTGACGATCCGGAAACGGCCAAGGAGATCCTCTCCGCACTGAGTGTGGAAGCCCGCGTTCAAGTGGCTTGCATTTTCGATACAAATGCAGCCGCGTTTGCGACTTACATCCACCCCGCCCTGAGAGACGCAACACAGTTCAAAACCGGTCGATTGCCGCAAGAAGTCGCTGCTTTCATCGACAACCTGTCGGACAAGCCCCAAGCCATGATCACAGGGTATCGCAGCCTGGCGCTTTCCCAACCGATCCTCTTGAATGAAAAGACCATCGGCCATGTCGCCATCTGGGTGGATTTGTCCGAACTCAACAGCCGCCTGATCTCGTTCATTCTGCTGACCGGCATCGTCGGCGTCATCCTCTTTCTCACCGCGCACCTGATCTGCACCAAGCTCCAGCGGGTGATCACCGAACCGTTGTCAGACATGCTGGACACCATGCGGATCGTCTCAACCGAACGGGATTACCGCCAGCGGGTCGGCCGCCGGACAGAGGGCGAACTCGGTGCGCTGATCAACGGTTTCAACGATATGCTCTCCCAGATCCAGGCGAGAGACCGGGAGCTCGAGAAACACCGGGATCGGCTGGAAGAGTTGGTCTCCAAACGCACCAGTGAGCTGCAGCGCTCCAACGATCAGCTCAAAAAGGAAATCAAAGAGCGCGTTCAAATGCAGGAAGAACTCAATCGGGCGCAAAAGATGGAGGCCATCGGCATCCTGGCAGCCGGTGTGGCCCACGACCTGAACAATATTCTTTCCGGTATCACCAGCTACCCCGAATACATATTGGCCAACCTGCCTGAAGACAGCGCCCTGCGAAAGCCGATAGAGACGATTCAATCCACCGGGAACAAAGCCGCCGCCATAGTGGAGGACCTGCTGGTCCTGTCGCGCCGAAGCGTTGCTCTGGTCGACATCGTCAAGATCGAGTCACTTATCGAAGAGTACATCAAGAGCCCTGAATTCGAAAAGCTGCTGTCGTATCATCCGAGGGTCGAAATCCTGACCAATTTGGCACCGGGTCTGATGCCGGTTGCCGGTTCTAAGATACATCTGCAAAAAGTCATCATGAACCTGGTGACCAATGCGATTGAAGCCATCCCCCATGGCGGCGTGGTCGATATCGAAGCCGAAAATGTCTATGTCGACACCCCCATCAAAGGATATGAGACGGTACAAGAAGGCGACTATGTTCGCATCCGGATCAGCGATACCGGTATGGGAATTGAACCGCACATCATCGAGCGTATCTTCGAACCCTTCTTCACCCGCAAACGCCTCGGCCGAAGCGGTACGGGGTTGGGAATGGCGATCGTCTGGGGAACCGTCAAAGATCACAAAGGCTACATCGAGCTCAGCAGCACCGTGGGGAAAGGAACTTCATTTGCCATCTATCTGCCGGTCACCCGGCAAACCGCAACACCCGAAGCCGAATCTTCCTTTGAGCAATACAAAGGGCATGGGGAGCATGTCCTGATTGTGGACGACTCACCCGAACAACGGGAAATCGCATCGGTCATCCTTGCCGATCTTGGGTATGCGGTTGAGACCGCCCCCAGCGGTGAAGCCGCCGTCGAGCAGATTAAGAAGCGAAAACCCGATCTGATCCTTTTGGACATGATCATGGCGCCGGGCATAGACGGACTTGAAACCTACCGGCAGATCAAGAAGATCTATCCCGATCAACGCGCCATTATTGCCAGCGGCTATTCCGAATCGGATCAGGTCAAGCAGACACAGGCTTTGGGGGCCGGCGAGTATATCCGCAAACCGTATTCGATTCAGAACATCGCAGCGGCCATCCGGCGTGCGTTGGAAAGATAGCGATTTCAGGCAGCGCCGCTGATACCGTCAAGGCAGGCTCCAGGCTCCGATGACGAATGCGCCCGACTCGGATCCGGCAGCCTGTTGGCGCCCTTCCACAGCCTGCGCTTCTTCAGGAGAGGCCTTCTTGTCAAAATGAACGGCGGTGCGGATGTCGCCGTCAAGCCCCACCAGGCGGGACAATTCTCCGGGCGACCGAAAATGGCCGTGTCGGAACACCGACCCCGGATTGATTTTGGCGTCCTGTTTGCGGCGATCCGCCCAGGGACTCAAGCGGTTCAATGTGGCGATCACCAGCCGCCCTCCCCTGCGGGTCACCCGGATCAGCTCCGCCACCGCACCTCGGGCATCGGCAACAAACTCCAAGGCGGTGATGCTGACCGTCTTGGTAAAGGTCCCATCGGCAAAGGGCAGTTTCCGTATATCGGCCACTGCCGGCCACATTTGCATCAGTTCAGGCTTTTGGATGCCATGGCGCAGCATCTCCAGGGAGAGGTCAACGCCGGTCACCCGGGCGCCTTTTTGGGCATACCGGGTGGTGAAGATACCCGTACCGCAACCGGCGTCCAGAATCCGGTCCCGCGGTCCGGGGGCAAGCAACGCCATGACATGCCCCAGCTCAATGGAATAGACCAACCGCCCGATGGGGCTGCTGAACCAGCGGTCGTATCTTTCCGGCCACGTATCGAACAATTGCTTCGCCATGCCATCTCCCTGCGCCTGTGTTTTTACGGTTTGATCGCTCAAGTCCGAAATCGGTCATCTCTTGAAACGGAATGCACACTCGACACGACAGGGCACTGAAGCTGCGCCCTGTCCCGCTTTCCTTGCAGGCGGTACTCAAGCCGCCGTTCAACCTAGATATCCGAATCCCGGATAGGTGTAAACGGGTGTATCGTTCCCTCCTGATGCCATCTTTTCGGAAACCTATTTTAGCGGTCGCTCGCCGAACGGCCCATCCCTGAGGGGATTTGCCCCCCAAATATCCAGCTCTTTGCCAACATTGATTCCGTGGCCTGAGGCGTTAGATTGTGAAAGGATTGACACGTGAGGTTAACTTGACCACTTGCAGTGTGACGAGGTGCCACATGACCACTAACAACAACGCCAAGGTCCTTTACCAGAAGGCCATGAACGAGTTTTTGGGAAAGCACTATGACCGCGCCATCGAGCTTCTAACGGAGGTGGTAACCATCGATGCCGGTTTCGTACTGGGATATGCGAGCCGGGGTGCGGCTTATTTGCAGCGCAAGATGCCCGAAAACGCCATCGCCGATTTTGATCGCGCCATCTCCGTAAATGAGACCTACCCCAAGGTGTACCATTTGCGCGGTCTGGCCAATGAAATGTTGGGGAATTCCGATGCGGCGCTGGGCGACTTCAACCGCGCCATCGACCTCGACCCCGACTATGGGGCCGCCTACTACAGCAGGGCCACCCTGCATACCAAGATGGGCAACGCCGAATTAGCCGGCGAGGATATCGAGATGGTGGCCCATCTGACCAACCGCAGCATCGAGGAATTTGCCAACGACAACAATATCTGGCGCTCCCACCACCTCGAGGTGGAAGATGCCATCGAAACGGAGTTACAACGGTAAGGTCATGCCCACCAAGGGTTCATGGCCCACCCGTTCAACGATGGAACAGCGCACCGGGGACAGGTCATGCGCAACGACATGGCCGCATGCGTTGTCGCAGGCATTGGCACTTTAACAGGCCGCAATTACCGATCCGGATGGTAAAAATCGGGGTACAGGGTCTTGGCGCATTCGGTGCATACCCCGTGGCTGAATTCCGCCTCGGAGTGCTGGCTGATGTAGAGTTCAATGGCCGTCCAGTACCCCTCGTCATCGCGGATTTTCTTGCAATTGGCGCATATGGGCAGGATTCCCCTGAGGGTTTTAATCTCGGCCATGGCCTTCCGGTTGGCGTCTAGCAATTGTTCAAGTTGCTTGTTTTTCGCTTCCAACTCGGCATTGTGTTCCATCAAGCTGCGTTGTGCGTGGCGCAAAGCCAGGTGCGTCCGAACTCTTGCCATCAGCTCGGGTGCATTGACCGGTTTGGTCAGGTAGTCCACAGCGCCGTATTGCAGTCCGTTGATGATATCATCCTGTTCGCTTTTGGCTGTGAGAAACAGAATGGGGACATCCCGGGTCGCCGAATCGGCTTTCAGTTTCTGACAGACCTCGAAGCCGCTCATGCCTGGCATCATGACGTCCAGCAGGATGAGGTCATAATCTTCTAAGGTCGTCATCTCCAGCGCTTTTTCGCCGCTTGCGGCATAGGAGACGGCATAGCCCTCGTTTCCAAGCACACTGCCCAACAATTGAATATTTTTGACGATGTCGTCCACCACTAAAATCTTGCTTTTGATCATCCTAAGCTTCCTTGCCTTCTTTGCTGATGCAGCGGCTTAAAATCGCAGCATAGACGGGCAGCAATTTTTCAACATTGTAGATATCGAACCCTTCGGCATACTCGGCCAGCTCCCGGCCGTATTGCCTGAGCATATCGATACGGTAGTGCTCTCCCGCCCGGCGAACCTCTCCGGCAAAAGCGACGATATCAGGGATACTTTGTTTGCGGCACACCCGCTCCCATCGACTCTTGAGCGTCTGCGTCAGATACGCAGCAGCCTCCGGTGGGCACGACCATGGCGGATACCCGGATACGGCTGCCGCCGTCATCGGCGACGCCTTTCGGGCAACCACCGGTTCGGTCCGGTACACATGCGGCAAATAGCGCTGCAGAAGTCGGACCAGCGCCTGTTTGTCAAACGGGCGGATCAGGTAACCATTGAATCCGGCTTCGTCTATTTTCTGAATATCTTCCTTCATACCGGCGGCGGTGGTGGCCACAATGGCGGTCGTTTTGTCGCGTCGCCGCCGGATCTTCTCCAACGCGCGATAGCCGTCCATTCCGGGCATGCGGATGTCCATCAAGATCAGATCATAGCGATTGTCCAGGGCCATGGAGACGGCTTCTTTGCCATGTGCCGCTTGATCGATCCTGAACGGGTAAGGTTTGAGCGCCTCGACGATGAGTCGGCGGTTCATCTCCAAATCATCGGCGATCAGAATGCATGCCGGTTCGAACATGATGCGCCTGCCGGATTCCGGATCGTCCAGGTTCTGAACTGGATCGGTTCCTGCGTCGGCGGCGACCACATCCGGCAGATGGACGGTAAAGCACGCGCCTTTCCCCCGTTCACCGGCCACGTCGATCCAGCCCCCCATCATTTCGATCAGGCTTTTGGATATGGCCAGCCCCAAACCGGTTCCCTCGCTGATGGCAGGAGATCCGCCGTGGTGGTGCTGCTTGAAGGTCTCGAATATCTCGGCCTGGGCTTCAGGATCGATTCCGATACCGGTGTCCTGAACTTCGATCTGCAGATTCCAGGCATTCTCCCTCTCGGTGGAAACACCTTTGGCGCGGCACCTCACCCAGCCTTGGTCCGTGAACTTGACGGCATTGCCGATGAGATTGAAGAGCACTTGTCGCAGGCGGAGGCGATCCAGCGTCAGAACGGCCGGCAGTTGGGAAGAGACCGCCATTTCGAACCGAATCCCTTTTTCTTCAGCCGCAATGGAGAAGATGCGCTGCAAATCATCGAAGATGAGCTGCAGGTTTACCGGGCCCAACAGGATATCCAGCCGGCCGGCCTCAATTTTAGACAGGTCTAGAATATCGTTGATCAGATGCAGCAGATCGGCGCCTGAGGTCTTGATGGTCTCGGCATGCCGTTTCTTTTGTGGATCTTCCAATGAAGAGGCCAGCAGGTCGGCAAAGCCCAGAATCGCATTGAGTGGGGTGCGGATTTCGTGGCTCACGTTGGCCAGAAACTCGCCTTTTAATTTGGTGGCCGCTTCGGCCTCTTTTTTCGCCTTGGCCAGCTGTTTGGTCTGGCTTCGTAAATCGCGGATCACGCTGTGCAGCTGATCCGTCAGCCGGTTGAACCCGGCCGACAGGGTCACCAACTCTTCCGGGCCTGTGAGCCGGGCGCGGCTGCCCAGATCCCCTTCGCTCATGGCGGACGCTGTGGCCGTCAGGTCTTCGATGGGGCGGGTGATGACCCGCGCCGCTGCGATGGCGCCGAGGACGCCCAGCGCCATGGCCACCAATCCCACCAGCATGGCCACCTTGGTCGATTTGGTGACGCCGATCAGCGCATTGGACCGCGTTCCGCTGACGACGATCTGCCACCCCAGACGCTGCAACGGATCGCTGATCACGTTGTATGCGGTGCTGAGGGTTGAAAAGCCGATCAGCGCGGCGTTGTCATGATAATCACGCCCCAAGTCCCACCCCGATACGGAACCGGTTTGACCGGCGGCCGCCGATATGCCCTGCTGCGTCCAGACCGGTTCGCCTGTCAATCCCGGCAGCGTGCTGGCAATCACCTTCCCGTGTGCATCGGTCAAGCTGATCTGATCGACGATATCGGATCTGAACCGCTGGATATCCTCCAACAACGTCCGCAGCAAATAGGTAGAGCAGAGCATGCCGATAACCTTGTTGGTGGTGTGGTCGATGATATCAACGGCGATACGTATTCTTGGGGCGTTGGATCGACGGTCCCGCGTCAGGTCGCCGATGAAGATGTTGCCCAGTCCGCCGTTCCAGACGAGTTGCCACCATGTCTGGTCATAAAAAAAGAACCGCTCCGGCTTTTTCCCCAAACTCGCTACAAGGCCGCCATACCCATCCACCAGGACGAGGTCGTTGTGAAAACTGTTGTGACCCCGAAACCGGCTGAGGGCTACGATGGTGGGATTGTTCAGGTGGTGCATGATAAAGGCGCTATCCTGCTGCGGCCCCTCCCACAAACGGTTTTTCTCTATCAGCAGGCGCCGTGCGGCGCTCCGGTTCTCATACTGGGCGTTGGCGGCTAAGAGTGCCTCCTTGAAAACCGGGACCTGCTTGGTGAGCATCTGCAGTTTTTGCGTCTGCTGCTCCAGATGGGAGCCCACCAGTTGAGCGAAGTTCTCGGCAATGGTCTGAAACGATTTTCCCACCTGGTTGATCTGGGCATTGCGGATCTGGTGGATCATAACGCCTGTCACCAGGATGGTGACCATTGCTGAAATCCCCATAAATACAAGTGCATACTGGGTGGCGACATTCAACTGAGGACGCCGTTGGCGATTTTTCCATCGGTAGCGCCGGAAAGCGGCCAGCCCGAGAAAAGCCGTGTAGATTAAAAATCCGGCCATGGCAATGCTCAACGACCGGGGGCTCCCACCCGCCAGGCGCCAGGCGTCCACCGGCAATACCAGATCGATCAGCAGGGTTGCCGCAGACGTCACGAAAATCAGGAAGAGGACGGAGGGCAGTTGCTTGAACTGCCCGGTGGCCGCCACCTCCATGGGGATGGTGACCAGCAGAAAAAGGCAAATCCAGTGCGCATTGTGAACCAATACCGGTATCACAAGGATAAAGAGCAAAAAGGCCGAAATGAAAAACCAGTTGGTCCGCGGTGACTGTTTGCCCGATCTGGAGAGCCGCCATGCCATGAATTGCAGTCCCGCAAACAACGCGGCCAAGAGGGCAAAAACCAGATAGGGATAGGCATGGGTGCGCCAGAACTGATACAGCATCACCATCTCGACCAGCGCCGCCATGCCCATGTGCACCATTGAAAAGCGAGGCAAGGTCGGCATCGGGCTGCGGGTCGGCCATTTCATCCGGACCATCCTGGCGCCGTGACGTCCAGGCGCTGCACCCGCAGCCATTTCACCGGACGGCGGTGCATCGATTTACCATAATCTGTTAAACCTGCTTGCATTTTCGGCTTATTTCGTTTTGGGGAGTGAAATGGACGGATTTTCAAGCACTCTGGCCTTGGCCGATTCGATCTGCTCGATGCATGCTGCCGGAATTTTTTCGGCCCACTCGTGAAACGGCGCCAGGCCGACAGCGTTGTTTCCCAGGTCAAAAGAGAGGATCCCCGGCTTGAGCCTTCCCTGCGCAAAATTCTTGACCGTAATACCGGCCGCCACGTCAACATTTTTGACCACGCTGGTCAGCAGGGCGCTGCCGGCCTCCGGGAAGGTGATATATTGATCCACATCCACACCGACGGCCATCACCCCCGCATTCTTTGCCGCCAGCAGGCCGCCGAGACCGGTGGATCCGCCGGGACAAAAGAGAACATCGGCCCCTTTCGAGATGAAATCCATGGCCACCACGCGCCCTGTATTGGCATCATTAAAATCAGGGATAAAGCGCTTGTGAATAACGATATCGGATTTAACGGAGCGGGCGCCGTTCACGTAGCCTTCCACAAACCGCACCACTGGCGGAATTTCATACCCCGCCACGGCCCCGATCACTCCTGTTCCGGACATGCAGGCCGCCAATACGCCGGCAAGATACGCCGGTTGATCTTCCGCAAAAAGCAGGCTGGTCACATTGGCAAGCCCCCCTTCGGGGGTATAGCAATCCTGAACGGTTTCAGGGCATCCGTTGCCGGGATAGTATGCGTAATCCATGATGACAAAGTGAAGGTCCGGGTATCGAATGGCCGCCTTGGCCGTGGCATTGGCCAGGGCGAACCCCACGGTGAAAACCATATCCGCCCCCTCGGCGATCACCTTATCGATGTTGCGTTCGAAAACCCCCGTGGATTCAGAGGCCACATAATCGAATTCGAGCCCCGCGGCGGCGGCGGCCTCCCGGGCCCCTTTCAGGCTGTATTCATTGAAACCACGGTCGGTATCCCCGCCGGTGTCCAATACCATGCCAACCTTCAGTTTTTGTTCGGGGTGTTCTTCAGACGGGTTGCATCCTGAAATGAGGGCAATTGCGGATAGAACCAGACACACATTCCGAATCATCGTCTTCACCATGTCCTCAACCCTTCAATCTCGCCAGCTCATGTTCAAACCTTTCCGTATCCCTTCGAACATCCCCACTCCCACTCATATATCGACGCAGCAGCTTGCATCTTGAAAAAATTCAAAGTTTTCGCCTTTCAAAAGCCCCCCGTGATCACCATACATGATCGACATCGGGCTTAAAATAAGCACTGTATCCTATTTTTCGCTTTTACGCCAAGGTTCATGCGTGCCTGCACCACCATCGGGATCACATGCGATAATCTCCACGGAAATCGGATGCCCCTCCGATGGCGATCGCATTTTTCCACCCCAGCCTTGCCGCTTTCGTCCTTGCCCCACGTCAGGAAGCTCGGTCCCATATGAATCGAAAACCGGGTATGGCTTTAAATCACCCAACCCCAGCAGTTCTGACTGAATGTCATTCACAACACCAGACGCGGGTTACGGATTTTCTAATCATTCTTTTTCGCGATGAGCGACAGGTTTACCGGAGCTCCTCGAAATCGAAATCGCTATCGAAATCGTCATCTTAACTTTCCGATGTCGATTTCGATAGCGATTTCGATTTCGATAACACCACAAAGGCGTTCAGTCAGAATTACTGACCCAACCCGCCCATGTTGACACCTCTGGCGGCCAAGCTTATCTTGTCTGCCGTAGATCCAGTTAGGCTTACCCATCAAACATGCTTCCGTGTGGGTCTCACCATGACAGGCGCTGAACCGGTGCGCTAACTAACTGAGGAGTACAATATGAAACGCTTCATGCTTGCAATGGCGCTGTGCGTCAGCCTCGTGATCGGATGCGCCACCAGCCCGACAGGCCGTCAGCAACTGCTGATCGTTTCCGAGGCATCCGCCATCTCGGCATCCAAAGAGGCCTACGTGCAAATGCTGGAATCCTATGCCAAGGACGGTAAGATCGACAACCAGCCGGCCTTGAAAAAACGCGTTGACCGGATCGCCGGCCGTTTGATAGCGCAGGCCATCATAATGAGGCCGGAAACCCGGAACTGGGATTGGAGCATCAAGATCATCGATGAACCGGAAACCGTGAATGCCTGGGCCATGGCGGGTGGCAAAATGGCGCTCTATACCGGGTTGGTCAACAAAGTCAAACCTACCGACGACGAACTGTCCCAGGTGTTGGGACACGAGATCGCCCACGCCCTGGCCAAACACTCGGCGGAAAAAATGTCCGTCGCAATGGCAAGTAATGCCGGGATAATGGCGGTGGGCATCTTAACCGACACCAAAGGCCTGGCCCTGACCGGGGCGGCATTGGCCGCAGCCGTGGCGATCCAGATGCCCAACAGCCGGTCCGCCGAAACAGAAGCCGACCTTATCGGCATCGAGTTGGCGGCCAAGGCGGGATATGACCCCCGCGCCGCCGCTTCGCTGTGGCGGAAGATGGCCAAGGCGGGCGGCGGCGGCCCCCCCGAATTTCTGAGCACACACCCGGCACCCGAGAATCGTGAGCGTCGCCTTGCAGAGATCGCTCCGAGAATGATGAAGTATTACAACCAGAAAGGGCAGCGGCCGAGCTACCCATTGAAGTAAGGTGGGGCAGTCCGTTTATAGACGGACCGCCCGGCGTTCCCGTGCCGCCTGGGCCAGCGCATCCAGCACGCGCATGTTATGGATGCTGTCGCCCGGGGGGCACGCGATGGGGACATCCCCCCGGGCGGCGGTCGCGAAGTGCTCCACCATCAACTGGTACTCGTCCGCACCGGGCACCCGCACCGGGTCCGCCGATTCGGCATCTTTCTCCCGCAGCGTGTATGCGGCATCCTTCTCCCAGGGAATGAAAGCGTCGTGCGGCAGATCGATGGCCCCTTTTTCTCCCACCACCGAGTAGGTCTGCTGCAACCCGGCCATGAAGCTTGCTTCCACAGTTGCGATGCGATCTCCGTCAAAACGCAGCATGGCTGTTGCGTGGGTATCGACACCGTTGGGATGAAAGCACGCCTCACACTGGACCCGACGGGGCTCTTCCCCGTAAATCCACCGGGCCACGCTGACGCCGTAGCACCCCACGTCCAGCAGCGCGCCGCCGCCCATCTCCGGAACCATCCGAAAGTTCACCGGATCGCGAAGATTTTCTTCGGACATGCGGTAGCAAAATGCCGCACGGATTAGACGTGGCGGCCCGATGGCACCGTTCTGGACCAGATGCCGCACCCGGAGGCTGCGCGGATGGAAGCGATACATGTAGGCTTCCATCAGCAACCGGCCGGCGGCGGCAGCCGCAGCCGCCATCTCGCGGGCCTGTCCGGCGTTGCACGCCAGCGGTTTTTCACAAAGCACATGCTTACCTGCCGCCAGTGCCCTCAACGTCCATTCATGATGAAGATGATTGGGCAACGCAATGTAGATCGCCTGGATGGCGTTATCTTCAACCAAAGCGTGATAGCCTTCCCGGACATGCGGAATCTGGTGATCGGCGGCCACTGTGGCGGCCGCTTCGGGCGACCGGCTGGCCAGCGCGTGAACAATACCGTTGCGCGACTTGCCAATGGCCGGAATCATGCAGACCCTTGCGATGGTTGCGTTTCCCATCACCCCCCAGCGGAGCTTTTCACCCATCGAGCACCTCCACCCGGCCACCGCGTCTCATGCTGCGGGCCGCCGCCTCCAACACTGCAACGACCTTCATGGAGTCTTCAAGGGGTGCGACCAGGGACTCACCAGTGAGCAGATGGTCTGCGATGTTGGCGTGAAAACCAAACGGCAGCCGTGGCGCCAGCGCCGGACGCAACCGGGTGCGACTGCCGGCACTGTCACGACGAATGATGGTCAAGTCGGGCGGCATCTCCGTTGCGGGAATATCGTGGCGGCGGAAGTAGTGCACCGGATCGATCTCATATTCGGTAATATCCTGCCAGTGCCCGACAATGGCCCCTCGGGTGCCCAGCAGATACCATTTGGGTTTGCGCGCCGCGGCGATATCGGAATGCATGAACTCGGCTTCCAGGCCGTTATCAAAACGGATCTGGATTCTCTCCTGATCAGCATTGGTCACATCGTGCCAGACCCTTTTGTGCCGCGTACCGATCACCTCGGTGATGCGATGGCCGCACAACCCGATGATCCAGTCGATATAGTGCCCTCCCCAGTCAAAGGTGGTGCCGCCGGAAACCGCGATGTCCGAGTGCCAGTATCCGCACGGGTGGGAGAAGCCGCCGACGAAAGTCTCCAGGTAGAAGAGTTCTCCAATCTGATCTTCTGCCAGCGCCTTTTGGATCGTCCGGTAATCCATATCCCACCTGCGGTTCTGGTGGCAGCTTAAGTGAACGCCGTGCAGATCGGCCGCTTCGGCCATGGCATGCGCCTCCCGTTTGCTCAATGCCAGGGGTTTTTCGACGACCACATGTTTTCCGGCAGCCATCATCTCTATAGCCAGTCGCGCATGGGTATTGGGCGGCGTGGCAACGATCACCAGATCCACATCCGGGTCGCTCCCCAGTGCTTCAGCAGATTCGTGCACCCCAATCTCTGGAAACGCTTGTCCGGCGGCGCCCAATCTTTCGCGGCTGAGATCGCACACGGCTTTCAGCGCCAGACCCGGTGTTTGCATGATGCCTTGACCATGATACCGCCCCACGGAGGGCGCATAACCCAGCAACCCGACGCCCAGTGCATTCGTTGGCAGCGGCCCTTGCCCCAGGGTGCGGATCAGCCGATAGAAGATTTGCTGCAGAACCGGGTGCTCCAGATCCTGCAGCGTGGAGCAGGCCGCCATGCCCTGGGCGTAAGGTCGTTGGACCAGCACCGCGCGGTGATCAAAATGCCAGTCCGCATATAAGAGCATCTGCACGTCATCCGCCAATAGATCCAGCGGATTGAAGTACTCCTTCACATAGATCGCATCGGGCAGGCGGCTTGACAAGGGATGGCCGGGTTGATCAAACAACACGCGCAATTCGCAGTCGGGGCCCTCCGGGCTGGTCTGGACGCCGAACTGGTCGGGCACCTTGCCGGCCTGCGGCCCGGCAAAGTGCAGCCAGCCGCCGCCGTCGCGCAGATACGCCTCCAGCAGGCCCTCCCATTGGCTTTTATAGTCCTGCGTATCCGTAATTACCACATCCCACCTCCCGATCTCATCCGGGATATCCGGGAGCAAATCCAGATGGATGTGCGGCAGATGATTAAGGTAAGTGTAAAGCTTCCTGAAGCGGGGGTTGCCATGGCCGCCTGCAATGAGTACGGATAGTGAAGCATGCGTGATCATTTCGGTTTCCCCGCGTTCGATTCTACGACATGGAGGTGAAAGGGGCGGATGGCGTAACCGGCCAGGGTTGCCACGCGCCATGTCATACCATATCAGAGGGTCTCGGTAATTTGTCAAGGCAGGGCCAGCAGTCATGACTGAATATGATCCAGTGTGGGAGCGGCGTCCCGCCGCGACCGTTAGCTGCCAAAAGGTCATGTCGCGGCGAGACGCTGCTCCCACCATCATGCAAAATAAAAATGCGAAACCGCATTGATGCGGACCCCGGGCTATGCGGGTCTATATCCCGGGGTCCGTTCATTGAGACGTAATGAGGCGGCTTTCTTCAGCAGCCCGGAAGCTAAGCCGTTGCGGGTTTGCGCAGCGCCACCGTGGCCTCTGCCAGCACCGACAGGCAGATGACCGCAATGGCGAGGGTCTGCCAGGCCGTAATGGACTGGCTCAGGAAAACAATTGCCAGGAGGGCGGCGATCACCGGTTTGAGGAAAAAGAGATAGCTGCCGCGGGTTATGTCTGGTACGGCCGCCAAACCGCCGATCCAGAAAAACTGGGCGATGGTGGTATTCCACAAGCCCAGCGTGAGCAGCGAGGTAAGCTGCTGCGGCGAACGGTCGAAGAGGGTCATTGGATTGACCCAGATCTGCCAGAAGAGCCCCACTACCAGCCAGAGCCCAATGGCCCCGATGGCCATGGTGACGGCCGTGATGCGCAAAGCGCCGAATTCGACGATCACCGGTCGGATCATCACCATATAGCATGCAACGGTGGCCGCACAGCCCAGGGCCATCATGACGCCGATAAAAGTTTCCCCGGAACCTGCCAGCTTGGCCAGATAGCCGTCTGTGATCAGCAGGGCGACCCCCACCAGCGCGCACAATCCGGTGATCGCCTTGGCCCGGGAATAGGGCTGTTTGGTCATCCACATGTTGGTCAAACCAACGAAAATCGGAATGGTGGTTACCATGGTGGCCACCTGGGGTACGGTGGCATAGTCAAGGGACCAGTGGAACAACAGGTATCCGATGGTCACCCCGAACATGGACAGCACGATCAACTTTAAACCGACCTTCCGAAAAGGTTCGATCAAATTTCGACTGTTGGGGAAAAGAAGAGATAATCCAATGAGACCGAATCCGCCCAGCAAAAAACGCCACACCGACAGTTCGGTCCCTTTCACTTGCGTCAATACCGCCACAAATTCACTCGACGCATGGCCGATGACGCCCAGCAGTACGGCGAGATACGCCAGGACGGAATATTGATGCCAAAGTCCTTTTTTCATGAGCCCTCCAGTGTGGATGCAAAATCCGAGAGTATACGGGTCAGCAATTCGGGGTGCTCCCCCGGTATGAGATGGCCGGCGTTGGGAACATCCAGGCGGTGTCCCCGGGGCAGGCGGGCGTACAACTGGTTAACATCGTCCAAGTCCAAAAATACGTGATCCTGGAGCCCGGTCACCACAAGGGTGGGCAGATCGAGCCGCTCATACGGCAGGTCCCAATCCGCACTGGGGCCGGCTTCCGCCAGAAGTTTGTAAGTACCGCTTTGGGCGTCGAGGGGTTCGTACTGGGCGGGCGCTGCCAGAAAGCTCTGGCGGTTGGCGCTCTGCCACTCCTCGTTCATCAGCAGCGGCAGGAATAGATCCCGAAAGAGCTGCAATCCACCGATTTCCACGGCGCGCACCAGGGCATCGCCGATCCATTTCAGCCTCGGCCCGTCCCGCCGCAATGTGTTGACCAGGACAAGTCGATCCGCATCAGCGCCTGCGAGATAAGCCTGGGCCGCGTAGAGCCCGCCGATGGACAGGCCCACAAGGATGGGATTGCGCGGAGCGACCTCGGCCAGCAAGGCCACCGCATCGCTGACGATGCCCTGGGAAGTGAGCCGGCTCCGGGGCGCAAACGTGCTCTGGGTCTGACCGCGATAATCGAAAGCAAGGGTGCCGAACCCTTTTTCACGCAGGCCTGGCGCTATGGCCCCTTCCCAGTTATTTGTATCCCCTGTCAGCGGATTGAAGAAAACGAAAGTCGGCAGCGCAGCATCCGCTGCCGGGTGGTGAACATAGAAGATCGTGTCGTCGTCCGAAATCGTGAGAATGGGCAAGAGACCTCCTTAGGGTTTTAGTCATTGGCCAAGTGGTCATACCAATTTATCACATTCTTACCCACTGTCAACCATCTGTTTGGCCTTGCAGAAAAAAAGGTGCAACAGATTGATATATTGGTCAATTAAACATCAATGACGGCTATGCCAACCCGGATGCAATGGGCTCCCCATGCGACTGATCGGTGTTTTCAAACCGGAGACTGTGCATCAAGCCAACCGCTTCGCGGGTGGGCGTTGAACCGGTGTTCTCAGGGATTGGAAGATAAACGATGATCCCGGCGCTGGTCGCGCACCTTTTGTCGATGCGCAGAGTACGGTAATCCGCCGCGACCCGTGGAAGGTGGCCAAGGACGTTCGGTA
>JBNLAV010000077.1:0-28124 GCA_050302315.1 Desulfobacteraceae bacterium
CCATCTATTTGACCTCCTGTAAAAACTGTAAACAGTATTTGTGTCTTTATCCTTTTAGGGCTTCGGCGCCGCCCACGATATCCATCAAGTCGGCCGTAATCGCCGCCTGGCGGGCTTTGTTGTAAGCCAGTTGCAGATTGCCCAACATGTCGTTGCAGGCCTTGGTGGCGTTGTCCATGGCCATCATCCGGGCGGCATGCTCGCTGGTGGATGTCTCCAGCAGCGCGCTGTAGATTTTGACGTCGATGCTTTTGGGCAGCAGCACCCCCAGCAACGCATCGGTGGACGGCTCGCAGATGTGTTCGGCCAGGTACGGCGCATTGTCATCGGCTTCCTCTTCCGCCTTTTCAATGGGGGGGATGGGAAGCAATTGCTTGATTACCGGCTCCTGTTTGGCCATGGCGATAAACTCGGCGTAGACGACAAAAACCTCGTCATAATCTTCGTTCAGGTAGCCCGTTGCCAGTTCGCGCCCGGCATTAACGGCCACGTTGAAACCAAAAGATCCGCCAACCACGCCGATGTGCTCCCCGGCGATCGTTATACCTTGCTTGCGAGCCCAGTCCCGGCCCTTTTTGCCGAAACAGGTGATGCTGACCTCCATGCCCTGTTCGGCCTTCTCTTTGGCCAAGGTTTCGGCTTTTTCGATGAGGTTAAAGTTAAAACCGCCGCACAGCCCTCGATCGGAGGTGGTCAAAACGATGTTGACTTTTTTGGGCGCCTCCCGGGGAACCAACAGGGGGTTGGCCTCTTCGCCGGCATTTTCCGCCAGGCTGCCCAATACCTCGGCAAATTTAGCCGCGTAAGGGCGAAAGGCCTCCATGTTGGACTGGGCACCGCGCAGACGGGATGCAGCCACCATGTTCATCGCCTTGGTGATCTGCTTGGTCTTCTTGATACCTTGTATTTTCAGTAATACTTCTTTTAGCTGTGGCATAAAGCTGGCCCTTATCTTCTAATGGTTAGACGCGGGGCGCCCCTTAGATGGTGTCTTTGAACTCTTCGCCATATGCAGTCAGGGCTTCGGTCATCAATTTATCCAGATCATCGTCGATGGCTTCCTTCTCCTTCAGGGTTTCGAAGACTTTGGGGAAGCGCTCTTCGACAAAGGTGTAAAGACCGGCTTCATACTTGGCCACCATATCGGTGGGCAGCTCATCCAGGAATCCGCGGGTACCGGCATAAAGTATGGTGATCTGCTGTGGCATGGACAACGGCTGGTACTGCGGTTGTTTCAGGATCTCCACAAGACGCTGACCGCGGGTAAGCTGTTTCTGGGTGGCTTTGTCGAGATCGGATCCGAAAGCTGCGAAAGCCTCGAGCTCGCGGAACTGGGCCATGTCCAGGCGCAGCGTACCGGCCACTTGCTTCATGGCCTTGACCTGGGCGGCTCCACCCACGCGGGATACCGACAGACCAACGTTGATGGCCGGGCGGACACCGGCAAAGAACATGCCCGGCTCCAGGTAGATCTGACCGTCGGTGATGGAAATAACGTTAGTGGGAATATAGGCGGAAACGTCACCGGCCTGGGTTTCGATGATGGGCAGAGCGGTCAGAGAACCGGCGCCCAGGTCATCGGAGACCTTGGCGGAGCGTTCCAGCAGGCGGCTGTGGTTGTAGAAAATGTCGCCGGGATAGGCTTCACGTCCGGGAGGACGTCTGAGCAGCAGGGAGACCTGGCGATAGGCAGCGGCCTGTTTGGACAAATCGTCGTAAATGATCAGGGCGTGTTTGCCATTGTCGCGGTAGTACTCACCCATGGCGCAACCGGCGTAAGGCGCCAGGAACTGCTGGGTGGCCGGATCGGAGGCACACGCTGAGACGATGGTGGTGTACTCCATGGCGCCGTGCTTTTCCAAAATGGCGTGCACCTGTGCCACAGTGGATTTTTTCTGACCACAGGCCACGTAGATGCAGTAGATGTCGGTCTCTTTCTGGGCCAGAATGGCGTCGATGGCCACAGCGGTTTTACCGATCTGGCGGTCGCCGATGATCAGCTCGCGCTGGCCGCGGCCGACAGGCGTCATGGCGTCTACCGCCTTGAGGCCGGTGTAGCAGGGCTCATGCACGGACTTACGGGCGATAACGCCCGGGGCCACCATTTCGATACGGCTGGTCTTGCTCTGGTCGATGGGGCCTTTGCCATCCAGGGGTGCGCCGGTGGCGTCCACCACGCGGCCCAGAACCGCTTCACCCACCGGAACCTCTGCAATGCGGCCGGTGCGTTTGACGATGTCGCCCTCTTTAATGGCGGTATCTTCGCCCATGATGGCCACACCCACGTTGTCCTCTTCCAGGTTGAGCACCAGCCCCAGAACCCCTCCCGGGAATTCCACCAGCTCCAGGGCCATGGCTTTTTCCAGACCGTAAACGCGGGCAATTCCGTCACCGGATGAAAGCACCACGCCGGTCTCGCTCAGCTCGACCTTTTTGTCATAATCGGTAATCTGCTCTTTGATAATCTGACTGATTTCTTCGGCTCTAAGTTCCATTATGCACTCTCACCCCTTTTTAAAGATTCTCTCATATTGAGTAATTGTGTTTTTATGCTCCCATCCAAGACGAGATCGCCGATCTTGGTCACGATGCCGCCGATCAATCCCGGATCCTGCTTCACCTCCAGGATGATCTCTTTGCCCGTTCTTTTGGAGAGGGCCGATCGGATCTTCTCGATGGTATCGGCCGGCAGTTCGGTGGCCGACACCAGGCTGGCACTGGCCACGCCCTTGAGCTCATCAGCCAGTTTCTGAAAAAAATCGTTAATGCTTTCGATAAAGGCAACACGCCCTTTGTCGAACAGCAGCATCAGGAAGGAGGACATGACCGGGGATATTTTGAGCTTGCCGATGACCCCCTTGAACACCTTTTGCCGCTCATCCATATTATATAATGGATTGGAAACCACATCCGCCAGTTCCTTGCGCTGGACCATCAAGTTGGTCACCCCGTCCAGCTCCTGGCGGTATTGTTCGGTCTGCCCATCCTCTTTACCGATCAGTAATAGTGCCTTGGCATATCGCCGTGCTATTGCCAAATTTTTCACTGGGCCACCACCTTCGCTAAGTATTCATCCACCAGACGCTCCTGATCTTCCGCAGAGATCTGCTCCTTGACCGCCTGCTCCGCCTTGACCAGGGCCTTCTCTACTATTTCGGCCTGCAGCGTTTCTTTGGCCTGCTTAAACTCGTTCTCGATGTTCTTTTTGGCTTGTTCCTCGAGTTTGTCGGCTGCCGACTCCGCTTCTTTGAGAATTCTCGCCTTGGCTTCCTCACCCTGGCGAACGTACTCGGCGATCACCTTCTCGGCCTCCTCGTCCAGGGTGGCCAGCTTGGTGTCGTACTCGGCCAGTTGCTTTTCCACCTCGGCCTTGCGGCCTTCCAGCTCTTCCAGCTCATCTTTAATGCCCTTGATGCGATCGTTGAGCGCCTGTGCCACTGGCTTGCGCAACACCAGGAAGAGCCCGATGGCCAGAACGGAAAAATTGAGCACCTTGGCAGTGTCGGTCTGCATCCAAGGTTTGCTGTGCACCGCACCGTGCCCGCCGCCTTCCGCATCGCCATGTGCCGCTTCACTCTGTGCTGTCTCACCGTGCGGTTCATCACCACCACTGGCGTATGCCGGGACAATGCCCAGCAGAAGAGCCACCGCAAGGATGGCCACCATGACCAGCGCCGAACGCATCTGTTTCTTCCCGTGACGTCCAGGAATTTTCATTAAGCCGCCCTCCCCAATATTTTCTGCGTAATCGCATCGGCAAAAGCATCCACTTCTTTTTCCAATGCAGTCTTGACTTCCTCGGTCTCCTTGGCAATCTGCTCTTTCACAGTCGCCAGGTCCGCCCTGGCCTTGTCCATGATCTTACCCACGATCACCTTCTCTTCATCGCCGGCCTCGTTCAGAAGAACTTCCTTCTCTTTCTGGCCTTTTGCGCGGGCTTCACGCACGCCCTTTGAGAAGGCTTTGTCCTTCTCATCACTCAGCGTAGCGGCCGAATCGATGTCCTCGGTCAAACCGTCCACCTTGGCTTTGCGCTCAAGCAGGATTCTGCGAATCGGTTTGTAACACACCACGTTCATCGCAAAGATAAGGATCAGGAAGTTGATAATTTGGGGTATGACCGTCAAGTTGATGTCAACCATAAAGGCGCCTCCGTTGCGGCTTGGAACTGGGTTGAAAAAATATCAAAATATCTATTAAAAGTTGTTACTTATGGAAAAGCCAAGGTGCGGGTATACCACTGGCGGACGCTTTATGTCAAAGGTTTTTTTGTCTGTTTCGCCGTCACGAAGCAGCTTTTTCAGACGGCTTTTCAACCGGCTTCGGAACGGCATTGGTCTTGGGTTCAAAGGCCTTGGTCCCCTGCTGCATTTCGCATTTGCCGTTGAAAATGACGCCGGAATCGATGGTGATGGTAGGCGCGCTGATATCGCCCACCACCTGGGCGGGGGCATAGATCTCAATCCTCTGGCTTGCCTCGATGCGGCCATTGACTTTGCCCCTGACAATGGCCACCCCGACCTGGACATCCGCATCGATCACCGCGTTTTCGCCAATGATCACCGTGCCTTTGTCGCTGACCAGCTTACCCTTGATTCGCCCGTCCACCCGGATGGTCTCGCTGAAGGCAAAAGTGCCGTCGATCCGGGTGTCGCGCCCCAGCAGGGTTGAGATGGTGCTGGTATCCGATGTCGTGATTCGTTTATCCTTTTTTTTCATAGGACCTCCAAGGGTTGTGCGTTAGGTATTCATGCTATCAGATAATCTCAGTACAGAGTTTTATTCAGCGTTTATGATAGTCACAAGCTTAAAGTGTTAAGTCTTAAGCTAAGGTATCCTGCCGATTTAACTTTTTTATTTACACTTTAGTTAAAACGCTCCGTCTAAAAACGGGTTTTCCCACCAGCTGTGAGTGCCGGAGGGCCCCAGAGCCAAGGCGTCCAAGCGTGAAGCCGTATTCCACCATATACTGCGAGCGCTTGGCAACACAGGATCTGGGGTCCTCCTGCATTCACAGCGTTATTGTTCGAACATGAAGCGCCGCATGCTGACATTGAGCAGCAGGCCGACGCCGGCCATCATGGTGATGATGGAAGAGCCGCCGTAACTGATAAAGGGGAGGGTCACCCCAACCACCGGCATCAACCCCATCACCATAGCTATATTAATGAATACCTGCCAGGCGATCATGGCGGTGACCCCTACGGACAGAATTTTGCCGAAGGGATCACGACTTCGCTGGGCAATTCCGAGCCCCCAGGTGATCAACAGCAAAAATGTCATTATCACAGACATCGAACCGATCAGTCCCCACTCCTCAGCCAGTACCGAAAAGATGAAGTCGGTGTGCTGTTCGGGCAGAAAGTTCAGTGCGTTCTGTGTGCCTCCGAGAAATCCTTTTCCGGTCAGCATCCCCGATCCCACAGCAATCTTCGACTGAATGATGTGGTATCCCGCTCCCAGCGGATCCCGGTCGGGATTCAAGAACGTCAGGATCCGCTGTTTCTGGTATCCCTTTAGCAGAAACATCCAGACCACGGGAACCACCAGGGCGCATCCTGTCATCAGAAAAATAAGGGTCCGCCGCTCGAGCTTGACATAAAAGGTGATGGAACCGGCAATCAGCGCCGCCACCATGGCAGTTCCAAGATCGGGCTGCCGCACGATCAAAACAAAAGGCAACGCCGTCAGCACACATGGCGTAAGCAGCTCTCGAAATCCTACCCCGCGGATGGTGGAGACCCGGGCGTAGTATTTGGCCAGCACCACGATGACGGCCAGTTTGACGATCTCCGAAGGTTGCACGGTGAAGGGTCCCACCGCCAGCCACCGCCTGGAGCCGCCTACGTATTTTCCGAAAAGGAGCACGGCGACCAGCATCAGGATACAGAAGATATAGAAGAGATGCCCATACCGCTCATAGGTCTTGAAGTTGAACAAGAAGGCGATGATCATCACAACGCTGCCGGCGCTGTACCAGATGATCTGTTTGGTAAACAGGGAGGAAGTCGCCGTTTCGACACCGGCATGGATGGCGCTGTAGAGGGCCACCAGGCCGAACCCGGCCAGCAGGGCCGTCAGAGCCAGCATCCACCAGTCAAAATATTCCACCAACCGCCGATCAATCATCGCGTTGCGTCTCCTCACCCCCGGGAGATGGCCGGGGCTCGTCCTGGGGCTGGACCGCAGGGGGGCCGGACGCTTGCGCCGCGGCCTTTGCGGCCAGCTCCGCCTCCTGTTCCGCCAAACCGAGATAGGCGGTAATCAGCTCCTTGGCAATGGGCGCCGCCGCGGTGGAACCGTGTTCCCCGTGCTCGATGATGACCGAGATGGCGATGCGGGGTTTGTCGGCCGGCGCATAGGCCACAAACCAGGCATGATCCCGGTGCATCAGTTTGATCTGATCCTCGTCGAGCCCCTCCACCGCCTTGCGTCCCACCACCTGGGCCGTTCCGGTCTTTCCGGCGAACTCGACAGATCTCAGCCGCGATGCATGGGCGGTGCCTCGGTTGCGGTTCACCACCGCCCACAACCCCTTCCTGACCAGGGCCAGGTTCTCGGCCTTGACCGGCAGGTTGCCTTCGATCACCGGCTCGGTCTGGACCATGTTTTTGTCCTGTAGACGCTGCATGGACTTGATCAGGTTGGGCTTGAGCAGGGCTCCGCCATTGGCCACGGCTGCCGTCAATTTGGCCATCTGCAGCGGGGTGACCAGATTGTACCCCTGGCCGATGGAGGCCGAAATGGTCTCACCTCCCATCCACGGGGCCCCGAGTCTTTTGCGTTTCCACGCCTTGGTGGGAATCAGCCCATTAGACTCCTGGTCCAGATCAACCCCCGAAAGCCTGCCCAACCCGAAGGCCTTGGCATACCGGGCCAGCCGATCGATGCCCAGCCCCTCTCCCACCTGGTAGAAAAAGACATCGCACGACTGCTCGATGGCCTTGACCACATCGACTTCACCGTGCCCGGCGCGCCGCCAGCATCGATAGATCCGGTTACCGTACTTGTAATGCCCGGGACAAAAATAGGTGGTGTTGGCGTCGATCACCCCCTCCTCCAGACCGGCGAGGGCGGTTACGACTTTATAGGTGGACGCCGGCGGATACTCCGCCTTGATGGCCTTGTTTTCCAAGGGCCGGAACGGATTGGAGATGATGGAATTCCACTGGTCCGGCGTCATGCCCACCACGAACCAGTTGGGGTCGTAAGTGGGGCTGCTTGCCATGACCAGAATCTCGCCATTGGTGGGGTCCAAGGCCACTACCGCACCGGCCTTGTCGACCAGCAGACCCTCGGCGATATTCTGGAGTTCCTGATCGATGGTCAAATGAATGTTTTGACCGGCCTGGGCAGCGACAGTGCTGATGACATTGACCACCTGCCCGTTGGCGTTGACCTCCACCTGTCGCCCGCCGCGTTTGCCCCGCAGTTGGTTCTCGAAGGATCTCTCGACGCCGAACTTTCCGATATAATCGCCACCCTTGAGATCGGCGTACTGCTCCCGTTTGAGTTCCGACTTGCTGATCTCGCCCACATATCCGACCATATGCGCCGCGCTGTTGGCGAAGAGATAGTGGCGCCGCGGGGATACCCGCACCACCACACCGGGCAGATCGTATCGGTTGACCTCGATGGCGGCCAGCAGGTCACGGCCCATATCCTCTTTGAGCAGGATGGGTGCATACGGTCCCTGACGCTCGTTCTTCTTGATCTTCTCTTTCAATTCCTCAATGGCGTCGCCGGTGACCCGGCTCAGCTTTTCCAGCGTCTCTTCAAGGGGCTTGGCGTCCTTGAGGATGATATGCAGATTGAAGGAAGGCCGGTTGTCCACCATCATCTTCCCGTTTCGATCGAAAATAAGCCCTCGCGGCGCATCGATTTCCTGCAGCCGGATGCTGTTGATTTCGGAAAGGCGGCGGTACTCTTCGCCCTCGATGACCTGCAGGTAGATCAGGCGCCCGGCCAGAATGGCAAAAGCAATGAAGACGAAAATCATCAGAAGGGTCAACCGTTGGTTGAACCAGTCGCTGTCTGTGCTCTCCAGATAGGTGCGAACCACGCTACTCACCATTACTGCCCAGCAGATCCGGGAAGATACGGACCCGCCAGATATCGATCTGCCTCTGGGCCCAACCGATGATGACCAGGATCACCGGGCCTGTAAACAGGGACCAGATCAACTGCATCACCAGGGTCATCGCCGTATCTTCGGGGATCATGGTCGTGGGCGACAGCAATACCATGTAAACCAGCATGACCATTCCTTCGAAAGCGACGCCGAAGGCCACGGAAAGCGCAAGCGGAATAAAGCTCCGGGTGTGCAGAATCCGGCTCAGCCAGCGCATGCCGGCATACAGCCAGATATAGGTCGCCAGATAGAGTCCCACAGGGCCGCCGCATAAACTGTCCATGATCAGCCCGAAGAAGAGGACGATCGGAGCCCCCTCGCGGACGGGGCGGAAAAGGCTCAGGTAGATGATGATGGGGATCAGCAGGTCATAGAACTTGTCAATCACGGCCATGCCGGGAATCAAAGTGGTCTTGATGATCACAAGGCAAAGGGAGACCAGCATGTAGAAAGCTATGGTCATGAGGCTTCATCTTTTTTGGCCAGAGGCACGATGAGCACCTCCTCCAGCCGTTCGAAATCCGCATAGGGAGAAATTGTAACGTCCTGAAATATACCCGCTTCCTCCTTGACGATGGTTTTCACGGCACCGATGGGCAGCCCTTTCGGGAATACTCCGTCCATGCCGGACGACACCACCACATCCCCCACGACCACGTCGTGCTTGCGCAGGACGAAATTGAGCACACAATATCCCGATGTACCGCCTTTGACAATCCCGCGCGCCCTGTTCTCCTGAATGACGGCGTCCACAGCGCTGTTGGGATCGGTGATCAGCATCACCTTGGCGAAATGAGCGGTGGCTTCGATCACCAGCCCCACAATCCCCTCGGGATTGATCACCGGTTGCCCCTTTTGGACACCCGCGGCAGTGCCTTTGTCCACCATGACGGTCTGAAACCACGGAGAGGGATCTTTGCCCACCACCTGGGCGGCAATCATCTGTCGGGGAAGGCGCTCTTCCAGACCGAGCAGCCGCTGGAGGCGCTCGTTGGCCAGTTGCACCTCCCGGTACTGGTGGTTCAGCGCCCTTGTCTCGCGCAGCTCGCGGCGCAGGGATGCGTTGTCATCCACCACCGAGATCAGAAAGAAGTAGTGTTCCCAGATATCCCGAAAGAACCGGGTGGTGCCCACCAGCGCTTTTTGGAAAGGTGCCACAAGAGAGATGGCAATCCGGCCGGGTCCATATACGGGATAAGGTTCGCGACTGCTGACGGACAAGGATAGAATACTGATGGTGACCAAAGCGATCAGGCCGACGATTATCACCATTTTTTTTGAGAACATGAAATCAGTAAATCACCACTTGTTTAAGGATTTCCAGGGAGTCGAGCGCTTTGCCGGACCCCAGCGCCACGGTGGAAAGCGGATCGTCCGTAACCGTGATGGGCAGTCCGCTCTCTTCGCGCAAGAGCTTGTCCAGGTTGGTCAGCAGCGCGCCGCCGCCGGTGAGCACAATGCCCCGGTCCACAATGTCGGCCGCCAGTTCGGGCGGTGTCTGTTCAAGGGCGATCTTCACCGTCTCAACGATGGCGTCGATCTGCTCGGAGATGGCCACACGCACCTCCTCCGAGTCGATGGCCAGAATCTTGGGAATACCCGATACCAGGTCGCGGCCTTTTACCTCGATGGTCTCCACCTTGTCCGGATCCGGGTAGGCGTTGCCTACCGTGGTTTTGATGGTTTCCGCCGTGCGCTCGCCGATAAGCAGGTTGTATTTGCGCTTGATGTACTGGATGATCGCTTCGTCCATCTTGTCCCCTGCCACACGCAGGGATCGGCTGTAGACGATACCGGCCAGGGAGATCACCGCCACTTCGGTGGTACCGCCGCCGATGTCCACCACCATGTTACAGGTCGGTTCGGTAATGGGCAGATTCGCGCCGATGGCGGCCGCCATGGGTTCTTCGATCAGAAAGACCTCTCTGGCGCCGGCCGACTCGGCCGATTCCTTGACGGCCCGCTTTTCGACCTGGGTAATGCCCGAGGGCACCGCGATGATCACCCGGGGCCTTACGAGGGAACGACGGTTGTGCACCTTGTGGATAAAGTGGCGCAGCATCGCCTCGGTCACTTCGAAATCGGCGATCACACCGTCCCGCATGGGCCGAATGGCCACGATGTTGCCCGGCGTGCGCCCCAGCATGTTTTTAGCCTCGGCGCCCACCGCCAGAACACGGTTCCGGGCGCGATTGTCGGTCCGCACCGCCACAACCGAAGGCTCGCTCAGTACGATGCCTTTGCCCTTGACGTATACTAGTGTGTTGGCCGTTCCCAAATCAATCGCCAGATCACTGGAGAAAAAGCCTAAAATTGAATCGAAGAAAAAATTCATACCTACGCTTTCTGTACTAAATTGGTGTGAACGGGATCAGTCAGCGCGGATCATGGCGCTGGTCCATTGCGGCAGAAATGGAGCTTCGGCATCGGCACGCAATCTCATATGGCTAACATTATCCTCACCCATTTTCAAGATTAAATTACGGAAATTGCGCCAAAAAACGCCAAAACCGGCTTAGGTGTTTCGGGAGGTCGACCAGGGGCGCCGTATCGAATTTCGGCGATCAAATCGATTCCATCACCGCATCGTGCAGCCGGGGTCGAAAATCTTTGATACCCTCATTATACCGGTAGGGGTGCACACGGTTTGTCAACAGCACCACCACTACCCGCTTTTCGCGGTGGACCCAGAACGATGTGCCGGTAAACCCCAGGTGCCCCAAACTGTCCGAAGGAAAGTGTTTCCCGGCGCTCGATTTTTCGGGAGACGGCGTATCGAAGCCCAATGCCCACCGCTCCCGTTCCGGGGCCTCAAAAAACGCCCGCGCCAACGCCGAATCGAATACCCGCCCCACCTCATCTCCCTGGTCCGAAGACAGCAGGGCCTCCAGCAGGCGACAGACCGCATCGGCCGTTCCGAAGAGCCCGGCATGCCCCCCCACCCCTCCGGTGATGAAAGCGTTGTCGTCATCCACCTCCCCCTTCATCAACCGGTTGCGCCACGGACACAACTGGGTGGCGGCATAGGTATGGGCATCCCCCTGACCGCAACCGGCCCTATTGAAAAAAAGGTTGCCGATCTTCAGGGGGGCATAAATCTCTTTTGCAACGAACCGGTCCAACGGCTCTCCGCCTAACCTTTCCACGATCCAATGGAGCAGCATGTATCCAAGGTCGCTGTATTCCGACCCCCGGCCGGGCGGGAATATCAAAGATTCGTCCATCACCATCTGCCGCAGGGCCGGGAGGCGATCTTCCGGCGGCAGGTTTCGCAAGCGCATAAAATAAGGACGCCACGGGGGCAAACCCGAACTGTGATTGAGCAGCTGTCGCACCTTAATATTGGCCTTATCCGAGCCCGACAGGCCCAACGGAATATCTCCGCAACGCTGATCCAGAGAAAGCCTTCCCTGTTGAATCAGCACCATCACCGCCGGCACCGCAGCCAGCGGCTTGGTCAGCGAGGCCAGATCAAAACAGGTCTCCTCGGCCATGGATCGGCGAGAGAACAGATCCGCCCAGCCATAGGCTTTCCGGAAAACCGTGCGCCCATGGACCTCCACCTGCAACACCGCGCCGGGGAAGATACCGTTTTCTACGCCGCTTTGCATCACTTTATCTACGACATCCATAGGTCGCTTTCGGCCAAGTTCAAAGTTCAATGTTCACAGTTCAGAGTTCAAAGTTCAGTGTTTGGTGTTCGGCTTTCGGAGTACAATGCTTTAATTAGAGCTGGTGGCAAAACTTTATCAAAAATTATTACCTTGCCTATGACACTCGGCCCTTCGCCCCCCTGCTTACATTATCCTGCTCCCCTCAAACGATAGTTGTTTTGAGGTGAACCGACCTTCCTTCACCATCGCCGGGGTTTCAACTTTGAACTTTGAGCCCTGAACATTGAACTATTTTTTCTATCCCTCAAACACCGGTTCCGGAAGTGTAACCGCAGCATGATCCGCATCCACCTGTGCCGGAACGCCGAGCGGAACAATCACATTCTCCGGCCCGTGTCCGAAGGCCGCACCCGACACAATGGGAATGTCCATATCATCGAAACGCTCCAGGACGATCTCGTCGATCTCGTCGAACCGGCCGCAATCTTCGAACCGCCCCACCACCAGCCCGGCGATGCCGTCCAGCACACCGGCCAGCTTCATCTGGGTCAGCATGCGATCAACACGGTAAGGCGCCTCCCCCACATCCTCGATCACCAGGATCACCCCTTTATAGCTTGTAGCGTACGGCGTTCCCACCATATGGCAGAGGGTGGCCAGGTTGCCGCCGGCCAGCAAGCCCTTGGCCGTACCCGCCTTCAGCACCCGAAGATCGGAAAAAAGGGTGGAAAAGTCCCGCTCTCCTGTCAGGCTGTCAAACCACGACCGCCGCCCCTGCCCCGTCAGCTTTGCCAGAGTGGTAACCATGGGGCCGTGAAGGGTCGCCAGACCGGTCTTCAACCGGATCACCTGATGGAGTGCCGTGATGTCGCTGAACCCGATCAGCGCTTTGGGATGGTTCCCGATGAGATCGTAGTCCAGGCGGTCGAGTATCCGCATGGCCCCATAGCCTCCCCGGGCGCACATCACGGCCTGCACCGCATCGTCGGCCATCATGGCATTGAATTGCTCCGCCCGGTGGTCATCGGACCCGGCCAGATACCGGTCGCTCTGATAAACCCATGGATGGATGCGGGTGTTGAAGCCCATCTCGTTGATCAGTTTGATACCCACATCGAATGCCGCCTTTTGAAACGGCCCGGCCGGCGCAACGATGCCGATGGTATCCCCTCTTTTCAAAACCCGCGGTCGAATGATTCGCTGTAAATTGAAGTTCATAAGAGTCGCTTTCATGGCTTGACACGCCCCCGCCTTAGTGCTATCAAGCGTTTTTTGTGTCGGAGCGTAGCGCAGTCTGGTAGCGCACTTGAATGGGGTTCAAGGGGTCGGAGGTTCAAATCCTCTCGCTCCGACCAAAAATAAATAATAATTATAGCGAGTTGACAAAACTGTCAACCCGCTATTTTTTTTGCCCAAAGCCATTTGTGTGACCCACTCCACTCAGGATCAGCTTTCTGCCCATCATATAGCCTTGCAGACCTATCCTGTACAGCCAATCGGAGTTCCATTCATGAATAATACCCAGAAATGTCCTGGCAATTGAGGCATGGGTGAACAGGGCTGTCAAGATGATTGCTGCAAGAGATGGGGAACCCTCTGAATCTTTTGGATGTCGTAGCCCTGGTCTTCTATGTATTGGAGAAGGGATCGGTACAGGGCTTCGTCCATCATCGGGGTCCGGGCCATGATCCAGACGTAGTCCCTTTTGGTGCGGCCGATGATGGTGGTGGTGTATTCCGGGTCGAGATAGATGATGCGGTACTCGGCTTTAATGGGCCAGAAGAACTGCATGCCCCAAACGGCATTGGAGGGGTCGTCGGCGATAAAGCCTTTCGGTGTGTAGGTCTTTAAAGGGCCATCAAACCCGCCTTTGTTGAAAGTGAAGGTGGTGGCGATGGTGCCATCGGCTGCCAGACGATAGGACTCCCTGGCGTTGTAGGCGTTTTTCTCCAGAAAGGTGGGGATGTTGGCAATCACGTACCAGTCGCCCATGAAGCGATGGATATCCACGCTGGTTACGGTTTTGATGGGGCCCATCGATTGGCATCCGGTCAGCAGGATGGCAGCGGCCACAAGGATCATGCGATGATGTGCCATGGTATTTACCTTTCTCCTTGTCATCGGGTCATAGGGACGGGTGCAATTGTCGTAGCAGTCTTTCAACCGCCAGTTCTTTGGCCTTGGCCTCCACATCCACCGTGATATCCAGATCACGCCATTCGTCCGGGAAATCGTCGATGTCGATGAAGTCGGCGTGTCTTCGATCCACCCCTTTGCCCAGTACCGCCAGGGGCGACGAGAGATGAAACAGGGGCTCCCGGTTCCAGGTGGTCAGCGCCATTTCCGTGGCCTGTCCCACGGTCCATTTGTCGCGAAGACATCGATGGTGGTGAACATCGTAGGTGAGCCCGATTCCAGCGCTGCGGCACACCGGCAACAGGTCCTCGGGTGTGTATGCCCGGTCGTCGTTTTCCAGGGCAAGGCGTTCAATGACGGCGGCTGGAAGGCTTTTGATCACCGAAGTAAGGCGCTGCAGGGTGGCTTTTTTGTCGCCATAAACCCCGCCGCCGTGGATGTTGATCACATCCGCCCCAACCCATTGGGCCACCCGGCATTGATAGGCCAGTTCCTCGATGGAATTGTTTCGCACGTCCGTGCGCGGCGATGCGAGGACCACGAACTGATCGGGGTGAAAACTGGTCCGGATGCCGTGGCGACGCGCAAACCGTCCGCATTGACGAAAACCTTCCACGATCTGCTTCTTGCCGGGCAGATCGCTGAGCGCATATCCCTGGAAGGGATGTGTTTTCAGGGGAAGGATCTGGCTGTTGATTCGAAATGCCCCAATACCGGCTTTGCGGCAATAGGAAAGCGCTTTCAACAGCGCTTCAGCGTTGCTCAGGCACAAATCGCTCAGGTGTCTGAGCTGATCTTGCCGGGTGAACTTGGCTTGGTAGGCGGCCGTGGTGCGGCGGAAGCGGATGGGAACTTTGTTGAAGGAGCAGCACAATCCCAGTCGTATCATGACGCCCGTCCCCGAAAAGAAAAAGGCAGAGCCTCGTCAGAGGCCCGGCCCTTTACTTTACCACCATCTAACGGCGGTGAATTCTTCTGCCTGGAAGCTCTGCCGTTTCGTCTCACTTCAGCTCAGCCCTGGACATCAATGCCCATGTCGCAACCCAGATTGGGATCTTCGTTTTCACATTTAAAGTTGGATTCACGGGTATCGGTGTGTCCATTGTCGCTGTCGTCAAAGTAGTCTTGGGTTCTGTCTTCTGCCATGGTGTCACCTCTTTTGGTTACGTGTTCTGTTTTTGATTAATTGCCTGTTGGCTTGCCAATACAGTAGGGCGTACCTCCGGAAAGGCAATGCGAGCGGGATCGTTGTTTAATGGTAGGCCAAACCTATCATGTCGAAACCCGCAGCGGGTGGCTGCCGTGTGATACATGAATGGGAAAGGAGGGAATAGCAGGCGGTGCGCCATAGCGGTAACACCTGATCAGTTGATCGCCCCGCTGTAAAAGTACCAGCCGATACCGGTGGTGAAGAGAAAATTTCCCCAAAGGGCATGTTCTACAGATACGGTCGGCAGGGAGCGGGAATGCTGGTACCGCCAGGCGAACAACAGCCCCCCGAAAAATGAGAGCACCGGCGCAACCCAATTGGCGTAGAAGAGATGTGACAATGCAAAGCTGAGTGCGTTGAGCACGATAAACAACCGAGGTCGGCCACCGAACAGGTCCCGATAACGATGGAAGAAGAAACAGCGAAACAACAACTCCTGGGGCAGCACCAGCAAAAAGGGATAGAGCGCCACAACAACTGCCCAGACGATCGGCTTGGCAGCGGGAAAGGCGAAGAATCTCGAAGGCAGGGCGAAGTAGGTGAAAACCGCCAGTATGGCGGCTGCCGGCAGGAACAGCAGCACCATGGACCGGAAGTTTTCGGGCGTTATGCGTTGCAGGAGGACCGCCCGGTCGAAGCGGTCATCTTTGCATAGGATGAATGTGCATACCGCGGAGACGAGAAACAAGAGGTAGAAGACCCGGAACGCCAGTTGGTGCCGCACCAGGTAAAGTAAAGACGGCGCAACGAAAAACAGGGCAAACAGTTCGACATACCGAAGGATGCGGTGTTGGGTTGTCATCTGCATTCCCTGAGGGTGATCGGGTTCGGAAGAAATTTCCGAAACCGGGTTCGTTTGCAGTTGCCGGATTGGGCTCAGGCATTGCGTACGGCGTAATAGCTGCGGTATTCTTGCCGAACCAGCCCATATCCCCTGTAAGCCTCCAGGAAGAATTTGAAGGAGGCCATTTTCAAATAGGCGTACACCGGCGTTGCCGACAGGGCGGCCACGGTGATGCGCAGCAGGAAACTGTCAATGTACACAATGGCGCCTGCCGGGATGATGGCCACGAACAGGGTCTCCACCGCAATTCGGGCGCTGAAGAATAGCCAGGAGGTCCAAAGCAGGCGCCAGCTGGCGAAGAGTTCCAGAAAGAGCCGAAACCGGGAGCCGAAGGTCCCGAGGCGGATCACCGCCAATTTGGACGAGTAGCTGAATCCGGCCATGGCCACGGGCATCGCCATGGCTGCCATTGCCGCGGCCAGCACAAGAGCGGTAGTGCTTCCTGCCGTCAGGGACCATATTCCCAAACCGGCCGCGAACGCCAAGCCGACCCACAGGGCGGTGAGCATGCACACCAGGCCCACCGCCAGGGCATCCCATGCCACCTGATACCAGCGAAGGGCGGCCAGTGCCTCCATGACGCCGAACCGGCCCCGCTCTTTGCGATGCATGCGCCGCATGTCCGACGAAGGCCAGAGAGAGATGGCTTGTTTCAGCAGGAAAAGGCCTGCGGCGATGGCCATCACCCGGGGGCTCAGCAACCACTGAAAGAGCTTTTCCGGCAGTTGGGTGAAGACAAACTCTGCACTCTGCCGGCCGAGATCGGCAGCCGCGGGTAAATCAAAACCCTTTTCCGGCGTCTTGACGAAGCGGTGTATCACCCGATCGGCAAAGATCAGAAAGAAGATCAAAAAAAAGAACGACTTATATTTCAGCAGCTCTTTGGCCGAGTGCAGGGTAAGGATACGAAGTAAGTTGTTCATAAGAGAAATTCGTCCAAGGCCGGCATGGGGCCGCTACTCGGTCCCTTGCGGCGAATTGACCAGCACTGCCACCCGGTCTTTCAGGCCCGTGGGCAATACCACGGTAAGAGCGTGATCCAACTCGGCAAAGTAACTGCGCGTCTCGATATGAAGGGTGACATCCAGGGCCTTTTCCCCATTCCGGCTGCCGAATCCCATCTGGTAGTCGTGCTCCATCCAGCCGAATCCATGTGCGGCCACTTTCAGCCTGCCGAAGGCCTGGTCCGCATAATGTACGGAGACACTCTCCGGATCCATATTGATGTTAATCCGTAAGATTTCGGTGGCCGGTGTGAGCTTCAGGGGGAAGTCCATGGATTTATAGAAGGGCCTGCGCGTCATGAATCCGCCGACAATGACCGCCAGGGCCAGCAAGGTCCCGATGGTAATCCAGGTCTTGCGCCACGGTGACATTCGCCCAACGTCGGTGTCCGGTGCAGCGGCTCGGCCATGCGGCAAATACACGATCAATGCGGTGGCCACCATGCCCACGATCCCAAGCGACCAGATGGTGTCGGAGAGGAAGTGGGCGCCCTGAACCACTCTTGCCGCCGATAGCAGAAAGCCCAGACCTATCCCTACGGCCACCCCGCCGTATGCCAGGACTTTGGAGCGGCGACGAAAAGCGACGAGTGACAGAAAAACGAATCCCATGGTGCAGTGGCCGCACGGAAAAGACTTGCCCTTACCTGAGATCCCGGGCGGAAAGACGGACTGATATTCCCATTGACCTGCAAATTCTGTGGTTTGCGCCGGCCTTGGCCTTCCCCAGTAAGGTTTCAGAATGACGTTGACCAGCAGGCCGGCGGCAATGACAGTGGTCAGCAACACCACCAGGCAACCGCGGCGCAAGGACGCCAGACGCTGGACATAGAAGCCCGCCAGCCATGCAATCAATGCCGCCAGGGCAAGGAGGATTCCCGGAATGGTGCCGAACTCGTACAGCCAATCCCAAAGGGGTTCCCCCCCAAGATACCACCCCTGTCCTTCCCGGTAAAACTGCGCCGCCACCCGCCGATCCCAGTCAAACAGGGTGAAGAGCGCAGTGACACACAAAAGCAGGGCCAGCTGAATGGCCGGCAGCCAGCGCATGAAGACAGACCCTGTATTGCGGGCGGCTATCTCGGTCGAGGGCGGCATCATCTCATCTTACCCCGGCGATGTCCCAGCATTGAAAATCATCCTATCGAGTCCGAGGGTTCTCCAGCAATCTACCCGGGCACGGTACCGGGGTAAAATTTCGCCCCATCCTTACCACACCCCTTCTGAAATTGAAATACGGCCGGGGGAACCATTAGGATACAGTAAAACGTATATTTATTGACACACTTCGTCATACATTCGGGCATCTTGCCGCGGTACCGGGTGCAGCCGATGAAAACACCAAGCATCCGTTTTTATTATTTATACATACCATAATCCACAGTTTGAAATTTCGATGAACACAACGAATCAAAACGGTATATGAATTGCATCAATTTACCGTTCGACCTGGAACATCAAATTATTCTGGAGGATAACGATCATGCCCAAAGCCAAAGATGCCACCTCGACTTCCACTGAAAGCGCCAACATATTCGGACGTCCGCTCTCCATCTTCGGCGTTCCGGTGGATCGCGAAATCATTTTTACGGATTTCAAAGGCCGGTACAAAGGCAAGATCGAAAAACGGCAGCGCAAGCTGATCGTCAAATCCACCTTCATCAAATTTTTCCTCCACCATGACGAAAGCATCAAATGCCTGACCACCGGATACTCCCCCATCTCAGCCCTGGAGCAATTGTACACCGGCCTGGCTTTCCTGTTCTTCAAACGGGCCATTTTCGTTTTCACCAACAAGCGCATCTTTCACATCCCTACCCGTTTCAACCGGTCCACCATGGACTCCGTCTCCCAGGTCTGGTATGAAGACTGCGCCCATCTATCGCTCAAGGGCCGCACCCTGCTTGTCAAATATAAGGACGGAAGCGAAGAGCAATTTCCCTATATCGGTCGCAAAGACAGAAAAAAACTTAAGACGCTGCTGGCCGCCATCAAACTCAAGCCCAAGGCGGCCGGCAACTTGAACGCACGGGTCCATCTATGTCCGAGTTGCACCAACGTTCTGGATCCGAAAAGCGACCTGTGTCCCACCTGCAAGCTCAAATTCAAAGCAGGCTTCCAAGCCAAACTGCGCTCCCTGCTGCTGCCCGGCGGTGGCTATTTTTATACCCGCCACCCGGTTATGGGCACCATCCTGGGCATTGCGGAAATCGGGGTGATCACCAAACTGATACTGGACGCCATTGCTTTGAATCAGGGATTCCACGTGGACTTGGGATTGATGGCCGCATTGATCTTCGGACTGATTGCGGAAAAACTGATCAGCGCTTATCACACGGATCAACTGACCCGTGATTTCATTCCCGAACCCAAGGATTTTGCGGTGCGTAAGATCTGATTGACAAAAATCGGATCAATTCCCTCAAAGGATGGATGGGGCGCTTCGCCCGGGATCCAACCATAGGCGCATTCCAATATTCGTCTCAGAAGATAAAATTCTTCGGACCTATACTCCGTAACAAGCAACTGCGTGTTAAAATCGGTCTTTGTTGCCGGCCAACCCTGCGAATGGGCAAGCATGGCAACCAGGCGCATGGAACACCGGCTTCCTTTTCCGGCGTTTCCCAGCCGGCCTAATTCGTTCTTTCATATGAGCACCCGTCCTGTGCGATGATTCGCCAGAGCGCAGAGGTCAAACCAAACCATAATCCCTTCGGTTTCATCATACCGCATCTCGCCCCGTAAGGCGTTGCCCCGCGTTGACCAGCCCGATGTTTACCGCCAACCGGCATATCGAACGCCTCGCAATATGCGGCATGGATGCTGAGATTGACACCCGAGCATCGGTTTGAGATACTTTTTGTCTTAAGAAAAGCTTTTGACCTTCATTCTCTCTATTGTCAGCGTCAACGACCATCCGGAGCAGCAGATGGCGCGGTATCGGCTTTTAATACCTAATACAATGCGCCAATAAAGCAACCATCCAAGCATCGATTGGTGGATCAGGAGATTAAAATGAGCAATGGCGACGCCGCGCGGCAGTATCACCGGAGACCGCGACCGGGAAAAATAGAAGTGGTTCCAACCAAGCCCTGTATCACCCAGTCGGACCTGAGTCTGGCCTACACACCGGGGGTGGCGGCGCCATGTCTGGATATAGAAAAAAATCCAGACCATTCATTTGATTATACCGCCCGCGGAAATCTGATCGCCGTCATTACCAACGGTACGGCGGTGCTGGGATTGGGCCATATAGGCCCGCTGGCCGGGAAACCGGTCATGGAGGGAAAGGCCGTCTTGTTCAAGCGGTTTGCCAATATCGACGTGTTCGATATCGAGATCGACACCACAGATCCGGACGAGTTCATCCGCACCGTAAAACTGCTGGAACCGACCTTTGGCGGTATCAATCTAGAGGACATCCGCGCTCCGGATTGTTTTTATATCGAAGAGCAATTGCAGCAGCAGATGGACATTCCGGTATTTCACGACGATCAGCACGGCACCGCCATTATCTCCGGGGCCGCGATGCTGAACGCTGTCGAATTGACGGATCGGCGGGTCGAGGACCTGAAGGTCGTCATCAATGGCGCCGGCGCGGCCGGCATCGCCAGCGCCAGGCTCTATACCCAGCTGGGTGTTCGAAAAGAGCATCTGATCATGGTCGACTCCAGGGGGGTCATCCAAACCGGCCGCCGGGAAGGCATGAACCGCTACAAAAGCGAATTTGCGCAGAAAACATCCAGGCGAACTCTGGCGGACGCGGCGAAAGGCGCAGATATGCTGGTGGGACTCTCCATCAAAGGCGCGTTTACCGAATCCATCATCAAAAGCATGAACGCCCGGCCAATTATCTTTGCGCTGGCCAACCCCGACCCGGAAATCGACTATGACCTCGCCAAGCAGATCCGGCCCGACGCCATCGTCGCCACCGGTCGTTCCGATTATCCGAACCAGGTCAACAATGTATTGGGCTTTCCCTATCTGTTCAGAGGGGCGCTGGATGTTCGCGCCACCACGATCAATGAAGCCATGAAGGTGGCGGCTGTCCGGGCCCTGGCGGACCTGGCCAAGGAGGATGTGCCGGATGCGGTCGTCCGTTCGTACGGCGGCCGTCCCATCAGGTTCGGCGCAGATTACATCATTC
Source organism: Desulfobacteraceae bacterium (assembly GCA_050302315.1). Classification (GTDB taxonomy): domain Bacteria; phylum Desulfobacterota; class Desulfobacteria; order Desulfobacterales; family Desulfosarcinaceae; genus JARRKU01. The sequence continues at coordinate 21,087 of JBNLAV010000077.1, forward strand.
CCAAACCTTTGGATACCAGGGTATTGCTGAAAGTGGTGCCGGCCGTGGCATCGGCCGCCGTTCAAAGCGGCGTCGCCAGAAGACAGGCGCCGGATACGGTCGAATACACCCACCGCCTGGAGGCGACCCTGGGGCCTGAACGCGAAATCATGCGCAACATCATCACCACCGCCCAGCAGGATCCCAAGCGCATCGTGCTGCCCGAAGGCGAGCACCCGGTGATCCTGCGGGCCGCCCATCAGGTTTGCAGACAAGGGATCGCCGAACCTGTCCTGCTGGGCCGCAAGCGCCGCATCGATGATATGGCCCGTGAACTCCAAATTTCACTGGAAGGAATCGACATCATCGAACCGGTGCGCAATCAGCACTTTGACGTCTTCACCGAAAGTCTGTTTAAGATGCGCAGCCGCAAGGGATGGACCATGGCCGAAACGCGCCGGCAGCTCCGCAACCCTTACGTATTCGGCGCGATGATGGTCAACGAAGGCCTGGTCGACGGTCAGGTGCACGGCATCGATCAGAGCTATCCCAACGCCATTCGTCCGGTTCTCCAGGTGATCCCCCGGCGGCCCGGCGTCTCCCGGGTTTCCGGACTCTACCTGATGCTATTCAAAAATCGCTCCTGCCTGCTGGCCGATACGAACGTCAATATTGCTCCGGATGCTGAAACACTGGCGGAAATTGCCATTCTGGCGGCGGAAATGGCGGCCTTCTTTAACATGGAACCCAGGGTGGCCATGCTCTCCTATTCGAACTTCGGCAGTGTCCGCGACGGGAATACCCGCAAGGTGGCCAAAGCCGTCGAGATCGCCAGACGATGCCGGCCGGAGCTGCTGATCGATGGCGAAATGCAAGCCGACACGGCCGTTGCGAGCGACATTCTGGACGGCCAATTTCCTTTCAACCGGCTGGGACGCCCGGCCAATGTTTTGATTTTCCCCGAACTGTCATCCGGCAACACCGCCTATAAACTTCTGGACCGATTGGGGGGTGCCAAAGCGGTGGGACCGCTGCTGATGGGCATCAGCAAACCGTTCAATGTTCTCCAGCGCAATACCGACATGGAGAACGCGGCCAACGTGATCGCCATTACCGTGGCCCAGACCCAACGGTTGGAGCACGGGCTGGCCCCATATTGCACGTTCGAAAAGTGATGGCGCCACAGGATCGATTTATGGGGAGCTGTAAAAAATGTCCGCGTCGCAGGTGTACATGGTCAATGGGAAAGCAATAGGTCCGGCAAGTTCTGCCGGTTCATGAAGAGATACGCCAACCCCCCCATGGAATGCGCTCGTGTTGCAGACATACGGTCGGCATGCAGCTGCTTCAATGCCGTTTCGATCTGCGCCTCGGAATAACCGCTGGCGATCAGGTAATAGTAGTGTCTTCTTTCTTTCTCCCGCATTGACTGCTCCTGGATGCCGGCGATATAGGATCGGATATAGTCGCCTTTGGGCGGCGGTAAAAAATGGCTGCCAAAATACTCCTTGGGCGGCCCTGACGAAGATCTGACCATGGCCAGCTTGTCCTCGACCAGATCCATGATCTTGTCCCCCTCCTGAAGATCCACGGCATAATTTTCAATCGCCTCGGCCACAAAAGCGAGGACCCATTCCGACAAACGGTCGTCTTTGGAGAGCAGACGCTTAAGGAGGTCGTCGACATGGGGGATGGGGTGCCTGCTGCCGCCCACTGCTTTGGCGGTGAAGATGAGGATCATCTGGTCAATTCGCCGATCATCGTTGCGTTTATCCATCAAGGATACCAGCAAACGGTTCATATGGGGAATTTCCTGCGTGGACGCTGAGATCGTGTCGTAAACCTGCATCAGGCTGTCGTAGTCGATCTTACTGCCCCCAGTTTCGAGTGTATGGGAGATCTCCTCGAATGCGCTCTCACCACCGGACAGCAACTGAACATCCGGTGAGACATGTGCCTTGCCCCCACATGACAGATACAACACGGGGCACACGATAAACAGAAGATACCACCTTCGCATGACTCGCTTTTTAATCGGTTTTGAAGTCTTCTGCGTACCCAAACGCCATTCTCTCCTTTGGTGAGGTCGCTACACAGGACCGTTTGGTTGCGGGAGCCAACCGGGTCAAGTGGAAGGCGGCATATCGGCTACTCATCGGGTTCGTACATGGCCTCAAACTTTTCCGCGCTGATACAATAGGCGTCCGAGCCATCCTGGTTGTTGGAAACCAGGTAGTCGCCGGCCTGGTATTGAGAGTATCCCTCCTTGGTGGCCACTTTGCCGGGTTCTGTCGCCCGCTCGGCCCAAATCGGTGTTTTTTTGATGTAGACGCCGGGGCTCTTTTGCACATACGTTTGGTCAAAGGTATCGCGGTCCACGGTATAGACGTCGCCCTGGTTGTCCACCAGCCAATCGCCCGGCTTGCAGCGTTGTTCGCTGCCCCACTTCTGATAAACGAAACCATCCGTTTCCACGTTCAACTGGACGGCGACGATGAACTGATCGGCCTTTTTCCGGTAGCGACGACGCTCCCCCATGGCCCCCCCTTCCATTTATTGCGGCGAATAAGAGACGATCTCTTCTCCTGGTCATACAAGATCGAATGTGGATGGAAAATCGGACTCCTGAACGTCGCGCTCGCCCGCAGCCTTGCCGAGGTCATGCAGCAAAGGCATGTTGTCCGGATCATCCATCGCGCTGAGGGATTCTATTTTTTCGTTATCGGTCAGATCGGGGAAGATCTGATGAACCCCTTCCCGGCTTAAGTCCGCATTATACCGCAGATAGGTCATCAACGGTGCCTTGGCCACCAGATCATGGCGCAGATCGCCAAGTTCGCGATCGATGGTTCTCGCCGTGCGGCTGGACGACATCCACTGCAGCATGGTCTCCTGCAGCGCTGCACAGTCATCCATCAGCGATACCAGCGCAGTCACCGCATGGGCGGCGGTGATCCCCTGCTTCTTCACTGCCGGATCGGGCCGTCCGGTCCCCACCGAAACCAGCAACAATCTTTCGGTCCCCGTATCCCAACCGATACGATAGCCATCCATGGTGGCATACATGACGGCCTGCAGCGCCGGGTTGTTGAACGGGCTGACGCCGCCGTCCACGAATTCTCCCCTGACGGGTTTGTGATCCGTTTTCTCCACGATGGTAATGGTTTCCGGGTCGAAATAGGCCGGCGCCGCCGTTGAGGACCGTACCACTTGCCACAGAGGGTATTCGCTGTTGCCGATGGTGCCACCCGGCCGCGACCCGTAGTACTTTCCCCGGGGATTGTTGCTGATGGGCCAGGGGCTTCCCGTGTCGAGCCGTTTGGTCATGATCAACAGGCCGGTTTGGACGGTATCGCTTCCCATGGAGGTTTCCGCACCGTAGACGCCTTTGAGTTCCGTATCCAGCTTTTTATGGTCGTATTTGGCCCGCAGCACACCTTTTCTGAAGAAACTCTTTTCAAAAACGCGCTGTCCCAGCTCCATGTATTTGCCTCGAAGTTCTTCCACGGACATGCCGATGGCCAGTCCGGCAGCGATGATCGCCCCCGTGGAGGTCCCGGCGATCAGGTCGAAATAGTGGCTGAGGCGGAAGGCCTGCGCTTGTCCGTGCCGCTCACGCAGCACATCTTCGATCTTTTGCAAAATCCCCAGGGTGAGTATTCCTTTTAGCCCGCCCCCGTCCAATGACAGGATGCGCTTGGGGAGGTTGTCGTTGGCAAGATGTTCATCCCGTTGTTTGGGTGTGTATGGCATTGTTCTCTCCTTTCAGGTGGGGTGCTGTGATATGAAAAGGTTCGTTTGCCCGGACAGTGGTACAGTGGTGCCCTTTTTTGAAAACCAATGGCAAACCGGTTGACCCTATCGCTGCAAAAGAGGGTTGACTCGATCCATCTCTTTGAGGGTGTTAAGGATCGGTCGAGGAACGACACGCTTCACAGTTATCACGCTAATACAGGACGTTGTTTATTGCAACACTGTATGATGGAGCCCCATGGTGGTCATGCGCCGGTTTTTTTCGTACTCGTCATCGTACGCGTTCTCGTACTCGAACAAGATTAAAGGGCAGTTGATTTGGTCCCCGAAGGTAAGCCTGTTCTTTCGGACCTATCCTTCAGTGGTGAATTTCCATTCTGGGCCAATTCGATTACGATGACGAGTACGAATACGAGTACGATTTTGCAGACGCAGGTTTAAAAAGGCATATTTTCCTAAAGATTCCATCCCACATGCCGATACACATGTCGAGGACCTATGTCCGCGGGTAAAAAAACAACCGGACGGGTGGACAGGAATGGATGTATACACTGCTGCATTAACCGACAATTTGTTCAGCGCCGCAGGCAACCGGTACGCCGGAATGGAGTCGTTGTCCAACCAGGCCTTGTCCAGCGGCATCGGCAAGTTCCAGAATAAGGACTATGAGGGCGCGGCAAAGGATTTCAAGCGTGCCTTCGGTCTCTCGCCCTACTCCTCCTATGCCTACGAAGCCACCAAGTATGCCTCCATGGCATTTCAGGCCCTGGGTGATACGCAAAGCGCCATCGCCATGTACGAGCAGGCCATCACGGTCAACCAGACCGATGATCGCCTTCACCTGGAGCTGGGCAACCTGCTCTTCGGCCAGGATCGCTTCGGAGAGGCGATTGCGTCATACGAGGAAGCGGTCCGACTATATGACGACAGCACCAACCGTTTCTCACTGGGGCAGGCCTATATGCGCACCGGCCGCTACAGTGACGCAGAAAACCAGTTCGAGAAAATCATCCGCAGAGGCGGCCTCGAGAGCCGCAACGGCTATTTCGGCATGGGGCAGGCGTTGCGGTCCCAGAAAAAATATGACGATGCCATCGAACAATTCGAGCTGGCCATTTCCAAAGATCGCGAATTTTATGCGGCCTATGAAGAGATGGGATATGCTTATGCAGATGCCGGGCGCATGGACGAGGCCCGGAATGTCATGGATTATTTGAAGGAAAAGGACGAGGCGGTGTCGAGCCTGTTGAGCGCCTACATCAGCAAAGCCACGACGCCCAAGATCATGTTCGCCTATGCCGACAGCTCCTTCCCCTATTTCATGGCGCCCAAGACCCAATTGTCGGTCATCGACGAGTACATGGCCAATGCCGACGCCCAGAAGAGTTTTTCCATGGTGTTCCAGTTCAACAAGGAGATGGACCGCGAATCGGTGGAGAACATCGTCAACTGGACCATCCAGAAATCAGAAGAGACCGCTCCGGGCATGCGCTACAACCACGGCTTGACCCCACCCGGCACCGAAGTGGATCTTCCGCCGCTGCCGACCAGTGTCTACTACAATCCGGATAAGATGACCGCCACGGTGCATTTCACCCTGACCCAGAACCCGACGGCCGACGGCACCATCGATCCGTCCCATATTGTCTTCGGCTTCACCGGCAAGGATGCCGACGGCAGGGAACTGGATGCCCAGTACGACCAGTTCATGGGTTTTTCCAAATCGTTTTAGCACCGTCCAACCATAATTCCCGGCGGTGCAACGATACACCAGTCGGCTAAGACCGGGACTCCAGTTTCTGAATCACGGATTCGGTCAAGGCGTCGTCATCGGCTTTGAAGAAGGGAATCATCTCTGCCGCCACTTCCTGCAGGGATTTGATATTTTTGGACCGCATGACCCCCTGGATCTTCATCACACCCTCTTCGATCTGCCGCAATCCCTCCGCAATTTCCATTAAATCCTTTTTATCCATGACCTCTCCTTGCGTGTACAGGTTTATCCCATATGCTTGCCACGATCGCCTGGAAGTCAACGCACCATCACGGCTTGTCGACATTGCGGCGCACATGCTCGTAGTTGGCCACATAGAAATCATCGATCAATCCCTTGGACTTCAACTCCCGGCCATAGGTCTGCGCCGCCTCCCGGGTGGCAAAATGGGAGACCTTGACCTGGTACCATGAGCGGTTGGCGCTGGCCGCCCGGGTCCAGAACGCGTCCAATCCCGCCTGGATCAACTGGTCCACCAACCGCTGGGCGTCTTCCCGCTTGAGGTAGGCGGCCACCTGTATGGTAAACGGATCGGTGACCACTATTTTTTGCATCGCCTTCTCAGGCTGGGATTTGGTTTCCTGGACCGGACGGTGGTGGATACGCCATACGGCCACTGTCACCAGTGCAATGATCAGTATGACGGCGACAAAGGGGATCGCCATTCGCACCGATGGAGAGGGCCGCCCTCGCCTGGTCCGATCGCGCAACGGTTTTTTTCTGAAGTCGAGGTAAGCGCCGAGCTTGGCGATCATCTCCCGGGCAGTGGGCCGAACACGGGCGCGCGCCTTTTCGGACCGCCGGACGTGCGGGTCTACCGCTGCACTGCTGTCCGGCCTGAACCGCTCAAGAGAGGCGTTCACTGATATCGAACGGTCTGATGCGGCCAAAATCTTCTTGGCTGCGTTCAAGTGGGGCCGGCTCTCCTCCGTCACCGGCAACCAGCGCACCGCTGCGGCAATGCCTTCCAATGCCGCGTGATCACCGGTTTCATGGGCCGCCAGGTATACTTGCAGAGCCCAGTGGTCGAGCACATGGTCGTTTCGCAGCAATCGGGCCAGGTCGCTAACGGTTTCGGCCGGCAATGGTCCTTGCCGGTGCCAGACCCGGCGATAGGTCTGAATGGCATTGAAATCGGTCCGGCCGTTGACCATGTAGAACTGCATGATCAGGCGCTGAATTCTCCGATACCTGCCCAGCCGCAGGCTGATGAGTTCCACCGCCTCATGCTCCACCGGCAGGTGGCGTTCGTGCGCCAGCAGACTCTCCAACCACAATTCGGCCAGAGACGCGTCCCGTGGAAATTTGCGCAGATGCGCCGCAATCAAAGAGCGGGCAAAGGGACGGTCGGCCTGCCGGCCCAGATAAAAACGGGCCATCACCCCTGAAAACCATTGGAACTTTCCCTGTCGCATCAGGGGGGAGATCCAGAAACTGTCGAAAGTGGCCATGGCTTTGCCGAAGGCGGTCTCGGATTCTGTCGCCATGCCGGCTCTCTGCCAGGCGGATGCCTCGTTGACATGCCGCTGGAG
>JBNLAV010000078.1:0-1725 GCA_050302315.1 Desulfobacteraceae bacterium
ATTGATGGGGGGTTTGGCGTTGTTGTTGGACATGCCCGTTCTCCTTTTACGAATCCATCGTTGAAAATGTCATATACCGGTTTTTTCAGCCGGCGTAAACCAGTTGGCCGTCGTGGGCCTGTGCATGAATAAATCGGTATCCCATGCTTGCCGGCCTCAGGCCGCCTTTGCACGATCCTCAACTGAAAAATCCTCGAAATAGAGTTACTATTGCTTGGTTTTACGGCCTTGGATCGAACAAATTCGACCTAAAACCGGGCGCCGAATATACCAATTCTATTCCCGCGCGAGCCCCAAATGCTCGGGCAGCACCGCCTGGAGGCCCCAGTCCTGGGGTAATTTCTGATCCGGCGCCTCCCCCAGTTTTTGTTTAAGCGCTTTGAGTCCTCTGCGGGCGAACCTGGGATGGCCTTCCTTGAGCGTCCGGCCGTTGATCGCCGCTTCGGAACGCAGCCGATGGCCCACTGTGCGTTCCAGCTGCCGCCCCAGCCACAGGATGCGGTCCACATCGTAGCCGTGGTCGATGCCCATCTCGTCGACCTGCACCAGCAGGTCTTCCAGACAGACCAGACCCACGTAGCGCGGGTCGTTGTAATAATAGTCACCGGTTCCCGGCACCGGGCAATCATCCAGGAAATTGGCCGGCTGGCCCCCCTGGCCGCCCAGGGTGGCCTCGAAAAGGCAGATGCCGGCCTGCAGCGCGGCCAGAACGGAGGCCGCGGCGACCCGCTTGGTCTCGTGAAAGTGAGCGATGTGCAGGCGGGTGTCCGGAATGGCGTCCAGTATCATGGAAAAATAGCGGTAGACCTCCGGGGCCGAAGCGCTGCCGTCGTGGTCGGCGTGCTCGATGTCGTCGGCGCCGATTTCCAGCCAGCGCCTGGTGAACTCCACGGCATCTTCAAGCGCCGTGGCGCCGCCGATGGGGCTGCCCCAGATGGTGCTCACCGTACCGCACATCTTGATGCCCGCATCATGGCATTTCTGAATGCAGCGCTGGGCTTCCTTCCAGTATTCAGGCAGGCTGGTGCCTGAATTGGCAAAATGGTGTTCTTCCTCGGTGGAGACCATCATCAGCACCCGATCCGGACCGATGCCCTGTTCGCGCAGGCGAATGGCGCGGTCCACCGAAGGCTCGCGGATGGTGATGGCCGTGAGCACCAGGTCGTCGTAGTTGATCCCGCGCTTGGCACAGCGCCGCTTGAAGGTATCACTGCGCAGATGCTTGAAAAGCTCCTCGGCATCGGCGAACTGGGGCATCAGATAGGGGTTGCCCAGGTTGGTGACTTCGATGTTCCGGCAACCTGCAAAGATCAACTCTTCCAGATAAAAGATCTTGGCCCGGGTGGAGATGAACTTCTCCAGGTGCTGGAACCCATCCCGGACGGTTATGTCGCCGATGGTGACCTTGTGCGGCATGCGGGGGAAGATTTTCCAGTAATCATATTCTGTCATGGATGACTCCTTGGTTTATGGTTTATGGTTCCTGGTTTCTGGTTGGGCGTTGAACGGCAACCCAGCTTAGGGACGAGGAAGAGACAAATGCACCAATCTTGCTGGTCTTTGAATCCGTTTTCGGTGTTGCCCCAATGGGCACATACAATAAGTATGCACCCATTGAGGCGCCTTGAAAACGAATCCAAATCCGGCGCAATATCGGTACATTTGTTTCTTCCTCGTCCCTAAGGGGTTACGCAAACCCTGAAGGGGCAAAACATGACAGACGAA
>JBNLAV010000079.1:0-45517 GCA_050302315.1 Desulfobacteraceae bacterium
CCAAAGCCCGTGGTATACCGCATCGTTCCATTCGGGGATCAGGTTGCCCAACGGACAGCCGGACATGCAGGTGGCCACGCCGCAGTCCATGCAGCGCGCCGCCTGCTGTTTGGCCTTTTCTTCCGGAAACGGCTCATAAATCTCTTCATAATCTTCAACCCGCTCATCCACCGGCCGCCGTTTCGGCAGCTCCCGGTCGTATTCTTTGAATCCCGTGGGTTTTCCCATGGATATGACTCCTTTATCCGTCATCCCGGCGAAAGCCGGGACCCAGGGCCACTGCCGTCAAGACCCCTGGAATCCGGCTTTCGCCGGAATGACGTTTGAGACGAATGGCGTCACCTAGACAATTACGACACAGTCTCTTTCGCCGGGATGACGGGCTGAGCATTAATCGCCCTGCTTGATCCTTTCGAGCGCCTTTTTATAGTCCCTGGGCATGATCTTCACAAACTGCGGCAGCACGGCCTCCCAATGGTCCAATATCCGCCGGGCCACGCCGCTGCCGGTATACATCAAATGCTGCTCCACCATGGCTTTCAGTTCGGCCACATCCTGTGCTTCCTCGACCGGCTCCAGATCCACCATCTCCAGGTTGCATCGGTACTGTCCGAAGTCGCCCTGCTCGTCCAGCACATAGGCGACGCCGCCGCTCATGCCGGCCGCCGTGTTGCGTCCGGTGGGGCCAAGGATCGCCACACGGCCGCCGGTCATGTATTCACATGCATGGTCGCCGGCGCCTTCCACCACGGCGCGTGCGCCGCTGTTGCGCACGCAAAAGCGTTCACCGACCCGTCCGCGGATGTAGACGTGCCCGGCGGTGGCGCCGTACAGCGCCACGTTGCCGATGATCACGTTCTCCTCCGCAACATATGCGGCGTTATCCGGCGGCATGATGATCAATTTTGCGCCGGAAAGCCCTTTTCCGAAATAGTCGTTGGCCTCTCCGCGGACAATGGCGGTAATCCCTTTGGCGCCAAACGCCAGGAAACTCTGTCCGGCCGCACCGGTGCAGCGCAGGGTGATGGTATCGTCTTTCAAACCTGCCGAACCGTTCCGGCTGGAAACGGCACTGCTCAAACGGGTGCCGACGGTTCGGTAGATGTTGCGCAGGGTAAGGTCCACGGTGACTTTTTCGCCCTTTTCCAGGGCCGGCCGGGCCTGGTCCAGGATCCCCCCATCGAGTCCGTCTTCGGCCGGTCCTTCCAGCAGCCCCACACAATGCTCCAGGATATGGGGGGGCACCGGCGGTTCGGCCAGAACCGCGGAAAGGTCAAGCCCTTGCGCCTTCCAGTGATCGATGGCCGGTTGGTAATCGAGCAGGTCGACCCGGCCCACCATCTCTTCGACGGTCCGTAATCCCAGATCGGCCATCAGCAGGCGTAACTCTTCGGCGATCAGGCGCATCAGGTTGACCACATGGTCGGGATTGCCGGCAAACTTTTCTCTCAGCTCCGGATCCTGGGTGGCGATGCCCACCGGACAGGTATTCAGGTGACAGACCCGCATCATGATGCAGCCCAGGGCCACCAGCGCCAGGGTGCCGAACCCGAACTCCTGTGCGCCCAGCATGCAGGCCACGGCCACATCGTGCCCGGTCTTGAGCTGGCCGTCGCACTCCAGGATCACCCGCTCCCGCAGCCCGTTCATCAAAAGTGTCTGGTGGGTCTCGGGCAGCCCCAGCTCCCATGGCAGGCCGCAGTGCCGGATGGAACCCACCGGAGATGCCCCGGTGCCGCCGCTCTCGCCGGCAATCAAAATCGTTTGGGCGCCGCCTTTGGCCACGCCGGCGGCGATGGTGCCCACCCCGGTGGCCGACACCAGCTTCACCGATACCCTCGCTTCCGGGTTGGCGCATTTGAGATCGAAGATCAGCTGCGCCAGATCTTCGATGGAGTAGATATCATGATGGGGGGGCGGGGAAATCAGCCCCACATAAGGCGTGCTGTGACGGGTCTTGGCGATCCAGGGATAAACTTTGAATCCCGGCAGCTGGCCGCCCTCTCCGGGCTTGGCGCCCTGGGCCATTTTGATCTGCAGCTCGCGGGCGTTGACCAGGTAGTCGCCGTTCACCCCGAAGCGGCCCGACGCCACCTGCTTGATGGCGCTGTTGCGCCAGTCGCCGTTTGCATCCGGCTTGTATCGATCGGGGTCCTCCCCGCCTTCGCCGCTGTTGCTGCGGGCGCCGATGCGGTTCATGGCAATGGCCAGGGCCTCATGGGCCTCTTTGCTGATGGAGCCGTAGGACATGGCGCCGGTCTTGAAACGCTTGACGATCTCGGTCCACGGCTCCACCTCGTCGATGGGAATCGCCTTTTCGGCCGGCTTGAAGGTGATCAGACCGCGCAGCAGGCCTTCTTCCCTGTTCTGGGCATCGACCTGGGAAGAAAAACGTCTCCAGGCATGTTCGTCGTTGTCAAACACCGCCTGGCGAAAATTGGCAAGGGATTGGGGATTGTACTGATGGCTTTCACCGCCGCGCCGCCACTGGTAGCGGCCGCCGGAATCCAGGCCCTGCATCCGGGCGCTGTCCCACTGCTCGAAACCGCGTTCGTGGCGGCGAAGAATTTCTTTGGCCATCTGATCCATGCCGGCGCCGCCGATGCGCGCCACCGTATCGGTGAAGTATTGGCGCACCACATCATCAGAAAGCCCCAGGCACTCGAAGATCTGCGCCCCCCGGTAGCTCTGCAGGGTGGAGATGCCCATCTTGGAAAGCACTTTCAGGATCCCCGCCTCGAGGGCGTGGATGTAATTGCGGGCCGCCTGATCTTCTTCCACACCGGCCAGGCGACCGCTACGAATCAACCCCTGGATGCTCCCCAAGGCCAGGTAGGGGTGAATCCCCCCGGCCCCGTACCCCAACAGACAGCAGAAGTGGTGCACCTCCCGGGGTTCGGCGCTTTCAAGGATCAAGTCGCAGCGCGTGCGCAGGCCCTGGCGAATCAGGTGGTGATGAACACCGGCCACGGCCAGCAGGGCGGGAATGGGCGCCTGCGCTGCATCCACGTCCCGATCCGTCAGAATCAGGAGTTGGGCGCCCTTTTCAACGGCCTCGGTGGCGGCCAGGCAGAGGTCGCTCATGCCCTGGGCCAATCCCAAGGCGCCCGCCTCGGCGGAGAAGCAGATCTTCAGTTCCGCAGCGCTCATCCCGCCGGCCTTGTTGAAGCGCAGGTCGTCCAGCTGGCCGGCCGTCAGGATGGGACCGGGCAACTGGATCCGGCGGCAATGACCGGGAGTTTCGTCGAGCAGATTCTCCTCCGGTCCGACAAACAGGCTCAGCGCCGTCACCAGTTCTTCACGGATCGCATCCAGCGGCGGGTTGGTGACCTGGGCGAAGAGCTGTCGGAAGTAGTCGTAGAGCAGGCGCGGCCGTTTGGAAAGAACGGCCGGCGGCGTGTCGTCGCCCATGGACCCCACCGGCTCCTTGCCGCTCTGCGCCATGGGTGCCAGCAGGATCCTCAGGTCCTCCTGGCTATAGCCGAAGAGATGCTGCCAGCGGGAGAGGGATTCGCCGTCGAAGGAGACCGAAGACCGGCATGGCGCGGCATCCGCTTCGGCAGGGTCGAGGACCACCTGATGGTCCTTCACCCACTTTCCGTATGGCTGTGCAGAACTGATCTCTGATTTGATCTCTTCGTCGGGCACCAGACGGCCGGCCTCCAGGTCGATGAGGAACATGCGTCCCGGTGCGAGCCGCTCCTTGAGCTTGACCCGCTGCGGCTCGATCTCCAGAACGCCGGCTTCCGATGCCAGCACGGCAAGGCCGTCGTGGGTAATGGTGTAGCGCGACGGCCTCAGTCCGTTGCGGTCCAGTACGGCGCCGACCCAGCGGCCGTCAGTGAACGGAACCGTAGCCGGCCCGTCCCACGGCTCCATCAGGTTGGCGTGATAGGCGTAGAAGGCTTTTTTCTCCGGCGACATGGTCTGGTGGCGCTGCCACGCTTCGGGGATCAGCATCATGACACAGTGGGGCAGCGGCCGGCCGGCGTGGTAAAGCAGCTCCAGCATGGCGTCCAGGTTGGCCGAATCACTGGCCCCCGGAGCCGAAATGGGAAAAATCTTGGCCAGATCCTCCCCGAAGCGCGCCGACTGCATCAAGGCTTCCCTTGCCTTGAGCCAGTTCAGGTTGCCGCGCAGGGTGTTGATCTCTCCGTTATGGCAAAGAAACCGGAAGGGCTGGGCCAAATCCCAGGCCGGAAAGGTATTGGTGCTGTAACGCTGGTGAACGATGGCCAGCGCACTCTCCATATCCGGATCGGTCAGATCCGGGTAGTAGGCTTCCAGTTGATGGGCCAGGAACATGCCCTTGTAAACAAGGGTCCTGCTGGAAAGGCTGGGCACATGGAAGCCATATCCCTTGGCGTACATGGCATGATCGATCTGTTTGCGGATCACGTAAAGTTTACGCTCGAAATGGGACCGGTCCGCGACCCCTTCGCCCATGCCGATGAAAATCTGGCGGATCGCCGGCTCGGTGTGGCGTGAGAGATGGCCCAGCGCTTCATTTTGCACCGGCACCGTTCGCCAGCCGAGCAGCCGCTGCCCCTCCGCTTGAACAATAGCTGCAAAACCCTCCTTGCAAGCCGCCCGCTGGTCCGCATCGGTGGGCAGGAACACCAGGCCGGCAGCATATTCGCCCGGCGGCGGCAATGCAATGCCCGTCTCGGCGCATACCCGCCGCAGAAAGCGATCCGGTGATTGCATCAGAATCCCGGCGCCGTCCCCCGTTGCGCTGTCACAGCCGCAGGCGCCGCGGTGGGAGAGATTGCGCAGAATTTCCAGCCCCTGCTCGATGATATGGTGGGAGGATATATTGTCGATGCGGCAGACCATCCCCACGCCGCAGGCGTCGTGTTCGAAACGGGGATCATATAACCCCGTGGCGGGAGGCGTCGCAATATCGGGCACATAATCGGGCATTTTTGCTATCTTTCCTATCGGTTACCGGCACCTGCGGCCGAGGCTGTCGCAACGGAAACCACCGCGCCGGGCGATATGGGCGGGCAGCACCACGGCCGGGTTGACGTGTCGGCCAGGTCCTCGGTCTGCGTTTTTGTAGGGTTTTGGGTCGCCGGCATCACTACAGGCCGGCCCGCAGCGAAGGAACGAGCCTACAAGATACACACTTTCCACAAAATATAAACCCCAATTGCCAGAAAAGCATCCGGCCCTGAGGACCCGTCCGTTGTGAACCGCAGAATATCGAACAAGGAATATTCAATGTCGAAGTGTTGCGTCGCTACGCTCCGCCATCTTATCTATATAACAGAATACCTTACTTCGACATTCTGCGGTTCCTTGTTCGATATTCATCATTCCATCGCAGCGCCTCTGCCGGATAGCGCAGCCAAAGCAAAGAGACCTGGCCCTAAGCACCAGGTTGTTTAGCTAAACATGCCCGCTATGTGGGGGAGAGAGACTTTTTGAGCACCGCGCTGTCATACGCCCGCAAAATATCCCGGCGGCTCACAACGCCCACCAGCCGTTGGGCGTCACTGGCCGACACCACCGGCATGATGGAAAAGTCCTTGTAGGAAATCGCCTGGAGGGCATCGTAAAGATTGGCCTCCGCGTCGATGGTCTGGACGTTGGCGGTGGCCAGATCCCGGGCGATGATCAGATCCTTCAGATCTTCGTTGAAGACCGCGTCCCGGTAGTCGGCAAAACTGAGAATGCCCGCCAGCTTGTCGTCGGCATCGAGCACCGGAAAGCTGTTGTACTTGCTCAAGGCGATGATTCGGGAGAAATGTCCCAGGGAATCGCCCTCGTAAATGGTATCCACCTCTACGTGCATCACATCCCTGACCGGGATGGATTTGAGCACGTTGACCTCCCGTCCAGCCCGGATATCCACCCCACGCCGCATCAATTTCAACGTGTAGATCGACTCCCGGTAAAAACGGCCGGCCGCCAGCGCGCTGATGATGCAGGTGATCATCAACGGCAGAATGATTTTGTAGTCTCCGGTCATTTCAAACAGCATGAGGATGGCGGTCAAGGGGCCGTGGGTGGTGGCCGCCACCACCGCCCCCATGCCCACGATGCCGTATGCGCCCGGCGAAGCCGTCACATCGGGCCACAGCGCATTTGCCGCCAGGCCGAAGAAGCCGCCCGCCATGGCGCCGATGAAGAGCGAGGGCGCGAAGATGCCCCCCGAACCACCTGAGCCGATGGTGACGGCGGTGGCCGCGATTTTCAAAAACACCAGCGCCAGCATTGTGTACCAGGTCAGCTTCTGGGTGAGGGAGAGATCGATGCTGCCGTATCCCACCCCCATCACATGGGGAAACCACAGCGCCACGACCCCGATGATCAGGCCCCCCAAAAGCGCCTTGAGGTATTCGGGAAACTTGAGCTGATCGAAGAGATCCTCTCCCTTGTACAGCACCCTGATGAAGAGCACCCCCACCAGGGCGCACAATACCCCCAGCATCACGTAAAGGGGGAACTCCCAGACGCTGACCAGCTCGTAGGCCGGTACGATGAAGGCCGGAAAATCGCCCAGGAAATGGCGCGAGACCGCCGTGGCCACCACAGCGGAAATAACGATGGGACTGAAGGTGGCCAGACCGAAGTCGGCCAGGATAATTTCCAGGGAGAACATGGCCCCGGCGATGGGGGCATTGAAGGTCGCAGCGATACCGGCGGCCGCGCCGCATCCCACCAGGGTGCGCATGCGGTCGGCCGATACCTTGGCCACCTGGCCCAGGGTGGAGCCGATGGCCGATCCGATCTGCACGATAGGCCCCTCGCGGCCCACCGCGCCCCCGGTGCCGATGCAGACGGCCGACGCCAGGGACTTGATCACCACGATGCGCTTGCGGATCACGCCGCCTTTGAGGGCCACCGCCTCCATCACTTCGGGCACCCCGTGCCCCTTGGCCTCGCGGGCCCAGAAGTAGACCAGCGGCCCCACCACCAAGCCGCCCGCCGCCGGCACCCAGATCTTGGCGCTCCATGTCAGGGTGGGCAGAATATCGATCAGGTTGGCCTTGGAACCGTAGGCCAGGGTCTGGACGAAATCGATCAAATAGCGAAAGCCCACCGCTGCGAACCCGCCGGCCAGTCCCACCACCACGGCCATGACCGACATGATGGTATGTTCGGTGCTGATCAGGTGCTGCAACGGCCCTTTGCGGCGGTTTCCGGCCATAGATCGACGATACTGTTGTGTGTTGAATGAATGCCCGTAAAGCCAACCTAATCGATGCTGCCGTCCAAAGTCAATTGGGCAACCTGCCAGGCGACCAGATCGCGGCTTTATTTATCGCCGATCATGGTTATGGTAAGCCTCAGTTGAAACGGACACGGCCTAGCCTTGAACACATTGCAACGCAGCGGCAAACGGCTCTCGGAAACAGAACCAAGGAAAAATTCAGATGCGGCCTCCCCATATCGAAATTCGCGGCGCACGCCAGAACAACCTCAAAAACCTCGACCTGGACATCCCCCTCAACGAGATGACCGTGATCACCGGCGTCTCGGGATCGGGCAAATCCTCCCTGGCCTTCGACACGCTCTATGCCGAAGGTCAGCGGCGCTACGTGGAAACCTTCTCACCGTATGCCCGCCAGTTCATGGACCGCATGGACCGCCCCCGGGCCGAACGAATCCATGGCGTGCCCCCGGCCATCGCCATCGACCGCAAAGACCCGGTGCGCACCTCCCGCTCCACCGTGGGCACCATGACCGAGCTCACCGACTACGTCAAACTGCTTTACGCCCGGCAGGGCGAACTGCACTGCCGCAGCTGCGACCGACCGGTCCACCCCGACTCGCCGGAGCGGATCTGGAGCGCCCTGCCGGAGAGCGGCCGCGCCGTGATCACCTTCCCCTATGCCGTGGGAGAAGACCCGGAGCAGACCCGCCGCGATTTGATGCGCCTCGGGTACGACCGGCTGTGGCGGAACGGCGGCTTGGCCGACCTGGCCGGCGCCGCACTGGAAGACAAGACATTGGACATCCTGGCCGACCGGACGGTCCTGGCCCCGGGTCAGCGCCAGCGGGTGATCGACTCCCTGGAAACCGCCCTGCGCTTCGGCGGCGGCCGGGTGGACGTCTGGATGGACGGTGAACACCGCACCGCCTTTTCCGACCGCCTGCACTGCGCCCACTGCCACATCGACTACACCGAACCCCTGCCCAACCTCTTCTCCTTCAACAGCCCCATCGGCGCCTGCGACACCTGCCGCGGCTTCGGCCGGGTGATCGACATCGATCTCGACCTGATCATCCCAGACCCCGGCCTCTCCCTGTCCCAGGGAGCGATCAAACCGTGGGGTTCGGCCCAGGAGAGCCGCATGGAGTACCTCGACCTGGAAGATTTCTGCCGCAGGCGGCGCATCTCCATGACCAGACCCTTCGAATCGCTTCCCGCCCGCCAGCGTGAAGCCATCATCGACGGCACAGATGACTACTACGGCATCCGCGGATTTTTCCAATGGCTGGAAACCAAGACCTACAAAATGCACGTGCGGGTTTACCTCTCGCGCTTTCGCTCCTACGACATCTGCCCCGACTGCAGCGGCACCCGCTTCAAGCCCGACCCCCTGCTTTACCGCATCGAAAACCAAACCATCGCCGACATCTATGCCATGAACACCTCCGCGGCCCTGGCCTTCTTCCGGAAGTTCACCGCCCGCGGCTGGGATGAAGCCACCGCCCTGGTGCTCGAAGAGATCCTCAACCGCCTGCAATACCTCAACGATGTGGGCCTGGGCTATCTGACCCTGGACCGCCAGTCCCGCACCCTCTCGGGCGGAGAGGTTCAGCGCGTCAGCCTGGCGTCCGCCCTGGGGGCCAGTCTGGTCAACACCCTCTACGTGCTGGACGAACCCAGCATCGGCCTGCACCCGCGGGACAACCGGCGGTTGATCCGCATCCTGCACCGCCTGCGCGCCCTGCCCAACACCATTGTGGTGGTGGAACACGACCCGGCCATCATCCAGGCCGCCGACAACCTCCTCGACCTGGGACCCAAGGCGGGGGAACAGGGCGGGCAGGTCACCTATTTCGGCCCCCTGGCCGAAGCCGGCGGATCTCCCACCGGCCGGTACCTTTCCGGGCGCAAGCAGATCCCCATGCCCGCAAAACGGCGCCGGCCGCGGCAGCACAATTGGCTGGGCATCAAAGGCGCGGCGGAGCACAACCTGCGCCGGATCGACGTTGACATTCCCCTGGACACCTTCACCTGCATCACCGGCGTCAGCGGATCGGGCAAATCCACCCTGGCCGAAGATATTCTTTACAGGGGCGTCAAGCGGCTGCACGGCCAGTCCGAAGGCAAGCCCGGGGCCCACGCGGCCATCCGGGGCCACGAGAAGATCACCGCCATCGAGCTGGTGGACCAGCGACCCATCGGCCGCACCCCCCGCGCCAACGTGCTCACCTACACCAAGGCGATGGACCCCATCCGCAAGCTGATGGCCGCCACCGACGATGCCCGCCGGCGCGGCCTGGGGCCAGGCCATTTTTCGTTCAACGTGGACGGCGGCCGCTGCGACACCTGCAAGGGCGAAGGGTTTGAAAAAGTGGAGATGCAGTTTCTCTCCGATGTCCTGATGACCTGCCCCGACTGCCGGGGCCGCCGCTTCAAGCCCGAAGTGCTGGAGGTGCAATACCATGGCGCCGGCATCCATGATATGCTGCAAATGACCGTCAACCAGGCACTGGAATTCTTCAGCGACCGGAAGAGAGTGCTCGCGGCCCTGCAGCCATTGGCGGACGTGGGACTGGGCTACATCCGGCTGGGTCAGCCCATCTCCACCTTCTCCGGCGGCGAGGCCCAGCGCCTCAAACTCTCCCGCTACCTGGGCGAAAAGCATAACGGCCGCATGCTGGTCTTTGACGAGCCCACCACCGGCCTGCACTTCGAAGACATCGAAATTTTGCTGCACTGCCTGCAGAACATCGTCGACGCCGGCAACAGCGTGGTCGTCATCGAACACAACCTGGACGTGATCAAAACCGCCGATTGGGTCATCGACCTGGGCCCCGAGGGCGGCGATGACGGCGGCACCGTCGTGGCGGCCGGCCCGCCGGAAGCCGTGGCCGGAGAGAAAAGATCCCACACCGGCCGGTTTCTGAAGCCCTGCCTGTCTCCCGCGCAAAAGGAAGCAAAAGATCTGCCGGAAGTCACTGCCGTCAACAGCGCTGACAACGGCAGGGCCATCCACGTGCGCGGCGCCAGGGAGCACAACCTGAACAACCTCGCCCTGTCCATCCCCCACAACGAGCTGGTGGTCTTCACCGGCGTGAGCGGATCGGGCAAATCCACCCTGGCCTTCGACATCCTCTTTGCCGAGGGCCAGCGCCGCTACCTGGAAAGCCTGGCGCCCTATGTTCGGCAGTATATGAAAATTCTGGAGCGGCCCGAAGTGGACCTGGTCACCGGCCTGTCGCCCACCGTGGCCATCGAGCAGCGCATCAGCCACTCCAGCCGGCGCTCCACCGTGGCCACCCTGACCGAAGTCTATCACTTCATGCGCCTGCTCTTCTCCAAACTGGGCGCACCTCACTGTCCGGGATGCCACCGCCCCTTGTCGCGACAGAGCGCCGGTGAGCTGGAAACCCGGGTGGCCGCCCGTTACAAAGGCACCGGCGCCCTGATCCTGGCGCCCAAAATCTCCGGCCGCAAAGGCTTTCACAAGGACGTGCTGGCCCGCCTGCTCAAAATCGGGATCTCCCGTGCGCGCATCGACGGCGAGCTTCAGGAACTGGTCCCTGGCATGGCCCTGCGCCGCTACTACGACCACGACATCGAAGCCGTGGTCGGCACGATTCCCAAAGGCCGCAACCGCGCCCGACAGCTGGCGGAGTTGATCGCGCTGGCGCTCAAGGAGGGAGACGGCAGCCTCATCGTCTACGACCCCGGAACCCGAAGCGAGGAGATTTTCAGCCTCCACGGCCGCTGCCCCTCGTGCGGCATCGGCGCGGTGCAGGGCGACCCCCGTCTCTTCTCCTTCAACTCGCCCCACGGCGCCTGCTCCACCTGCGACGGACTTGGCGTGCTGGAGATGGCCGACGAGGCGCCGCGCACCTGCCCGGCGTGCCGCGGCAGCCGCCTCAAGGAAGAGGCCCTGGCCGTCAAAGTACAGGGCCACACCATCTGGGACTGGGTGCGGCAGCCGGCCGAGACCCTTTCCGGCCTGCTCGAAAAACTCTCTTTTCCCGAGCATCAGCGCCCCCTCGCCGACCCCATCCTGGAAGAACTGCGCATCCGCCTCGGCCTGATGAACCGGCTGGGACTGGGCTATCTCTCCCTGGCGCGTTCGGGCAACACGTTGTCGGGCGGCGAAGCCCAGCGCGTACGATTGGCCGCCCAGCTCGGCTCCAACCTCACCGGCGTCACTTACGTGCTGGACGAGCCCACCATCGGCCTGCACGCCAGGGACAACCACATCCTGGTGAGCGCCCTGTCTGAACTGCGCGACCGGGGCAACACCATTATCGTGGTGGAACATGACGAAGAGACCATCCGCGCCGCCGACACCATCATCGACATGGGGCCCGGCGCCGGCCGCAACGGCGGAGACGTCGTGGCCGTGGGCAGCCTGGCCGACATCCAGGCCGCCCCGAACTCCATCACCGGCGCCTGCCTGGACGGCCATCCACGCGCCGTCACCTCGCGCCTGCGTCCGTGCCGCCGGCAGTCGTCCATCAAAATCTCCGGCGCCCATGCCAACAACCTGAAGAAGATCGACGCCCGATTTCCCTTGAACCGGCTGATCTGCGTCACCGGCGTATCCGGATCGGGAAAGTCCAGCCTGGTCAAAACCACCCTCTACCACGAAGTCTACCAGCGCCTGCGCAAAAAAGGCGACACGCATGCTTTCTGCCGGGAAGTAAAAGGATGGCAGGCCGTGACACGCATCCAGGAGGTGGACCACACGCCCATCGGCAGAACGCCCCGCTCGGTGCCCGCCTCCTATGTCGGCTTTCTCACCGACATCCGCAACCTCATGGCCCAGACCCCCGAAGCCCGCGCCCGGGGTTACAAGGCGTCGCGCTTCTCCTTCAACGTGGAGGCCGGCCGCTGCCCGGCCTGCAAAGGCCAGGGCCGCCCCAAAGTGGAGATGGCCTTTCTGCCCGATGTCTACGTACCGTGCGATCTGTGCCGCGGGGCGCGCTACAACCCGGAAACCCTGGCCGTACGCTACAAGGGCCGCACCATGGCCGAAATTCTACGAATGACCTTTGCCGAAGCATTGCAGTTCTTCAATGCGATCCCAAAGATCCGTAAGGCGATCCAGTTCGTCTGCGACATCGGCCTGGGATATCTGCAACTCGGCCAGCCCAGCCCCACCCTCTCCGGCGGCGAAGCCCAGCGCATCAAGCTGGCCAAGGAGATGGCCAAACCGGCCAACAGCCACACCCTCTACATCCTGGACGAACCCACCACCGGGTTGCACCTGTCCGACGTACAGCGGCTCATGGACGTACTGCAGGGCCTGGTGGACCAGGGCCACACCATCGTGGTGATCGAACACAACATGGAGATGATCAAAGAAGCCGACTACATCATCGACCTGGGCCCCGAAGGCGGCGAAGGCGGCGGGCGCATCGTGGCCGTGGGATCGCCCAGGGAGATGCTGACCAAACATAAAAAATCCCATACGGCAAAGTATTTGAAGCAGTATTTAGAAACATAAAAAACGAATGAATTTCAAGAAATGCCCAGTACCGGTTCAAATATCCAGCGGACTGCGAACCCCCATGACGTTCTTCTGAGCCACGTGGGTATAGATCATGGTGGTCTGAAGGTTAGCGTGCCCCAGGAGCAATTGGATGGTCCGAATATCCTGCCCGTTTTCCAACAGGTGCGTAGCGAAACTATGGCGGAGGGTATGAACCGACACCTTCTTTGTGATCCCGGCTTTAGCCGTTGCACTTCGAATGGCCCGCTGAAGTACGCTTTTTGAACGGTGATGCCGCCGCCACTCGACATCCCAGTCGGGCGGACGATATTCATTGTTACGCCCTGAATAATCCAGAAAGAAGAGATAGAGGGAAACGGCCTCTTTGGCCTGCTGCACCTGCCAATCCTTTCGATTTCTGCGGAAATCGTCCAGAAATGGCTGTACCATATCCACCGGCCCATAAGGTTCGGCCTGCCCTTTACAAAAATGTAAAAATGCCTCAACCCACTTGATATAATACGGTAGCTGCGATTCGGCAACAAATCCTCTTGTTGCCAGATAGTTACGGAATTTTTCAAAATTCATCGCATAATTCCCCTTTATGCTTATGTGTCAGACACATAAGCATAAAAAATAAACAAATTGTGGCACTCAGATGGATGGTCTCAAGACACGGCAGGAATATAAGATGGACTGATTATCTGCGAACTATTTGATTATTCGTCGAATATATGATCTATGAAAACTAAATCCTGCCGGTTGCGGATACTTAACAAGAAAAAGCTAAATTTGTCCATAATTTTGTTGCATATAAGACACAAGTGATCAACAATCACTATAATAACAGTGAATTAATAAATAATTAAGCCAATTTTACGATTCTGCCAATTTATCAAAAAGCAGCTGCGGCAGAATCTATAATGTTAGGGCAGTAATATGAAAAGTCTTCCTATGGCAGATGCTACTGCAAATAAAGATGAATTAGAAAAAATTTTAAAAGCCATTGAAAAACGACAATTAGTAGGCGCTGCCAATAATACTAAATGGAACGAGCTTATAACGACTATGCGTGATAAAAAGGAGTGGCGCCCATCGTATAGGTTTAAATCAGTAAGCGGCTATATCTCGGGTTGGGACGTTGAGTGGTGGTATCATTTACCATTCCCATTCGTCGGTGTTGAATGGTTTGATATTGGGTTACATCAAATTGTAAAAACAGGCCGTCTAATCAAGGACAAAGTAATAGATCATTCGGGTTGGATAACCAGCCTCTTAAATAAAATAGGATTTGAATTCGAAGTTACTGGTGATGTTGTTCGTATATGGGGCTATTTTCCTAAATCATATGAGGACTTCCCACCTCAGGAGCCCTTACATCGCCACTCACACGGACTCGCAGGGGCGGGCCGCTTTCGTTTCTGCATAGTTTAGTGTTAAACTTTTTTTTGCAGAGTCCGTAAATCCTGCTCGCCGGTGGTGGCGGGCGTTATGCCCTCAAATAGGAAAACAAGTCGCATGTCAATTCGAAGCAAACTCCTACGTCACCTCTTGATAGAACGCTCAATGCGGAAGCTTTGCGACCCGCTGATCACATCTTTAGAGGAGATGCGAGCCAGTTCAATAAAGGTGGACAAGCGCCTAAAAATTCCAAAAAACGCCAAGGTTGAACCCGTCGAAAATGAAAGTTTTCGAGGTGAATGGCTGTGTGCTGGCAGCGTCATAGAAGACACAAGAAATGTGATCTTATATTTCCATTCGGGTGCGTTTTGTCTCGGCTATAACAATGCCCATCGTACCTTTGCGCTTGAACTATCGAAGCGTTGCAACGCAAGAGTTCTGGCTATCGATTACCGGCTCGCTCCAGAGCATCCATTTCCGGCTGCTAACGAAGATTGTCTTGCCTCATACCGGTGGCTGCTCGAATGCAATATCGATCCGCAAAACATCGTTGCAGGTGGTGACTCTGCTGGCGCAGGATTGGCGCTTATGACACTTTTAGCTTTAAAGAAAGCTGGTGACCCGATGCCTCAAGCGGCTTTTCTCCTTTCACTTTTTGGTGGTGACCTCAAGAATTTTGATGGAGAGTCCTATGAGACACGGGAATCATCCGACCCATTGAACTCGAAAGAGGGAATCCAATATTTTGCGAACTTGTATATGGGAGAAAAAGCCATTGATCCGCCAATTGCGGAAAACATGGAGGGACTTCCATCTCTTCTGATTCAGGTAGGAAGCGATGAAATTTTGCTAAGCGATTCTACAAGGTTGGCGGATAGCGCAAAAAAAGCAGGCGTCAATGTCGTCTTCGAGGAATGGGATGGGATGTGGCATGTATTTCAGGGGTTCTTTATGTTGATGCCGGAGGCAAAGAAGGCCATGCACAACATTTCGACCTTCGTGAACAGCAATTGGAATGAGTCATAACACGGCGCTTCACCAGACCAAAAATCGCTGCGCGGTTTTCGTCGGGTTAGCTAGGCGTTATGCTCTAGGTAGAGATTTAATTTGATTGAAAGCATGAAAAAAAATGCAAAGGGCTTATAATTGCGATTGGTTCTCTTGAATTAGCAATCTACATTATTTTTGCTACGGCAATATTTTTCTCGGTCCCTATTTATTTGATCAAAGATCTATATCAAGAAGGCTACTTATTATTATCGTTCGTTATTTCAGTAGTTCTGATATCGTCTTTTGGTGTATGCTTACGAGATCTGAGAAATAAAAAATGGCGTTCTCTAAGTATTGGCGTTATTTTTCTTTGGGGGATTTGTTTTTTGGTTGTTGTATGGGAAATGTCGTCATAAATTAAATTTGTGCCTAACATGCCTATTCACACGGATTCGGCGGCTGGCGCCGCCTCACCCGGTGAGAGGCAGCGTTATATCAAAGATCTATGGAAATTAATTTAGAAGATAACAAAGAAATGATTATAAAGTGCCCTACCTGCCATATAGATCTTGATTTAAATGACTTAATTTATGCACGTTGTTATGAATGCTTCAGCTCCTATGAACTAGATGACGATTATTCTATTATCAAATACAGGCATTATCCGAAATTAAATAGACCTATCGGTTATGTTTTTGCTTTTGCCTTTGTTTGTAGCATACTCGGTCTGGTCATATTGGACAAAACCAAAGACCCACTAATTTACGCCTCCTTCGAATCGTTGTTTTGCATTCTATCAATAATTGTGTTCATTTATAATTTTTACATTGCTCTTGTACACGGTGTAATGTTCATAAAGAGTGGAACAATATTTATTGAAAAGAACCCGATATCTTTTTTGGTATGTGTTGTTATAAATTTTGTAATTATTGGGGTATTTATATGGTTTGGTGTTCCTGCGGTGAAGAAGACGATAGATATGATATCAGTATAAAACATTACAAGATATAACATATCACTTGTGCGGGATGGCGTGAATCGCGCCGCCCACAGCTCAGCGATAGAAAGAAAATGGCGCCATTAACAAACAAAAAAACTGCGCACATAGAGCTTACTTCAATTTATGTAATTGTTTTTGGCATTTCACTTCTTGTGTCTATAGGCACTACTTTTTGGGGTGGTCCGAAAACATTCATATTTTCAAATAACTCGTTGTCTTTGCTAATAGCACTTGAAATAATAACAGGTGCCGTCGCGCTAATCGTCCTGAAAGTACAAGGATGGCATCATAGCGATTTTTACCTAAAACTTTCGCCAATTCAGGCACTTATAGGCATCTTGATTTTTTTGCGGATTACTTAATTTATTTCATTAGCAATTATTCATTATCTGCACTCAATAATCATCAGTCTTCGCTATTAATTGTCTCGGCTATACCACTTGCAACATCAGTTATTGTCTCCATTATAAATCCAATATTTGAAGAATTTTTCGTTGTGGCTTATACAATCGAGAGACTGGAGGACATTCATGGCAAAAATTTCACAATTGTATTGAGCGCATTTGTCAGATTTTTATATCACATGTATCAGGGACCAATTTCTATTTGGATATTTTTTATGGGTCTTTTACACGCTTTTATTTATATTAAGTGGCGAAAGCTTTGGCCACTTGTCTTTGCACATGGTATTTTAAATTTAATTTATTTTGGGGCGCGATAGGAGCTACTGATCCCAATTCACTCCGAAGCCCAAAGCCGCGGCGACTGTAATATTATCTACAGACCGTTCTTTATATCCTTTTTCAAACGACCTATTGGCTTTGGGATCATGTGATTTACGACGTTATTGGAGGTAGAATCCATGTTTATTGTATCGCTGAATTATAAACGTCCTCTTGAAGAAGTGGACAAGCTTCTTGATGCCCATGTCGCCTATTTGAAGCAGGAATATGCCAATGGCAAATTCATCGCATCCGGGAGGAAAAATCCAAGGACAGGCGGTGTGATTTTATCCAATGTCAAAACAAAAGACGTCCACTAGGGACGATAGGGACGTCCATAAATTTATAAGTATCTTGAAAATATACTGATACGATTGGACTTATTTATGAATTTATGGACGTCCCTATTGGACCTCAATAGAGGACCGCAACGGAGCCCGGCTGGTGAGCCGGGCGTTACTACAGGAAGACTAAAGAGTTGGTCAACTGGTTTGTATACGCAATATCCATAGCTTTAGTCGTCATTGCAGTACTAAACTGTGGCGTTAAAGGAAAACTATTTCTCAGCATTAGCCTTGTAGCTAGTTTGATCGCTCCATTATTGTACCCGACATTTTTAGTGAGACAGATATCATTTGTGTCAACTATAATCCTCGGTATTGTTTCATTTTTATATTTGAAATGGCATCAGATATTGCCTACCGATTTTAAATAGATGCTGATAGAAAGATCGAGATGCCGATTACAAGCTTGTTTTTGTGCTTCGAGATTTTAAAATGGGTACGTCGTTAAACAATTATATAAGCGCGTAGTTAACCAGACAGTACACCTAACGCCAAGGGCCATGCAGCCCTTGGCGTCGGTAACTGCCGCCGTTCCCTTGGAGGTAGAATGCATGTTTATTGTATCGCTGAATTATAAATGTCGTCTTGAAGAAGTGGACATGCATCTTGATGCCCATGTCGCCTTTTTGAAGCAGGAATATGCCAATGGCAAATTCATCGCATCAGGGAGGAAAAATCCAAGGACAGGCGGTGTGATTTTATCCAATGTCAAAACAAAAGATGATCTGGAAGCGATTCTGGCAAGAGATCCTTTTTTTCAAGCCGGCATCGCGGAATATGATATTGCAGAGTTCCTTCCAAGTATGGTGGCGGAAGGCTATGAAGTTTTAAAAGAACAGTAGGATATGACATTGTCTTCCAAGATGGACCGCTGACGGCCTGCCGAGGCAACTGAAGCCGGGCATAGTATCGTTGGTTTCAACTATGTCGGAAAATAATAAGGTTTTGGAGAATTAAAGATGTATGGTATGAACCGGAGGACAATGAATGGAAACCCCGCTTGTTCCGAATCCGGCCCTGAATCGGGCGGCTACGCAGCCCTTGCAGATGAATGACGCCGATATGTGAGTAGTTCAACAGAATATAAAAAGGAGGTTGCTACATGAAATGCCCGGCTTGTGAATGTAAAATGGAGGAAGTGGTTGTCGAGGATATCGCCGTGGATGTCTGTAAACAAGGGTGTGGTGGGCTCTGGTTTGACAAGTTTGAGCTGCAAAAAGTTGACGAACCGCATGAGTCAGCCGGTGAAAGCCTGTTGCAAATCAGCATGGAAGGAAGTGCGGCCACGGATCATTCGCAGAGGCGCAAGTGTCCGAAGTGTGAAGACATCATACTGATGCGCCATTTTTTTAGCGTCAAGAAGGAAGTGGAGGTTGATGAATGTCCAAGTTGCGGGGGGTTCTGGCTGGATTATGGTGAATTGGGTAGAATACGCAGCCAATACGCGACGGATGAGGAAAGGAAAATGGCGGCAAGAGCGTATTTTGAGAATATTTTTGGAGGCGAGCTGAAGAAAATGCAGGAAGAGGGTCAGGAGAAACTTGAAAAGGCCAAAAAGATCGCCAGCATGTTTCGTTTTATATGTCCAAGCTATTATATACCCGGCAAACAAGATTGGGGGGCTTTCTGATAGAAAAAGCTCCCCTCACATAAAAATGGCAGGTGTTTTGTAACGTTTCACCGCATCAATGCATCGGCTGAAAGGTGAAATCACAGCCCACCGGCGCGGCAGAGACGTCGAGGTTGTCGACGCCCCCGACGCCTGGCGTCGGGGTAGGAAATCATCAAACATGTCATGCTGATCATTTTCACAACCGCGACGGTGTCACACAATCGTTTGTTGTACTGACGCCGGACCTTCCCACCGTATCGCTTATCGTATTTGCGTGAGGATGGGGGGCTATCCGGGTGGCCGGCAAGGCCGGTAAGCCAAAATATACAGACAAACGCCTGCTTCCCGGTGCATGTAAAGAATCCAGTTGCAAAGCAGGGCTTTATTGTTGCAGCGCTTGATATGCCAAGCGACAAAAAAGCCCCGACTCTTCCCGCCATAACAATACGGATTTATATCAAAAAATAAGGGCTTGTGCGTTGAAGCCGGCCAGTATGGCGGCCGGAATAGCCGATTTCATTGCAAAACATACCCTCAAAGCCACAGTTCGAAAACAGGTAATGATTTGAAAGGAATTGTAAAAATCATGCCAATCGCTTAACATGGTCCCATGGGCCTTGCGGCCCTGGGGTCAGGCGGGCTTAACGCTAGTGGGATATCGTCATGGAGAGCAACGACATACCTTTGTACACATCAATTCCGACAAAGAAAAGTATGGGCAATGCGTATTCCATATATCCGGACAGGATTGAATTGAGATGCAGATTCCCATTTATATCTAAAACACTGGTTATTAAATGGGATGATCTCATTTCAATAGATACTTATAAGCCCCCTGTCATTCGAACAACATTCTGGGCTTTGAAATTGGATTTGGCTGATTTAGCTGAGCATGTGGGCGTAAAAAGAAAGAATGGAATTTTCAAACAATTGCGATTTACTCCGGAGAATCCAAAAGAGTTCGTTTTGAAAGCAAGAGAAATATTCGACCGTCGCCGCTGACGGTCGAATGGACGCGGACCGGGAGAAGGATACCAATTGGGGCCCAATCGCTGCTGCTCGTTCAGACAGCCAACTGGCTGATTCAAGAAATGGAATTTGGGGATATATGGCGGTAATCACAGGTTTTTGGTGTAAGCCATGGAATATGAGGGTAAAAACTCTGAAGGGGAAACATTAAGGGAATTTCTCGACATTTCCGTTCTTCAAGAATTGTTGAACAGTTTTTCCAGCCTAACGAATATAGCAACGGCCATTTTAGACCTGAAGGGCAATATCCTGACCGCAAGTAGTTGGCAGACCATCTGTACCAAATTTCACAGGAAAAACGCCATCTCGGCATCAAAATGTCTTGAAAGCGATACTCTTTTGGCGGGGCAGATCGCCAAAGGAGAAAAATATAACATATATAGGTGCAAGAACGGTTTAATCGATGTAGCCGTCCCGATTTTAATCGATAACACCCACGTCGGTAACTTATTCATCGGACAGTTCTTGTTCGAACCACCTGATTTTGAATTCTTCACCCGGCAAGCGGAGAAACTCGGGTTTGACAGGGATTCATATCTTGACGAGTTGACCAAAGTGCCTGTCTTCTCACAGGAGCAGGTAAAGGAAGCAATGGAGTTCTTGACAAACCTGACGACGCTTATCGGCCGTTCAGGTAAAGACAGAAAAAAACTATTCGAACTGAACCGGCAATTGGAGAAACAGGTTCAAGAACGAACGGCGGAACTGGCCGACAGCCACGAAAGACTTCGGGTGCTAGCCGAAGCATCGTTTGAAGGCATTCTCATTTCTGAGAATTCCGTCATCATTGAAGCAAACAATACGATGGCAAAAATGTTCGGGTACGAACAGGCGATAGAACTCGTCGGTATAAAAGCGACCAATCTCGTACCGCCGGAGAAAAGGAAGGATGTTGAACAAAAAATTCTTTCAGGCTATGCACAGCCATATGAAACGCTTGGATTAAAACGAAATGGTGATATTTTTCCGATTGAAGTCCATGCCAAAATGTTCAGGTATCAAGGGCGGCGTGTTCGAGGCACCGCAATTCGTGACCTGACCGAGCGAAAAAAGGCAGAAGACGAAATCAAAGTGCTTCGTGGAATTTTACCTATTTGCTCGATTTGCAGGAAGGTGAGAAACGATGAAGGGTATTACGAGCAAATTGAGAATTATCTTCACAAGCGAACCGGTGTCGACTTCAGCCATACACTTTGTCATCGATGCTTGAAAAAGCACTATCCCGAGCAGTATAAAAGGATGGTTCTCCTGAAGAACACATCCGAGTAAGACCCTATCGGGCCAGGTGGCTTGGATGATTGGATGTGGCGCCGGCATCGTCCATCACCATGCGGATGGTTCGGGCCAGATCGGCTTTGACAACAGGCTTGTGCACAAAGGCCTTGATGCCGATCTCCCTGGCGCTCTCTTCGGTGATTTGCGTGCTGTAGCCGGTACAAAGAATCACCGGAATATCCCGGCGTATCTTCAATAATTCTACCGCAAGTCTGTCGCCGGTCATATTCGGCATGGTCATATCGGTAATGACCAGGTCGAAATCGAGCGGCCTTGAGCGAAACAACTCCAACGCCTCTATGCTGCTGGTCCGGCACGTAATCCTATACCCCAACCGCTCTATCATGCGCTTACCCATGGAGATTATAGGGGCCTCGTCATCGACAAACAGGATACGCTCCGTGCCCATGGGAAGCTCCTCCGGTGCGTAGGAGAGATGTGGCTTGCGCTTTTTGGTGACCGGCAGATAAATGGTGAAGACGCTTCCCTGACCCGGATCGCTCTCTACGACGATTTCACCGCCGTAGCTCTCGACGATGCCATGTACGACCGCCAAGCCAAGGCCGGTGCCCTGGGCTGTGCCCTTGGTGGTAAAATAAGGTTCGAATATCGAGGCCATTATCTCCGCCGGCATACCCACGCCGGTATCAGACACTTTAATTTCTATGTAATTTCCCTGGGGCAGCTGAACCTTCGGGTTCACCTCATTGCCGCTGATGGCGATATCGGCCAGGCTCACTTCCAGTATGCCGCCGCCCTCCTCCATGGCATGGGCAGCATTGGTGCACAGGTTCATCATGATCTGGTGGACCTGGGTGGGGTGGCCCAGGATGAGAGACTCGCTGCGAATGTATGCGATTATCTCGATGGTGGTGGGAATGGAAGACCGGATGAATTTGAGCACCTCTTTAATGATGCCGTCGATTCGGATGGGTTTGACTTCCTTGTCGGACTGACGGGCAAAGGCCAGTATCTGCCAGACCAGTTCCTTGGCCCGTTTCCCCGCAGCATAAACCTCCTGCAGGCTATCTTCAACGGCGGAGCCGGCCTGAACATCATCCAGTGCCAATTCGGTAAAGCCTAATATCGAGGAAAGAATATTGTTAAAGTCATGGGCGATGCCGCCGGCCAGGTTGCCGATGGATTCCATCTTCTGGGCCTGCTGGAGCTGCGCCTTGACCTTTTCCTTTTCTTTCAGCGCGGTCAGATAGTCGGTGATATCCCTGAAGATGGTCATTTTGGAGATGGAGC
Organism: Desulfobacteraceae bacterium; assembly: GCA_050302315.1. Classification (GTDB taxonomy): domain Bacteria; phylum Desulfobacterota; class Desulfobacteria; order Desulfobacterales; family Desulfosarcinaceae; genus JARRKU01. The sequence goes on from JBNLAV010000079.1 coordinate 22,263, forward strand.
CGTCCTGGTTTCGGACCGGCATGTTGGTCACCCGATAGGTGCGTTTGTCCTTGGGGCTGACGACGGTGGTTTCGACGGATTCTCCGTCTGTAACCTGGTCAAAAATGCACCATTCGCACCGCTCATCACGATCATGCAGCGCCTGGTAGCACCTTTCTCCCACCGCGTTCCTGCCGGTGCGGGTGATCATGGCCGGATTCATGTATTCCACCCTGAAATCCGGCGAGCAGATATAGAGCGGATCGGTCATGGACTCCATCATGGTGCGATAGCGCTCTTCGCTTCGGGCCAATGCCTCGCGGGCCCGTTTGCGCTCGGTGACATCTTCGAAAATGGTGGCGAAATGCCCCTCTTTGGGACGGTAGGCCAGCACGGAAAACCATTTGTCGAGGTTTTGGGCATTCTGCTCGAATCGGCACTGCCGGCCGGTCAATGCCACCTTACCGTACCGGCCGATCCAGTCGCTGGGGTCCTTTTCAATACCGGGAAGGATCTCGGTGACCCGCTTGCCGATAATTTCTTCCCGCTTCAAACCGGTAAGTCTTTCAAAGGCGGAATTGACTTCCAGGAAGATGTAGTCCACAGGTTCACCCTGCCGGTCGGTGACGATCCGGTGCAGGGCGAAACCGTCCATCATGTTTTCGAACATCAGACGATAGCGCTCTTCGCTGGCTTGTAATGCTTTCTGGGCTTTGCGGCGCTCGGTGATGTCGATGAGAAACCCCTCAAGGCCGACGACGTCGCCGTGCTCAATGACCGGTCTGGCTGTAAAGGCGTGATACCCCACGGAATTGTCTTTGCACTGCCGCGAGTATTCACCGGAAACGATATCCCCGCCTACCAGGAGCTGTTCAACAATGCGTTGCGCGTCCTTCATATCCTGCTCGGTCTGGGTCAGGGCATAATGCTTCCCGATGACCTCTTCGGCGCTGTCATATTTGTGCATGTTCAACCAGGCGGAGTTCACATTCTGAAAAAATCCGTCGCGATCAATGAAGAAGTACCCCGCGTTGCTGTTCTCGATAATCTGCCGGCGGCGCTCCCGACTTTCCATGAGCGCATCCTGGGCCTGCCTGCGCTCGGTGATATCCCGCGTGTTGGCGATGACCCCGGCAATGCGGTCGCTGTCATCCCGGTAGGGGAAATAGGTTACATCCACGTACCTTCGGCCGAGGGCCGGATAATCGAACCAATCCTGGTAATTGACGACCTCGCCCTGCAGACATTTATCGATGCCTGGTTTGATTTTCTGCTGAAATACATCTTCGCCCAAATATTGCGCCACCGATCGCCCGATGAATTGCGACGGAGGGACTTTAGAAAATTGCTCATAGGCGTTGTTGACAACGACATAACGGTAATCGCGGTCAAGAAAGGCGATGCCGTCAGGGGTCGAAGAAACGATATTTTGATACATTCTCAACGATTCCTCGACCCGTTTGCGTTCGGTCAGGTCGCGGATCATCATGCTGGTCAAGGTACGGCCGTCAGCGTCGGTAAACAGCGAGGATGAAACCTCCCCGGGGAAAGTCGTGCCATCCTTTTTTTTCAACCGCAGCTCGCCGATGAATTTTCCTTTGCGAGCCCGTTCCTTAACGGCGGCCGGCAGGTTGGGGTCCTCCAGATCGACCACCACATCGCGTCCGCCGGCAATGATCTCCTGCTCCGTCATCTGAAACAGTTCGCAGGCCGCAGGGTTGGCGAAAAGCACCCCGCCATCCGGCGCCGTCAGCAAAATGGCATCCATGCTGTATTCCACGACGGAGCGATAATTCCGGCTTAAGGCCTCATTTTGGCGGGTGAGGTCATTGACTTGCTGTTCCAGGTCTTCGTAACTCGGTTTTTCAACCATCGGTCAGACTCCACAAAGCAATAGCGTGGTACACTTGGTCGACGGATCTATTACAGTTGTGAGCCGGCTGTGGAATGGAGCAGCATTGGGATATTCAATGACCAAATACGATATGTATCATATATGCAGGAAGGATAAATTTGCAAGTCGCATATGGATTTGAACCCGCCGGCGTGGGTTTTCCTGAGGATGGCCGCCTTAGGGCCTTCAGGGAAAGGAACTGGCGAAGGTCGCCCTCCTTGAATCCCACAATATCGCCCTTTCCAACAGTGATGGAAGAAAGGAAACTGCGGGAAGGAGCCTAATGTACCCCGTGGTATGGATCGTGGACCATGCAGCGGCTATTCGGCTGATGCGAAGCGCATAATAGAGGATCGAGGAAAATTGATTGTTGCAAGCTGTTAAGCGATAGACAAATCGATTTCTGCTCTGAATGTCCGGAATTACCTTGTGACAGATTGACCCATAGGGACCCACGTTATAGAAATATATATTCGTATCGTTCTGATTGAAAACCCATATGACATTCGCAGCATCGGGTTCGATGCGTTCATTGAACGTCAAAAAGAACAATGTAAATACCCAGATTGCGGTGATGCCGTCTGCGCCCACAACGGAATGTAATGCGATTGAAAACCGGCGGATGTAACAACTTTCGGATATGGAGCGGCCACACGCGCGCAACCATTGCGGCGAAGTACAAATCTTCAGGGCAAAAGGACCATCACCAGACCCAATCACTTTCAGAACCGCACCATTCAACTTAAAAGGAGGTGTACATGCCCGACATCCGCTTTATCAAATCATTTGGCGCCCGAACCGAACCGGATGACGCCCTGCAGGGGAAGATCGGTGAACGATTCACATTGAATTCGCCTGTGGGGATCGCAAAAGACAAAAATGACCGCATTTGGGTGTGCGATACCGGAAACAACCGGGTGCTTCTTATCGATATCCATCTGGACAACATCATCCAGACCATTATCCGGGCGGACGGCATCGATTTTCTGCTGCCATTTCATGTGTGCGACCATCCGGAAGAAAAAAAGATGTTTCTTACCGATATGGGTAACAAACGGGTGGTGGTGTTCAGTTATGGCGGGGAAAAACCTTATGCAACATATGAATACGCTTTCGGCGACAAAAAGCAGAAGGGGTTTCTGCCCCTGAGCGATCCCAACGGGATCACCCTTGTAAAGGAGGAGAAAAACGGCGTTGCCGTTTATGTGGCGGACGAATTCTACAACACCAAACAGGACCCGCTGCTCAATCGGGTGGTCAAGTTTGATGAGAAGGGAAATTATCTTTACCAGTTCAATCAAATCAAGACCGGCAAAGGCAAAAGTCACGCATTGAAATGGCCCCAGGGCCTTTCCTCCGATGCGAGCGGCCGCCTCTACATCGCCAACACCGGCCATTATGAGGTGCTGCAGTGCGATGCCGACCACGAAATCGATGCGGGCGCCTGTTGCCAGACCCGGCAGGGGGAGGTCCTGCTGCACTCGTTCGGAGATCCAGATGGATTGGGGTTCGGCAATATCATCCGGAGCGTCAGTGTGGTAAAGGATTTGGTATTTGTGGCCGATCAAAAGGCCAATTCCATCTCCGTTTACACCACCAGAGGCAAAGCGGTCACCATGATTGACGGTCTGATGCCGCTTTTTGACCACCGCCCGCGATTCGCCTGGAAATCTTTTTCCGATACCGCCTACTATGAAATATTGGAACGGACCATGGTCAGCCCTTACGCACTTTGTGAGGGCGATAAGCCGGGGGTTTATTTTGTCACGGAACCCTTGACGTCGCGGGTTTTAAAGATTGAAATCCCCTTGCCCGTGACCAAGGCAACCACTGCACGCTTATTAAAAACCATCGGCCATCGCCGGAACAAAGTGAATGTCATAAAGGAGGATTCTCAGTTCAGCTGCGTCAGCTCGTCCGTCGGCATACAAAAAGATAGCGCCAATCAGCCTGTTAAGGTACCCGATCTCTTATCCCTGCCACCCTGGGTCCGCTTCAACCCGGCCCAACTCATGTGGATGAGTTGGAGCAAGGTCATGTATGCCCAGTATGAGCTCTGGTATTCAATTATGGGGCTGCCCTCCATCGGGAAGCGCGAGATAAGGAATCTGCCCCACTTCTCTTTTGCCATGGACGCAGGGAACTGGGATATCAAGGCGTATGCAGGGCATAAAAACAGATTTCGAGAACAGCCGAAAACGTTAGAGGGTATCTACATACCGGGTGAAATCGGTCTGGGCGTATACTACCCGCCGGAAGGGATGGTGGGGCAAATCTGCCCTGGAACACCCATCTTGTTCTCCACCAATTTCAGTTATTCCTATGTCACCATGTACCAGTTTGACCTTGACGGGAGGCTGACCAATTACGGTTTGCCGTTCGGTATGAAGGGGCGCGGAGACTTCTGCCTGTTCGGCCCCCAGGGGATGCACGTTACAGAAGAAGGCAAAATCTATATTGCCGACTCCATGAACAAACGGATCGCCAAATGGCAGATCCTGCAGAGCGGCCAGGCCGTTTTCCTGAAAAACTTTACCTGGACGGACAGGGGCAAACCGAACCAACGCTTCATGCCCACCGATGTGTCGGTCGACGCAGGCGGACGGGTCTTGGTCGCCGACCAGCTCGGCAATTGCATCCGGGTGTTTGACGAGGAGGGCGAGCCGCTGTGGCGCTACGGCAAGGAGGGGTATTGCACAAAAGACCCCACCGCCCAGTATGAAAACTTCATGCTGCCGGCAAGTCTGTGTGTTGACGGGGACAAACTGGTGGTGAACGATCTGGTCAACCGGGTACTCAAGGTTTTCACCATCCGCGAAGATACGCTGGAATACCACAGCGCGAAAAAGCTGTTCCGCGATCCTCCGGGCAAGGGCGGCATCTGGATGCCCTATTTGATCTGGGCGCACCAGGGAACGGTCTATGTGCCGGACTGCGCATATAACCTGGTGAATGTGTTCCAATACGACTAGCGGTTGAATCCCACCCTTCCCTCAAACCCCAGCCAGAGGATCGGGCGTCGGAATGATATCCGGCGCCCGCCTTGATTTCGGACCCGATTGAAGGGTTTGAACCCGCTTGCAACGGCTATTCGACTTTGCCGTTTTTCTTCATTTCCTTATAGGTGCTTTCCAACCGGTCCAGGACGGTCCTGGCATTGGGCGTTTTTTTGGATACCACAAAATAGGCGTCCAGGCAGGATAACGGGCTCTTCCTCAGATTTTCCACAGGATAGGTTTGCAAGGCTTTGTTCACGGGCTGCTCATAGTCCAGCAGATAACATTTGGCGCCGGTCCTATTGTTTCGCTCCAATACTTTCAGCGCGCTTTCGTGGGAATCGACCTCGATAAAATCTATTTCATTGGCCGGGTCTTTCAGATAGGTGACCCAGCCGCCGTAGCTGAAACCGCGCAACCCGATGATCATTTTTTGATTCAGGTCTTTTTTTTGCGAAATGGCCGGCTCATCTCCCAGGGTATAGGCGTTCAGGCAGATCTGCAAAAGGATTGAATCCCCTGCAAAGGTATTGCCGTCAAACCCCTCCAGCGTTTTCAGACCGGCCCACAAATCTATTTCACCTTTAATGAGGCTGTTGGCCATGCGCTTTACCGGCAGCGATTCCAATTTTAGCTTATAACCTGCTGCCGGAACGACTTTCCGGGCCAGATCCACAAGCAATCCCTGGGGCACGCCTTTGGCATCCGTATAGAAAACAGGCGTAAATTCGATATACCCCATGCGGATGGTCTGAGAATCCGCCGCAAGGGCCCGGCCTTGGCTCTCCAGTGAAAAACCAGGTGTCAATACGGATAGCGCAAGCCACAATAAAAGGATTCGCCCGTGTTTCATATTTGCCCCCAATATGGTAATAAAACAGATAATTGCACAGCAATAGCACGAGTACGCCATGGAAAACAATTCTCAAAAATTTACAGTAACAGCGGGCACCCGAAATATGAAGCGAAAAAATATAAGCCAACAGCTGATTTTCCTGATGGTGGTCCTGAGCCTGGGATTTACCATCATTGCCGGGGCTATCGGTGTATTGATGAGTTACCACCGGGAAATGGACCAGATCGAAAAGCGGGTGCAGCAGGTAAAATCCAGCTATGTCCCGGCGCTGGCCCAGAGCCTCTGGGTGGAGGCGGATGAAATGCTCAACGTCCAGCTGCGGGGTATATTTGAGCTGCCGGATATGCAGTACGCCGAAATCGAAAGGGATGCGTCCCCCTATCTTTTCCTTGGAGAGAAACATGAAAAAAGGGTCCGCGCCTATAGCTTCCCGATTGTCTACGTCCATGAATCCGGAAATAATAAAACCGTAATGGAGATGGGACGCCTCAACCTCCAGGTTGACCTGGACAAGGTTTACAGCCGCTTGGGGAAAAATGTCCTGACCATCGTCCTCACCCAGGCGTTCGTCCTGTTTTGCGTGGCGAGCTGCATGCTTTTTATCCTGAAGAAGATTATCGTCACGCCTTTGCTGGTTTTAAAAGGCAGCGCCGAAAAGGTGTCCGCCGGGGACTATGACCACACCATCGACATCGGGAGAAATGATGAGTTCGATGATCTGGCCCACAGCCTCGAGTTTATGCGCGGCACCATCAAGGCGAAAATCAATGAGCTGCGTCAGGTCAACGACAGCCTGAATTCCCTGAACCTGGAATTGGTATCCGAAATTGAGGAAAGAAAAAAGATTGAAGCCGAGTTACGGGAAGCCGAGGAGAAATACAGGAAAATTTATGAAAATGCGGTTGAAGGCATATTTCAAACAAGACCTGACGGAATGCTGGTCGGGGCCAATCCGACCGTGGCCAAAATGTTCGGATATGATTCAGCGGATGCCATGCTGGAAACCACCGCTAATATTTCAGACTATTATGTCTTTCCGGAAGCCAGGGAAGAATTCGTTAAACAAATTATCGATAACGGCAAAGTGCTCAATTTCGAAGCCCAGTTATTCAACAAAGAAAAAGAAAAATTCTGGGTGTCCGTTTCCGCCCGCATGATCTATGGCGAGCAAGGTGAGCAGAACCTGATCGAAGGCATGGTGATGGACATCACCGCCCGCAAGGAACGGGAAAAGGCGGAAGAAGAGCGCAAGACCGCTGAGGCGGCCAACCGGGCCAAAAGTCGTTTTCTGGCGAACATGAGCCACGAGATCCGCACGCCCATGAATGCGATCATCGGTTTGACCGATCTTGCCCTGCGCACCGAGTTGACGGCAAAACAGGCGGATTATTTGAAAAAGATATCTTTGTCCGCCAACTCGCTGCTGGGGATCATCAATGATATTCTGGATTTTTCAAAAATCGAGGCCGGGAAACTGGACCTGGAGAACATATCCTTCAACCTGAACGAAGTGCTGGACAATCTGGCCTCGCTGATCACCCTGAAAACCGAAGAAAAAGGCCTGGAGCTGATATTTGACATGCAAAGGGACCTGCCGTTGAATCTGATCGGGGATCCGCTCCGGCTCGGGCAGGTGCTCGTCAATCTGGCGAACAACGCCGTGAAATTCACGGAAAAAGGGCAAGTCATCATTAAAATCACTACCGGGGACACAGCGACCGATGAGAAAAAGCCCCACATCAAATTGGAATTTTCCGTGGCCGACTCCGGCATCGGCATGACGCCGGAACAGATGTCGATGCTTTTTACATCCTTTTCCCAGGCCGATTCTTCAACCACCCGGAAATTCGGCGGAACCGGACTCGGCCTCTCCATTTCCAAACGCCTGGTGGAAATGATGGGCGGGACAATTTGGGTTGAAAGCAAGGAGGGGCATGGCAGCACATTCCGGTTCACGGCGACGTTTGGCTTTCAACATACCCAGCCCAAAGAGAGACAACAAATTGAAAGCCATTTATCCGGTATGCGGGTATTGGTGGTAGATGACAACAGCACCTCAAGAGAGATCATCGTCAATGCGTTGAGAGAGTTTTCCCTGGCGCCGGAAGAGGCGGTGTCCGGTATCAATGCGCTGGAAATGATTGAGAATAATATACATCAAAATCCGTCCAACCCATATAAATTGATCCTCATGGACTGGCGCATGCCGGGTATGGACGGGGTTGAAACGGTCGTACGAATTAAAAACCTTCCCGGTTTGGCGGAAAAGCCCTACATCATCATGCTGACAGCTTTCGGCCGGGAAGAAGTGCGTCGAAGGGCCGAAGATGCAGGCATCGACGGTTTTCTGGTAAAACCGGTGAGCCGCTCCATACTGTTCGATTCCATCATGAACCTGCTAGGCGAAAACACCGGCGATAAGGTGGTGCCTCAACGGCAAACCTTTCATTTCCAGGCGGAGAGCGATTCCTTTGAAGATGTCGTGGTATTGCTGGCGGAAGACAATGAGATCAACCAACAGGTTGCCGTGGAATTGCTGGAGACCGCGGGTCTGCAGGTGGATACGGTACCGAACGGCCGTCTGGCAGTGGAGCGCGTTTGCCGCAAAGACGCCGGCGGCACTTACGATCTAGTGCTGATGGATATCCAGATGCCCGAGATGGACGGATACACCGCCACCAAAACGATCCGGGAATTTGAAAAGCAGAACGGCAAAAAGCCCATTCCCATCATCGCCATGACGGCCCATGCCATGGCCGAGGAAAAAGAACGATGCAGGGCAGAGGGAATGGACGATCATATCAGCAAACCCGTCGATCCCCGGCTGCTGTTTTCCACCATCAAACGCTGGATCGCACCGGAGAAGATCTCGACCACCGGCCAAAAGACAGGCCGGAAAAACGGAAAAGCAGGCGTTGTCGCAGATTCCGGGGCGCATTTTGGATCGCCTGACGGTGATTTGCCCGATGCTTTGGCCGGTGTGGATCTTTCTGCCGGATTGCAGCGCATGGCGGGCAACAGGGAGCTATATTCCCGGATTCTCAAAAAATTCGGCAGCAAGTACCGCGATTTCCCGAATCAAATAATTGCGGCCATCGATCAAAAGAATTCCCAAAAAGCTGCAGATCTGACCCACAGCATCAAGGGCATTGCCGGCAACATTGGGGCCCGGCAGGCTTTTGAGGCCCTGCAGCAATTGGAAACCGCCTTGAAGAAAGGCGAATCGGACGACTATCAAAAATTGTATCGGAACGCAGATCAACAGGTCGGTTCGGTATTTGCCGCAATTGACCAATGGATGAAAAGCCTGGAAGCGTCCCGGCAGGCGTATGATACAACTGGCGAGCCTGGTGTGTCCCGTGATATACCAATCGATATGGAAGGTGTCCGGCAGGCTTTTGAAGAGCTGCAAGATTATTTGAACGATTACAATACGGATGCCATTGAATTGCTGACCCGATTGGAAGGGCTGACGCAGGGGCGGTATCGGGAAGAACTCGGCGAGATCCGTGAATTGGTGGATGACCTTGAATTTGACCAGGCAAAGGATAAATTAAAAGCATTTTCCGAAATCTGGACATAAGGCAAATGAACCGGCAGCAGAAAATACTCATTGTCGATGATACAACCGAAAATATAAAAATACTCACCAATGTGCTGCGGGACGAGTATACCATCTTTTTTGCCAAAAACGGAAAAGCCGCGCTTAAACTGGCCGGATCCAAACAACCGGACCTGATCCTGCTGGATATCGTCATGCCTGAGATGGACGGATTCGAAGTCTGCCGAACATTGCAGCAGGATCCGAGAACAAGCAGTATCCCTGTGATCTTTGTTTCCGCCAGGAGCGATGTGGGGGATGAAACCAGGGGATTTGAAGCCGGGGCCGTTGACTACATCATCAAGCCGATCAGCCCGCCCATTGTAAAAGCAAGGGCTAAAACCCACCTGAGACTGCGTGAAGCCGTTGCCGAACTGAAGCGGCTAAACCGGCTGGCCAGGGATGCCAACCCCATGAGCGGCCTGCCCGGTAATACCGTGGTAATGGAGCACATCAAGCAGGCGTTGGACAATAAGGACAACGTTTGTGTCATCTATGCGGATTTGGACAACTTCAAGGCCTATAACGACAAATACGGATTTGCCATGGGGGACGACATCATCCTCTTTACGGTCCGGGTCTTCAAGAACGCGCTGGCAGCCGTGAATTTGGCGGACGGTTTCGTGGGCCATATCGGCGGCGATGATTTTGTGACCATCGTGCCGTCCGAAAAGGCGGTGGTTCTGGCGGACCGGGTCATAAAAGAATTTGATGATGGCGTCGGCCGGTTTTACACCGCGGAAGACCTGGCCAGGAAATGCATTCATTCCAAAAACCGGCAAGGCCAACATCAGACCTTTCCGCTCATGAGCATCAGCATGGCCGGGGTGGACCTGTCCCATGGTATCTATTCAGAATATCTCCAGGTAAATGATGCCTGCGCCGAGGCCAAAAAAGAAGCCAAGCGCTTGCCCGGAAGCGTTTTTCTTAGAGACCGCCGGAAAAGAACGTGACCTTTTTTCCATGTCCGCCGCGGCCTTGAACAAGACCGGGAGCGCCGGAAACCGGTTGAAATCAATTGATTTGACCATTGGGCCATGTTACGGTACCACCCTTATAACCGGAGCGAACATGCCAATGCAGCCAAATGACAAACCGACCGTCATGATTGTGGATGATGCGACGGAAAATCTAAAGATCCTCATCGAACTTCTTAAAGATGACTACCGAGTGGTGCCGATGAAAAACGGACAGGCCGCCTTGACCAAACTGGCCCAGGACCCCCTGCCCGATCTGGCGCTGTTGGATATCGTCATGCCCGAAATGGACGGCTATGAACTCTGCACCCGGATCAAGGCAGATCCCAGGACCAGGGAAATTCCGGTGATTTTCATCACTGCCGTGTCCGAGGCAATGGATGATGCCAAAGCCTTTGAAATAGGCGCGGTAGACTATGTACCCAAACCTTTTAATCCCCTGACCGTAAAGGCCCGCGTCAACACCCACATCAAGCTCTCACGCACCCTCAAAGAGCTCCAGAAGGCCCTGAACGAAATAAAGACCTTGAGCGGATTAATCCCCATTTGCGCATCCTGTAAAAAAATTCGGGACGACAAAGGATTCTGGAACCAGGTGGAGATTTATATCTCGGACCGGTTCGACACTAAGTTCAGCCATGGTATCTGTCCGGATTGCCAGGACAAACTTTATCCTGAGTATTCCATGGAATAGACATCCGCAGAACCAGTCCTTGCCATGATAAGTCCGGCTTTGCGGGGCACGTCGGGTTCTATCCCGCCTGTGACTGGCTTTGGCAGTATTTTGATTCGAGCGGTCCGACAATGGCGCCGATCATCATTCTGACCGGAGAGCGCGACGCATGGGGCGACGGCGAAACCTGCCCTGAATTCGTCAGCCGGCTGAATGCATCGCACCCGGGCGTTGTTTCGCTCAAGATCTACGCCAACGTTCATCACGGATTCGATCGCAGCGGCGCTTGGCAGGGATATGCGCCGTATGCCAGAAACAAAACCGGTATCCTTCAATGGAACAGCGAAGCGGCGTATGACAGCCGGAAGCGCGCCGTGGCCTTCCTGCGTCGGGTCTTCGATCGCTGAGACGACCGTTGGCGCTGCCAGGCGAGCCCATAGAAACGCCTGTGGCGCCATGAGAACCTGACAGGCTTTTCGCCAACCGCGGCGTTCAAGGTTTGCGGACCATGCAGCCCCGCAAACAGACGGTTCGACACGTGGGGACAGACCGATGATCGGAGCCATAGCCGGAGACATAATTGGATCCATCTACGAGGGGTGGCCGATCAGAACAAAGGATTTTCCGCTCTTCAGCGACCGATGTCGTTTCACCGACGACACGGTCCTCACCGTTGGGGTGGCGAACGCCATTCTTACCGGAAGATCCTACCGTCAGTGCCTTTGGGAGATCGGCCGACAGTATCCAGCGGCCGGATACGGCGGCGCATTCATGCGCTGGCTGCAGTCCGATAATCCCCAGCCGTACAACAGCTGGGGCAATGGTTCCGCCATGCGCGTCAGCCCGGTCGGCCTCGCATTCACATCGGAAGAGGATGTTTTAAGACACGCGAAGATGAGCGCCGAGGTTTCCCATAACCACCCCGAAGGGATCAAAGGCGCACAAGCTGTCGCGCTCGCTGTCTTTATGGCCGGAACAGGGGTCGGCAAGGATGCCATCCGAACCAGGATATCCAGGTTGTTCGACTACGATCTTAAGCGGACCGTGGGGGACATTCGGCCGAACTACGCCTTTGATGTCTCTTGTCAAGGCACGGTGCCCGAGGCCATCATCGCATTTCTGGACGCCGAGACGTACGAAGATGCTGTCCGTAACGCTATCTCATTGGGGGGCGATAGCGACACCCTCGCCTGCATTACCGGCGGAATTGCCGAAGCCTTCTACGGCGGTGTCGGACAGGCCGTCGAAAACGAAGTGCGGAAACGATTGACGCCGGACCTGCTGGAGACCGTCGTGAAATTCCGAAGCAAGTACGGGTAGAACCGGCGAACCGGCCTGATGATCCAGGCGTTTCATAACCATATGCACCGGCAGAAAGGTCTGCGCAAGCGTTCTACGGGGAAGAAGTATGGAATTGGACAGCGTGACACTGTACCGCAAGATGTTGATGTGCCGCCGAGTTGAGGAAGTGATCGCCGCGCTCTGGCGCGAAGGACGCATTTCCGGAGAGATGCACCTCGGGATCGGCGAGGAAGGCATCAACACCGGTGTGCTGGACCATCTCGGAGACGGCGATGCCGTGGCCCTCGACCATCGCGGTACTGCCGGCATGCTCCTGCGCGGTGTGGATCCGGTTGCCATCATAAAGGAGTGCATGGGTGATGCCGACGGTCTCTGCAACGGCATGGGCGGCCATATGCACCTGTACTCGAAAGACCATCTCGCCGCATCTTCCGGAATCGTCGGGGCCTCCGGCCCCGCCGCCTGTGGATTCGCCCTGGCGGCCCAGTACCTGCGGCCCGGCAAGGTTGCGGTGGCATTCTTCGGCGAGGCGGCGTTGAACCAGGGGATGCTGATGGAAGCGATGAACCTGGCTGCCGTTTGGAGATTGCCGGTCCTGTTCATCTGCCGCGACAATGGCATTGCCATTACGACGGCCTCGGCTTCGGTTACCGGTGGCGACCTTGAAGAACGGGTCCGGGGCCTCGGTGTGTCGGCCAGCAAGATCGATGGTACGGATGTGGAGATTGTTTGGCGCACGGCGGGCAAATTGATCGACCGCGCCCGCAGGGGACGGGGTCCCGCTTATTTGCGGGCAACCTGCGTCCGGCCGGAGGGGCACTTCCTTGGTGATCCCCTCATCCGTATGGCCCGCAGGCCGCTGGCCGAGCTGAAATCGCGGGTCGGACCGCTGGCTTCGGCGACGACAAGCGCCGTGGGCGCTTCTGTCACCCAGCGCGCCTTGAGTTTTGGCAAGATCGTTTCCATGCTCGGGCGCACTGCGCGAACACAGATCGGTTCTTCCCACGACCCGGTGCGGCGGCTTCGCAAGCGCCTCACCCTCCCGTCAGACACGCTGCGCGAATTGGAACAAGAGGTCGATCTGATGGTAAAACAAGCTGTGGCAAAAGCGCTGCGGTTGGAACCGCCGGCCAGTGAGGAGGCTCCCCGATGAGAGAAATGACCTACGCCCAGGCAATTGAAGATGCCCTGGCCCAGGCGATGGCGGCGGATGATCGCGTGGTGGTTTTCGGGGAAGATGTGCATGCGCTGCGCATGAACCTGTACGCGCGCTTCGGCGAGCGACGGATACGCCAAACGCCTATCAGCGAGTCGGCCTTCCTCGGCGCTGCGGTTGGCGCTGCGATGGCCGGTCTGCGGCCGGTTGCCGAGTTGATCATGATCGATTTTGTCGCTGTTGCCGCAGACGCCCTCATCAACCATGCTGCCAAAATTGAGGCCTTTTCGGGCAATCGATGGCAAGTGCCGATGGTCGTCCGCGCAGGATGCGGCGGTGGCTACGGCGACGGCGGACAGCACGAGCAGGCATTGTGGGGGTGGCTCGCACATATCCCGGGGCTCAAGGTCGTCGTCCCCTCGACGCCGGCCGATGCGGGCGGACTTTTGACTGCGGCGATTGCCGATGACGGCCCGGTCGTCTTCCTTGAGCATCAGCTCCTGTCCGAAGACTGGCTTGATTATCTCGGATCGGGTGGACGGTCGACCGTCTCCTATGACATTCCGGAACAGGGGCGCCGAGGCGAAGTCCCCGACCACTGGGAACCGATTGCGCTCGGCCGGGCCGCCATGCGGCGCAAAGGCGCCGACTTGACCATCGTCGGCGCCGGCGTCGGAATTCATCGCGGGCTCGCCGCCGCGGAGCAGCTGTCCCGCGAAGGCATTTCGGCAAGCGTCCTCGATCTGCGCAGCATCGCTCCACTTGACCGTGAAGCTGTGGTGAGGGATGTGGGGCGTACAGGCCGGATGCTGGTGGTTGACGAAGACTACCGCGATTATGGATTGTCCGGAGAGTTGGCCGCCACGATTCTTGAAGCGGGGCTGTCGGCACGCTACGCCCGCGTTGCGGTGGCGGGGACGATCCCTTTCGACCCGGCGCGCGAACAGGAAATGCTGCCCAATGTCAAGCAGATCGTGACGGCGGCGCGGGAACTGATGCGATAAGCGTGGTTGCAGCGCAGGGATTTCTCATATAAACCGGGTGCAGGAGGCGGCTGACAACCGCACCTGATGTGCAGCATTCAATTTTGCAGAGTGCGATACAGACCAACCAAGGAGTGTTCCATGGAACTCATCAAGATCATCTGTGCGATTATCCTGCCGCCGCTTGGCGCTTTTCTTCAGGTCGGCATCGGTCTTCACTTCTGGATCAACATCCTGCTGACCATTCTGGGGTACGTCCCCGGCATCATCCACGCCGTTTGGATCGTTGGTAAAAACAAATAGGCGAATTCAAAAGGACCCCATCATGACCATCAACACCGGAATCTATATTTACAGCGATATAGAGGTGCTGGATTTTGCCGGACCGTTCGAGGTTTTTTCGACCGCCTCTCGTGTCAGCGCTCGATCCGGTCCGGATGCCCCCCCATTGTTCGATGTGTTCACCGTCGGTGAAACGACGTCGCCCGTATTGGCGCGGGGAGGGCTTGAGGTGACGCCCAGGTACGCTGTTTGGAATCATCCGAAGATCGATCTGCTGGTGATCCCGGGAGGCATCGTCGCCAAGGAGCTGGAGAAAGCGGATCTGATGTCATGGATTCGCGACACCGCCGGAAGCGCCGCTATCACCGCATCGGTCTGCACCGGTGCATTTCTTCTGGCAAAGGCCGGCCTGCTCAGGTCCAGGGCGGCGACCACCCATTGGGAGGATATCCCGGAGCTTGCGGCCATGTTCCCGGACATTGAGATCCGGCACAATACCCGGTGGGTGGACTTGGGTGAAGTCGTAACGGCTGCGGGGATCTCCGCCGGAATCGATATGAGCTTGCATCTGGTCTCCCGTTTGGATAGTGAAGACCTTGCCGTCAAAACCGCCAGACAGATGGAATTCGATTGGGAAAGGTCTTAATCGATTGAAGGGGCCGAAATGGAGCGTGCGACACCGAGCAGGACTGCCCGCAAGGTGGCACTGAATATCGTTACCCTCGGTTCGCATCGCGGCATGGATGAGATCCTGCCGCCCGGCATCGTCGATGCCACGGCGAAACTTCTGATGGCCTCGGGTGTGGTGGGGCCGGGCCGCATGCGGTTTTTGCAAACCCGGATGGCTGTCTGGATCTACCTTGGATTTGATTGGATGTTGCCGGGTCAGTTCGAGGCATTTGCCCACCGCAAGGCGTTTTGCGAACGCCAGGTCCGGAAAGGGATAGCCGGCGGCGCCCGCCAGGTGCTGGTACTGGGTGCCGGCTACGATACCCTGAGTTGGCGCCTGGCGCCGGCGTTTCCGGATATCACCTTCTTCGAAATCGATCACCCGGCCACGGCGCAATTGAAGGCCAGGGGCATCGCCTCCATGGGCATACGCGACAACCTTGAGCTGATCGCCGCCGACCTCGACCAACAAGCCGTTGAAGAAGTCCTGCATGCCAACCTCAGGTGGAATCCGGCGGCATGTTCGGTGATCCTTGCCGAGGGCCTGCTGATGTACCTGTCGCAGGAGGGGGTCGGCACCCTGTTGAAGCAGTGCGCAGCGGTCAGCGGCGCCGGAAGCCGGATGGCGTTCACATTTATCGGGAGCACGCGGGATGGCCAACCGGATGCCGGCCCCCAAACCGGCATGGTGATGTGGCTCCTCGCGGCGTCCGGCGAACCGTGGCTGTGGAGCCTCCGGCCCGATGAACTGGGTTCTTTCCTGCAGGCGAACGACTGGCGTTTGCCGGACGAACACCGACATCGCGTCGAAAAATTCGGGGTGGAATACTTCGGGATGGCCTTGAAATGACAGCGACTGAAGCGAATCATAAGGATAACGGCAGATGCGATATTTAGCCGTCATCACCCTGTTTTTGTGTTTCAATCCTGTTTTCGCCATGGAGAAAGCCGATTCGGTCCTGGTCATCAAATCGCAATGCAAACTGTATTTGAAAAAGAATGGGCAGGTCTTAAAAGCATATGATGTTGCTTTCGGTGCAAAACCGGAGGGGCATAAAATGCAGGAGGGCGACGAACGGACGCCCGAAGGCCGCTATCTGCTCGACTATAAGAAAGCAGATAGCGCTTTTTACAAGGCCATTCACCTCTCATATCCCAACAAAGCGGATCGGCTGTGGGCGGAAAAAGCGGGTGTTTCCCCCGGAGGAGCCATTATGATCCACGGACAAAAAAATGGGTACGGCTGGCTTTGGTGGATCACCCAAAGGTTCAACTGGACCGATGGCTGCATTGCCGTCTCCAATAGCGCCATGGATGAAATCTGGGCGTCGGTGGATATCGGGACACCCATTGAGATCGAACCATAGCGCAGGACCTGCTTGCATTGAGACGGGTCCTAATTTTTTCCGAACTTTATTCCCGAACGATCCCGCTTGCGATAGGTGTTGTTGGCCATCTCCTTGTAAGTGACCTTCTTGAGCAGTTTGAACATCTTCAGCTCCTGGGGTTCGTCCTGGTAGAACGTCTCCCAGGCGTAGTCCAGCAACTCCTGCAGCCGACGGGCCGACATCTGCTTGGGCTGAAAGACAACCTTGTCGGCGGTGTAGTCGTTCCAGTCGAATGAGGTAATCCGGTTTTCCCGCTTGAGGTCCTCAAAGGCCCGGGTGTGGGGAAATGGTGTGAGCACGGTGAACTCGGCCAGATCGAGCTTGATCTCCATCAGAAAATCCACCAGGCGCTTGATGTCGTCTTCACTCTGGTCGTCCAGGCCGAGCAGGATGGTGCCCTCCACACCGATGCCGTGGTCGTGGTAGCGGCGTATGCGGTCCCGTATGTGGTCGGAGGTGTCGAACACCGCCTGGTAGACATACCAGGCGCCGGCCTGGGCCGCCAGATCGAGTACTTCCGGATCGTCTTCGATGGGATGGCAGCACCAGTTCTTCTTCAATGGGATCATCTCCCGAAAGAGGTCTTTCTCCCACTGGGTGTCCTGGGCCAGGGAGTTGTCCACGATGAACAGGCGGGTGTTGTCGATGGCCGCCATCTCTTCCACGGCCTTTTCCACCGGCCGCGGCCTGAATTTTCGACCCCCCAGAAAGGAGACGCAGCACGGGTAGCAGTCGTAGCGGCAGCCGCGGGAAGCGTGCACCAGGTCCACCATCTGCACCCCTTTATAGTTGTAGAGGTCGCGCTTGAGAATCTCGCGCCGGGCGGTGCCCACGCTTTCGATGGGCGGTGGTGTTCCCATGACGTTGTATAGCTTTTGAAGGTTCCCTTTTCTGAAATCGGTGAGCACTTTCCCGATGTGGCCCTCGGCCTCTCCCATGAATACCGCGTCGGCATGTTCCATGGTCTCTTCGGCGTGCAGCATGGTGGCGATACCGCCGAAGATCACCGTCTTGCCCCGGCGTCGGAATTCGTCGGCGATCGCCCATCCCCTTTTGACCTGGGCGGTAAGCATCATGGAGATGGCAACGAGATCCGCGTCGTCATCGAAATTGACGGTCTCCAGGTTCTCATCCACAAACACAACGTCCACATCGTCGGGCAGGGCGGCGGCAAAGACCACCGGTCCGTGCGGCGGCAGATGGAACTCGGTCTGACGGTTCAGCTTGGGCCATTTGGGGTAGATCAGGGTGAGTTTCATTATGTCGTATTCCTCTCGGGCGTCACTCAGTCCAAAGGGACGGCTTCCAGTAAGGTAAGGTTTAATTCATAGCCCAGCAAGCCGTGGCGCTTGAGTTTCAACTTGCTGGCGAAGGAGGTGGCGCCGACGGCGGTCACCTCACGGATATCGATCGTGCGGATCAACCGGTTGCGATCATCGTATTGGCGGATCTGCCGGGTCCGGTCGAACCGGACCGCAACATCGATGGTGGATTCCGGCCGGCAATAGCGGCAGACGCGTTCTTCGGGCGCTATCAACCCGCTTCGGCACAACGTTCCCTTGGGAGCAAAGAAGAGCAGCCGCAGGTCATCCACCAGCCCCTGGGCGAATCCGGGCCGGTCGAAGGGTTCGATGGCCCGGTGCACGGTAAGCGTTCCGTCGAACCGTCCCTTGAACAGGACAAAGCCCTCCACCGTCATCAAGGCCGAATCGATGCTCCGGTCCCTTGAAGAGAGCACGGTCACACCGGTGAGCACGCTTTTCCCGCCGCCGGGCACGGTGGCTTCGATGGCGTGGTGCATCTGCCAGCGCCCCTGGGGATACAGCTCGCGGCACTCTACATGGGACGGCAGCTGCACATAACCAGCGGGAATGCGGATCTCGGGCAACCGCGCGCATGCGGAAGTCAATGCCAGCAGCGCAGCTATCGACAGGAGGCGCTTCATTGGACGTTCCGGAACTCCGCCGCGGCTATGGCGTCGTTGATTTTCGGTTCGGTGAAGGTGAATCGGGTAAAGGAATTTTCGCCTTCGAAAATGGTCACGCGCTTCATCACTCCGGGCTGATCGGCCATGACCAGTTCGATGCGCTGGATGAATTGGTCCATGGCCTTGTCCTTGGGGGTGAGGATGACGGTCTTGTCATCGCCCGCCGCGGCATTGAACAGGGGGTTGTCTTCAAAATGGCCGTTGAGCCAGCTGGAGATCTCCTGGAGGACGAAATCCATGGATTGCAGGTTGGCGGCGGTGTCCTCCTCCCACCCTTTCTCGGTGTGCAGGTAGCGGTGGAGGTCGCCGTCGTGGAGCAGCATGACGCTCTTGATCGGCTTGCGGTATTCCCAGCGCAGCGATGCGGGCCGCTGGTAGGCGAAATAGCCATGGGCGACGAGGGGTTTGGCCAGAATGGGCATGTGCTTCTCCTGGACGAAATCCCCTTTGATGGAAGCGATCTTTTCGGCGGCGGCGCGCATTTTGTCGAGGGTGGCGTCCGCCCGGGCGAAGGGCTGGGCCATCATGACGGCGGCAAATACCGCAACCGACACGATCATCACCGCTTTCGACAAAGATTTGATTTTGATGATGCCTTTTATCATGAAATGTCCGTTCATTCCGTCATTCCGGCGAAATCCTGGATCCAGGGGGCTTGACGGTGGAAAGCCCTGGATCCCGGCTTTCGCCGGGATGACGGTCCAAGTAATTGAGACCTTCAGCCAAGCCTTCCAACTACTGCGAACCCTCGGCAACACCGGATCCGGCGTCCTCCGGCCCTTGCAGCTAGATCATGCCGCCGTTGACGCCTATCGTCTGCCCGGTAATATACGACGCATCGTCGGAGCAGAGGAAGGCCACCACCTTGGCCACCTCTTCGGGGCGGCCGATGCGGGCCATGGGGATCACTTTTTTGATGTCGTGCATGGGGGCGCCGTCCAGCATTTCGGTGTCGATCATGCCGGGGGCCACCACATTGACCCGTACGCCCAGCCGGGCAACCTCGGCGGCCACCGAGCGGCTGGCACCGATCAGGCCGGCCTTGGCGGCCGAGTAGTTGGATTGGCCGCGGTTGGCCATCAGGCCCGATACCGATGCAATGGTCACGATGCTGCCCTGCTTCTGCCGCACCATCTTCTCCAGAACCGGTTTGGTGACATTGTAAAAGCCTTCCAGACTGGTGCGGATCACCTTGTCCCAGCTGTTCTTGGACATCATGACAAAGAGGGCGTCGGCAGTGATGCCGGCATTGTTGACCAGGACATCGATGGTTTCGTACTCGGCATTCAACGCCTCCAGTATATCGAACGATCCCTGGGCGTCGGTGACGTCGAAACACGACAACCTTCCGGTGGCGCCCCGGGCTTCCACCATGGCCAGCGTTTCCTTGGCGCCGTCATGATCGGAGCGGTAGTTGATGATCACGTCATGGTTCCTGGCGGCCAGCTCCACGCTGATGGCCCGGCCGATGCCCTTGCTGGCACCGGTGACGATGGCCACTTTTCTGTTCTGTCTTTCGCTCATCTCTCCGCTCCTGTATTTTAATCGCTCAACTTTCGGTCTTCATGTAGGAGCGGCTTTTAGCCGCGACCCGAATGCCTGTATAAGCCCCATTTCGCGGCTAAAAGCCGGTCCTACACAGCGTTTCAAACTGAATTTGAGTGAAACCCGAAAGTTGAGCTAATAATCCGCCCGCACCACCTGCAGTACCGCCTCTCCGATGATGGTGTCCGCGATCTTGCACGACCCTTCAATTTCGCGGAATCCCTCGAACTCGAAGCTGTTCCGGGTCTCGGTAATGATCTCTTTGCCCAGGGGGATGGCGCCGACATGGAGGGCGGCTTTTTTAACGCCCACCAGCCAGCCTTTGACCTCGACATCCCGGCCCTCGGTGGTGAGCCACTCCAGCCCGTTGCTCAGACCGGAAGTCTGGGCCACCAGTTCGATGATCAGCAAGGAGCTCACCTGGCTGCCGTCGCTCGTGGGCCATCGATCGCTGGGCGTGGCTCGCGACACGGCGCGGTCGCCTTCGATCTCCACCACCTGATCGATGAGCAGCATCCGGCCGCGGTGGGGCAGCAGCGCTTCGATTTCGGGATAGGCCTTCGGATGATTCACTGGGAGTCTCTTTCCCCCATAAAAAAGGATTGATGGATCGGGCAATAATCTATAATGTACAAACTTTCCGAACTCGTACTGCTACTATAATTCCCTCGGGTTGTAAAGAATCAGGACAAGGTGAACGCATGCAAGGTACACAGCTGTTGGATACGCTAAAGGTCAAAGTCATCGAGGTGCTCAACCTCATGAATGTAAAGCCGGAGGATATCGATCCGGATGAGCAACTGGTCGGCGGCCGACTGGGCATCGATTCCATCGATGTGCTCGAATTGGTAATCATGATGGAAAAAGACTACCAACTGACCATCGACAACAAGGAGCTGGGAGCACAGGTGTTCGGCTCCCTGCGGTCGATGGCCGATTACATCGTCGAAAATTCCAAGGAGCCGGCCAATTGATCCTCCCGAGGGCCCGCATCGCGGGAACCGGCATCATCTGCGCCCTCGGCAGCGGCGGAGAAGCGGTGGCCAAGGCCATCACGGCGGATGCGTCCGGCGTGGGCCCCTTGACCCGGTTCACCGTATCCCATGATCCGGCCCTTCCGGTGGGCGCCTGCCCGGGGCTGACATCGGAGGCCCTGCCCAATCCGACCATCGCCCTGGCCCGCATCGCCGCAGACCAGGCCATGGCAGCCTGCGACCACCCGCCGGACGCCATCGTCCTGGGCATCACCACCGGCGGTATGCCCACCACGGAAACCTTGTTGAAGCAAGGCTGCACCTCCATCGACCCATATCGACTGCACGGCATCGGTACGGTGGCCGAAGACCTGGGCCGACGCTACGGCTGCCGGGGACCGGTGTTGACCGTATCGACGGCCTGCTCCTCGGGCGGCTGCGCCATTGCCCTGGCAAAGGCGATGATCGCATCGGGACAGTTCAAGCGGATTCTGGCGGGCGGCGCGGATGCGCTCTGCCGTCTCACCTACTATGGCTTCAAATCCCTCCAACTCATTGATCCGGAGGGTTCCAGACCGTTGGACAAAGATCGGCGCGGCATGTCCGTGGCCGAAGGGGCTGGGATGCTGCTTCTCGAGGCTGCCCCGCACGATTTCGACGGTGTGGCCGTATTGGGCGTCGGGCTCTCCTGCGACGCCCACCACCCGGCCCAGCCGCATCCCGACGGCAAAGGCGCGCTGGCGGCCATGGAGGGGGCCCTGGCCCAGGCCGGCATGGCGCCCCAAAAGATCGACTACATCAATCTGCACGGCACCGGCACGGTGGACAACGACCGCTCGGAAACCAGGGCGATCAACCGGCTCTTTTCCAATGCACCGCCGCCGCTCTCATCCATCAAAGGGGCCACAGGCCACTCTCTGGCCGCGGCCGGCGCCATCGAAGCGGTGGTCGCCGTCCACTGTGTCGAACAGGGGATCGTTCCGGCCAACATCGGCTGCCGCCATGTCGATCCGGAACTGAAAGCCACGCCGGTGGCAACCGCCGAACGCAAGCGCATCGATACGGTGCTCTCCAACTCCTTCGGTTTCGGCGGCAACAATGCGGCGGTGGTGATCGGACGCAACCCGGCCCCGGTCACGGGCGCAGATGCCGGATCACCCTCCCTTCGCCCCCTGCGCGCCATTGGCTGGGCCGCCGTCACCGGCGCCGGATTCACCGATGCGACCATTGAAGCATTATCAAACGGGCGCGGGTGCAGGGGCTGCCTCGATACGACGGCCCTTTGCCAGGGCCTGCCGCCGGGTGTGATCCGCCGCATCAAACGGCTTTCTCACATGACCCTGGCCCTGCTGGCGCAGCTGCAGGGCCCCGAAGATGCGCCCAATCCCCGGTCGGTCTATTTCGGCACCGGATGGGGCTCTCTCTCCGAAACCCACGATTTTCTGGACAACCTCTTCGAATCCGAGGAAAAATTTTCCAGTCCCACCGATTTCATCGGGTCTGTACACAACGCGGCGGCCGGACAGGCAGCCCTCATGGCGCAGGCCACGGGCGACAATCTCACCCTTTCCGGCGGGGACACCTCTTTTGAGCAGGCGCTGTTCAGCGCCCAGATGCTGGCGGCCGACGACACGCCGGTGATGGTGACAGGCGCGGACGAGTGTCACGACAAGCTGTCGCCGCTGTTCGATGGGTCGGCGGCCCTTGACGGATCGTTCTCCGACGGCGGCGGTGCCCTGTTGATGCTGCGCAGTGCGCAGCCGGAAGGCCCATCCGTGGTGCTGCGCCATTTCACCACGGCCGCGGATGAAAACACCGACATCCGAAGTCTGGTCGACAGTCTGGGCGGCGCACGGGAAATCACCTCCCGGTACGGCCTGATCATGGCCGGCCTGCCGGCCGCCCATCGCGAAGCGGGTCAGGCCCAGCTTGACGGCTTCATTGCGCTGAGCGGATTTGGGGGCAAGGTCGTCGACTATCGCAAGCTCACTGG
>JBNLAV010000080.1:0-3315 GCA_050302315.1 Desulfobacteraceae bacterium
TGTCCACATACTGCTGGATGCCTTCGATGGCGGCGATATTTTGCGGGTCTTCGAAAAAGCCCTCCTGGGGGCCGGCCATGGTCAGATTGATGGGGAAACTGCCGGACAGGTGTTGATAGATATCATGAAAATGGCGGTGGACTTCCGTTCCCGGCTTGAAAAATTCCACCGGATTGGTTTCCACCCGCAGTTGAAACAAACCCACAAGGCAGATCAGCGTGATTCCGGCGATGACCAACAGGGCCTTTTTCTGGTGGTGCAGATGCAGTTTGATGATGCCGTCGATAACGCCCTGCAGGGGGCGCCGGATGTCCCGGGTTTTATCCGGTTTGCTCTTTTCCGGCGGGATATAGGAAAGAACGGCGGGAAGAAAAGTCAGCAGTACCACCAGGAAGCTGAACATGCCCACGCAGGCGAAAAGGGCAAATTCGTTGATGGCCGTGATGCGGCTTAAAAAGAGGGTGCTAAGGCTCAACACGGTTGTGGCGATGGCTAAAAAAGTGGGGAAGGCCATGGCCTGGTAAGTCTGCATAACAGCGTCCGAAGAGGTTTCGGCTTTCAACTGGGCATTGCGGAAGGCAGCCACGATGTGCAGGCAATAGGCCGTTCCCACGGCGATCAGAAAAACCGGTACGATCATGGTCAGCATGGACAGGGGGATGGCCGTCATGGCGACCACCCCGAAGGTCCAGATCAGGGCCAGTGATACGCAGGCCAGAGGCAGCAGGACATAACGCACCTGCCTGAAAATCACCAGCAGCACGATGGCAATGACCAAAAATGTGATGGGCGGCAGGCGCATGAAATCGTTGGCGGTGAACTGTCCCAGGGCCTGGGAAATCAGGGGCATGCCGATCTGGTAAAGGCTGAGGCGCGAATCGCTTTGATCGATGAGCTGCTGAACGGCCTGAATGACGGCCTTGGGCCGGGCATCGTCGGCCAGCACAAGAGTGATCAGGGTGGACTTGCGATCGTCGGAGATCAGGTTGCGCTGAAACATGGCCACGTCGGCCACCATATGCTGGAATTTTTCCAGGGGCCATTGTTCGACGGGGTCCACGACGCGTTTCACATCGGGCAGACTGATGACCCGCCGAACCCCCGGGATGGCCCGGGCTGTTTCAGCCAGCTGTTCGATTTTGCGGAACACCGCGGGATCGAAGATGTTGCTGCTTTTAATGACGATCCGGATGATCTCTTCGCTGCCGAAAATCTCCTTGAACTTCAGGTATTCGATATTCTCCGGAAGATCTTCGATCACCAGATCGTAAACGGATGTGCTGACGGTCAGCCGGGGAAGATAAGCGGCGAACAGGCCGGAGAGCAACCCAATCAGGACCAGCACCGCCACCCGGTGCTTCAGGATGCCGGCCACCATGTTGCGGGGGTGCAGTAATTTCAGAAGCCGAAGAAAGTTGGGTGCTGCCATGGAGGCCTCATCGATCTTGCGTTCCATTGCCCCGGTCGCCGAGGCTGCTGCCCCTCCCACCGGTCTTCAAACGCGACAACCTCAATCAACCCAATCAACTTTGTGGGCTCAATTAAACCCTAAATCCTTGCAATACCGTATACCCGCTCCAGCCCGGTCCGGCCTTTGGTCCGAATATCGCCCAGGTCGATGAGGTCGATTTCGGCGCGCACCAGTTCGGCGGTGTTCCGGCACAGTACGATGGCGGATTCCACCTCCTTGTCGGCAATGGCCGACAGCCGGAAAGCCAGGTTGATGGCATCGCCCACCAGGGCCAGGTCGGTGTGACGCACGCCGTAGTGCGAAAGCGTGGCCGGCCCGGTGGTCAACCCCCATCCCAGGCGCAACCCCTGAACAGCGGCCGCCGTGCGACCCAGGGTGGCATGAATGTCATTTACCTGGCGGTATTGCTCCACGGCGGCCCGGCAGGCCAGCAGGGCCTGAGCGGCGGACATCCCGCCGGCATGCTCCCAAAAGGCGAATACCGCATCTCCGGCAAAGTCTTTGACGGTCCCTTTAAAGGTTGTAACGATTTCGCTGAAGCGGCTGAAGACTTCATTCATCATATTGTAGGCGGCGTCCGAGTCCGTGGACTGACACATGGCCGAGAACCCCCGCACATCGGCCACCAGGCTGGTAACCCAAACGATGGACGGACTGATGGTGGTCTGTTCGTCGCCCCAACTGGCTTCCGGACGGGGGGGGGCATCTTCCTCGCAGACCAACTCGAGCCTGACCTGTCCGATTTCAATGACATCGCCATGGGACAGCCCCCTTGAGGAGCCCGAGGCCATACGAACACCATTCAACCAGGTGCCGTTGGTGCTCAGGTCGGTCAATTCGATTCCGAATTGTGTGGCCTGGATGACGGCATGATCGCGGGAAACGGAAGGCTGGTTGATCTGGATGCAGTGCTCGGCATCCACGCCCCGGCACAGACGGCCGATGAAGAGCTTGTCGATGAGGTAGCGGCGATGGGTTTGCTCAAGATCATCGTGCCATTGGATATAGGAACCCGACATCTTGCTCCCTTCGGAGGTCCGATCCCCGCAGCGGGCGGTCATGCATTGTTCAGGTCCGGCTCCGAAGGCGAACGAGATTCCGTGGGTTCCAGGCCAGGGCAGTGGTGCAGCACTTCCGCTAAAGGGTGTTGCTATCCGTCTGAACTGCGGGTTTTCGTTTGGATAGAGTATTTTATAAAATTGAGCCCCCCGCCTGTCAACAGGATTCAACCGGACCAACGAAAGGGTCAGGTGTCATGCTGCGAGTATCTGCGCTGTACCCAAGTAGAACGAAACGCCTGAAATTAAATGTCAGATTAAGGAGTTGGGCCGATACACGCGGGTCCCGGCCATGAACTCGGGCACGCATGGATGACCGCGGGAAGCGCATCAACCCTTTGAGTTTTGGTTTTTGGCATTTGGCAATCTTTTAAATGCAAAGCGCCAAGCCACATAACAGGATGCGCCCTGTACCAAGTCTCCGGATCAACCGACGGATACCACCTGCACCACATGCCGGGCTTTCAATCCGTTGATGTGGTGATAGACACCGCCCAAAGCCCGGGCGACGCGCTTCATCCCATCCCCTCCGGCGCTGAGGGGCCCGGTGTCGATGATTATCGACGCCACCTGGTCCCCACCGATGCGTTGTGCAACCTGCAGCAGTTCATCCATCACGGACAACGAATTCCTCCGGCGATCGCAGGCCACGTTGGCCTCGCCGTCGGAAATCACCACCATAAGGGGCTGAATGCCGGGATCTTTGCGCCGCTGGGCCTTGATCACCTGCCAGGCCTTCATCAGGCCGTCGGCAAAGGGGGTGGCACCGCCCGTAGACATGGTATT
>JBNLAV010000081.1:0-33066 GCA_050302315.1 Desulfobacteraceae bacterium
TCCTGCATGGTGATGACATTGCCCTCCATGCCGGTGATCTCCTGCAGGCTCACCAGTTTGCGGCGACCGTCGGCCAACCGCGAGACCTGAATGACCACATCGATGGCCGAGGCGATGTAGCTGCGCATGAACTCGCTGGGAATATCGAAATTGGCCATGGCCACCATGGTTTCCAGGCGCATCAAGGCGTCCCTGGCGGAATTGGCGTGGATAGTGGTCAGCGAGCCGTCGTGGCCGGTATTCATGGCCTGCAACATGTCGAAGGCTTCTGCGCCGCGAACCTCACCGACAATGATGCGGTCGGGGCGCATGCGCAGGCTGTTGCGCACGAGGTCGCGCGCGGTGATCTGCCCGCGGCCCTCGATGTTGGCCGGCCGGGTCTCCATCCGCACCAGATGGGTTTGCTGCAACTGCAGTTCGGCGGCATCCTCTATGGTGACAATGCGCTCGGCTTCGGGGATGAAGCGGGAGAGCACGTTGAGCAGGGTTGTCTTTCCACTGCCCGTACCGCCCGAAATGAGCACGTTGAGCCTGGCGTGGACGACGCCGGTGAGCAGCTGCTCGATCTGGGGGATCAGGGTCTGTTTCCGGATGAGATCCGACATCTCCAAAGGGATGGTGGAAAAGCGGCGAATCGACAGCATGGGGCCGTCGAGGGCCAGGGGCGGGATGATCGCATTGACCCGTGAACCGTCGGCCAGGCGGGCATCCACCATGGGGACCGATTCATCGACCCGGCGTCCCACCGAGGAGACGATCTTGTCGATAATCTTCATCAGGTGGGCGTTGTCCTTGAAGCGGGCGTCGGTGGCCTCCAGTTTTCCGTAGCGCTCCACATAGACCTGGTGGTAGGCGTTGACCAGGATGTCCGAAACCGTCGGGTCTTTCAAAAACGGCTCGAGGGGGCCCAGCCCCAATACTTCGTCCAGTATTTCGGAGAATATTTTTTCGCGCTCGTTCAGGTTCAATGGAAGCACATGGTTCT
The DNA here is from genome assembly GCA_050302315.1 of Desulfobacteraceae bacterium. GTDB lineage: Bacteria > Desulfobacterota > Desulfobacteria > Desulfobacterales > Desulfosarcinaceae > JARRKU01. The sequence goes on from JBNLAV010000081.1 coordinate 986, forward strand.
CTTCACGCAGGATTTTATCCACTACCTGGCGGATATGAACCGAGAGCGTCTCTTTGTCCAGCGTCTCCGCCAGCGACAGGTCGATGGTGTCCAGCAGGCGGCTGTGAATTTTGGCTTTAAACTCGAAATATTCGTCCGGCATGTATTTTCGGCCGTTTTCATCGGGTTGCTTTGGAAAAGATAGGATTTGGTTCACATTAACCTCCTTTGATGATCAGAACCGGTCGGCGCGTAACGGCCACCGGTCGGGTTCGCACTGGCTCAGGCGCCGAAGAGGCGCCACTTTTTTTTGACCGGTTGTTCTTGTTCCGGCATCAGCGCTCCGGCCAGCGAATCGAAATTGCGGGCGATTTTGGACCGCGGCGCCACCGACGACAGGGGGCGGCCCTGGTTGATGGCCGACATGGTGGAGACATAGTCGTTGGGGATCTTCCAGAAGATATCCCGGCCCAGGCCGTCGCGCACATCTTCGACCGAGATGTCGCCGCGCTTGATGTACCGGTTCAGAATGATTTTCGCTTTGGACTCGTCCACAAAACCCAGGTCGACCACGGAGCGCAGCAATTTATTGGCGTTGGCCAGGCATGGCAGGCTGGGGGTGGCGATGAGCAGCAGGTGGGTGGAGAGCTCGAAGGTTTTCAGCGCCGTGTCATGGGTCGATGGACCGCAATCGATGACCACATGATCGAAGATCGATTGCATCAGCCCCAAAAGCTGCTGCATGATCTGCGGCGTCGGCCGCTGATGGCCGTTGAGGTAGCCGGGTGACGGCAGGACAAGGACACCGGTGTCGTGGCGCGACAGCAGGTTCATCAGGAAGGTTTCATCGAGACGATCGATGTTCTTGGTCAGATCCCCCCAGTGAAATTGGGGCTTCATCTCCATGAACAGGGGGATCTCCCCAAAAAGGGTGTTCATGTCCAGCAAGGCCACGGAGGCGTTGGGGTGCGCCCGGCCCAACGAAACCGCAAGGTTGACGGCCACTGTGGTGGCGCCGACGCCGCCTTTGCCGCCCACGATGCTGATCACCTGACCGTCCTTTGCCGATGGTTTCAGATCGGGGGATCGGCGGTGCCGGGCCAAGCGGCGCAGCGCCTTGTTGACGTCGGTCACATTCAGCGGTAGCGGGAAGAACTCTTTGATGCCCACCCGCATGGCCTTCATCAGCAGGTCTGAATCCGCTGCCGGGGCCACCAGGAAGATCTCGCCGGCCAGGCCTTTGGAGATGAGCTGTTGGATGCGCTGGATCTCCTCATCCGCCGTGTGGCCCACCTCCATGATCAGCAGCTCGCAAGGCTGAGAAACGCTTTGGGCCGTGAGGCGATATTCGCTCATCCCCTGAACAATTTGGTGAATTTGTTTTTCCAATATGGGATTGTGAATGTCCAACTTTACGCTGAGTGTTTGTTTGCTTTCCATGACGGCTCTCCTTGCCGGTTTCGGGTCGGTTATTCCACAAGGTTCGGGATGGTCCCTTTTAGATTTCCATAAAGGCCGCCGCCGCCGCGGCCGGTGATAAACGACTGGTTGCAGTCCACTCTGACCGATATCGTATTATCCGGCGGTGGATTGGGCATGAAGATTTCTATCCTTGCAAAGCCAACGATTTCCATCATGCCGTGTGGGTTGCCGCAGGTCTCGCCGTCCTTGTAAACAGGTATGGTGGCGGTCCATTTGGTGTCGTCGCCGTCCCCGTCGCGGCGTTTGAAGTAGTGAAAAAGTGCCGGCAGGGGCGCCGGATTTTTCGGGTTGCCATCGATGGGGCTGCCGGTATCCATGGTGGGGTCGGTGATCACCGCCCCGGTGAACAGGCTGGCAATGGTGCCGCCCTGATGGTCGAAGAAGTCTCCAGCGGTGGCTTCGGGGGTCGTGGCGGGGTCGGGATCCTTGTTCATGTCGAAATTGGCATCCAGCCAGTCCTGGCCGCACGGCGCCAGCAGACAGGGATTTGTATCCGGATCCTGACCGTCCCCTTTGATGAATCCAAACAGTTTGTCGTTCATTTTCGCCGCGTTGATGGGATCGAAGAAATTGTGCCATCCGGCGCAGCTCTCGGTGGTGGGCGAGAACATGATCGAATCGCTGCAATCGTTGGGAAAGTTCAGCTCCGACAGGCTGAACGGAGTTTTCAATTCCCCTTCCGCCACCACCGCCGGACCGGTCAGGGCGGCCGTGGCGTCCGCCTGGATATCCACCGTGTCGATGCCCCAAATGCGCGCAAAGAAAGTGGTCACCGGTGTGTTGGCCGTGTCGTCCCTGCGGGCGGTGACCCGAACGGCATCCGGCGCCGTCAGGGTGGGATCCACCGAAGTGCCGTTCCAGGTGCCGATGACCACGTCGCTGTCGTTGATGACAATACTCGTCTCGGCGGCGCGGTTTTTGGCGGCCACCTGCCGTACGGCGGTGACAACAGCCGACCGGTCGAAGACATGGGTCTGCTGATCGCTATAGGATAGTGTCGCATAGGTCCTGCCGAGAAACCCGGCACCGGCAAGGGCGGCGGCATCGGAGACATTCTGCAGTTCGTTCTTTGTGGCGTAGAGGTACCCCACATCCACCGCCAGGGCGGCAATACCGATCAATACCGTCATGATGATCGCCACCACCACGGCAACAGCCCCGCGATTGTCTCTCAGACAAGGGTATGGTTTGGTTGGAACATTCATAATGGACTCCTCCATCTACTCCATTTTCATACGCGCCAGGGTTTCGATGTCGAGGGTGTCGATTCCGATGGCCGGAAGAAATAGAAAAGTATAAGTAAACCCGGCCGCCACCTCCAGGTCGCAGCCGAACCGGGTGCAGCGGGAAGTGGCCGGATCGAATCCGTCGCTGATGTCATCGTCGACGGGCTTGATGGAGATGCCCAGCGCATTGCTGCCGAACGTCACCAGGTGACGTTCGCTGAAGTTGCGGACGATGCTTTCGATCTCGTCATTGGACATGCGGTCGGCGCGGGACACGATCCCGGCGCGTGCGCCCTCCCGACAGGCGTTGGTGATGACCTGGCGGTTGAAGAAATAGAGCCCCCATTCGATCATCCCGAACAGAAAGAGCATGAGCAGCCACAACACCAGGGCAAACTCGACTGCCGTTGCGCCATTCTGGTTGAAAAGGACTGAGGGACAATGCCGGGTGCGTCGGTTGGCGGATAAACTGATCATAACCCCTCCCTACTCCGGTTCGCGCCGCATCACGGTGCGCGAGACGATGGTGGTTTGATTGAGGCCGATGAGTTGGGCGAACAGGAAATTGTAGGTGTAACTGACGGTAATGGTCAGATCGTCCTGGCCGTCCGGACCGGAGACCGTTACGTTGGCGGCCTGCAATGCGTAGCGTCCGTCGGTGCTGGTCAGGTCGATCAGCTTATGCTTCTCATCCGGCGGATCACCGGCACGGCGGTTGCAGTAGTCGATGACGGTCTGGACGACATTGCCTTCACCGGTAATGGCCACGCGTGCGCCTTCACGGCCGGCGTTGATGATGACCTGCTTGTTGTAGCAGAGCAAGCCGAATTCGATGGTGCCGAACACCAGGACGACCAGCAGGGGCAGCAGGACCGCAAACTCCACGGCCGCCGCGCCGCTCTGATGGGTATGATGAATCAACCGTTTCATAATCGCCTTTCCTCGATATGGATCTGTGGCTGCCATTGGGTCGGCCTATTTCACCGGAGCCGCGTTGAAACTGTCATGGTACGTGTCAACGGCATGGCCCGCCGCGGTTCCATCCATCCCGGAGGTCGCCTGAGACGCTTTGCCGGCCTGAGGATGAGCGGTCTGGAGCGTTTTGGCGGTTTGAACCGATTTTCCCCAATGGCCACGGAGCCGGGGCGTGCCGGTGCACGCCAGGGGCAGGGCGCTGATGGCCGCAAAGACGGTAGCGATGAGTAGTGCTTTTTTCATTTTTTTTCTCCTTTACCTTTCGGTCCACCGACCTGTCGGTTGTGAGCTGGAAGCGGTTTCAACCTCGACCGGAGCGTGACCGATGGATCCTTCCACCTGGCCTACGGCGGGATTCCGGTTTTTTCCGCTGCGACCTTCCATGAACCCCATGAGGTAGAACTCGGCATCGTTGGGTTCGACGTAGCCGTCGGTGGGAAGCGGCAGTTGGGTACCGTCCAGCGGTTTCACCAATCTCGGTGTGACGATGATGACCAGCTCGCTTTCATTCTTCTGAAAGGAGCGGCTGCGGAACAATGCGCCTAAAATTGGGATGTCACCCAACAGGGGGAATTTTTGCGCCGCATCCCGCACTGTCTCCTTGAGCAATCCCGCGATGGCGAAGCTTTGTCCGTCGCCCAGTTCGATGGTGGTGGATGCCCGGCGGGTGGAGATACCCGGCACCACAAAGCCGGAGAACTGAACGGCCGTGGAAAAATCGAGCTCCGAGACTTCAGGTTCGACCTGAACGCTGATTTTGTGGTTGCTCAAAACGGTGGGTTTGAAGGCCAGCCCCACGCCGAACCGCTTGTAATCCACGGTGACAGCGCCATCGTCCTGGGGAACCGGTATCGGAAATTCTCCTCCGGCAAGAAAGTCGGCCCGCTGACCGCTGATCGCGATCAGGTTGGGTTCGGCCAGGATCTTCACCAGGCCGTCCTGCTTCAGGGCATCGATGAGACCCGTCCAGGTGGCGCCCCCATGCTCAAAATTGAACAGGGCGTTGACGGCCGACGAAAAGCCTAGATTTGAGGGGGGGCCGCCGAAGCCGATCGGGGGGTCCAATGAGCTCAGACCGCCCAGGGTGCTGGCGCCGAAACGGTTTCCGTCGATGAAGTTGAAGTTGATCCCCAGGCGCTTGGTGGTGGCGCGGCTCATTTCGGCGACCCGCACTTCCAACATCACCTGATGAATGCCGCCGACGGCTACCAGGTTGTTGATTTTGCCTTCCGGTGCGTAGCCGCGGGCAAGGGACAGCACGTTGGCAAGCGCCGCCGCATCGGAAACCTTACCGGACAAGGTGATGCTGTCGTGGGTGCCCAGAATCTGCAGCTCGCGTTCATCGGGCAGCAATTGATGCACCTGCTGCTTCAACCGTGAGATGTCATAGACCACTTCGATGTCATAGATGGCCGAAACCGATCCATTCTGCCAGAGGGTCAGGTTGGTGGTGCCGGCAGACTTGCCGGTGATGTAAACCTCTTTGCTCGATATGATGACGATGTCGGCAATTTCAGGCGCCGCAACTGAAACGCGCTTGACCGGCGCCGGGCTCCGCAGGACGGTGGATTTACCGACCTTTACTTGGATTTTCCGGGGACTCAATGTCTGCCCCGTCGCTGTGAAGGGGGCCACCGCCGGCAGCAAAAGCGCGATGAGAACAATGGCCCAGGTATTACGGAATAGGATATGGTTATGTGCACCCATGACTAGCTCCTTTTTAAATTACGGCGATTAATAGTTCACCCTTGTTCGGCGGCTGTCGCTGCCTCTGATCACTTCGACCGTGTTCTTCGATGGGGCGCGGCCTTTTTTGCGTTTGGGTTTGGCGGTCAGAGAGGCCAGGGTTTTGGAAATCGTCGCCCCCGAGGTCAGCACCTTTTCAGAATCGATCAGGTTGCGCAGGGCAAATTGGAGCTTGCCCTCACTGGCGGCCAGGGCCAGTTTTTCTCCGTCTGCCGGCGTAACTTCCAAGGTATAGACATCCACCGGTGCCGGTTCTCCTTTGTCGTTCTTGACGATTTGGGTCCCGGTGGCGAGGACCAGGACATTGTCCAGCACCATCTTGGTTTTTTCCTCTTTATGGCGCGGGTCCTTCAGCGTGACCAGCACATCCACACGGTTGCCGGGATTGATGAAGCCGGAGATGCCGATGACCTTGTCGCCCTTGACGGCGATGGCCCGTTTTCCCGGCGCCAAAATGGCCGATACCCCTCCGGTTTTGACATCTTCCGGCGCCAGACGGTGCTGGACGATGGCTTCGCCGCGCTTCAGCGGAGCAATCAGCACGCGGTCCTTCAGCTCCGCTGGGCTGGTGAAATAGCCGACGGGGAGGCTCTCTTCAAAGAATGGGGAAGACGTGATCATCTCGGGCGTCAGCTTCGTGCCCCAGGCCAGATCAACTGCCGCCACCGCAATCGGTACGGCCTGGGTTTCAACTTTGACGACCCGGGGAGGAGCGGTCTTCTCTTTGACATACCGGTAGATAAAGGTGCTGCCGGCTGCGGCGATTACCAGGGATAGCATGATGGGAATTATGGATTTCCATTTTTTCATTGAGTGCCTCCTTGTTTTACAAAAGGGTAAACCCTAACGTTCGGGAAACTATGTACAATCCGGCGCCAAGGCCGATGGCCAGGCCATATTTGAGGCGTGGCCGGCCGGAGCCGCTGGTGCGGGCGCCGGTCGTAGTTGTTCGCGATTTTATTTTGCAGGAGATGGCGAGCAGATCGCTGAGGATACCCTTGCGCGCGTCGCGATGAAGAGCCAGAACACCCAGGGCATACACGCCTCCGATGATGGCGGTGAAAAGAAAAACGACGAACACGGCCTTTGCTCCCAAAAACGCACCCGCCATTCCCAAGAGTTTGACATCACCGCCGCCCATACCGCCGGCCAGATAGGGAACGATCAGCAGCGCAAGGCCGGCGCCCAGGCCGGCGAAGCTGAAACCCAGACCGGATACGCCATATCCGACGCCATAGTAGGTCAGTGCGCCGACAGCGCCGGGGATGGTGAGCAGGTTGGGGATTTTGAAGGTGCGCCGATCGATCATTGCCGCCGCGAAAAGCAGGATCAACAGGGCGGAGATGAAGCATTTGTCCGCAAAAGGATTCATGGTGGTCTCCCAGGTCTTGCGCCGTATACAAGACACGACGGCGGTTATTTGATTATTGCGGGGGTAGTTTTTTAGCCGTGAACGGTTTTGACATCATGCGGAAGATAAAACTTAAAGAAGACGAGCGCGCCGTGGTGATGAAAAATATCAATGCAGTCGAGTTCAAGGAGCAGACAAATAAGCTATTGTTCTACATGGCAAAGTGCGTTTTAAGGTTCGATGCAGATGATGCTATCCGCCGCCGGTTCCATCGATATTGGTTTCGACCGTGGAAAAGGCATCGTTGACATCCGTGCCCAGGAAACCAACGGTGGCGATGATAACGGCGGCAATGAAGGCCGCCATGATGGCGTATTCCACGGCGGTCGCACCTTCTTCGTTCTTAAACAATGCAATCAGGGGATTCATTGGATAGCTCTCCTTGTTAAGCGTTGACTCTCGGTGCCGGTTGTGCTGATGCGGCTTGCCACTCTAAGCCATACGGCACATCTCAAACTGTTTTTTTATCAGGGGCATTCGCCAGATCTGTCGCTGGGGATGCCCCTGGCGGATTTTTTGCCGATCCGGAAAGAACTGAATAGCGTGCTGTATGGGTTCCGAGGGAGTCTGCAGATGGTACAATAGGGAGTGCCGTAGGATGCTCAAAAATGCTGCTTTTGTTCCTTTTGGTGATGGCAAGCGGCTGAACCAATCCGTGTATTAGCCTCCGGCCTGGCCATCGATGTTGGTCTCCACGGTGGTGAAGGCGTCGTTGACGTCTGTGCCGAGAAAACCGACGGTTGCGATGATAATGGCGGCGATCAGGGCGACCATGATGCCGTACTCTACTGCAGTTGCGCCTTCTTCGTCTTTAAACAGTGCGATCAGTTTCTTCATTTTTTTCTCCTAAGGTATTTTATGGTTGTTTGAATTTTTACCCCTTGCCGCAATTTTAAAATCACCTCCTTTTACTTCTTTTTGATAAAGAATGAATGTTTTCATCCAAGCTTGATGGGCAGTAATGCAAGGCGGGTGCCATACTGCTGTCGGGTCCGGTGTTTTCTTCTGCTTTAGATCTTTTCCGATCGGGGGCCGATAGAAAAGGCAAGAAGACCGGCGGCAAGGGGACTGCGCAATAAGCGTCGGATATGATATCGAAAACATATGGGCAGAAGGTGTGTGGCCATATGGTCATTCCAGTTGGCCAAGGTGTGGCGTTTCGGGCCCACTGTGTGGCCTGTATGACCACGCACGAACACCGTCCGGAATCGTCAGAAAGCAAATTGTGAAGAAAAGGTAATAGGAATTGGGGGGCGAAGTGCCACTTGTAGGAATTGCGTTACAGTTAAAAGTGGTAATTCTATCAGTTTGTTATGGCGCTATCAAATTGATAGCGATAAGCGCTGTGCATCCCTGCCGCCCATTTGGCCGACCCGGCAAGGCCTGTTGGATGGTTAAATCGTGTACAACACCACCAGGCATTTGGTGGGGTCATTGGAGATGCTTTTCAATTTATGCGGGATATCGGAGTTAAAGTGAACCGACTCTCCTGTTTTGTACTTCCGGATTTTTGATCCCAGTGTGAGTTCGAGCTCCCCCGACATGACGAAGATGAACTCTTCGCCTTCATGCTTGTATGCCACCGGCTTGTGGTCCAGTTGGGGCTCGATGGTCACCATGAAGGCGCGCAGGTGGCTGTTTTCGCCGTCCGGCGTGAGGGTGGTGTAGCTGTAGTTTTGGGTTCGCTGGTAGTACGCCTGGGCGCGGCGGTCGCGGATGGTCGCCTGTTCCTCCTTGCTCAGGAAGGTGCCGGGGTCGACCTCCATGGCCTGGGCCATGCGCAGGATGAAGCTCACCGACGGTGACAGTTGATCGGTTTCCACCTGGGCGATGAAGTCAGGCGTCTGTCCGGTCTTGCGCGCAAGGTCTTCCGCGGACCACTCCCGCGCTTCGCGCAACTGGCGCACCATGTATCCGAATCCTCCCGTGGGCTGAGACGCCTCTTCGCCGAGGTAGCAGGCGGCATCGGCCAGGCGGCGCAGGCTCAATTGTTTGGCTTCTTCGGTCAGCAGGGGGAGTAATGTTCCGGCATCGGCCACGATTCCGATGTCGGCCAGGTGGAATATGGGCGCCGACGGATCCCGGTTGATGGCCACGATGGTCCCGGCTTCCATTATGCCGGCGGTATATTGAATAGCGCCGGAGGTGCCGATGGAGAAAAGGAGTTTGGGACGCACGTTCTTTCCGGTCTGTCCGATAAGGCGTTCTTCTTCCACCCAGTGAAGCAACACCGGCGGACGGGTGGCGCCCACTTCTCCCCCCAGTGCTGCGGCAAGTTCGCGCACCTGGCCAAAGCCTTGCATGTCGCCCACCCCGGCGCCGCCGACCACCACGGTGCCGGCATCTTCGAGACGGCGCGCATCCCTGGATTCCATGCGGCGCGATTTGAGCTGCAGGCCCCCTGGAACATCGACGCGGTCGGGAATGATTTTCTCTATTCTACCTGTAGACGCATGAGGCGAAGCGGTTTCGGCGCCGTGGGACTGCATGGTGATAAAGGCAGTGGACCACCCTTCGTCCAGGGTGATGTCGGCGAGAATCTGTCCGCCCCATGCCGGGCAGCGTCCGACCACCTGATCCTTGGTGAGCACCAGGGTTTCGCAATCGGCGATCAACCCCGCCTTGCACCGCTGGGCGCAGAAGGCGGCCGTCTCGCGGCCGAAGTCGTTGAGCGCCGTCAGCACCAGCCACGGTTGCCGGGTTTTTACCAGTTCTTCCAAGACCCCGGCATAAGTGTCGGTGCGCGGTACGGCAAGGTTTTCATGAAGCACACAGTAAACTGTCTCCGCGCCGAGGGAAGCCGCCCGGGAGGCTGCTTCATCCACGGCCACGCAAGGGGTGAGGTCGATGCGCTGCTGGTCCACGTGGCCCAGGTCCGACGCACCCATTAAAACCATGGAGACGGGCGCTTCAATCTCTCCGGCCGATGCCAGGGCTTTGGCCAGTACGTTCAGGCTCTCCTTCCAGAGCCGATCCGTTCGAAGATCCCCCAATACCCAAATTGCTTTTGCCGTCATATCTCAACCTGTTAAAAAGCCATGAATTTGAACCAGAACCCAGTAACCCAAAAACATCCTATATGGCGCCGATTTTGTTAAGATGCGCCATCAGGCGCTCCACCTGCACTACCGGCTCACCCTCGATCATGTCGCATCTGCGTTTGCGTTTGATTTTCTCCAGTGCAGCGACCCGCGTGGGCGAACCGGCAAGGCCGACATCCTCGGGTTTCAACCCAAGATCCGCCAGCGCCCAATGTTCGATGGACGGCTGATCATAGACTGCCGAGATGCCCGTCAAACCCACCGGGCGCGGTGCGTATGCGCGCGGATCAATGGTGGCCGCGGCCGGCGAGGCCACCTGCCAATTCTCTTCCCAAGCGTCCAATGTACGCTCCATCTCCCACGTTTTGTCCTTCCCTGCTATCTTTTTTACGCTTCCGATAAAAGGGATTTCCAGCACCGCGGCGGTCTGCGGTCCCACCTGGCCGGTGTCGCTGTCCGCCGTCCGGGTACCGAAGAGAAGCAAATCGAACGGCGATAATTTCGAGATCGCTGCCGCCAGAACCTTTGACGTGACCAGGGTGTCGGATTCGGCCAGTGCTGCATCGCTGATCAGCACGGCCTTGTCCGCGCCCATGGCCTGGGCTTCCGCCAGTACTTCCCGGCTGACATCGGGGCCCATGGTGAGTACGGTGACGATTCCGCCTTCACGCGCCTTGAGCTGCAAGGCGGCTTCCAGGGCCGGCCGGTCAAAGGGATTGAGTTCGCTGTTCTCCGGCGTGCGGCGGGCCACGCCTTTGGGTGCCTCCCTTACGACCGATTTGATGCAGACGACGATGTGAACTGGCATGATCTCTCCGAGTTCAAGGTTTGAGGTTCAGAGTTCAGAGTTCAAAGTTCAAGGCCCGGAGTTCAAATTCAAAGTTCATAGCTCGATAAGGAATCGGTTTTCAACTTTGAACTCTGAACTGTTCTTATTTATTCGCCAGCGCTTCCCTTGCGATGACGATACGATGCACTTCCGAAGTGCCTTCATAGATTCGAGTCACCCGGGCATCTCTCCAATACCGCTCCACAGCATAGGCTTTGGAGTAGCCGTAGCCGCCGTGGATCTGTACGGCCAGGTCGGTGACCTTACCGGCGGTCTCGGCGGCGAATAACTTGGCCTGGGCGGCGGCCTTGGTGACCGGCTGTTTTTGATCTTTCATCCAGGCCGCCCGGTAGACCATCATGCGGGCGGCGTCCACCTGGGTGGCCATGTCGGCGATCATGGTCTGGATCGCCTGGTGGCGCGCCAAAGGCACACCGAATTGCTGCCGCTGGTTGGCGTAGAGGATCGACGCTTCCAGGGCGGCCTGGGCGATGCCCAGCGCCTGGGCGGCAATCCCGACCCTGCCGGTATCCAACGCAGCCAGGCCGATCTTAAGGCCTATGCCGGTTTTGCCCAACAGGTTATCTTTGGGAACCTGGCAGTCATAAAGCCGGATGGAGCTGACCGGGTTGGCGCGCATGCCGCTCAAGTCCTCCAGGTCGCCCACCACGAATCCGGGGGTGCCCCGTTCGGCCACCACCACGCTGATGCCGCGCGGGCCTGCCGACGGATCGGTGCGGGCAAAGATCAGACAGATATCGGCCACGCCGCCATTGGTGACAAAAACCTTGTTGGCATTTACCAGCCAACCAGCCCCGTTTTCGACGGCCGTTGCGGTGATGCCGGCGGCATCGGAGCCGGCGTTGGGTTCGGTCAGGCAGAAGGCGCCGATCTTTTCTCCTTTTGCCAGGGGCGGCACCCAGCGCTCATGCTGCTGGGGAGATCCAAAGGCGAGAATGGGGTAGAGGGCCACGCTGTTATGAACGCTCAGGCACAGACCGATGGCGCCGCTCACCCGCGACACTTCTTCGATGGTGACGGCATAGCTCAGGCTGTCCAGGCCGGCCCCACCGAGTTTTCGGGGAGCCTGAATGCCGAAATATCCCAGCGGCCCCATCTTTTCCATCACCTCCCATGGGAAGCGGGCTTCCTGGTCGATCTGGGCGGCAATGGGACCGAGTTCCTGCTCGCAAAAGGCCCGCACGCTGCGGCGCAGCACGCGGTGCTTTTCATTTAAAAATGGTTCGGCCATACGATTCCTTTTTTCGCTCGCTTAAATACATTCCACTCTCTGCATTGGAAACCGGTGGCCTGGTTTAAACCAGATTATGCGGTTCAGGTCAACTGTGGCGCAGGGGGAAGGAATTGGATCTGTCGAACCTTCGATGTCCGACGTTCATGGTGTCCGTTTTTCGCTGCTCCCGAAATAAAACCGGCCCCCGTGAATGCACGCGGGAGCCGGTTCATGGTCAGTTTAAATATTGCTCAATTAATAGGTGTCATAGCACAAGCCCTTCTGATAGGCCGGGTTGTCCAGGCGCTCTTCGATATCCACCCCGAAAAACGCGGCAATGGGCTGAAGGATTTCTGGGTTGTCGGACTGGACCTGGCGGGCCACGGAGACTACGAAGTCCAGACCCTTACGGGTCATTCTTCCCAGCGGCCTGCGGCAGGGGCCCGACGGCATGCCCAACAGCGCCATGAAGGTTTTGATGGCCAGCGGATTGCGAGCGCGGCACGTCACTTCACCGAATTCAGTGGCCTCTCGGGTGGTGACCGTGACCAGTCCGAACAGCGGTTTAAGGGCCTCGGCCAGTTGGTTCGCTTCGGCCGTATTGCCGGCCTCGAGCAGTGCGACCAGATCGGTCATGGCTTTCGGCGCCACGTTGCTGGCCACTGAGATCACCCCGGCCGCATCGATGGCCTTGTCGGTCATCATGTCCACCAGCAAGGCGTCGTCGCCCGACAGGATGGTAAAATCCGGGCCGCAGCATTCACGCGTGCGCCGCATATTGTCCAGATCGCCCGTGGCCTCCTTTACCGTTCGAACATTGGGATAGGCTTTGTTCAACAAGGCCAGGTCTTCCGGCATCAGTTTGGCGCCGGTGCGTCCCGGGATCACATACGGTATCAGGTCAAGGTTCGGAAAGGCCTCGGCGATGGGGGCCACATACTCTCTGCGAATTTCCAGAGAGCTGGGGCCATTGTAGTAGGGATCCACCAGCAGTGCAGCGTTGGCGCCCTGCTTGGCGGCGTGCTCGGTGGCGGCCAGCGCCTCCTTGGTGTTGTTGCTGCCGGAGCCGGCGATACACAGGCAGTCGTCCTTTATGGCGCTGCAGACGCTGTCCACCACCTGGTGGTGTTCCCCCCACGCCAGGGTGGGGCTTTCGCCGGTGGTGCCCACCGCCAGAATGCCGGTGATTTTATGTTCAATTTGAAACCGGACCAATTGTTCGAGTCCCTCCGGGTCCACCTGGGAACCGTCGGCTGTAAACGGTGTAATCAGTGCGGTATAACAACCAGATCTCATGCTTCCCCCTCTTTTGGGATGATGATGGAAAATTGGTGAAAGGTTACCGGTGAAATTGAGATATCAGTTCTTACTCGCTTGGCGTTGGCCCTTTGCCGCAGGTCTCCGGCAAAAGTCCAACACGCGAAGGACTCCCTTACATCGGATGGTTTGGTGCGCTGTTGTCGAAGCCAAATGAGTCGTTCTCCTGATAATAGCTGATGCCGAAAGATTAAGAAACCGTCCAAAATGTGTCAAGCGCTAATTCGTCCAACCAGGAACCAGAAACCTTAAACCATGAACCAATATCTATAATTCCCTTGACATGCCGCGCCCCCCATAATAGCGATGTCGCTTCAGGCAAACCAGCCTGATTATCTTGTATGTAAAGGATGATCGATCATGCCAGTAGCTAAGAACGCCGACGAATTCATAGCCCAGCAACGCGCCGCTATTTCCTCTAATCCGGAGTGCGGCAACTCCCATTACAATCTGGGCGTGGCTTTGATGGGGAAAAAAGAGTACGACGCAGCGGAAAAAGAATTTATCGCGGCCATCGAGTGCAGCCCAGGCCTGGCCGAGGCCTATGTGCAAATGGGCGGCCTCTGCCTCCAGCGCGGCGACCTGGAAGGATGCCTGGACTGGAACCGGCGCGCCACCAAAGCGCGACCCGGCTTTTCCGAGGGATGGGGCAATATCGGGTTCGTTCATCTGCAGCGCGGTGAAGTGGATGAGGGCATCAAGGCGCTGGAAAAGGCCACCGTCTTCAACTTCCGCTTCATCCAGGCCTTTGCCTCGCTCGGCTCGGCCTATATGATGAAGGGTGATCTGGACAAGAGCATCGAGAACAGCAAAAAAGCCATTGAACTGGCGCCCGAATTTGCCGTGGCCCACAACAATCTGGGCATCGCCTATCTCGAAAAAGGGGAAAAGGAAAAAGCCAGAGAGCACATCCTCAAAGCCAAAGAACTTGGGTATGACGTCGCCCCGCAAATCCTGCAGGAAATTGGCGCGTGACAAGGGACTGTTTCAACAAGGCGCGGGCTTGACCCCGCGCCTTTTTTATTTTTCGCCGGCAAAGGTCCCCTTCCGGTTTAGCCTTCTCACACCAGCGTATTCATGGTACCCATTGCGATGCTCACAGCGACCTCTCGATTTTGATCGGGTGTGACCGTGGTCCGTCAAACCAGAAACCGTCAACCGTCAACCATTTATCATGCCCTCTGAACCGACTTTCAACTTTGCCTTGAGCCCGGAGGGGCCCGCCCTGAATTCCCAGAGCGATATCTGGGCGGAGCCAGTGCCGGGATCGCGGCACGACGTGGGGCAATCCCGCGTCGACCCCGTCCCAGGTGGGTCGATGCGCTATGGCGACTATTTCTGCGCCGCACGCGATTTTCTGGTGAAGGACCAATGCGCGCTTGTACGAGGCGCGGTTGCACAAATCACCGGCCAACATGTACCGCCGGCAGGTCTTCGGCAGGTCTCCGTCTATTTGGTAAAATACGGCGCATTTTACCATCCCGGGTATGTGGTCGTGGAAGTGGGGCGCCGCCGCCATCCTTTTGTCCTCAATGTGGCGGTGTCCGCCAAAGGCCGCCGGATGATCGCCAGGGAGTACCAAGTCCTGTCGCAGCTCGACGAACGCCTCGATGCGGCATACTGGCCCCGGGTATTTGGTTTTGGGGAGGGCCTGGATTCGGATGGCCGTCCCATCCCCATGTTCCTGGGGCAATGGCTGGAAGGATTCCATGAATTTCATCTCAGCGGCGAGCCCGCCGAACAGCGCCATACGGTGGTGTGGGATACGCAACACGGCCACCGGACCCTGACCCGGGATCAGGTCGGGGCATGTCTGCGACAAGCGGCCTGCATATTGACGCATGCCTACAACCCGCTGACATTTGAAGCCATCCGCCACTGGCATCACGCCGCCGGCGACTTCGTGGTGGCCCTCGATAACGAAGGCGTCACGGTTCGGCTGATCACCGCGCGCGAGTATGCCCCGATCATAGCGATTGCGGATCCGGACATCGCCGCCGTGCTGGACGGGTTGCTGGTCTTCTTGTTGGAGATCTCCCTGAAACTGCGGTTGGACCGTCTCGAGGGCATCGGGCGGATCGTCTGCCACGACGTCGAGATGGTAGCGGCAATCTGCGAAGGCTTTTTCCAGGGGTTGGCTTCTGCAGCCCCTGTCCATGGCCTGCCCGGTGACTTCGTCGGCGCCGTTAGAGAATTCATTGCCATGCATGACCTGGAACAGCTGGGTTCAATCGCCTCATCCGTCCTGAAAAACATCTCGGTCGAAGCCGGTGAACGGGACCTTCTGGCGCACAATCTGAATCGCCATCTTTCACTCCTCCGGAACAATGTTACGCCATAAAAAATCCAGCCGGAAGACGGGCTGCGTTCCACAATATCATGAGAAACAATGCCTCCATCACCACCATATGATGGGGAGGCCATGAAAGCCCTCAACTTAGGCCCGCCAGCACCCGTCCGGACGGGGCTTTTTTATTGACAAGCCTTGATGGATACGCTTATATGACCCTCTTCATGTCTTAAAATGTGCAGTGCTTTATACACTGAAAAAGCAACAATTTTAAATATAGCGAAAATTGAGAGGAGGTGGCCTTTTAACCGAATTTTTTGAATTTAAGTCAGAGAATTTGAGACTTTTTGATTAACCCAATGGAGGTAAATGATGGCAAAACACGAAACACCGTTGTTGGACCAGCTTGAGTCTGGACCATGGCCGAGCTTTGTTTCCGATATGAAACAAGAAGCCGAAAGAAGGGCCAAAAATCCCGATAACATCGAGTACCAGATTCCGGTGGATGTTGTTGACGATCTGCTGGGCATTCTGGAATTGTCCTACAAACATGGACGGACTCACTGGAAGCACGGCGGAATCGTCGGTGTTTTCGGATACGGCGGCGGCGTTATCGGTCGTTACTGCGACCAGCCGGAAAACTACCCCGGCGTAGCCCATTTCCATACCGTCCGCGTGGCCCAGCCCGGCGGAAAATTCTACACCAGCGAGCACCTCAAAAAGCTCTGCGACCTGTGGGATATGCGCGGTTCCGGTATCACCAACATGCATGGCTCCACCGGTGACATCATCTTCCTGGGAACCACCACTCCCCAACTGGAAGAAATCTTCTATGAGCTGACCCACGACATCGGTCAGGACCTTGGCGGCTCCGGCTCCAACCTTCGGACCCCGGCCGATTGTATCGGCCAGGCGCGCTGTGAGTATGCCTGTTACGACACCCAGGACCTGTGTTACGACCTGACCATCGAGTACCAGGATGAGCTGCATCGTCCGGCTTTTCCGTACAAGTTTAAATTCAAATTTGACGGTTGCCCCAACTGCTGCGTGGCCTCCATCGCACGTGCCGACCTCTCCTTCATCGGTACCTGGAAAGACGACATCAAGATCGATCAGGAAGCCGTACAAGGCTACATCGGCGGCGAACTGGCTCCCAATGGCGGCGCTCACAGCGGCCGTGACTGGGGTGCGTTCGACATCCAGAAAGAGGTCATCGACCTTTGCCCGACCAAATGTATGTGGATGGACGGCAAAGAGCTGAAGATCGAAACCAAAGAGTGTACCCGCTGCATGCACTGCATCAACACCATGCCGCGCGCACTGCGCATCGGCGATGACCGCGGTCTGTCCGTATTCGCCGGCGCCAAAGCCCCGATTCTCGACGGTGCCCAGATGGGCAGCCTGGTGGTGCCCTTCGTCAAAGCCGAAGCGCCGTACACCGAGATCAAGGAAGAGATCATCGAACCCATCTGGGATTGGTGGATGGAAGAAGGCAAGAACCGTGAACGTCTGGGCGAATTGATGAAACGTCAAGGCCTGCAAAAGATGCTCGAAGCCATGGGCAGAGAACCCGATGCCCGCATGGTACAAGAACCGCGCCACAACCCGTACATCTTCTGGAAAGAAGACGAAGTTAAGGGCGGCTGGGATCGCGACGTTAACGAATTCAGAAAACACCATCAGAGATAAGGGGGAAAAACCATGGCATTTGTTTCATCCGGATACAATCCTGATAAACCAATGGAAAACCGGATCACCGATATTGGTCCGATCAAATACGACAATTTTTATCCGCCCGTCATCGCCGCCAACAAAGGCAAATGGCTCTATCATGAAATCCTGCAACCGGGTGTGCTGGTCCACGTCTCCGAGACCGGCGACGAAGTCTACACCGTTCGTTGCGGCGGCGCACGCACCATGTCCGTCACCATGATCCGCGAGATCTGCGAGATCGCCGACAAACACTGCGACGGCTACCTGCGTTTCACCACCCGTAACAACATCGAGTTCATGGTGGACGACAAATCCAAGGTCCAGCCCCTGCTCGACGATCTGGCCAGCCGCAAGTTCGACGCCGGCTCCAACAAGTTCCCCGTGGGCGGCACCGGCTCCGGTATCACCAACATCGTGCACACCCAGGGCTGGATTCACTGCCACACCCCGGCCACCGATGCTTCCGGTCCGGTGAAAGCGGTCATGGACGACCTGTTCGAAGAGTTCCAGAACCACAGAATGCCGGCCAAGGTCAAAGTCTCCCTGGCATGCTGCCTGAACATGTGCGGTGCCGTACACTGCTCCGATATCGCCATCCTGGGCTACCATCGCAAACCGCCCATGGTCGACAACGAGTATCTGGACAAAATGTGCGAGATTCCGCTGGCCATCGCCGCCTGCCCCACCGCCGCCATCAAACCGGCCAAGGTGGAAATCGGCGGAGAAAAAGTCAACTCCGTGTCCGTCAACAACGACCGTTGTATGTTCTGCGGCAACTGCTACACCATGTGCCCGTCGCTGCCCCTGGCCGACACCGATGGTGACGGTATCGTTATCATGGCGGGCGGTAAGGTTTCCAACCGCATCAGCGCACCCAAGTTCTCCAAGGTCGTTGTGGCCTTCCTGCCCAACGAAGCGCCGCGCTGGCCGTCTACGGTCAAGACCATCCGCAAACTGGTCGAGGTTTATGCTGCCGAAGCCAACAAGTACGAACGTCTGGGCGAGTGGGCCGAGCGGATCGGTTGGGAGCGTTTCTTCGAGAAAACCGAACTGCCGTTCACCCATCACCTGATCGATGACTTCCGTGATCCGGCGTATTACACCTGGCGCCAGACCTCGCAGTTCAAGTTCTAAGAAGACGGTTGATAAACAATACGGAGGGCCGCATGCGGCCCTCCGTTCATAAGAAAGGCAATCCTTATGGCGCTCGACTATGAAGAGTCCAAAAAGAAAATCGTTGAAGGTTTGACCAAGAAATTGAAGACCAAATCCAAGTTCTACTTCAATGACCTAGCCAAGATTCTGGAAGCCAAGCCGCGCGAGGCGAAAAAGGTCGTTAATCAGATGGTCACCGAGGGTCTTCTGGAATACTGGTCCAGCGGCAGCACCTCCATGTACGGCCTGCCCGGTACCGGCAAGCAAGCTGCAGCAGAGCACGAAGATTAATCCGCTCCCGCTGTATTGTCATATTAATTTAGATCTTTGAAAGCATCGCCAACAGACCGGATAACCACTGCCAAGCCCGGAATTGTCATTGCCGCCTTACGGGGTGGATCGGGCAAGACCATCTTTTCTGTGGGCATCATCGCCGCCCTTCGCCGGAAAGGCATCCGGGTGGCGCCTTTCAAAAAAGGTCCGGATTATATCGATGCCGGCTGGTTGGCTTTGGCCGCCGGCCGGCCTTGTTATAATTTGGACACCTTCCTGATCGACGCGGACACCATTCAACAATCGTATCTTGCCCACACCGACGATGCCGACATCGCCGTCATCGAAGGCAACCGCGGGTTGTACGACTGCATCGACACCGGCGGCGAAACCTCTACAGCCGAACTGGCCAAACTGCTGGACATCCCCCTGATCCTGTGCATCGACGGCACCAAAACGACGCGCACCATGGCGGCTGTGGTTTCCGGTTGCGCCAATTTCGATCCTCATTTGAAACTCAAAGGCGTTGTGCTCAACCGGGTGGCCGGACCGCGCCACGAACGCATTCTGCGCGACAGCATCGAGTACCATTCCGGCATTCCCGTGCTGGGGGCCCTGCCCAGGCAGCGCACGCAGCGTTTTCCCGAGCGGCACATGGGACTGGTGCCCACCTACGAGCATGAATGGGCCCACGAATCGGTCGCCTTTATCCAGGGGCTGGCCGAGTCCTATATCGACCTGGACGCGATTCAATCGGTGGCGGAAGGTACCCACCGCTGGCGGCCTGAAGACCGCCAACCCCAGGTGTGTGCCGACATCCGGTTCAAGACCTCTGAGCCCGAAGAGCGGGAAGTCCAAAAAGCCCTGGCGGAGAAGACCATCGAAGCCGCGGCGCAGAAAGCAAGGGCCGGCGACAAAGCGCCGGTTGACCCTGCAAAGCCCAGCATCGGCGTCATTCGCGATTCCGCCTTTCAGTTTTACTATCCGGAAAACCTGGACGCCCTGGAAAGCGCCGGCGCCCAGTTGGTTTTTACCAGTCCGTTGGCCGACGACGATCTTCCGGATGTTGACGCCCTTTACATCGGCGGCGGCTTCCCCGAAACCCATGCCGAGCGACTGGCCGCAAACCGACCCTATGCCGAGCGCATCAAGGCCATGGCCGAAAAGGGCCTGCCGATCTATGCGGAGTGCGGCGGATTGATGTACCTGGGTGAGAAGTTGATCCTAAAGGACGGAACGTTTGAGATGACCGGCGTGCTGCCCATAGTGTTCGGCTTTTCAAAAAAACCCCAGGGGCACGGCTACACCATCCTCACAGTGGACCGGGACAACCCCTTCTTCAATGCCGGCACCCAGCTCAAAGGGCATGAGTTTCACTACTCCACCGTCGAGAATTGGCGTGGCGAAGCAACAAGCGACATGGCCTATGCCATGGAGCGCGGGCACGGCATCATCCACGGACGCGACGGGTTGTGCCGTAACAATGTGCTGGCCACCTACACCCATATCCATGCCTTGGGCACCCCCCAATGGGCGCCGGCCCTTGTCGAACAGGCGCGCCGGTTCAAGGAACGGCGCTAGCGCAGCGGAGCAGACTGCCTGCCGGCGCTCTTTCCGGAAGTCGTACCTCCAACCTTATATCGATGGGTTTAAGCTGCGCGCACGACCGACATCCCGGAGAAAGCCGGGGTGATGTACACGGCGCAGTTCTTGGGCAGGCGAATCGCCTGGGCTAACAGACATGTTGCCGTATTTTGAGGCTGAAATCTACTCCAGCGGAAGCCGTTCGATGGTTGCCTCGGCCTTGAGCCGTTCCATCAGCTTTCTAAGCGTCCCTTCCAGCCGCTCCTTTAAAAACCGCTGCTTCAAACCCGGAGCCGCTTCTGAAAAAGGCACCTTACCGGCCGGCTTGCGATCATAGACCTTGATCAGATGAAATCCGAATTGGGTGGTCACCACATCGCTGACCTCGCCCGGTTTCAGGGAAAAGGCCGCCGTTTCGAAACGCGGCGCCATCTGAGCGGCGCCGAAGTAGCCCAGGTCGCCGCCGTTGACCTTGCTGGGGTCTTCGGAGTAGGTCTTGGCCAACCGGGCGAAATCTTCGCCCGCCTCGATTTTCGCCTTTATGGCCAGGATGCGTTCTCTGGCCTTTTCTCTGAAATCATTTCCGGCAAAGGGAGGCACTTTGATCAGGATGTGAGCAGCATGGACCAGGACGTCGTGTTCGAATTCAAAGGCGTTTTCCTTATAGTAGGCCTCGACCTCTTCGTCGGACACGACGATTTTCGGAGCAACATGGTCCTTTACCACCGCCTGGGCCGCCAGCGCGCGTCTCAGGCGCGTGCGGATATCCGCCTCGGTCAATCCAGCTTCCCTGAGAGAGTTGCGGTAGTCGCGTTTGGAGGGATATTGAGACACGGCCTGCTGATAATGCTTCTCCACCGCGCCCTCATCCACCTTCACACCCATCTCCCGGCTGTAGGCGTCCAGAACGATCAGGTTGATCAAAGATTCCCTGACCTCCTCCTTGAGCTGCTCATACATGGTCCCGTCGATAATCTGACCGGTCTTATGAAAGCGCATGTAGGTGGTGTCGAGCTCCTGTTTATACTCCCCGTGTTTGATGATTTCGCCGTTCACCTTTGCAACGATCCGGGGTTGGTCGGAAGTCTCCGCATGATCAGCGGCCGTCGTGGCGCATGACACCATGGCCGCCATGCAGAGGATTGATAAGGTAAACGCCATAACATATCGCATAAGTGGGGCTCCTGAATCTTTATTGACCGAATGAATCCGCCAAGATTGACGTTGAAGCGGCGAACGGTGCTTCGGGTTGATGATGCCAAATGGTTCGCGCAGGCTTGAGTTCGGCCAAGGGTATCACCAATGCCGCATGAAAGGCAATAGCCCGTTGAAACCTTGTGTTCCGTACCGCCGGGTGGTAGACTGAACCATAGCGTAAGCGTTTCAGCACACCATCTCAACCTGGGCTGAATCCACCCCCGGTGAACATTTGCGGTATACTCCCCAAGCCCTGCCCTGCGGCGACGACACGACACCAGGCCTTTTTTATTCACCATTTCACAAAAGGAGGTCATTATGGCAGTCAAAGTACTCATCAAACGACGGTTCAAGGAGGGCTATTTCAAAGAGATTGAAAAGATGATCAAGCTGGTGCGCTACGGCGCCATGGACCAGCCGGGATACATCTCATCGGAAACCATGTGGGATCATGAAGATCCGTTCCGTGTGGTCATCGCCTCGACCTGGCGGGCCAAGAAATACTGGGCTACCTGGAAAAACAGCCCGGTCCGCGAGGCCAAGGAAAAGGAATTTGAAGCCTATCTGGATGGAGAGACCGAATATGAACTTTTTGATCTGGGCACCTATCCGCATTAGCCTTTTGACCGTTCCATATTATTGAGCGGGGCATGGACGCCGCCATGCCCCCACCTGATCTTCATTGACTTTATGCGCCAATTCCATACAATCGCTGGAAATCGATCATCGAACCCAAAACCCGATCAGGCGCAGAATGTACCCCTACCAGAAAGACCGAACCTACTTTGCCCAGATTGCCGACGGTTTTGAGGCCCTGGCCCGCAAAGAGCTGGAAACCCTGGGCGCTGAACAGATCAAGTCGGCGTATCGGGGTCTGTATTTTAAGGCCGATCCGGCCGCCCTCTACCGCGTTAACTACCAGTCCCGGTTGGTCTCGAGGGTTCTGGCCCCTTTGGCCGCCTTCAAATGCGAGGACCGCAGTGCGCTTTACCAGGCCGCCAGGTCCATCGACTGGCGCCGTTTCTTTACATTGGACCAGACCTTCGGCGTCTTTTCAAATGTCTCCGGCAATGAAAAATTGCGCCACTCCAAATTTGCCGCCCTGTGCGTCAAGGATGCCATCGTGGATCAGTTCCGGGAACGCAGCGACAGACGGCCAAACGTGGACAAAAGCGAACCGGATGTCTGGATTCACCTGCTGGTCAACAAAAAGCGCGCCGTGATCAGCCTGGACACATCGGGCGGCTCCCTGCACAAGCGCGGCTACCGCAAAGAGACGGTCACGGCCCCGATGAAAGAGACCCTGGCGGCCGCCATGGTGGCCGTTTCCGGATGGCGGGGGGAGCGGCCGCTGTATGATCCCATGTGCGGGTCCGGCACCTTGCTGTGCGAGGCGCTGATGTCCGCCGGCCGAATTCCGGCCGGCTATTTCAAAATCGGATTCGGCTTCGAGCACTTGCCGGATTTTGATTCCGCCGTGTGGCAAAAGGTCAAAAGCGTGGCCGACGCCGCATTGCGGCCTGTGGAAAAGGGCCTGGTTTCAGGCAGCGACATTGCCCATCGGGCGGTCAAGGCCGCCCAGACCAACTGCAACCTTCTGCCCGGAGGGCAGGCCGTGCGCATCCTGCGCAGGGATTTTGCTGCCATTGACCAGTTGGAAAACCATGTCATTTTGTGCAACCCGCCGTATGGGGTACGGTTGAACCATGACCAGGATATCGGTGCATTTTACAAAGGATTGGGAGATTTTCTAAAGCAACGCTGCAAAGGGTCCCAAGCCTACATCTATTTCGGCAACCGGGAGATGATCAAGAAGATCGGCCTGAAGCCGACCTGGAAAAAACCGATGCGCAATGCCGGCCTGGACGGCAGAGTCGTCAAGTACGATCTTTACTAGTTTGTGATGAATACCGAATTCAGGACCTGTTGCACTGATACCATCCGATCCGCCCACAGTGCTCTGCGCCGGATGGTGCCTGGCGACCGCTAATCCCTCCGCAGCCGCTCACCGGTCTCGAGAAAGTGGTTCATCGACTTTTCCCAGAAGGTGACGGCGTCGAGAAACGCAGCTTCGGTAAAGTCTTCTATAAACTCATTTCCTGAAGTGGAAATACCCGTAAACGTGTAGGTGATATCGACATGCGAGCAGCGCTTGTCCTTTGCCTTCACCGCGATATCCAATACGCAGGTCCTGGAGCCGGGTGTAAATCGCGCAAATTGTAAAACCTTTTGCTCTGCATCGTGCAGGGTGACCACCCAGACCGTATCTGCTTCGGTGTCTGAAGGCGTACTGAACACCGCTCCCGTTTCGATCAATCCGGAATCGGAGTAAATCATCCGGTACCTCCAGCCGTCGAGCCACTCCGCCTCCCGTACCGGGCACAAGAGCGGGAATACGGCCTGCGGGTCGGCGTTGATGGTCTGTCGATAGCGATACGTGATGCGTTTTGGTTCGAACTTCAGGGAATCCAAATCGATGCCTCCTCCTCAATATGGTGGCTGGCGCCTGCAAGCTGATGCAGCGCTGAGATTATAGTTGGATTACGGTCGCTTTTCAGGATGCGGACCGATAATCCTGCATTCTTCATTTATACTTTTCAGTACCTCAAACCGTATGGCCGCCCTGTCATTCCACGGAGTGCTTTCATCCATCCCCGAGCCAATTTTCGATCTGTTCAAGGCGCCTGACACTCTTCTGCCGCCATTGGGGGAAGGACGCCAACTTTTGATAGTTCCTTCGGGCGCTCTTCATCAGATAGAGGTAGTATTTGGCCTCAGCCAATGCGGCCAGGCAGCGGGGATCATCGGGCGCCATGGCCACCGCTCTGGAATAAAGTCGCAGCGCATCCGGCCAACGCCAGCAGGACAGATAGAGATCGGCCAATTGCAGATGGTGCTCAGGCGAGCCCGGGTTCATTTCAAGCAGCCGCTCCGCCTCCTGGATCTGAAGGCGGAAATCAACCCTCCGATCAACTTTTACCGGCAGCCGGCTGCACCACTTGGCCACTTTTCGGGTGCCGGGGATCAGGTGTTCATACCCGGTAGGGATGCGGTGCAGCGTCCAGCCCCCTTTCAGCCTGCGGCCATGGGAGTGAAAAAACGTCACCCAGTCGAGCCGCCAACCTTCCCGGCCCTTCAGGCAAAAGATGGGAAAGCGGTCCCGGCAATTTTCCTGCATTTGAACGACAGCGCGGGTGCCTTCGTCATTGACTTCGAGCGGTCCGCAAGCGGAGATAATGTCCGCGTAAGTTCGGTACTCCCTGGTCAAGGTGGGCTCCATGGCGAAAAAGACCTGGGTCTGCGGCGTATACATCTCCAATGAGTTGTCATTGATACCGGAGCTCATGGCCAAGCGGAATTTTTCGACGGTTTCGAGAGGGGTCCGACCCGGACCGAATTGTACGCGTTCACCAGCCGGCAGACGGACCTTGGTTTCGTATCCCAGGCCGAATTGCACCGGCAGCGACGCACCGCCCCCGCCGGATAGAAATTCGTCCTCCAGATGCGCTTTTTCCGAAGCCGTTGATCGATCCAGGGTAAGCAAACGGCAGCGCTCGCTCAGCAGGAATACGGCGTCCATCATGCCGACATAGATCATGTCCATTTCCCAAAAGGGACGAATCTGGTGGCGGATGATGCGACCGCACATCAAGTCAGTCAGCACATGCTCCAGTTCATAGGATATCTCCAGGCGGCCCTCACCGGTATCGTTGGCGACCAGCAGAAGAATGCCCTTTCCGTCGTGGTTTTCGCCGATACGCCATTGGCTGAACAGCTTCTGTGCATAGGCATTGATCTCCATTCCGGAAGTGGACCCCACGGTGGCGACCACCAATTCCACTCCGAACTGATCGCGGTAGTGTTCCAATAACCCGTGCAACTCATCCGCCTGTTCGACAATCCCTGCCTGGTCGAAAAGCAGACCGCCCTGGACGGGCCTGCGTGAATTTTGCTGCGCAGCGGGACAACCGGTCAGAAAAAGTGCCGTGACAATAAGTGCAAGAACAAATTTCATTTGCATATTCCCGAAAGTGGTCCCGATTTCCATTCCATAAGTTCGTAGAGGTGTCAAACTGAATAAACTTCCTCTAACGGACGACCTTGGTGGATCGTCAGTGAGGAGCCCTTCGTTTGCCACGCGTCGAAAAGGCCAGAAGAATGGCGCCGCCCATAATCGCCACGTCTGCAATATTAAAAATACCCGTGCGTAGAGGCCCGAGGCCGACATTCAGAAAAACCACTACCGAACCATCGTGCATAAGGCGATCCATTAAATTGCCAACACCACCGGCGACAAGCAGCGAGACGGCCAGAACCACGGCAAAGGTGCCGGATTTCGCTGACAAAGCAAAAGCTAACGCGCCGATCAGCAGACAACAGATGCCAACTGTAAATAGCCAATACCTCAGTCCCTCAGGAAGCGATCGGCCCAAGCTGAGAAAGGCTCCCTGATTATAGGCGAGTTGGAGGCGGACCGTATCACCAAGATAGGAACATACCTTCATCTCGGAAAGATGAAAGAGAGCCATCCGTTCTTATCCGCCGCCGTCGGTGGACCAGCCTTGAAGGCCATAGGAATGTCGCGCTGAGGTGGTCGAACGATAAGGCGCCTTCATGAAATCTGGAAAGCCTTCCATCTCTATTCTTCCTGTTCAAGCTACAATTCCAGCGCGGACATTGCATGCACAACGGTACATTCTGCAAAAGCGATGGCCGTGATCATCACACAGATCTGCTTTTGCGAATATCCGCATGAATACTTCGGCCGTCCGCCGTCCTGTCAGGCCCTACAAGTTAAGGATGTTTCTTCTATCCGGCCATGGCGCGGCAGAAATTGGTCCGCACGGCAGTACGTGAAGCTTCTTGATCGGCGTTAAATGGTTGATCATGATCAATCCGATTTTTCACGCACACCTCGCTTGTTGGTGTTCAGCATTTTCATTATCGCTCAGGCGCTTTTAAAACAGTACCCGAATATAAAATGTCCTGAGTTGTTGCCACATGCGCATATGGGGCAGATAGCGCGGCCATAAATGACGCGTGCACGTCATCTGCTTTTATTGTTTTTCCTTTAAATGCGAGGTCTTTTGTTGCACACGCATCTTCTGCGACAACACATTTAAAGCCATGGTCAAACGCAGCTCTCGTGGTCGCATCGATGCACATGTGGCTCATGGCGCCGCAAATGGTGACGGTGTCGATGCCAGGATCTTTGAGAATGGCCAATAAACTGGTTTCGCGAAAGCTGTTGGGATAGTTTTTACGAACCACTGTTTCATTTTCCCGGGGGGCGACAAGCGCATTTATTTCAACACCCGAACTGTCCGGCAGGAAGAATGTAGAACCCGGGCGTATTGAAACGTGTTGGATGTGGATGATGGGAGTATTTGAATGCCGAAATGCTTCCAAAAGCAATTTTGAATTGTCGGCCGCCTCGATCATACCGTCGAGAACCATATTGCCTTTTGGAAAGTAGTCGTTTTGGATATCAATCAATAGCAGGCAGTTATTCATTCTAATCCTTTCTATGCAGCACCCGAGAGCCGGTCGCCGGCCCTGAGAGTCAACGGCCGCTCGCCGATCTGGCGGCTTGGATTTTCGGCCATGGACCGGAAATACAAATTCATGACAGTGCTTCGATTGTTGCAGCTGTCATCATGTGCAACGTAACCGGTTTTAAAACAACTCATCAAGCGCACGCTGTGATTGGGCGTTCTGGGATGAAGCAAATAGTGTTACGGTTCATTTAAGCGCCCGTAGCATGACATTCCTTCGTGTGCCGGCTGATTGAACAAACTGGAATCCTGCCTTTTCAAAGGTCGCTACAAAGCCCATGAACCTGTAGCTCGGTGATTCCGGTGCCACGGGGTATGCCTCGATATATTTTGCCCCATTGTCTTTGGCATACCCTATGGCGGCATCAATTAGCCGCGACGTTAACCCCTTGTTCCTGAATTGTCGTTTAATAAAGAAACAGACCAGCGACCACATACCATCTTTTATTTTGTCGCCGCCCAATTTTTTATAGGTTTCCCGAGGGGCGATAGAGCACCAGCCGATAGGCGTGTTTTCAACGTACGCAAGCAATCCGACCGGGATGCCCTTTTTCACACGGTTGTGCATCGATGCCTTTTTGCCGCTTTTCCCGGGGATGGTTTTTTTGTTTTCGTTAACCCGCCAGGCCATACACCAGCAATAATGTGGACCACCCCGGCTTTCAAAGAGCCGTTCGAAATCAGTCCAGCGGTCCATCGTAACAGGTTGAATGTTCAGGTGCATCAACACCGGCCTTGCTCTTGGTATTAACGACGTTTCCGTTTTCGATACAAATGAATACAGGTCACGCCTATGGCGAGAATTGCGATATAGTCAAACCAGTAACACCACTCAGCAGGTCCCGAATGCCCAAATGATTCGATACCGGATACGCTCTCAAACCATCTCCAGAACGGATGAATGAAGATCGTTGTTAAAAAAGCGATCGGGAGCGCCAATACCATCGCCGCGCCAAGACCGATGACCTTCATCATTGAGAGGTGCTTTCTATGTGATATGCTTCGTCCGTTTCCAAATCCAACCCCACGCATCGGTGGCCAAACCACGGGTCTGCCCAGTGGGTTGGTCCGACAGCATGCGCTTGTCAGCCAAAGCCCGCCCTGCTTCCTATTCTAAAAGATGAACAAGGCTGATGGTCCCAGACCGCCTTTTAAAATCGGTCAATAACCGTTATGCCGGTTCCGCTGAAACTGTTCATGCTGGTAAGTTCCTCTAAGGATTCATCGAGACTTATGGTCTTGCCGATGAGTTTTTCCGGAGATATTTTGCCCGCCTGAATCATCGCCAGTAATTCTGGGTATTTGTGGGCCTGCATGCCATGGCTGCCGATGATTTCAAGCTCATTGGCAATGACCTTGTCCATTGGGACAGCCGGATGTTTGTGATCCGCCAACATCAAGCCGACCTGAATGTGCTTACCGCGCTTCCTCAGGTTCGAAATCGAGTTAAAACAGGTGACCTGGCTGCCGAGCGCATCGACAGAGACATGAGCGCCGCCATCGGTGAGGTCCAGTATATCATCGACAACCGTTTCCGATCTATGGGCATTCACGGTCGCCACGGCTCCAATTGACCTGGCGTAATCGAGTTTTTCATCCCTGATATCGATTGCCACCACGTTGGCGCCCAAACTGTTGGCAATCATGATTGCGGACAAACCGACTCCGCCACACCCGTGAACCGAAACCCATTGCCCGGCAGAAACTTTTCCCTGATCGACTATCGCCCTGAAAGAGGTCACGAAACGACAACCCAGACTTGCCGCCGTAACATCGTCGATTTCATCAGGCAAGCGCACCAAGTTCACGTCTGCGTAATCAACGGCAACAAATTCGGCAAATGAACCCCAATGCGTGAACCCGGGCTGGAATTGTCTATCGCAGACCTGATGGTTTCCCGAAGCGCATTGAGGGCAGTTTCCACAACCGCAAACAAAGGGAAGCGTCACCCGGTCGCCGACCTTCCATCGGACGACTTTCTCGCCTGTCGCTTCGATCACACCGGCAATTTCGTGACCGGGAACGTGCGGCAAGCGAATGTCGGGATCATGCCCCATCCATCCATGCCAATCACTCCTGCAAATTCCGGTGGCCTTCACTCGAAGGACTGCGCCGCTGTTGGACGGCATCGGATCGGGCAGATTCCGGATCGATAACGGTTTTGCGAACTCGCTATAAACGGCTGCTCTCATGAAACCACCTTGTCTATCATTCGATCTGGATATCCTGACCCGGCAACACCCGGCGGCAGGGGGCAAGACCCTCGCCCTCCCTTAAACGCCCTAACTTGAGATAAGCACCAAAAGCAGACCAATCATACCGGGAACCGCCTGCACAAACAGAATTTTACGACTTGCGGTGATCGCCCCGTAGATGCCGGCCGCTATAACGCAGGCCAGGAAATACACCTTGAAGCCGTACCCTGCCGTCCCTTGAACAACACCCAACATGAGGCCGACAGCGATGAATCCGTTATAAAGCCCCTGGTTAGACGCCAATACTTTTGTGGCCGCCGCCTGCTCTGCAGAGTGGCCAAAGGTCTTAAGCCCAACCGGTTTATCCCAGAGGAACACTTCCAGAATAAGAAAGTATCCATGAAGCAAGGCGACCAACAACACCATCCCATCCGCAATGATTGACATTTGCACCTGCCTGAAAGTGAGTTCGGCTTCAGTGGCGAGACAGCCGGCCGCATTCTGAAACCGATGTTCGGTTCTATTTCTGCTATAGCCTTATCAAAAAATAATACACATGGCCTTCATATGCTCTGTCAGCAAAATAGAAATTAACAGAGGGATACTTGTCGGTAAAACCGGATAAGAAGTTCGACAATGCGATAAATGTATCAATAGCCTGCAATATTAAATTAATGCTCGGTTCCTCATGCCCGTCAATAATTGTCCACCAGATCAAACAATACCGACTGTGTATCGCCAGAAATGAGAAGTCTCGTATTCGGTATCCCATACAACCTTTTCATCGCCTGTCTATGAGGCTTGTTCCCGTAATAAATTATCATTACCAAGCAGGCAGCCCGATGAGATTTAATGATTATGGACGAAATTCCAAGCTGCGTAAAGCTTATGTTCAAAGCCTTGGACCGCTGATGGTCCGGCTCTCTGAGCGCCAACAAACATATCAACATGTCCAATTGCCTCAACCTGGTATTGGGCTATAGCTCCGTAAAGGGATGGTCGCGGATAGCGGACCGAGTTTAAGGCGGAAAATGGTATGATTTGTTGTATTCCGATATAGGGGGCGGTTTATTGTCCTGACAACCGAAAGCCATATAGAGGTTATGCACTTTTCCCATATAATTTTTTATTTCTAATGAATACGACGGCACCGAATACAATAAAGCCTAAGCCAAGCACAAAAGGTAAATCGGTCATTCCTCCTTTTGAGAAATATCCAAAACCTGCGAAAACCAAACCCATAAAGAGGTAAAATATTGGTGCGATTAATGCATTTTTTGGCGCTGAGGCATATACTTGTGTGTTCTTGGATACGAGCATGTTTATATTTTCTACTTGGGATTCATGCTTATTTTTACAAGCTAATCCATGTCCAAGATCGGTGGCGCAATCGCGGCACAATCCTTTAGAACAAAATTTACATGAACCAATTGCAGATTTATCAGTGTGATTAAAACAATTCATAATTCTCCTTCAATCCAAAACGAAGAGCTGTCTGGCGGCATGGTCCACGCCGTCCATGCCAGCGCCAGGCTGTACCAAAATTTTAAATGCAATACCGAAAAGCATCTGTAATTTTTATCGCTTGTGGGCAATAGGCCATCAATGCCCATCCCGCTATAACAGTAATTGCCAAGGTCAAAGCAAAAGCTGGCCATGTTGCTCGACAAACACTGCCCATCCAATTGGGGTTATCAATTGATTTTGCTTTTTTTATGAGGGTTGTTGCCAAAACAAGTTCAAATGCTGCCTCTGAAAAAATTACGGGTGCTTCGTAAATAAGATATATACCTCCTCCAAAAAGAACGATAAGCAGAATGACTAATGGGATAAGTATTATACCACCCTCATCTGCAAGCCCTGATACAGCCTCACCAGCTGCTTCCGTAGCTGTTTCGCCTACTGTCGATGCTGTTTCGGTTACGCTACCTGCCTCTGTCCATGCTCCCGATGCTCCCCCACCGCCAAACTCACCACCATGACCCGACATATTTGGGACACTGCTGGTTGATGAAAGATCTGGGATACTTGTGGTAGCATCGGCTGTATCAATCAAATTTTCGGCTATTTTTGATCTTCTATATGATTCTGTCAAATAGTGCAGCCATAACTTCATCAATATGAAAAAACTAACATAAGCGAAGATTAATACTATGCTGAAACGAGCGATTATATGGTCGAGCCCTAAAACCAATAGGGTTTTTGAAAATATTACTCCCGATAAGATTGTCCCTAAAAGGATCAGAATCATATGAAATCGTGTAAAAACCCTTTTGGTAAATTGTTTTTTAAATTTCTGTTTCATTAGCATTGCAATTTAGTGTCCAGTAGAGTCCGACGTTCCGGCTGTGCGGCGCCGGCGTTAAATGTTCCCTTAAAATCGGTGCGTTGCTCCCGGCGCCCGCCACAAGCAGATTGATAGGTCGCTTCAATCTATTCTTAGGCAGAAGTGTATAAATCAGTCGACAAATACTTAAGACCTGAATCACAGGCAACCGTAACAACGGTATGACCGGTCCCCAGACGGGCCGCAACCTGAATGGCTGCCAAAACGTTGGCTCCGGTTGATGTGCCTGCAAATAGCGCCTCTTCCCCTGCCAGGCGTCGAGCCATGTCCTTCGCTTCACTTGTTGATATCCGTATGATCTCATCAGCCAGATGATCAGTCCAGATTGGCGGAATGAATCCTGGCCCCACGCCTTCGATTTTATGGGGGCCTGGCGCCCCTCCTGTAAGAACCGGGGATTCACCGGGTTCGACAGCCACTATATGAATTCTATTGTTTCTTTCACGTAAAGCACCGGCTACGCCTGTGATGCATTGTGCAGTACCGACTGATTGGACAAAGGCATCTATGTTTTGGCCCGACTGATCCCAGA
>JBNLAV010000082.1:0-3670 GCA_050302315.1 Desulfobacteraceae bacterium
GAAGGCGCCGGGGCTCTCCCCGTACAGGCGTTGATGGGCCTGAGCCGCTTGGACGGCCATGGGGAGGCTGGACGTATCCGTGGGTGCCGTGGCATACACACCTTCGGCGCAAGACCCTGCGGTGGCGATGAATGTATCGTCCTTGATGCCGTCGCCTCCAACGAATACAACCTCCATTTTCTTTTTGCGCATCTCGGTGAGCACCTTGACCGCGGCCGGATGATAACCGCCGAATATGATCGCATCGGCCTGGGAACGTATGATTTTTTGGATGAGCAGGGAATAGTCGACCGTTGTGGGCGGAATGCCTTCATACAGCACGACAGCGCCTTGGCCGGATTTTTCGACAAACGTCTTCACATATTCGGCCAGACCTTTGCCGTACACCCCTTTGTCGTGCACTACGGCGATTTTGCGGCGATTCAGTACCCCGAGGGTAAAATCAACCTGCGCCCGGGCCTGCCTGTCATCGGGTGCAATGGTGCGATAAAAATTGGGGTAGTAACCGCTTTGGGTCAGGGCGGGATTGGTGGCCGAGGGTGAGATGACGATGACATTGGCTTCCCGGTAGATTTCCAGAGCGGCGATCGTGGCCCCGCTGCAGATGTGTCCGATCACCGCATGCACACCGCCGGCGACCAGTTTGGAAGCGACTAAGCCGGCCTCCTTGGGCTTGCACAAATCATCCTCGACCATGATCCTGATCGGCCGGCCCAGGATACCGCCTTGAGCCCGGATGCGCTCAAGCGCCAATTTCACTCCCCGTAATCCGGAAATGCCGTAGGACGCCAGTACACCGCTGTGGACGCCGGCAACCCCCAGCCTGATCGGTTCGGCGGCATAACTCGTTATCGATGCCAGCCAAACCGCAACCATCGCGACAATTACTCTGCCCCACCACATGTCGGTTCGCTTGCTTTTCATTGGGTCCTCTTTTGGTGAATAATGGATGGACACCTGTCAGGATCAACGCCGACGAAGTAGCTAATAATGGGAATCTCACGCGTGGACTGTCAGCAACGTCATCAGGATTGGCACTCAGCGGTGATGCGAGCTTCGGTCAACAGAAAAGAAGGCTGTAAAAGCGTCTAATATAATACATTAAAGCACATTTGAGCTCAATTTCAATATAAAAGGTTACCGGTTGCTACGATTAAGCCGAAGCTGCTTTATGTTTTTACAACACCGGATAGACCTGCTAAGGTTATTGGCATATGGCCACAATCCTTTGATTGTAATTCTAATATGCGTGCAAGACGCTCGACCGGATGGTCCGACCCCACAAGACGACCCAATTGAGACGATGCAAATCCGGACCATGGATATGGCTTTGATGCCGTTTATGGTTAACCCAATCAACACCGTTACGGCGGATGATCATGGAACCCCGTCAGTGCCGATTAAAAGACCAAGGCTTGACGCCGGGCAGCTGCGCGGTGCGGGTGGGGGATCACCACGCTCCGGCCTGCCGGGCCACCTTAAATGAGGATCCCAAGGGCCTGCTCCGCTTGGTCCGCTCCATCCATCTATCGCGCCCCGAAAACTATCTCTCCATCTATCAGTCGGGATGCAATCTGGCCTGCCGAAAGTGCCACTCCTGGTCATTTACTAAAGTCAAACAGGGGCGTTGGTACCGCCCGCAGGATATTTTGCTTGCTGCTAAGGCGTACGAACGGCAGGTCACACTGGTGGAACCGCGGGAACGTGCGACCGCCTGGCATGCTCAGGAGAGTTGCCGCTGCTGCGGTGCCTGCATCAAACACGGACGTCCATCCGACGACTGTCCCGGCAAACTGACCCCGGAACAGATCTGCTTCAGTCCCCAGGGGTTTGGGCCGGCCCGCAACATCGTGGCGTTCACCGGCGGGGATCTCACCTGCTGTCCTGATTTCTATGCCCAATGCGCAGAACAGATCAAAGCCCACACCCAATTGTGGACGCTTATCGAAACCAACGGCTATGGCCTCACTGCGGACAACCTGGATATCCTGCGGCGCTGCGGCGTGGATGCTTTCTGGTTAGATATCAAAGCATGGAATGATCAAACCCACCGCTGGTTGACCGGCTGTACCAATGCCCGGATTCTCGGGCTGCCCGCAGAGATCCTCGGACGAGGTTTTGTGCTGGAGGTGCTTTCCCTTTACATCCCTCAAGTTGTAGAGGCCGACCAGTTGAAGCAAATCGCCCGCCATTTAGCGGCTGTTGATCGCTCCATACCGTTTACCATCCTGGCCTTCTTCCCGGAGCACCGCATGCTCACGTATCGCGAACCCAGTGCGTCTGAAATGATCGCGGCCTATCACGACGCCAAGGCCGCCGGTCTGCGAAACGTGCGTTTGGGAAACCTTGGCGTGTTTGTTCGGACAACGGAAGATCTTGATTTGCTGACCCGCAACGTGCCCCTGGAGGACCGATGAATCCGGAAGACTACCTGCACCCCCTGACCCACTGCACTTTGTGCGAACATCGCTGCGGAGTAGATCGCCTGGCGGGGCAAACCGGGATTTGCCGCATGACGCTGCCGGCTGTGGCTTCGGCCACCCTGCACCCGGCCCCGCCGGAGAGCTACACCGTCTTTATGGCCGGCTGCAATTATAAATGCCTGAACTGCCAGAACTGGTCCATCGCCCAACTGCCCGACAACGGGTATCCGCCCGGACGATTCGTGCCCCCCCGAGAGTTGGCCAGAGAATGCGTTGCCCGGCTGGAATCGCCTATGGCCAAACTGATGGGCGCAGATCGCATTTTCTTCTCAGGTGGCGAGCCGACCATTCACCTGCCATACGTGGAAAAGGTGGTCGCCGAAGCGCGCAGGCTCTCTGCGGATATCAAAGTCAATTTCGACACCAATGGCTATCTGACGCGCCAAAGCCTGTCAAAGGTGCTGGAATTTACGACATCCATAACCTTTGACATAAAAGCGTTCAACGACGAAGTGCACCTGGCCCTGACCGGCGCCTCATCCGCACCGGTACTGCGCAATGCCGCATTCGTGGGCAACCATGCCAAAGAAAAACTATGGGAGTATCGCATCCTGGTGATCCCCGAAATCAATGTGGAGGAGATCGAGCCGCTTTGCCGTTTTATTGCCGATATCGACGTGCAATTGCCGGTGTGTTTTTTGGCCTTCCGGCCCAACTACGTCCTTGAACACCGCGCCGGCGCCACCGCCGAGTTGATGGGCCGCTGTGTCGAAATTGCCGCAATCCATGGGTTGAAGCGGGCGTACTGGGCCGGGCAGACGGGAATTCACGGTTCAAAAAGCCACCCCCGCAACCAGGCGCTATCGGCTTACAAACTGGCAGGCGCCCGGGCTGCCGGCGCCCATGCATACGCCGCAGGGTGTCGCAGTCACCCGCGAAATTGCGCGGCATGTACTTTTCATCAATCGTGTGCGGTCAAAAGGCATGTTCCGCAGAAGAACAAATGACCACCAACCGCAATGCTTTATATAAAAGAATGATTGTACTGACCGTCTCGATCCCACTCGATTGCTTCGGCGGCAATACATTACAAGTCATCTCAAAAAAGGGATTTTGGTTCCAGATCGCGGCGGAGGCGAAATTTAAACCGGAGGCATACTAAAGTATTCCGAGGATTTAAATTTTGCCTCCAACAAAGATATGGGGCCAAAATCCCTTTTTTGAGATGGCTTGTAATATTACGCCTG
>JBNLAV010000083.1:0-1940 GCA_050302315.1 Desulfobacteraceae bacterium
ATCAGAGTCAAGGCGCCAAGTGTGCCGTCGTGGCAGCGGCCTCCCGCCGCGATAATCCCAGCTACCTGCTTTAAAATCGCGGCGTCTCGCTGCTCCCACAAGGAACTTTTAACACCGGACCCATAATTTGGTGACATTGACATTGGAGCTCAAAGATCCGGGAACAAATCGGGATACAGTTTTTTCTGACAATCGGGGCAAAGTGAATGGGAGAACTGGACCAGAGAATTCTCGCTGATATAGTTTTCGATCTGCTGCCACTGATCCTGGGTCCGGATCTTTTTGCAGCCGGCGCAGATCGGTAAAAAACCCTCCAGGATCTTGATTCTTCGGATTAACTTCTTGAAAAGGTATATCTCCAGGGCGATGACGGCAATGAATATGACCACCTCGATGGAGATTTCTCCGCTCCTCTGCCCCCAGGTGGTGGCTTGATCGCCAAACACAAGGTGGGGCAGATCCAGGACCTCGTTGGTAAAAGTCAATGCCAGGAAGGTGAACAGAATCGATATCTGCCATAAAAAAACCGATTCGATGGATCTGTTTTTCATCGTTGGCTCCCAATGGTTTCTTCCCTTTTCAGGGTTGATGCATACAGCCTGCGCGGTAGAGCATGTAAAGCATTTCGGCCTGGCTGGTGGCGGCTTCGATCAGAACGATTTGTTCTTCGGAAAGTTCAACTGAGGGCATAATGCAAACAGTCAGCAGATCCGGATTTTTCTGACGCAGGCCGATGGTTCGCAGTCCTTCCACAAGACGGCCTTCCAGGATCGCCCGGTTGCCCATGGTGGACGACGGAAGAAGTCCGTCGCGGTGCTCGGCGGCAAACTCCTTGATCGTGCGGCCGCTGCACCGGTTGACAATGCGCAGGACGACCCATGGCGTTCCGGTGACGGCCATGACTTTGGCCGCCAATTCATCGATGCGCTGCCTGAATTCTTTTTTTGTCCGGGGGTAGCGGTCCGTTCCGCAGAGAATGGATTGGATCTCTTTGAACTCAACGTTAACGGTTCCGATATAGTTGAATGCTTCCGCCAGTCGCGATATCAGCTTGGATTTGTCCTTGCCGGCGCGGGCCGCGGCCTGCTCGAACGCTATGAGGGTGCGTTTGAAGCCCCTCAGGATAAAAAAGGAAGCGCTGAACAGGAGGACGATCAGGATGGTTTCCAGGGTTTCTTCTTCGATGATCAATTTGCGGGTCACGGCCAACCCGTGCCGGATCACCAACGGCATCGCGATCACCGACAGCAGCAGAATAACCAGAACTGCAAGATACGCACCGATGAGGTATTTGAGCTTTTTGTCGGTTTCCATAAGGATTCCAATGCTCCTCAAACGATAGTGACGCTGAACCCGATCAAGGACGAACGGACCACGGGCAACGGCGACTAATGGGCACCGCCGTGGGAAGAGTGCGGCACAAGGGGGTGGTGGACCGTTTTCAGGAAGCGCTCGTGGTGTTTGGCGCCCAGGTTGAAGTGCCGGTAGACCAGTGTTTTGGCCCAGTCGGTCAAAAAAGCCCAGACGATGGCGTAGCTCCAGATCAGCGTGATTTCCAGCCAGCTGATGGGGGTGATCAATCCAAAACCATAGGCCGCCAGCAAGGTGCCGATGAGTTTGGTGGCCAGGGCCGACCAGATCATTACCGGGGCCGGGTGGGGTTTCTTAAGAAAGAACGTCTTGCTGCGGGCCACGAACAGGGTCAGGTGACCGGCAACGGCCATCTTGAGAAAGATATAGGTCTGGACCTGGGAGATGCTCAGGTGCAGCAGGTCAAGGGCGATATAGAGCATCAGGAAGCTGCCGGCCACGCCGGTCAGCCCCATGACCGTCGACACGGCGATGATGCGGCGCATATCCCAACGCACCGGACCGGGCTCGAGTCCGGTGCGGTCGTAGGCTATGGTCATGATGGGCACGTCGTTGAGAAAGGCCAGCAA
>JBNLAV010000084.1:0-1837 GCA_050302315.1 Desulfobacteraceae bacterium
CTGGGAAGCCATTCGCGAAGACGAGACCGCCGCGGAACTCATGGGCGTCAATACCTTCCGACTCAAGTTGCTGGCTTACGGTATGGGGGCCTTGTTCGGCGGGCTGGCGGGCGCTTTTTTCTCCGCCCGTATGCGCTTCGTCAGTCCGGAGAGCTTTACCTTCATAGAATCGGCCACCGTGCTGGCCATGGTGGTGCTGGGCGGTATGGCCTCCATTCCGGGTATTGTCCTGGGTGCTTTGGCTTTGATCGTGTTGCCTGAAATTTTCAGAGAATTCGAGCTGTACCGCATGCTGGCACTTGGCGGCGCAATGGTCCTGATGATGCTGTTCAGGCCCGAAGGCATTATTCCGGCCAAGCGCATGGGCACCCGGTCGGAGGAAAAAGGATAGCCATGGCCTCACCATCGCCCATTCTGGAACTGAAAGAGGTGCATACCAGTTACGGGAACATCGATGCGCTCAAAGGCATCTCGCTGAAGGTCCTGCCCGGAGAGATCGTCACCATTATCGGTGCCAATGGCGCCGGCAAATCCACGGCGCTGATGTCCATTTGCGGGATCACGCCCCTTAAAAAGGGCCAGATTTATTATAACGGCCAGCCCATCCACGGCAAACCGGCCGACACCCTGCCTCAACTGGGATTGTGTCAGGTCCCTGAAGGCCGCCGTATTTTCCCGCGGCTCAGCGTGGAGGACAACCTGGAACTGGGGGCCTTTTTCCGCAAGGACCCATCCCATATC
The DNA here is from genome assembly GCA_050302315.1 of Desulfobacteraceae bacterium. Lineage (GTDB taxonomy): Bacteria > Desulfobacterota > Desulfobacteria > Desulfobacterales > Desulfosarcinaceae > JARRKU01. The sequence continues at coordinate 742 of JBNLAV010000084.1, forward strand.
CAAACGGATCTGAAGCACGTTTTCGATCTCTTCCCCGTGCTTGAAGAACGGCGCCGGCAAATGGGCGGCACCCTTTCAGGCGGCGAACAGCAAATGCTGGCCATCGGCCGGGCCTTGATGAGCCGTCCCAAACTTCTGCTTCTGGATGAACCCTCTCTCGGATTGGCCCCCCTGATCGTGCAGCGTATTTTTGATATTGTTCGCGACATCAATGCCAAGGAAAACACCACTATTTTGCTTGTGGAACAGAACGCCAACCTTGCCCTGCAGATTGCCAAGCGCGGATATGTACTCGAAACCGGCAAGATCGTGATGGAAGACTCGGCTGCAAAACTGTTAGATAATCCGGACATCCGTAAAGCTTATTTGGGCGAAGCCTAGGAGCAGGAAGTACTGCATGCGAGGCGGATGGGTATTGATTTCATTAATGGTTTAACCATTGGCATTTGGGAGCAGTTATCTGGGTCAAACTATGATTCCTCGTCCTTGATAGGGATTCGAACTGAAACGCCCGATAGTTGGATGATTAACCCCCTGTGCCAATGGCGGGGAGGCTTTATGTCGTCGTTGTTTCGAAAAGCCAAGCAAAATCGGATTTTCCAGGATGTGGTGGATCAGATTCAAGCCGCCATCCTGGATGGCCGCATCCAACCGGGCGAAAAACTACCGGCCGAGCGGGAGTTGGGTGAAATGCTGGGCACCAGCCGGGGCACCCTTCGGGAAGCTTTGCGGGTCCTGGAGCAAAAAGGACTCATCGAGATCCGGTTGGGGGTCGGTGGTGGGGCCGTCGCCAAAGGACCCGGCAGCGAGCAGATGACTGATTCTCTGGACATGCTTATCCGCAGCCAGAAGGTTTCGCTGCATCATCTGGCTGAGTTCAGGGAAGGCGTCGAAGGAACGGTTGCCGGACTGGCCGCCCAGCGGGCCAAACCGGAAGATATCAAGATTTTGCGCGAATTGCTGGAAGCGGCCAAACGCTGCTGGGAGTCCGGCGTGGAAAAGTGGAGTGAATTTGTACGGGTAGACGAGAAGATGCACATGACCCTGGCCCGGGTGGCCCGCAACCCGGTCTACACGCTCATTCTGAAAACCGTTC
>JBNLAV010000085.1:0-8069 GCA_050302315.1 Desulfobacteraceae bacterium
GTACAGGGTGATGCCGGTCTGAATATCGATGCCTTTCTGGGTGAATTCGCCGCTGACTTTGGTTTTTGAAGTTCCGGGCCTTTTGGTGTCGGTAACGGCAAATGAAAGGCTTTCACCGCTGGCGGTTGCCTTGCCTGAGTACATGACGGTACCGTCCGAGCGGATCACCATGATTTGGGCCCCTTTGCCGCCCAGGGGTTTGGTCAGGACCGCGTATTGGGCGTCGTAGGTTCTGGTCTCTTCTATCCACCGCGCCATAACCCCCAGGATCAGTTTGCGATGGCGCATGGAATGGCTGATGCCTGATCTTTCCGAGTGCTGGTTGACAAACATCATCCATTTGGCTTTGCCGGCGTTGACCGTAAAACCGACTCCGGTTGCCGGCGCCATGCCGTATAAACCGCCGTCGAGCTGCTTCAGGGCGGCTTGAATGGATCTGGCCTGAGCACGCTTGATGGCCAGGGTGTGCGTTTTGTCTTTGGCGTCCGGGCGTCTGCTGATGCCCTTGACAAAAGGCATGGGATCGTCATCCAGGTCCAGGCGGTAGGCGATCAGGGCCCTGGCAAAGGTGACTTGCTTTTCCAGATAGCTCCCGGGCTTGGTCTTGATGCGCGATAATGCCCTGAAAGCGGTGGGTCCACCGATGTTGCCGAGTGATTTAGCGACTTTGGCAATGATGAGGTCGTCACCAGCTTTGAGCTGCTTGATGAGCTCGGGCTCTGCTGTTTTGGAGGCGAAATTGCCGAGATAGATGGCTGCTGCTGCGCGGATATCATTGTCTTCTTTTTTGCTTTTGACAATTTTGCCCAGACGGCTGCAATCGTGATGACTGCCGAGGGAGGAGAGCAGGCGCAAGGCTTTGATCCTTTCGCCGCGGCCCATACCCGGGATCTCCCCCGATGCGATTTGCCTGACCCGCTTGCGTTGATAAGGGCTCATGCGCTTGATGGTCCTTGCGGGGATCAGGTGTTTGGAAGCAAATATATCGATGAGCAAGGCTGAGCTGGTGACATCTGCGATGGTCTTTTGTTGTGCCATGATAATCTCCCCTTAGCATGTGTCTTTGACATAGCAGTGGCTTTTCATGGTGTTGCCTTGGGAATTGGTGATGCCGGTATTGGAGTTGGAGCCGCCGTTGCCCCCGATAAAATTGGTGTTGCTGGCGACATGCGACAGCCCGAGGTAGTGCCCCACTTCATGGGCGAACGTGTTCCCGGAATTGCTGTACGACCCATTGAGGGATACCACCGAGCCGGTCATCTCATTCTTATCGTCCTTGTCGCAGGGACCGTCGACGGCCGAAACACCATCGGCATGGGTCATGGACCGTACGATAAAGACGTCCAGGTAGCCGCCATTGGGTCCGTTCCAGTCGTCGGTCAGGTCGTGGGCCTCCGAGCTGGAGTTGATGGTGGCGTAGCCGCCGGCGTCGGCGGCATGGATGGCCTGCCAACGGATTTTGCGGATGCCCATATCCACCTGTTCGTAGACATCGCGTGCAAATTGGATGGCGGAATGGGTTTCTTCCAGATCCGTCCAGGTGAAATTCTCATCCGCCACCAGAATCACATTTACATTCAGGGCCTCGCCGGTGGACAGCTCCAGCTGCCGTTTGAGGGACAGCTCCTGACCCGGCGGCATAAAGTAACCGAAGATATCATTGAGGGCGGATAATGGCGGCGTCTTCCCATAACAATTCTGGGCAATGCTTCTCAAGCTTAACGGCATTGTTCTTCCCTTTCATTTGTGGGTGAATGGTTGAACTCATGCTGCGGTCCACCGGCCGTTACCCGCCTGCCATCAGCTCATCCACCTGGGAGCGCAGGGTGACGATCTCTTCTTTCAAGCTGCGGATTTCCTTTATCAGATCCAAACGCGACGGCGCGCTCTCGCCGGGAAGGGTGGGCCACGCAGATCCTGTGAAATCGTTCTTATTGATACGGACCTTGACGCTGCCGTCGCTGTTCTTAAAATCGAGCCGGTTGTATTGGGTGTCAATGCGGATGAGTTCATTGCCGTTGCCGTCTTTCAGCATGATATCGCCGTCCTGGTTGCCGCCGCCCAGTGTTAAATTGCCCCACCGGTCGAGTTGGGCGATGGTGTCGTTGTTGGAGTTGATCAGTTTAAAAGTGCCGTTTTTCTTCACATCCAGATTGCCATGCACCACGGTCCCGCCGGGATAATCCTTATTATAGTTCAAGGCCAGCTCATCATCAAATCCGTGGACCATGGCGCGGCGCGAACCGCTGGTGGACGTTCTGCGGTCGGGATGATCCAGATGCAGGTCGTGGGATTCGCAACGCAGATGCCCCTGCTTGATCTTTCCCGGGATCTGGATTTCACCCCGAATGGTGACACCGCCGGGGTAATCATCGCCGTAGTTAATGACCAGCTCGTCGCTGAAGCCATGGACCATTGCACGCCGTTCGCCGGAGTTGCTGCTTCGGCGGTCGGAAGCATCCAATTTGAGATCCCAGCATTTGACGTGGAGCCAATTGCCTTCAACAATTGCCGTGGAGCCATCGAGTTTAAAGTCGCCGTTTGCCATCGGAATTTCTCCTTTCATGATACGGTTTGAGCGGTTCGTTGGCGTCGAACATGCTTCCGCGCCTGAGGGGTTTGGTTTCAACCTTTGGTGGATGCCGGTCTTTCTCCTGAGTCAACAGGACCGCAAATGGTTCAGTGCGGGGACCACATGACGGCGGATCGCCTTTTTGCGCATGTCTATCTTTGGTGCCGGTACGATTGCTTCAGGCAGAATAGTTGCACGACGCAACCCGATCAATCGGCCCTTTGAAACAGACGATCAACTCCGCCGGAGATCAACAGCGTAACGTGAGAAAGTTGTCAGTAAATAAGATACGGCTTCGGTCAGAATGGCAATGGATTCCAAGTCGTGGAAAGCAGGTCGGATCTTTGCTTTCCTCTGAGTTTCCTATACTGATGAGAATTGAATGTCAACGATCGTATCCTGTGCCCTGTGGACGGCCGCTGTTATGCATCAGACCTGCCGGGGAGGCGGCCATGCCAAAAAGACCGTAACCATTAAGATTTCGATGCACAGGTAGGTCCATGTCATGATGCCCGGCATGCCGTCTTTAACGATGGCATACAGTCGTCCGATGACCACCGGGATAAGAACGACCCCCAGGGCCATGACGAGCATGCGCGCGTTTTGAAGGTTGAACAGGCACCAGAACGCGACCAGGCCGATGCCGGCCATCATGCCGTTGAACGCCCGCAACTGGCTGCCGGCATCCGGGGTTTCGGCGCTCAGCCAGGCCTTGCCGCCTTCGGCACGAAACAACTCCATCACGCCCGATGACACCAGGCTGATGCCGAGAATGCCCAGCAAACCATACAGAACGATTCGATGAAGGTATGTCATCCCTGCGAACCCTCCACGTCAGGCTGCTGGTGCGTTTATATGCTATGAATCAGAATTTACAGCATTTACTACCATGATGCTATGCCAATCGCGGAGGTCGATGCAAGTTCAATCTGAAGTCGGCGGACGGCATTCAAAACCTCAGTGCCGCTTGGGTCTGATGCGGCAACTGCATCCATCTTGACATTGCACAGCGAGCCATTAGGGTTTCTGGTAGTTGGGTACATCGTTGCGCCACTCACTTATGAATGAATCGCCACCCTGTCTTTCGACCTTCCACGGTGCATGTCACAATGCGGTTTCTCGGGATTCAATGAATGCGGTACGAATAGTTGCAGAATGCCTGCTCAACGTTGGCGTAAATAAAAAAAAATGAAAATTTAATGGAGGGCAAGCCATGAGCAAGATGCCGTCAAGAGATATTACTGGAAAATGCGAAGGTGAATGTCGCGACAGAGTCTTCGAAGGCGAAAAGGAACGCCAGAAAAAGATCAACCGGGAAATGAAAACATACAGCAGTCCGGCAAGCAAGAGCCCGCCGGGAGCCCACAAGCGCACCGACCCGCCGGGGGCGATGGGAGGCCGGGTCTGATTCGCAGACGAATTGTCGCAAAATGGGGACGTCGCGAACGAGGGACGTCCCCAACGCCTGCAACTATCGTGGATTGTTCTTGGTGAGGCTCGTTTTTCCGAGGATATATTTGGATATCTTCAAACGCTTTAAATGTGCACTGGACCATCTGCCGACACGGACCCAGTTTTCGCGCATCTCGTTTTCAGACCGTCTTTCAGGCGTCACCCGCCTGTCCTGCCTCTTGAAATATAGCCCTTTGAATGAGAATACCCGCCTTCTGTCTCTTCCGGTCCTTCTTTCAATATAGGAGCGTCGATCGTTCTGCATTGAAATCACCTCGCAATACCTTTGGGACACTTATCAAATGATCAGCATTCCAATGACAAGGTTCAAGATCTATCTATAAAAATATCCCCTCAGGTTCATGATTGTCAAACGCTGCGTAAGCTTGCGCGTATCAGGGGGCGGTCGTTCGCTGCGCCAAGGGCAGATGTGTAGCCAGTTTCGGCTCTATCCGGCGTGCAGGTGTTCGGTTAGCGCTGCGGCTAACCGCAGTTCGTGCAAAGGCAGTATCAGGCCATCCATGGACTTGACCTTCTGGGCGGTGTCAAAAGCCTGAAAGGCATCACAGTGCACCCCGGGGCAGACCGCCGGACCAACAGACCGAAAGTTCTCATCGTTGCAGCAAAAACCCGGGATGATAAACGGCCCGTCAGGGGATTCAATCACCACCGTCTGGCTGCCGGGCGTGTGGCCCGGCGTCAGCAACAGGGAAATCCCCGGTACAATCTGTTTGTCCCCGTCCAGGGGCTCAATGACGATGCCTTTGATAAAATCGGGTTCATAGCGGTAATCAAGGGGATGCGGAGATTCACAGGCTTGGATTTCTTTTGTCTGAATGTAAAATTTCGCGCTTTGGAACAAGGGGTTGTTCCCGCAGTGATCATCATGCAGGTGGGTGTTGATGACGATATCGATCTGTTCCGGCGACAGCCTCTGCCCTTCCAGGGCGTCTTCCATCAGGGCGGGTTCCGGGATACCGGTTTGGGCGCTGAATTCGGGCGGCGTGACAAAATCCTCCAGCCCCGTATCGATCAGGATGTTGAGCCCTGCGCCGCGCACGAGAAAAGACCAGATGGGCAGCCAGATCCGGCGGCCGTACTTTTGCTGGTAGGTCATGATGCCCTGATCGACGCGTCGGATGCCGACCAGAAGCGGGGTAATTGTAAATTCCATGCCGTTCTCCTTCCGATATGTTTCTATTCGTTTGAATAACTCGGAATATGGTTGCGATGCATCTGGGTAATGAATAGGGGGGTGCGCAACATTTTTGAAGTGGCAAAAACGACAATATTCGTACCAAAAACGACATAATGGCGGCCGCTTGAAATGAGGGTTGAATCATGTGGCTGCGGTTTGACGAAACAGGAAGATTCCTGATAACTACAGGTTTAATGAAGTTTGCCGCTGTGGCGGCGCGACGATATCGCCTTCCCGGCGTATGATGAAAACTCCACGAAAAGTCCAAATGCGACACCGATGAATTGAGGTCCGGTTTTTGAAAATCTATATTTTCAGCTTTGATCAGGGCTATGCCAGCGTGATGGCGGGTGTAATGGACATTTTCGATCACGCCAAACGGCTGCTGTCGGAACAAGGCCGAAAAGAGGCGGCTGAAAGCATGAGCACCAAGCTGGTGTCCGTGGATGGCAAGCCGATTCGATGCCAGAACGATCTTTTGCTCAATGTCCACTGTTCCGTGGAAGATATCGGGCATGCGGACGTCTTTATCATTACCGCCATTCATGATGTCGATGCGGCACTCAACCGGAATCGCTTCATGGTGGATCGGGTCAGGGCGTTGCATGCCAGAGGAACGACCATGGCCAGCATTTGCACCGGTGCATTTCTTCTGGCGGAAGCCGGTTTGCTCGATGGAAAGGAGGCCACCACCCACTGGATGATGTCCGACGAGTTCACGAGACGCTACCCTAAGGTGCATCTCAAATCCGAGGAGCTGATCATCAACCACGGCAACCTTTACTGCTCGGGCGGAAGCGGCTCCAGCAGCGCTTTGGCTTACTGTTTGATCGAGAAGCATTTGGGCTTCCCATTGGCCGCCAGGACGGCCAAGCATTTCATCCACGATTTCAGACGTGTCTCACAGCATGCGTATGCCATCTATGGCGCCAGGACGGAGCACGGCGATGACCGGATTCTGCAAACGCAGAATTGGATTGATCGGCATCTGGATCAACAGGTCAATATTGAAAAACTGTCCGACATCGCGTGCATGAGCCAGAGGACGTTTGAGCGGCGCTTTAAAAAGGCGACCGGCGATTCGCCTTCCGTCTATATGCAGAGAATCAAAGTCGAGGTGGCCAAGCATCAGCTCGAATCCACCCATCTCACTTTCGATGAGATTTCGCAGCGTCTCGGATACGTGAACAGTGGATCGTTCAGGAAAGTCTTCGTACGTTGGGTCGGCCTGGTGCCCTCGGCCTACCGGGAACGATTTTTGGCATATGACCGTTCATAGGCGCTGTTTTTACGCCACTGAAAGGTGCACGGGACTAAAACGACTATCAAAAAAACAACCGGCTGAGGTTTCCTGCTGTTGGGACTTCAGAGGAGGTAACCGATGTACAGGCGACGCCGATTCATCAAAATCATCATGGGGCTGGCCGGTGTGCTGGGCCTGCTCTTCAATCCCCTGGCCGGCATGGTCCGGCTCGCCATGGCAAAGGCCAAACGCGTCCTGCTGCCCCGTGGAACCAAGATGGACGATCTGATCCGCCGCAATCCCGCGAAACTGGACACGCGCAACCTTACCCTGACGCCCATCGAGGCGTTCGAAACCATGGGGCAGACCGATCACAAGGTCAGTCTGGACAAGTGGCGGTTGGAGATCGAGGGGGAGGTTGAGCGCCCCTTCAAACTCTCCCGCGACCAGATCCTGCAAATGCCGTCAATCGAAAAAGACGTCCTTTTAATCTGCCCGGGGGTATTCGCTTATCATGCGCGTTGGAAGGGCGTATCGGCGGGCCGTCTGCTGGAGACCGCCGGCGTCGATTCAACGGCCACCCACGTCGTATTCAGCGGCCCCCGGGGCACCTACAAAAGAGACCGGCGTTTTCCCATCGCGGATATCCTTTCCGACAAGGTGTTTTTGGCTTACGCGGTCAACGGCATCGATTTGCCCCTCAAACACGGGTTTCCGCTGCGCGTAGTGGCTGAGGACGAATATGGCAGCGACTGGATCAAATACGTCTTTCGCGTCACCGCATTCAAGGCCTGATTCAGCGCCACCCACCTTCTTTTACCGTCGGCATTCACTGCCCATCGAAATTGTTGGTTGTCAATCCGGAAAGGATGCGGTCCAGGTCTTGCCGGTATTTGTAGGGATGGCCGGCGGCAAACCGCTCGGGAGAAAAATCCGCATGCGCCTGCCGAATGCGCTCGGTCATTTCCGTTGCCTGTTTCCGGTCACCGCTGGCTGCGGCGATGGCGGTTAGCAGAACCGTAGCTTCCAGGTTTGCGGGATCCGACTGGAGGCTGACCTCTGCGGCTTCGCGGGCCTGGTCCAATTCGTTGCAGTGAAAAAGGGCATAACCCAATACGGTGGGGTAGTAGGAAGGGTAGACCGGCGAAAGCCGGATGGACAGGCGCGCCAGGGGAATGGCCTCCCGGGGGCGGCCGAGGTAGGTGAGGATGCTGGCCTTCACGGCGTAGGAGATATCGCAGCTGGGGCGGGATATCACGGCCTGCTCGGCGGCGGCCAGGGCCTTGTCGTGGTCCTTGTGCATGAGGTGGAGGTGGGCCATGGCCAGATCGGCCAGGCCGGTGTTGTCCCCCAGTTCGCGCGCCTTCCGGACGAGGGTTCGGACCCGGCCCAGGTCGCGTTGGATGTCGTCTGACGCGTTCTTGAAGATGCCCCACCAATACGCCCATGCGCCCACCGCATAGCCGAGGAACGAACCGGGTTCCAGCCGGATCATCTCTTCGAACATCTGTTGGGAGAGCACGATGGCGTCGGGCGAGGAGCTGAACATGGCGCTCCACCCGCGGTAGTAGTATTCCAGGGCTTTGAGATCCTTGACGGCGTTG
>JBNLAV010000086.1:0-2368 GCA_050302315.1 Desulfobacteraceae bacterium
GTTGCATTTGTCATGACGGCCTCCGCTACCCTTCCTGCCGGAACGGTACAAACTGCCAAACCGGACTGGTCACCGATGTATGTATCTCGCGGGCGAAGTGCACCATGCCTTCAAACCCGGCCAACGGTATTTTCCGCTCGTGGTTGTGATCGCAGAACCCGATACCGAGTTTATAGGCGATGGGCCGTTCCTTGACGCCGCCGATGAAGAGGTCGGCCTTCTTTTCGATGATGTATTTGGAGAGCTCCAACGGGTTGGCGTCGTCCAGGATGATGGTACCCTCTTCGCACATCTCCTGCAGGGTTTTATAGTCCTCCGCATTACCGGTCTGGGAACCGACCAGAACGACGTTCATCCCCAGATAGCGAAGCGCTTTGATCAGGGAGAAGGCTTTGAAAGCGCCGCCGACATAAATCGCCGCTTTTTTTCCATTGAGGTCCTCGCGAATCTCCAGCAAGGCGGGATAGATGCGCTCCACCTGTTCGCGTACCAGCTGCTGCGCCCGCATCTTGATCCCGGGGTGATCGCTGAAGTGATCGGCGACATCATAGAGCGCCTTGGCCATGTCATCGATGCCGAAATAGGAGACGCGGATAAAGGGGATGCCGTATTTCTCCTCCATCATCCGGGCCAGGAAGGTCATGGCGCCGGAACATTGGACGACATTCAGCGCAGCGCCGTGGGATTTGCGGACCTGGTCCACGCGTCCGTCGCCGGTCATCACCGACACGACCTCCACCCCCATCTGCTCGTAGTACTTCTTAATCATCCAGGCTTCGCCGCCGATATTGAACTCTCCCAGAATATTGATGCTCACCGGCGAAACGGCGTCCGTGCGGCCGGTACCCACCAGTTGGAACAAGGCATCGCAGGCGGCCTTGTACCCGTCTTTTTTAGTGCCCTTGAAACCTTCGGAATGGACGGCCAGTACCGGGATATGGGTTTCCCGGCTGACCTTCTTGCACACCGCCTCGACATCGTCGCCGATGATGCCCACAATACACGTGCTGTAGACAAAGGCGGCTTTGGGTTTGTAGGTTTGGATCAATTCGGTCAGCGCCTGGTAGAGTTTGGGTTCGCCGCCGAAAATCACCTCTTTTTCCTTCAGATCGGTGGAGAAGCTCAGGCGGTGCAGTTGGGGGCCGCTGGAAAGCGCACCGCGGATATCCCATGTATAGGCCGCGCAGCCGATGGGCCCGTGGATCAGGTGCAGTGCATCGGCAATGGGGTAGAGCACCACCCGCGACCCGCAGAAGACACACGCCCGCTGACTGACCGATCCGGCCAGGCTGTGCTTATCGCACCGCATCTCGTGGGCGGCCTCGCCTTTCCGGTAGATCTGTTCTTCGCGGGCTTTCAGGATTGGGATGGTGCTCATGTTAGTTCCTGGTTCCTGGTTCCTGGTTTCTGGTTTCTGGTTTCTGGTTCTTGGTTTCTGGTTGATGCAGGGATTAAAGCACCAGTTCGAAGTCTATCTCACTGCTGTCCCGGTCTTTGCGATCCAGTATGGCTTCGAGGATCTTTTCGAGGAGACGCAGTGCGCCGCGGTAGCCGAAGGTGGAGAAGTAGCTGTGGCCCATGCGGTCCAGTATGGGGAAGCCGTGCCGCACCAGGGGAATATCCTCATCCCGGGCGATGTATTTGGCATAGGTGTTTCCGATGATCAGATCCACGGGTGCCTGCTTGATCCACTGGTGCAGTAAAAACATGTCGCCGGGGACCTTGATTTGAACATCAGCGGAGAAATCCGCCACCGCCTCTTTGAGGGCGGCGTCGTACTTCTTTCCGGCCGGGGTCCCGGTGACGATGTAAACCGGCTTCATGTCCAGGGCTACGAGGAAGCGGGTCAGGGCCAGCAATTGATCCGGGTCCCCCACCAGGGCCACCCGTTTTCCGTACAAGTATTGCTGGTAGTCGGAGATGGCGTCCACCAGCTGCCCCCGCTCAAGGTTGATGCTGTCCGGGACGTTGACACCGGCCATGCGCCGCAGCGTATCGATGAACATATCGGTGTCATGCAATCCGATGGGCAGGTTGAGGACCTGGCACGGCACCTTGCATTTGGCATCCAGGGCGCGCGCGGCCGCACCGGCGCCCAGCTCTCCCAATGCGATGGTGCCGTTGCTCGACCCGGTCTCCTTCAGCTGCTCGATGGTTACGCCGCCTTCGGGATACATTTTAAACTTTCCGGTAAGCGGGCTGTCCAGTACCTTGGAAGTATCCGGAAACATGATGGTCTCCACTCCCATCGCAGTGGCCAGGCGCTTGATCTCCGCCATGTCCGCCGGTTCCACGAAGCCGGGTATCACATTGACGGCTTTGGACTTGTGGCCGTTTTTCTCCGAATAGTAATCCACCATCGCCTTGG
>JBNLAV010000087.1:0-65437 GCA_050302315.1 Desulfobacteraceae bacterium
CTATCGCGTCCAACGATTTATTTCGATGCAACCCATCGCCATGAACGATAGGAGGGCCTGCCATGGAGTTTCGCCAGTTAAGAACCTTTCGTGTGGTGGCCGATCACTTGAGCTTCACCCGGGCCGCCGGGCAGCTTCACATGGCCCAATCTTCGGTGTCGGCGCAAATCAGGGCCCTGGAAGAGGAGTTGGCGGTCAGGCTCTTCGACCGCATCGGCCGCCGCGTGTTGATGACGGACGCCGGCAGCAAGCTGTATGATTATGCCCGCCGGGTTGAAGGCATGACCGATGAAATCCGCTCCGAGGTGGCGGGTGAAAAATATGTGCGCGGCAACCTGACCATACGCGTTCCGGAAACCCTGGCCGAAGTTTACATGCCGCAGGTCGTGGAGCGTTTTTATCAGCTGCACCCGGAAGTCAAGCTGATCTTCATCAACTGTTCGGACCGCCAGCTTCGGGAAGAGTTAAATTCCGGCCGCATCGATCTGGCATTTTTAATCGTCGACTCGGTCAACTTCGGCGACGTTCATCTGCACATGCTCAAAACAGAGGCGCTGGCCCTGGTATCCGGCCCTTCGCATCCACTGGCCCGACAGCAGCGCGTCAAGCTGTCCCATTTGAACGGCCAGACGCTTTTGCTTCCCAAAACCGATTGAAGTTATCGCCGAACTTTCGAGCGGTCGCTCGAGCAACAAAAGGTTCGCGCAAAGGTATTGGAGTTTTCAAGCATCAACAGCATGCGAAAATGCCTGGGGTTGGGCATCGGGGTTACGGTTTGCCCGCAAGTGGCGGTGGAAGCGGATTTGGCCGGGGGGCATCTCAAGAAGCTCGACTGGCGTACAGAGGATGCGGAAACACCGGTCATCATGATCTGGCATGCCGAAAAATGGTGTTCGCCGCTGCTCAAACAGTTTATGGCCATTGCCAAAGAGGTGATCTGCGATTGATCGATGGCCTTTATCTCTCTTCGAGTACTTTCAAGAGCTCAAATCTGATGGCTTTGACAAAGAAGATGTCATTTTCATGAAGGCGTTCGATACACGCCTGCTCGATTTGCGCCAGCCTGATGTTGAAACCTTCATATGCGTCTTCTCCTGCAGATGTTGTTGGGCCGGACGCGGGATCGAAGGCAACGTGATCGTATGAGGCGAGGTGTTCGGCAATTGCAGGCCAGGTCCTTTCAGCTTGAGGGGTGCTTTTCATTTCTTCCTCATCAATACAGAGGGTGGCCGTTACGAGCAAAACGTGAGCGCCGTCATCGAGCCGGACCCTCTGTCGCTCGGCCACCTGGGCTTTGAGCTGTACTTCACAGGGTCGTGCGTTTTGTGTTTCGGTGTAGATGGATACCGGTTGCGGGGTATCGGTTTCAAGCGGATTGCCGGCCGGCTGCCCGGAATCCGAAAGCTGTTCAGTGGTTTTATTGAAATACAGGTAAAAGCTGAGGACGGTAATCAGCGTAGAGGCCAATAAAACGGCCATCAGCCTGAAGCCTCTGGCGGTTGGTGCTTTCCGTGCAGGTATCTCAGCACGGCGAGCGCGCCACTTTGCTGCGGGTAAAGGGCTCGAACCAAATCCCCGTTTCAGCATCACCCTGCCGATGAAGATGAGAACGGCTCCCAACCCGCCAAATATCCCGATGAAGCCCCAAGGTGTTTTGTGTTCAAGTACCGAATCGTATGGATTGTCAGGGTTGTAATACACCATGACTTTTCTGCCCACAGGATACCGATGCGCCTCCTGCACGGCATGTGAAGCGCTGCTTGATCCATACTGGCCAAGCGATATGGCATCGTTGCGATACTCAACACCGGCTACAACGAATTTGTACCGGACATCGGCAATGGTTGTCGGTGCGCCGCTGTTATCAGGACTGTCCTGGATCCGGGTGCCGGACTTGGTGATCACACCTTCAACCGCCGGCCAGCTTCTGGCGTCCTGGTCTTTCAAATAAAAATATCCCGCGCAGGCGATGGCGCCGATGGCGACCAACAGAACCATCAGTCCGACGATCTTTTCAACCCATCGATTGTTTATTTTGCTTTGCATCATCCAGGTTCCCATCCGGTTCGGCGGCAAGAACATGTCTATCACATTATACGGATGGACGCATATCAGAATAACGGCAGGAGGATTGATAGGGCGGGAGCGGAACGGACGCGGCGATGGCTTTGGCCCAACCCGTCATTCAGGCTTGCCGTGGCATTCAGGTTGCTGTTATCATGGGCGAACGTTTTCCGAAGTCCGGTCCGTCATCGGCACAGGCACCCTGGGTTGCCCGGTGAACCGGGCGCCACGATGGCCTGTGAAACGACCTATCCAAAGGAACCCGATGCCATGCAGCACACTTTTCGCACGTTTACCGTTCTCTGCGCGCTTATGCTTACCTTTTCCCTGGTCACCATCGCCCCGCACAGGCTGCACGCCGACCTTCTCGACAAGACGGAACGCCGGGCCATCGTCGATGCCTATGATGAGGATCTGGCGGCTTTCAAACGGCTGCGGACCAGTTTGTTCCGGCTGGCCCGCCAGGTGGAGACGCGCACCGATCTGTTCGGTCCCAAACCGGTCGACGACACCTCCCTGCTGAGGCCGGACCTTCGCGGCGAAATTCTCGACCTGTGGTATCCCATGGTGGACATCTACCTGGCCCTGGACAATTTGTCGGAAAAGCACATGCAGTTCTACCAGCTCAAACAGCGCCCGGACCGCAAACGCTCTTTTCACCTGGCGCGCGCCGTCTTTTTGACCCAATACCGCGTGGCGCTGGATGTCATCGCCGTCTTCGAGCAGAATCCCATGGTGGACACCATTCTCAACGAAGAACACCCCTCCCTGGGCCTGCCGAAGGGGGTCTATGCCCAATTTAAATACCAATACCTCAACGTGATCAAGGCCAGCCGGTACGCGGCCGTGGAGGCGGTGGCAAAGGTCTATTCGGCGCCGTCGGACGGCCGTATCGCCCAGTGGTCGGATGCGGACCGCCGCATCATCCTGGCCGCCGGAAAAGGTCCCGGCCCGAAAATGACTTTCAAAAACGGCCTGGCCATCGTCAAGCGCCTCAAAAACCGGGCGTGGTTTCCGGTGCAAAAAGGGGTGGCCGAATGGATGGGACATACCAAGGTATGGCGCCCCCACCGCTATCTGATTGCGCCGGACCAGGTCGATGCGCTGGCGGGCCGCCTCGAACCGGGGGACATCCTGCTCGAACGGCGGGAGTGGTACCTGACCAATGTGGGCATTCCCGGGTTCTGGACCCACGCGGCCCTCTATATCGGCAATGCCGATCAAAGAGCGGCCCTGTCCGCCCGTCCCGAGGTCAAACAATGGCTCGATGCGCAGAAAGCGGCCAGCCTGGACGCCTTGATCCAACGGCGGTATCCCCGGGCGCATAAGGGCCTCAGGACGCCTTACACGGACGGCCGGCTGCCCAGCGTGATCGAAGCCATATCCCCGGGCGTCACGTTGACCTCCCTGCGCCATTCGGCCACCTGCGACTCACTGGCCGTGCTGCGGCCGAGGCTCTCCAGCAGGGATCGTGCGGCTGCCGTGGTTCGCGCCATGCGCTACTACAAGCGCCCTTATGACTATCGTTTCGATTTTGGAAGCGATACCAGCCTGGTGTGCACCGAACTGGTGGTCAAGTCCTACCTGTCCGACAGCGCCAAACAAGGCCTCGATCTGCCTATTGAACGCCTGATGGGGCACATGATCACCCCGGCCAATGCATTTGCCCGCCATTTCGATCAGACGTGGGGCAGCAGCGACCAGCAGATGGACCTGGTGCTTTTCCTGGACGGCGACGAAAAAATGAAGCAGGCGGCGGCGTCAGACGTGGCGTCCTTCCGCAATACATGGAACCGGCCCAAGTGGCATATTCTGGTGCAGGTCGCCCGTCCCGCTCAGGAATAGATTGTCGGACCGATTACCCAAACCAAGGTGGATGTCCTTGGACCGATAATATCCTCGACATGAGGTCAGTGGGCCGGCCGGCCCGGCGCACATTGGGCAAGGATGGCAACCGTTAGATGCAGCGGAGGATCAGCGGGTCGCACTGTTTGACCCCGCTGTAAAGCGGGGGAGTTTGCGGCCCGCCCGCAGCGCATCTTACGGTTGCTTGCCATCCTTGTCGTGCGACGGGTCGGCCGGCCCACTGACCGGCTCTAATGCGCTTTGCTTTATTTCGGCTTATAGATCCGTAGATTTTACCATCGCTGTGCGACTAACGCTTTTCCATGGTCACTTTGCTGCGCGAGAAGGTTTCCGCGCCGGCGCCCATCCCCTGTTCGACGGTGCTTTTGGTGACGGTTTCGTGTTCGATCCACATGCCCTCTTTCAGATCAAACAACGCTTCGCTCTTGCCGCCGGTTTTCATATCCATGCCGGAGCCCTTCATCTTCACGCGCTGCCGGATGGTGAAGGTGGCCAGACCGTCGCTGATATCTTCCAGGGTATAGGTCATCTTGATGATGCTCTTCATGCCCCCCATCCCCATCACGCCCGGCATTTCGTAGCGGATCAGCGCGTCGAACTCGTCGCCGGGCTCCAGCGCTTCCTCGGGAAACTCGGGGAAGAAGAAGATGGCCGGCTTCATCGCCGGGCCGATCATTTTCGCCATCATGGGATCGCCTCCGGTAAATTTATAGTTTTTGAGGACGCCGCTGCGGTGGACCTCCGCGCTGAACTGCATGCCGGCCAGCGCGTTCATCTCGTTTGCCTTTCCGGTGTGGTCCCAGTTTTTCTGGGCGGTCACCTGGGCGGCGATGCGGAACCACCCCTTGCCCAGATCGCGGGCGATCTTGTAGACGGTGAGCCGTTTGGTCCGCTGTGTCGTCTTGTTGCCCATCATCTCGGTGGTCGTTTCGGACCGGTCGCTCATCTTCCAGGTGTCCCCCTCTTCCAACCGGTATCGAAACCGCTGCCCCGCCCACGCCGGCAAGACCAGCACAAGCGTCATGACCACAACCAGCCCGAATTGCATGGCATTCCTTTGCATCACAGTTCCGCCTTTCGTTTCAGAGATTTGATCTTTCGCTGGATCTTCTTCCGGTCCCGCGCGGATGGCGCGCTTTTCAGATATCCATTGTAGGCCGCCACGGCGTCGTCGTAGCGCTCCCAATCCTCATACAGCTCTCCCAGCGCCTTCCAGGGGGCGGCGTATTTACGGTCCTTTCGGGTGGCCTCGATATAGAGTTTTTCCGCCTCTTTCTTCTCCCCTTCCGAGGCGGCAAAGGCAAAATCACCCAGGGCGCACTTTGCCACGCCGTACAGCACCGGGGCGTCCCGAAACCCTTTGCGATACAGGTTCCGGTAATCGGCTTCGGCCTGCTGGTAGCGCTCCTCGTCCATCAGCCGCTCGGCCCGGGGCAGGAGGACTTTGCTGATAAATCCCCGGTACGGTTTGGCGCCCTGGTTCCCCTTTCCCCCTTTAAGCGCCTCGCGCACCTCCTTCAATCCCACATAGCCCGCCACCAGCTCGGGCCTCGACGGCGGCGTGTCTCCGATGGTGCGTGTCAGACCGCTCTGCCCCAGGGATGTCTGCATCTGCTGCTGCATCATGCGCATCATGGCCTGGATCTGTTTGAGCTGCTCGGCCATATCGCCCATGGCCTGTTCCTTTTCGGCGATCCGGCTGCTGGTCAGATTCCGGACATTTTTCCAGGCGCCCGACGCCTGGGAAGGGTCGTACCCGGCTTTGGCCAGCAGCACCATGGCCTGGATGTCGGCGACGACTTCGAACCGCTGCCTCGGGTCGATGCGATCGCCCGTGTTGTCTTTTTCCGGGATATTGGCGATGGCCTCCTTCACCCCGTAATACGCGCTTTGGGCCGCGCCGATTTTCGCCTGGGACTCCATGGCGGACAGATAGGTTTCCTCGCCTTTCATGACGCGGTCCATCTGTTTGGCCGATTCAACCTCGGCCGCATAGTCCACCGCCGAATCCAGCACCGCCCCGAAAATGGCGCCGGCAGTGGCCAGAAAGCGCTGCTTTCGCTCCGCCGCCTTTATTTTCTGATAGAGCAGGATATAGTGCCCGTCCATGATGTGCGCCATTTCATGGGCCAGCAGCGCAGCCAGCTGGGCTTCGTTGTCGGCCGAGAGCACCGCCGCCGAGGTGATGACCATATTGCCGTCGGGATAGGAATAGACCTGCGGCGCCGGTGCGTTGATCACCGTTATGCGGGGCACGACGCCGGCGGGCGGCTTGTCGCTGCCCTGCAGCTTTTTCATCACCTTCTGCAGGTACGACACATAAGCCTCGTCCGTAACCACTGGACGATCGCGCATCTCTTCGGCATAGGCTTGCGCCGCCTGTGCGATCAACGCCCGGCCGTCTTCGTTGACTTCAATCACCGACGCCTGCATCTTCCCCGCACAGAGCAGCGAAAGGACACCGATAAGGACGCTCAGGACTGAGACGCGATATTGCCTTTTCATTTGCCCCCCTTCGAAATAGTGTGCTATTTTCACTGGTTATGAATAGATGTATTTCTTTATAACCGAAAACAGTCCAGGTTTCAATCCAGACGGGATTTGGAGCATCCAACATGGCACGTATTGTATACGGCGTATCCGGTGAAGGATCCGGCCACTCTTCACGGGCGCGCGTGGTGCTGGAGCACCTGGCCGCAAGCGGACACGAGGTCAAAGTGGTCACCTACGACCGGGGCGTGCGCCACCTGGAAGACGACTTCGATCTTTTCGAGACCGTGGGGCTGCACATCGAAAGCGTCAACAACCGGGTAGCGCCCATCAAGACCCTGCTCACCAACCTGGGCCGCCTGCCCGGCGGCCATAAAAAGCTTCAGCAGTTGAAAAAGGAGATTTTCAAGGACTTTGACCCCCAGGCGGTGATCACCGATTTCGAACCCATGTGCGCCTACCTGGCCCATCACTACGACCTCCCGCTGATCACCATCGACAACCAGCACCGCCTCCGGTACATGCAATATGATTATCCGCAGCGCCTGAAAGGCGACCGCCAACTCACCGTGCACATCATCCGGGCCATGGTCCCCAAGCCCGATGTCAGCCTGGTCACCACCTTCTATTTCGGCGCCGTTAAAAACCAGCGGACGTTTCTCTTTCCTCCCCTGCTGCGCTCCCAGGTGCTGCAGCTCGAACCGGAGCGTAAAGGCCATATCCTGGTCTACCTGACCAGCGGCTTTGAAGCTTTTGTGGAGCTGCTCGGCGACTGTCCCGGGGAGCATTTCATTGTCTACGGCCAGGGCGATCACGGAACAAAGGGCAACCTGACCTTCAAGCCGCCCAGCAAAGCGGGCTTCCTGAAAGATCTGGCCGACAGCAAAGCGGTGATGGCCACGGCCGGCTTCACCCTGATCACCGAATCCCTGCACCTGAAAAAACCTTACCTGGCCCTGCCCATGACCGGACAGTTCGAGCAGGCGATCAACGCCGTGTTTCTGGAGAAGCTGGGCTGTGGGGTGAACATGGAGCGCATCGACAGGGCCGGTATCGATGCCTTCCTTGGAAGATTGCCGGAACTGGAAGCCCAAACCGCCGGACTCCATGCATTCGACAACCGGCCGCTGCTGGACCAACTCGACGCCCTGCTGGCCGACGACGCGCGAAAGGCCCGGTGGTTTCACGAGAACCGCAAGCCGCTGAGCGCACCGCCGGACCAGGTCGAGCCACGTTAACCGCCTAAAATTGCAGGGTATGAACTTTGCTTGACTAAAGCAGGGCTTTTGCCTAATCTATCCGTAATTCATTTCGTTGCGGGCAAACACTAACCGCCGGGCCGACCGGCTTTCCATAGACAGATCATCCCTTATGACCATACGACGCTTCCTCATCATCGCACCGGCCATCGTCACCCTGGTGCTGTTGATTTCATACTTCTGGGTGCCCACCTACGAGGAGCAGACCAAGGGCAACCCGGATAGGCTGGTGCAGTATATCACCGCATCGATCGGCGATGCCGCCATGCTCAATCCCATCCTTTCGGCCGACAGCGCCAGCAGCCAGATCGAAAGCAGGGTGTTTGAAGGATTGATCGACCGGGACGAAGACCTTCAATACCGCGGTCGCATCGCTCACAGCTGGAAGATCTATGAGGAAGCTTACTTTTATATCAATGAAAAGGCGGCCACCCGTTTGTGGGGCAAGATCGATCCGGAGGCTATGGTAGCGAAGCTCAAAACGGCCCTCGATCCAACCACGCCGGCGTGGCGGCATGTCGAGAACATCGAACTGCTGCCGCCCGAACCCATCGAGCACGCCTTCACGATCAAAGAGGGGGAAAACGATACACCCTACACGCTGAAAGGCACTTCGCCGCCTCGGGTTCGCATCTCATTGGCCAAGGTCGATCAAACCCTGTTCGACCGGCTTTCCGACCTGTTGGGAGGAGATTATTTCAAGGGTTTCGATCCGCTTCCGTTTTTTGCGGTCACCCCCGCCCTGCCGCAGGACAAGCTCACCGCCAAAGCAGGTGAAATACTGCCATCGGTTACCCACAATCCGATCATCGAGTTCTATCTGCGTCCCGGCATCCTGTTTCACGACGGCCATGAGGTGACGGCCGAAGATGTGAAATTCACCTACGAATCCATTATGAATCCAAAGAACCTGTCGCCGCGGATTCCTGATTACGAACCGGTACAGCAGGTGGAGATCATCGATCCCCTCACCGTGCGGATCGTTTACAAGCGGCTCTATTCGCCCGCCTTCGGGACGTGGGGCATGGGGATACTCCCGTCCCACCTGCTCAATGACAAAGCCCTGGCCAAAGAGGCCGCTGAATCCGGCCAGTCTTCCGCGAAATTCACCATGCGCCAGAGCCGGTTCAACCGCACACCGGTGGGCTGCGGCCCCTTTGTCTTCGAGGAGTGGAAATCCGACCAGTACATCCGCCTGAAGCGCTTCGACAGGTATTGGGAAGGTCCTCCCAATTACCGCGAATTCGTGATGCGCATCATCCCCAACCCGCTCACCCAGGAGATGGAATTCTACGCCGGCACCGTGGACGACTACAGCGTGCAGCCCCATCAGGTGGAGCGCCTGAGCCAGGATGACCGCTTCCAGAATTTTTCCGGAACCGCTTTCGGCTATACCTACATCGGCTATAATCTGCGGCGGGAACCGTTCAATGACGTCCGGGTGCGCCGGGCGTTGGGAATGGCCATCGACAAGCAGAAGATCATCGACTATCTGCTGTACGGCCAGGGGGAAAGCATCACCGGCCCGTTCGTCAAGCAAACCGATTACTACAATCACGACATCCCGGCGCTTGCCTATGATCCGGAAGGCGCCCTGGCGATTCTGGAACAGGCCGGATGGAAGCGCGGCAGCGACGGCTATCTTCAGAAAAACGGCAAACGGCTGGCCTTTACCCTGATCACCAACAACGGCAATGCGCTGCGCAAGGCAATTCTGGCCATCGCACAGGATGCCTGGAAAAAAATCGGCATCCAGGTGGAAACCGATCTGCTGGAGTGGTCGGTCTTCATCCAGAAGCGGGTCAATCAGCTCGATTTCGACGCGTTGATCCTCGGCTGGTCCATGGGCATCGAACCCGACCTCTACCAGATCTGGCACTCCAGTCAGAGCGGCCCCTTTCAGCTGAATTTCGTCGGATTCTCCAATCCGGAAGCCGACGACCTTATCCTGAAGATCCGCCGGGAATACGATCACGAGCGCCAAGTAGAGTACTGTCACCGGCTGCATGAGATTATCGCCGGGGAGCAGCCCTACACTTTTCTTTACGTCAGCCGGTGGACCGCCCTGCTGGACAAGCGCATCGTACGCGCAATTGCAGGGGCCGACGGAAATACGACCTACCAGCCCATCGTGCCGACCAAAACCGGCGGCTATACCTTTCACTTCAATCAGTGGATCAAGTTGAACCGGCCGCCCGTATTTTCGGCAGACGGTTAGGGAGACGTGATGCTGGCATTTCTGGGAAGAAGCGTTGTCCAAAAATTAATCACCCTCTTTTTCGTATCGGTGGTCTCGTTCCTGATCATCAAGCTGGCGCCGGGCGAGCCCAGCCAGATCGATCCCCTCAACCCCAAATTCACGCCGGAAATCGTCGAGCGCATGCGCAAGGAATTCAACCTGGACAAACCGCTGCATGTCCAATACTTGCTTTTCTACAAAAATCTCTTCACCGGTAAAACCGTATCGTGGCGGGACAACCTGCCGGTGCTGTCGAAGATATGGGAGCGCTTTCTCAACAGCCTGCCGTTGTTTATCGTGGGCACGATCCTGACATGGACATTTTCTTTTCCGGTGGGGATACGATCCGCTATCGCGCGGGACGGCATCTATGACAAGAGCACCACATTTTTGTCCTACTTCCTGATCTCCATCCCCGGATTCTTCTTCGCTTATATCCTGATCATCATCGTTGTGACCCAATTCCACGTGCCGGTGATCGGCATGAAGAGTTTCGGGGTGACGGCCGCATCGCCCCTGGTGAACTTCATGGACCGCACCTGGCACCTCGTCCTGCCTTCCATTCTCGGCGCCACCGGCGGCGTGGCGGTGCTCTCCAGGTATGTGCGCAGCCAGATGCTGGAGATTATCGGACAAGACTATGTGCGCACCGCCCGGGCCAAGGGGCTTCCTGCGGAAACCGTCTACTACAAGCATGCGCTGCGAAACGCCCTGCTGCCATTTGTCACCATGTTCGGGCTGATCCTGCCGGGCCTCATCGGTGGGTCGGTCATCATCGAATCGATCTTCTCATGGCCCGGCATGGGGCGTATGGCCTATGAAGCGATCCTGGCCAGGGACTACCCGGTCATCTTAACCGTCAACTTCATTACCGCCGTTCTGGTGCTGGTGGGCACCTTGATATCGGACTTGCTCTACATGGCGGTGGACCCGAGGATAAAACTCTGATGCCGGAAAACGCCCAGCATATCGCACGCCAAGCGGCCGACGAGACCCTGATGCCGCCTTCGCGCTCCCCATGGGCCGAGACCTGGTACCTGCTGCGCAAAAACCGCATGGCCCTCACCGGGCTGGTCATCTTCCTGATCTTCTTTGCCGTGGCGATGGCGGGTTTGGCGGTCACCTCCGGCACCGATCCCATCCTGGACCCGGCCCGGGTGCGCCTTCAGGAAAAACTGCGCCCTCCCCTGTCCACCCCCAAGACCGACGCCCTGCGGCCCGAAGAACTGCCGACGCTGGGCATCTATCTGCTCGGCACGGACGATCTGGGACGGGATGTGTTCGCCCGCATGCTGCAAGGTGCCTGGGTTTCCCTGACCGTCGGATTCGTCGCCGTCGGCATCGCCATAACCATCGGCATCATTTTGGGCGGTATCGCCGGTTACTATGGCCGCCGCTACATTCAGACCGTTCATATCCTGATATGGTTCCTGCTTATCGCCGCCATAGCAGTGGCTTTTACGCCTGCCAAAACAATTGCCGCGATCTTATTCCTTTTGGCGGCAGCCGGGATGGTATGGAAAAGGCGCCAGGACCATAAAAAATCGCCTCTGCCGGTCTTTCTGAAATGGACGGTATGGCCGTTCCTGCAGGTCGATACACTGATCATGCGGGCAGTGGATATCATGCTCTGCTTCCCGTCCTTTTTTTTGATTCTGACGGTGGTCGCCCTGCTGCCGCCCAGCATTTACAACATCATGGTGGTCATCGGCCTGACCAGCTGGATGGGGACCACCCGCTTTGTCCGTGCTGAATTCCTCTCTCTGAGAGAACAGGATTTCGTGGCCGCGGCCCGGGCGCTGGGCATCAGTGATGCGCGCATCATTTTTCGCCACATCATGCCCAACGCAGTGGCCCCCGTTCTGGTATCCGCCACCCTTGGCATCGCCACGGCGATGCTAACCGAGGCGGGCTTGAGTTTTTTGGGCTTCGGCGTACCGCCCCCCCATGCGACATGGGGCAATATCCTCTCGGATGGGCAGGCCTTCATCTTCGACGCCCCCTGGCTGACCTTCGCCCCGGGCATCGTGATCCTGGTGGTGGTCCTGGCCTTCAACCTCTTCGGTGAAGGCTTGAGAGATATCCTGAACCCGAAATTGAGGGAGCGAAATTAGTCTTTTGTGTTTTCTCTTACATAAAAAGGGTGTCAAAAAGTGCATTGAAAAAAATAGACAGGATACCTTAACTTAACACTTAACTTTCGGTGTTCATGTAGGAGCGGCTTTCAGCCGCGATCCGAATGCCTGTTCAGGACCCTTTTCGCGGCTAAAAGCCGCTCCTACATCGTGTTTCAAGATGAATTTGAGTGGAACCCGAAACTTAAGCTGAAAAGAAAAAAGCATCTGTTCATAATATGGATATAAACGAAAATAACATCCTGCTCTCGGTTGAAAACCTTCAAGTCCATTTCGTCGGCGACGGCCCCGTGGCCCGCGCCGTGGACGGGGTTGATTTCCTGGTGCGCCGCCAGCAGACGGTCTGCATCGTGGGGGAATCGGGATGCGGAAAAACCGTAACCGCCCTGGCCATTCTGGGGCTGCTCAAACAACCCCCGGCCCGGATCGCAGGCGGGAAGATCACCTTCGACGGAAAGTCGCTGCTGGAGCTTTCACGCAGCGAAATGCGCGCCCTGAGGGGCAAGCGCATCGGCATGGTGTTCCAGGAGCCCATGACTTCCCTCAACCCGGTCTTCACCATCGGCGATCAGATCGGCGAAGCCGTTCTGGCCCATGAGCGGGTGCCGGAGGAAGAAGTTCGGCGCAGAACGATCCGTCTGCTCGACGACGTCGGCATTCCGGACGCGCAGCAGCGCATCCACGACTATCCGCACCAGCTCAGCGGCGGCCAGCGTCAGCGGGTGATGATCGCAATGGCCCTGGCGTGCGAGCCCGACCTGATCATCGCGGACGAACCCACAACGGCGCTGGACGTGACCGTTCAGGCCCAGATCCTCACCCTGCTCAGAGAACTCAAAGAGCAAAAGAAAATGGCCATTCAGTACATCACCCACGACCTGGGAGTGGTGTCGGCCATTGCCGACCAGGTGTATGTCATGTATGCCGGCGTGGTGGTGGAACAGGGCGCCACCGCCCACATTTTCAGGCAAGCCAGCCACCCCTATACCATGGCCCTGCTCGAGGCGCTGCCCACCAAGGAAAAGCGCGGCCGCCGGCTTTACAGCATCCCGGGCAGCGTACCGCACCCGGCCTACAAGCCCAAAGGGTGCCCTTTTCACCCGCGCTGCGAACACCGGCTGCCCGCCTGCGAGGAGCAATTCCCGGATCTGTGCGACTATGGCCAGGGACACATGGCGCGCTGTCCTGTTCTCTTTGACAGCCGCCAAACGACCGCCGGGGAGGTACGGCCATGAACCCACCCACAGCGCCATTGCTCACTGTTGAAGCATTGAAAAAATACTTCCCGGTGCGCCGCGGTTTTCTTCAACGCGTGGGCAGTTACGTGCGCGCCGTGGACAGCGTGGACCTTGCCATACCACCGAACCGGACCCTGGGGCTGGTCGGCGAGAGCGGCTGCGGCAAATCGACGGTGGCGCGCCTGATTCTGCGGCTTCTCGACCCGGACGGCGGCTCCATCCGGTTCGACGGCCGGGAGATCTCATCCCTTGGCGAAAGTGAATTCAAGCCCATGCGCACCAAGATCCAGATGATCTTCCAGGATCCTTACAGCTCCTTGAATCCCCGCATGACGGTGGCCCAGTCCATTGCCGACGGTGTGCGCATGGCCGGCATAAAGGAAAAATCGGAGCAGCAGAAGCGCATCAAAGCCCTTCTGGACATGGTGGGCATGCCGGCGGCCAGCGCCGGCCGATACCCACACGAATTCAGCGGCGGACAGCGCCAACGGGTCGGCATCGCCCGCGCGTTGAGCGTCTCGCCCCAGTTGATTCTCTGCGACGAACCGATTTCGGCGTTGGACGTATCGATTCAGGCCCAGATCATCAACCTGCTCAAAGACCTTCAGGACGAACTGGGATTGAGTTACCTCTTTATCTCCCACGATCTCAATGTGGTCTCATACATCTGCGACCATGTCTGCGTGATGTACCGGGGCCGCATCGTCGAGTCCGCTCCGGCGGACGAACTGTTCGATCACCCCCGCCATCCCTATACCCTCAAGCTGCTGTCAGCCGTCCCCGAAACCACGGAAGCCGGCTGGTCCCCCAAGGTCGAAGATGAACCCGGCGGCGCGGTACCCCCTGACGGGTGCCCGTTCGGCAATCAATGCCCCCATACCGATGAACGATGCGATAGCCGGGCGCCGGCCATGGTCCGGGTGGCCGACAACCACCTGGTGCGCTGCTGGAATTTCTAACCGCCGGCCGGCGGTCGCGCCGCGATGTTGACACGGCCGCATGGCCGTCCCTATAGTCATTGAAGGCGAGGCCGCATGCGGTAATGCAATGGTGCCAAACCCTCTTTGTCCCCCCAGGAAAGGTGTGTCATGTTCAAAACCGACGCCAACGTCCCGCAAGACGAGATCGGCTCGCGTATCGAGCGGCTGCAGGCGGTGCTGCAGGATCGGCAGCACGACGGAGCGCTCATCGTGCAGAATACAGATCTCTACTATTTTGCCGGAACGATCCAGCAATGCCATCTTTACATCCCGGCCGTGGGCAACCCTTTGCTCATGGTGCGCAAAAGCCTGGAACGGGCCAGGGCCGAATCGCCCATCGCGGATATCGTCCCCCTGAACTCGCCCAAGCAGATCCCGGCCCTTTTGAAAGACCGCGGGCTGCCCCTGCCGCGACGCCTCGGCATGGAGCTCGACGTGCTCCCGGTGAACCTTTTCCGTCAATACGAGCTGGTCTTCGAAGGCCCTGACATGGTGGATATCTCCCCGGCCGTCCGCACCTTGCGTTCGGTCAAGTCATCCTACGAGATCGGGATCATTACCGCGGCAGCCGAACGCTCAGACCAGGTGGCGGCCTACATGAAAGAAATCGTCGCTGAGGGCATGACCGAACTGGAGCTGGCGGGCCTGGTGGAGGCGCATGCCCGCAAGCTGGGCCATCAGGGCATTATCCGCATGCGCATATTCGGCGGCGAGCTGTTTTACGGCCACCTGATGTGCGGCGCGTCGGCCGCCGTCCCCAGCTACCTGTCCTCGCCCACCGGCGGCAGCGCCCCCAACCCCGCGGTGGCACAGGGCGCCGGGTTCACGCGCATCACCCGCAACACGCCGATTCTGCTGGATTACGCGTTTGCCATGAACGGCTACATATCCGACCACACCCGCATCTTCGCATTGGGAGATCTGCCCGATGATCTGACGGCGGCGCATTCGTCCATGCTGGCATTGCAAGACAGGATCGCCGCAACTGCCAGACCCGGCGTGCCGTCGGGCCGTCTTTACGATATGGCGGTGAAAGCGGCCGCCGAGGCAGGATACGCAGCCCATTTCATGGGCGCCGAGTCGAAGCGCATCCAGTTCATCGGGCACGGCGTGGGGCTGGAGCTGGATGAATACCCCTTCCTGGCAAAGGGCCAGGAAACGCCCATTGCCGAAAACATGACCATCGCCCTGGAGCCCAAGCTGATTTTCCCGGGCAAGGGGGTGGTGGGGATCGAAAACACCCATCTGGTCACACCGGACGGAATGAAACAGCTGGGGCGGTATCCCAACGAGATAACGGTCGTCTGATCGTTTTTAATTGTTATGTCAGCGGTGAGTGCGGGAATTCAGGATAATTGCAATGCGGGCAGCGGGTAATTTGACCGATCCCTTGGTAACGGTTGATAAGCAGCTGATGATGGATACATGTTGAAGCGTGGATACCAGATCAAAGCCGTGCTTTTTGATTTTGACGGCACCTTGACCCGTCCCGGGTCCATTGATTTCAAGGTGATTAAAAAGAGTTTGGGCTGCCCGCCGGACCAACCGGTGTTGGAGTTTATCCACTCCATGGCATCCGTGCAGGATCGACGGCTGGCCATGGACAAGCTGGAAAGGTTTGAAGTCGATGCTGCCCGAAGATCGGTGCCCAATGCAGGAGCCCAGGAAATCGTCCGATGGATTAAAAAACAACGGTTGCCGGTGGGCATTATCACCCGCAACAGCCGTAATTCAGTGATGCGGTCTTTGGAAAATTTCGACAACCTGAGTGCAGCCGACTTTGATCTGATCGTAACGCGGGATGATCCCCATCCCCCCAAACCCAGCGGGGACGGCATTGTCTGGGCTGCCAAACACTTTCATATCACGCCGACAGAGATGATGGTGGTGGGTGATTTTATCTTTGACCTCCAGGCTGGACAGGCGGCCGGCGCATGGACGGCCCTGCTCGATCCCGGAGAAGATGAACGGCTTCGATCCGCTGATTGCGATTTTCGCATTGGCCGGTTGGAAGAACTACAGGCCGTCATCCAGGCCGGCATGCCGTTGCCCGCTGGGAAACTGCCCAATGACCTGCTGCAAAGCTATCTGTCGGAGTTCAATTTCGAAGATTCTTCTGTTTTGATTCAACCGGGGGTGGGAGAAGATGTCACCGCCATCCAATGGGACGGGGATGATCTGTTGGTGCTCAAAACCGATCCCATCACCTTTGCCACCGAAGCCATCGGCCGATATGCGGTTTCGGTCAACGCCAACGATATTGCCACGGCCGGGGCGATACCCCGATGGTTTCTGACCACGTTGCTGTTGCCGTGCGGTATGACACCGTCACAGGTTTACGCCACTATGAAGGAGCTGGCCTTCGAATCGAAACAATGGGGCGTAACGCTGTGCGGGGGTCACACGGAAATCACCGATGCCGTTCGTCGCCCTGTGGTGGTGGGACAGATGGTGGGTACGGTCAGACGCCGCGACCTGGTGGAAAAGAAAAACATGCGCCAGGGAGATTCGGTGTTGTTGACCAAAGGCGTGGCTGTCGAAGGCACCGCAATTATCGCCAGAGAGTTCGAAGCACGACTTGTCGAGCTGGGCATCACCGGGAAGCAGATTCAAAAAAGCCGTAAATTATTAGAGCAGATCAGTGTGCTTCCCGAGGCCAGGGCGGCGGCCGAAGAAGGGCTTGCCACGGCCATGCATGACGTAACCGAAGGCGGTCTGGCGACGGCGCTGATGGAGTTGAGCACTGCCGGTGGCCACCAGATCCGCATCGATATGGATCAGATCCCGGTTTACGACCTCACCCAAAGCATATGCACGGCCTTGGGATTGAATCCTCTGGGGTTGATCGGTTCCGGAAGCCTTTTGATCTGCTGCCGCTCAGCACATCGGGATCAATTGATCCACAAACTTAAAGCGCGCAGCATAGCGGTGTCCTTCATCGGCGTTGTCATGGATGAAGGACAGGGCATTCGAGCATTTGATCATGGCAAAACACGCCCCTGGCCCCAATTTGAAACCGATGAAATCGCCCGACTCTACTGAAATACAGATCAAAAACAGCGTGGCTTGGCCGCGCCACCTGAAATGCGTGTTATGCCTGTGCGTGGACGAACAACCACGCCCATTTTCCACTTTCATCCCTACTTGATCAGACGCCGCTTCATGGCCCGCAGGGCGAGATAACCGAAAAGCAAAGTAAACGCCGCCAGGTAAGTTAAATTGAAGAGCGCGTTGGATTCCATGGCCCCGATGCAAAAGTAGCGTGTCAGCTCCACCAGATGGTAGAGCGGAAAGATCAGTGTGAAAATGCCCGCCCAGTCGGGTATGCCCGACACCGGAAAAAAGGTGCCAGAGAACAAAAACATGGGCGTGATAAAAAGAAATATGGGCAGGTTGAACATATCGATGGTGGGAATGACCCCTGTGAAGTACATACCGATGGCGCCGAAGGCCAACCCGGCCAGGAATGCAAGCGGAATGCACATCAGGGCCCCTGGAAACGCGGCGTATCCGATGGGAATCAGCACCGCCAGCATTACCGTCACCGCGGCCGCGGACTTGGAGGCCGCCCAGACGATCTCGGCCACGATCATTTCTTCCAGGCTCACCGGGGTGGCCAGAATACCATCAAAGGTCTTCTGGTAGTACATGCGCACAAAGGAGGCATAGGTGGTCTCGAAAAAAGCGTTCCACATGCAGGCCGTGGCCACCAGAGCCGGGGCCATAAACCGGGTGTAAGGCAGCGACAAGCCGGCGTAGTCCACAGCGCCGATCAACCCCGAAAAACCCAGGCCGAATGCCAGGATATAGAACCCGGGCTCCATCAGCGGCACCAGGAAATTCACGCGCCAGATACGCCGATAGGTCACCAGGTTGCGCATCCACACATGGCGGAAGCGAAAGGATATGGCCTGAAGGTCCACCGTGCTCATTCGCGCAACTCCCTTCCGGTCAGGCGCAGAAAAACATCCTCCAGGTTACCCGTTCGAAAGAGGCACGCGGCCGAGCAGAACTTCTCCCGCACCTCCTTCTCCAGCGCCCCGTTGGCCCGGGTATAGATGATGATACGCCCGCCAAGATCGTCATGCTTCACCTTGCGATCCTGGATGTAGGTTTTAAGGTCCTCGTCCGGCGACTCTATCTCGATGACGCTTTCGGCCGCGTGCTCTGCGATCAGATCCCGGGGCCGGCCCTGGGCGATGATCCGGCCGTGGTCCATGATCAGCAACCGGTCGCACAGGCTCTCGGCTTCGTCCATGTAGTGGGTGGTCAGCAGCATGGTCAGACCGCGCTTTTTCAGTTCGAACAGCCGGTTCCACAATTGGTGCCGGGACTGGGGGTCCAGGCCCGTGGTGGGCTCGTCCAAAATGAGCAGTTCGGGATCCGACACCAGGGCCCGCGCAAGCTGCAGCCGCCGGGCCAGCCCGCCGGAGAGCTCCGCGACCTTGGCATGGCGCTTTTGGGTCAGTGCGAAAAAAGCCAGCAATTCTTCGGTCCGCTCCCCGGCACGGGACCGGTCCATTTCAAAGTAACGCGCATAGAGCCGCAGGTTCTGCTCCACGGTCAAGTCCGGGTCCAGGGTATTCTCCTGCTGGCACACCCCCAGCCGGCTGCGGATCGCACGCCAATGGCTGACGACATCCAGGCCGAAGATTTTCATGCAGCCGCTGGAGACCGGCGAAAAACCGTACATCATGCGGATAGCCGAGGTTTTACCGGCGCCGTTGGGTCCCAGCAGCCCGAAAAACTCACCGTTCTCCACCTCGAAGCGCACGCCGTCCACGGCCACGAAATCGCCGTAGCGCTTGACCACGTCCAGGGCCTCAATGATCTTATAGTCCCGGATCCGGCCGCGATCCACGGCGCCGGAATGTGCATGGGCATCGATAACCGCGTTTGCCTGCATTTCAACCATGTCCGTCGCTCCTGGAAAAGTTTTAACCATTTCCATGTTTTCAATTTTGGACAGTATAC
The DNA here is from genome assembly GCA_050302315.1 of Desulfobacteraceae bacterium. GTDB lineage: Bacteria > Desulfobacterota > Desulfobacteria > Desulfobacterales > Desulfosarcinaceae > JARRKU01. The sequence goes on from JBNLAV010000087.1 coordinate 19,246, forward strand.
GCGCAACTTCGTGATTGCACGAACCCAATTAGAGCTCGTAACTATAGTGGAGCATTTTATCTTACGTCACCAGAGACATAAATAAGTCTAAGTTCAATCGCTCATTCGTAGTTACTTATATGTTTATAGACGTTCCTTTGGGTACAATAGCCAGCAGATAATCAATAATCAAGGTTTGCCCCTCAATCAGACCCGTCAGGAAATCTTTACGGGAATATAAATATCGACTTCCGCATTCACTCCTTGTTGGCAGCGATCATCATAGAGTTCAAATTCAGCGGTTTCAGCACGCGTATATTTTGAATTTGGGAGCCACTGCTGATAGATATATTTTGAAGTTTCCTGGATCGAGCGAGGCATCTCGCCGCGGGCTGTGAATACGGCATATGCGGCGGAAGGGATCGACCTGCAGACCATGTTCTTTGGTATATTCTCGCTACTTGTCACCTCTGCCCCTATCAGGTACACAAAGCTTCCATCCGACTGAAAATCCATACTAATTCCTAAAACAGTATCAGGAACCTTTTTATTGGGGATGTTGCCTAAAGTGCCGTTTTGCAAAACTTCCCCCCAAAACTTGGGAATCTCACCGAAATCCGCTTCATTGGACAAAGTTGTTTTCAATTCCACCCCGATGACGGTAAATGGTTCTTTTTCAATGATTCGATGCTCCATAACATTCTCCTCCTGGCAGTGGCCTCAGGCGCAAGTGGACCGGGTCGCCTGCAGGCGGATTAACCTTCGAATTCTTCATTGAATAATTTAACTCAATAAATAGCTCCGATTGTTAGGGCAGCACTTCATTAATTGTTTGAGCAGTCGAAACCGCTTCATGTCAGGGGCAACAGAACCCTCACCGCCCTTGAACATGTTTGTCCTGAAGCTTATTCGTTCATGCGACCTTAAATATGGAACAGGTACTGACGCCATGGGCATATAACAATCCGTTTTTATCTTTCAGTTTACCTTCAACTGAAGCAATCTTCTTACCCACATGTAAGGGACTTGCTTCGCATTTCAATATGCCGGTGTCGGCTGTTACTGGTTTTATAAAATTCACCTTGATCTCGATTGTCGTGCAGCTGACGCCCGATGGAAGCGTTGATAAAACTGAAGACGTCATAGCAGTATCAAGCAAGGTAGAAAGAATTCCGCCATGAACTGTTGCAATTAGTTCTTTCCATTTTACATCCTAAGACCACTAATCGTCCCGCATTATTTGAGCTGTCAAAACACTGACGTATTTCTCACCTGACGGTGTGTAGCGGCAGCGGAACACCGCCTATGCGCAGAATATGATTAAGTGATTTTTTGTGGTTGTTTATTATAACCCTTCTCACCATATGGTTTTAGCCTATCGGTCCATAGCTCCTCAAGAAACCGGAGATCCTCAGCGGGATCATAACTCGGATCATCCAATGGTTTAAGTATTTCAAGCTCTTCAAAAACAAACGCCTCAGGGCCGAATTCCTTCCATTCTTCCTGTAACACAACATTTCGGCAGTTACCCATCTTCAACTCAGTTTTAAAGCGATTCAGTATTGCCGGTAAATTGGAACTTGAACCAATTAGCATTTTACCATTGACCTTGTTGATAATCTGGAAGATACCCATTGGACGTGGAGTATCTTTGTATTCCTTTATCTTGGCTTTCCTATCCATTTTCATTCCTTTGGTAATTGTAACACTTAGCGCTGCGAATAGCCGGGGCAAATGAATCGCAGCGGAATCTGCATCCGGGTTAGTTTTCTATGTCAGGCTTTCTTTGCCATAAAAATCGCGGCTCGTTCCAACCCGGCATCACGATGGACTTCGCCTTTGTGAAATTCCTCGCTTTCAATCGTTGCCAAAAGGTTACGCCGCTGAGGATAGCGGACAAATATAAAGTGATCCCAGCTGTCTGTGAGCATACAATCCTCGCGACTGCCAAATAGGCAAATGGGGTTTCCGCCATAAACGGGGTATGCACCTCTACGCAGCAGTTCAAATCCAGCAATCTTGGAATAGCGCTGATAGGCTTCCCTGCCGCTGATCTTTTTGGCGTCATCGCCAAAATCCTTATATTCTGCAACTGGCTTGTATTTATTCAGGTTGTAGACAAAAAGCGGCTCGTCAAGATCTTGATCTCTTGCCACTGCCATTTGACTTTCATCAGGCCAAACAGCGACATTGTCAGCTTTCCAAGTAGCCGCCGGTATGCCTCTATCGATGATACCTTTGAACAACCGAACAATCCATGAGATACGCTTTATCAAATGAAAAGTAATCGATGGTTCCGGCGTAATCGCAAGAACAAAATACTCAGTGCAAACCTTCTTTAGTGCATCATCGAAGGCCGAAATAAAGTCGAAAGCCGCTTGGATCGATGAAAATTGGTCGATGACAATTTCATCTACCTGCATCCCCTCCCGAGCGACAGGATCGGCTTTAACTCGAAACAACCTTTTGCAACCAAAACTATCTTTGCTCTCCTTTAACCAGTTGTCATAGCCCTTTGAATCACTAATTTTGAGGTGATAGACAAAGGCCAGCCTTCTTACACCTGCATCTTCTGCGGCTTTGCGGCAGAACTCTTTATCTATTGAGAGGGGCATATACATTTCAATTCTTTATTGAGGCCTGAACGTTCGCCCTCTCAGGAGAGCAGGGGATGACGACCTTGCCTGAGGCTGGTTATCACCAAACTGTGCATACGATACAGTGGCTCGACCCGGCGAATCTTGTGCATCGTGTTGTTCGGTGATTCTCTTATTCCTCGAGCCATTTATATGCTTGTTCCAAATTGTCAAAATACGCTTCAGCCTCTGATTTGATATTTGGCGTCATAAACTTTGCCGGTGCAACAAGCGCTGTCCTATAAAAGGAGGATTTGAGAACCTTATTATCTGTCAAATATTTCCTCAAAATCTTCAAACACTGAATTGATTCAAAATTGTGCTTATTCGTATCGAATATTAAAGCCAATTTATTTGAACTTCGAATCGTTTTCAATTCTTTATTAAACCTATCTTTCCACTTTTCAATCATATCTAAAGTTACAAAGTCGGGCATGGTTACCACATACCCGTTAATTCTTTTGTCGAAAATAAATTTTATTCTATTTTGCATGTCAAGGTAACCGAACGGCAAGCATCATAGGTTGCATCAAACACAGCGGAATGCAATCCTATGAAAGACAGGATATATTTTTGCCTTATTTACAGGTTTATCGAATAGACCTGACAAAAGGTCAATCCCTGGATCCCCCGATCAGATTTTCGACGGCGTCGGTCACCCGTTCCAATTCATGCATCGATCCGATCTGCACGACCTGGATATCGCGAACGAGCTCGGGAATTTCTACGGAGCCCAGCAGCACCGGCAGGAGTTTTTTCGCGATGCTTTCATCGGTGGACAGCACGCGTGATAACAGGGCGCCCATGTACTCGGATATCCCGCTGGAAATGATGACGATGATCAGATCGGCGAAGGCAACGCTTTTTCCGATCTCATTCTGCCAATCGATGTCTGCGGACAAGCCCATCATGGCCGAAGCGGTGACACGATAGCCTTTGGCGATCAGCTGCGCCGCCAGGCGGCTGGCAACCATGCCGTCGGCGGTGGAGTGCGATAGAAGTATGTTTCCTTTGGCGTTTGCCATTGCGGCTCTTTTTTCTTCGGTGTCGAATGTCAGCCAGTGGTTGAGGACCACCCGCTCCCCGTTCGCCATGTACACTTCCGCCTTGATATTGAACTCGCCCCATCCGCTGCCTGAGAGTTTGAATTTGGAGTTTATGTCGGCAACGGAATGCTCGGGGTTCCGAAAGGTCGGGTGAAGGTGGTAGGTGACCGACTCGACCCGGCCGTCCTCGACAGCAGCGCCTTCCAGCCAGACGTTCCAGCCCCAAACGCGTTTGCCGCGGTATTCCGAATTATTGACCAGCCTGATATCTTCCGGTGGATGTGCCATTTTAACCTTCCTCAAGATCGACGGAAACCCACTGCGGGGTGTTGATGGATTCCGCCCGACCGGCGTTGGAGTGTGTCTGGACCTGGATCAGCGCCCCATCGGGAACATTGGGCAAATCCAGAAAGCACCCCCCGGGCTCACGGGAGAGAGCGGTTTCCTGCCAGTCCGAATAGGCCCCGTTGCTGTAAAAGCGATAGCGCCATTCTGCGTTGGTGCCGTAATCCAGGGCGATCTGGTCGGGCTGAATTTTCAATTTGAGCTGGCGTCCCGACTCCTTTTTCCAAATGCCCAACGTGGCCGAAAGACGGAGAAAGGCCGTCAGGCTGTCTCCGGGGTCGTAGGGGATGTATTCATTTTGCTGGTACATGCCGCCGGTTTCAACGCCGGATTCGATCAGGGCAATGGCGCGCATGTTGCGCCCCCTGGCGTGCCCGTATTCGTCCTGCACCCACTGGTGGGTGGTCCAGCCACCGTTGGCCAATTGTTCCCGGCGGGTCATCAGGGCGATGAGCGCGTCGCTCTCCTCGATCAGCCTTCTGACTTCATCCGTCAGCGGACCGCCCCCCAAAGCTGCACCGGTGGCAAATTCGAGGCCGTGGCTGCGAAGCAGTCCTTCGACACGATTGGCCAGGTGTCGATCAGGGGAATCAAAATCATCCGAAAAATGATAGGAGACGAAGATTTTTTGCATAGCTTTTCTCAGATTCGGATTTGCATTTAAAATAAAAGAATGGGTGCGCAACGCCTGAGTATCAGGAAACCGGCGTTTGACTCTAAAAATACGGCAAACCAAAGGGTTGTGTCAATCCCCCTGATGGTTCGGCAGTAATTCTGACTGAACAGGTTCATTAAACCCGGCCTTGAACGTGCAGGCTGTCGGTAAGGCGGGATGCACCTTATCGCACGGTTGGAGGACAACGCCTGGATCCCCACGCCGGGAAACACCGACAATAAAAAAGGGAACCGCCAACCGGACGGTTCCCTTGTATAGGCTGATAGGATGTATCGAATTAACGCTTGGAGAACTGGAAGCGCGCGCGGGCGCCTTTCTGACCGTACTTTTTACGTTCTTTCTGACGCGGGTCGCGGCGGACGAACCCGGCCTTCTTCAATGCAGAGCGCAGGTCCGGATCGAATTCCATCAATGCCCGGGTAATGCCGTGACGAATGGCTCCGGCTTGTCCCATGATACCGCCGCCAACCACCTGAACCTTGATATCGAACTTTTCCTGGTTGTTGGTCAGCATGAGGGGCTGGGAGATGATGGTTTTGGCCGTATAGACGCGGAAATAGTCTTCCAGGGGCCGGCCGTTGATGCTGATCTGGCCGTTGCCCGGGGTGATCCAGGTCCTGGCGATGGCGTTTTTGCGTTTTCCGGTTGCGTAGAAAGTATTTTCTTGAGCCATTTAAATCCCCAAAAATGTTTTGCGTTGAAATGGTTTAAATTTTAAGCGTTTCAGGCAGTTGGGCGCTGTGTGGATGATCGGCGCCGGCATACACTTTAAGCTTTTTGAAAAGCTGACGGCCGAGGCGATTCTTGGGCAGCATGCCTTTGACGGCATGGCTGACCACGTCCTCGGGACGTTTTTCCAGTAGTTTTTTGGCGTTGATGGTCTTGAGACCGCCCATGTATCCGCTGTGACGATAGTAATTTTTCTGTTCCATTTTCCGGCCGGTGAGTTTGATTTTGGCGGCGTTGATCACCACCACGGTGTCACCGGTGTCCACATGGGGAGTGTACATGGGATTGAATTTGCCTTTGAGACGGGCGGCAACCTGGGTGGCCAGCCTTCCGAGAACGGCGCCTTCCGCATCCACGACATACCACTTATTGGGATTGTCGCTCTTTTTAGCGCTAACGGTATATTTTTTCACAGCATTTATCTCCTGTTCGTGATTCAGAATCGGGAATTACTAAAGGAAATATCATTCCAAGTCAAGGGAAAAATACGAGATTTGGGCGAATTTTCCTTGCGGTCTGCTCCTGCCGGTCCCATCTGAAGCGCGGCGATACGGTGACTATCTTTTTGACATCGCGGGCCAAAAATGATTTGTGGATGCCAGCGCACCGGTTGTACCGGTGTATGACAAACAAAACGAAAATTCAAGAACGGATCATGGATCAATCTGCGGACCATCTTGAAATCGAGGTCAAATTCCACTTGAAGCAGCCCGGAGCGCTGCACCGGCACCTCATGGACCTGGGGGCGACAGCCCGGCCTGAACGCTTTGAGCGCAACTTACGGTTCGAAGACGCGGACCACTCCCTCAAAGCGGGCCGGAAGCTCTTGCGCCTGCGCCACGACGATACCTGCCGTCTCACGTTTAAATCCAGGCCTTCGCCCATGAAAACGGAATGCAAGGTGTACCGCGAATTGGAGGTCACGGTCAGCGACTTCGACACCATGCAGGGCATTCTCAACGGGTTGGGATTCAAAGCGGTGCAAACCTATGAAAAACGTCGGCGGATCTTGTCCTGGAACCGTGTGGAATTGTGCATCGACACCATGCCCTATGGCACTTTTCTCGAGATTGAGGGGGCCGAGGCCGATATCAGGGCGGCGGCCGCGCTGTTGGGCCTGCCCTGGGAGAAGCGCATCCTGGCCAACTACCTGGCGATCTTCGAGGTGCTGCGATCGCGGTACAACCTGCCCTTTAACGACGTGACGTTTGAGAACTTCGCACAATATCCCGCCGACATCACCCCCCTGCTGGACGAATTGGAGGCGGGTTGACCGGATCGCCATGCCCCATGCGACCATCAAATCGATCCGTTTCTTTTGCCTGAATCTGCGCTTCGGCCTGGCCGATGACGGCCCGGACGGCTGGACCCATCGGAAGCGGTGCTACCCTGCCCTGCTCGAACAGTACCCCTGCGACTTTTACGGCTTTCAGGAGGCCAATGATTTCCAGGTCACCTATCTTCAGGAGTTGCTGCCCGATCATGGCGTGATCGGCCGTCGATCCCCTGCGCCTGACCGCTGGCAGCACAATGTGATTTTCCATCACCGGCGCTGGAAGTGTATGCACAGCGATCATTTCTACCTCAGCCGCACGCCGGATGTGCCCAGCAAGTTTCCCCGGTCCAAATGGCCGCGCCAGTGCACCATCGGTGTCTTCCAAAGCGACGACACGCAGGTCACCGCCATCAATACCCATTTTGATTTCGAACCGGATATTCAGCGCAAGAGCGCTTTGTTGATTGTCAAACGCCTGCAGGATGTGGCGCCCGAAGGTCCCGCGGTGCTCATGGGCGACCTCAACGCCGGCCCCGGGTCCAGTTGCATTGAAGCGCTCACCAGCCCGGCTTCGGGTTTCAAGAGTGCATTCGGGGCATCGTCCCGGGGCACTTTTCATGGATTCAGCGGCGTCGCCCGGGGGCCTAATATCGATTGGATTCTGTATCGCGGCGCTTTGGAAAGGCGTGATGCGGTCGTGGCGACGGATCGATACGACGGACGGTACCCGTCGGACCATTTTCCGCTGACCGCTTCGTTCAGGCCGGTCGCGTAGCACGATATCCGGAGGATCCGCGGGTTTTCAGAGCGCAGCGGCGTACCGCCGCTCACTATTTCATTCGCTTGCAGCTCACATTGGCATTGAGGGCGCCGCCGGCCTCCACCACCAGATCGTGGCATTTCACCTCACCGGAGCATTTGCCGGTGGAGAGGATGACCAATGCCTTATCCGCTTCCACCTGTCCGTCGAACACCCCGCCGATGGTGATTTCGTTGGCGTGGGCATCCGCATAGACCGCCCCTTCTTCGGCGATGACCACGTTGTCGCCGGTCACGGCGCCTTTGACGATTCCCTTGATAACCAACCGGCCCTTTCCGGTAACCGTGCCGTCGACGGTAAACCCTTCATCGATGATCGAGAATTTCTTGGGCGTTTCTTTTTTCACCTTGTATCTCCTTCGACTTTCGGTTGCGGTGCAGTGGCCGGTGTTTCAGTTTCCGGTGGCGTTTCGGTTTGGGTCGGGATATCGGATGCACCGTCCTCCGGAGTACCGGCGGGGGGTGAATCAACGATATCGGGCGGCGTGTCCGCCTGAGGCGCTTCTGCCGGTGCCTCGGCCGGTTGAACTGCGGGGGGTTTTTCCGCCGGGGTCGGACCGCTCTCCGGCGCAGGCACGACGGGCACAGCGCCCGGCTTGCCCTGGGTGTCGGACACCGCCGGCTCAGCCCCCTGGGTCGGCTGCGCCGCATCCTGTGCCGGTTCCACGGCTGGCGCCGTCGCCGGTGTTGCCGGCGCCTTTGTTTCAGCGGGCGGGGCCGGTTGGGGCGCAGGCTCTTTTTTCGGCGGCGGTGGCGGCGGAGTTTCGATTTTGAAGGCGAAATCTTTGCTGGCCAGCATTTTTCCATCTTCGGAAAAGATGTAAACGGTCGCCGTATTGAATTGTACCGGCGCTTTCTGACGGTAAGCCCTGAAGGTCATGGTGAGGTAGTTGCGTACCCTGAAGGTCTGCCCCTGCTTTCCGCCGGGTTCGCCGCTGTTGAGCTGCACCCGGGGTACCGGCATCCACTTGACGGGGGGCTCGTCCTGCACCTTGAAGACGACGACGCTGCGGCCCGCAAGCCGTTTTTTCGGATTGGATGTGTTGTAGATCCGGAACTGGGCTTTCAATACTTCCTGCTTGGCATCATATTCGGCGGAGAACCGGCGGATATCCGCATTCCAGTTCACCTCGGGCTCGGGCGGCTTGGCCGGCGCTTCTTTCTTTTTGACGGGCTCGGCGGCTTCCGCTTTGACGCTGGTGTCGACTTCGGGTGCGCCCTTGTCGCCGTCCATTTTCGCTGCGGCCGCCGGTTCTTCGGATTTGGAGTCCTCTTCCGGTGTGTTTTTCGCGGCGGCATTCTCCTGGGTCTGGGTCACCATCAGCTTTGTCAGGTAAAGATCTTTTTCATCCCGCAGCTTGCTGATCTGTGCCTGGGCGTCCTTCAACTCACTCTTCAAGCGCACAAGTTCCGGTCCCTGGCTGATGTAGAGGATTGCCAAAACGATGGCGGCCGCAAGCAGAAGGATCGACAGGCAGCAAACGCTCAATGCGATCCCTTTAAAATGCCTGAAAGGAATAACACGGCCTCGATCCCCTACCAGCATGACGCTCCAGTAGCGATCCTTTTTGGGTGCAAGTTTTCCGTTCTCTTCTTTGCTCACGATGTTAACTGCTCTCCGTAGTAAGAATTCCAGATGGAACGATGCGTTGATAGGATCAGGATTTTTTATCGCCGTTCAACGTAGCGGCCATTCTACTACGTTGTTCGCTTTTTTGCCATAACTTTTGCCAGGCGTAAAACAATGGATTATCGCCTGTTTTCGGTGAAGCCTGAAAGACATCCGCCATGATGGACACGCGATCTTCTTCTACGTTGAGATAGAGCTTGCGGTATCCGGCCCACTGCTCCTGTGTCCCCCTCTTCAGGATATGGTCGAACAAGAGCACAAAATAGCAGCCGCTGCGGTAGATGGTGCGCCGCCGCACAACGCTTTCCAGTGCATCCCCGTTGCCTTGTTTCCCGCGACAGCGGCGCCATTGCCGCCACCATCTCATCGAGGGTTTCGCACCCGTGTCGTAAAAGCGGCAATAATCCTGATAGCCGCCCTTCATCATGGTGTCGTTCCATCGGCGCGCGGTAGACAAAACGCGATCCGCCAGCGACCTGGCTCTCTTCTCGGGCCATAAACCGATCCGCTCGACGATGATCACAGGGGTGCGATTCAGGCGGATGTTGCGGGCCAATCGATCGATGACACGGTTCTCCAACACCACGCAACCGTTGCTGTCCCTGGGCTGAAGTGTTTTGTCGGTACCGTGCAGCCAGATAGCGCTGCCGGTGCGCGCATGGCGCCGGTCCAGTTCATTGGGATAGTCGAGGGGCAGCGCACGGCTGCCGTAGGTATCGCTCAAAAACTGCTGTTCGATCTGCCGGACGGCAAAGTAAATGCCGTTCGGGGTCTTTCGGTCTCCCTCCATTTCTTTGGGGCCGGATTGTTTGCCCGTGGAGCAGGCCCATTTGGCGATGGTGCGCCATCTATCCCGGTACCCGTACAATCGCAGCTGCTGGCGCGCCTTGTCGACGATGACCACGTTCAGCGGCAGGGTGTCTTTCCCCACATCAGGATCGACGTGAACCAGTACATCCGGGATTGCGATTACGGCGCCGTCGGTGCGCTCCCCGGCCCGTAGGGCCTGCGGCGGAGTTGCGATCAGCCAGACGATCACTCCGATGACACACAGATGCACGCGTGCCATGTTCAGTGTGCTTTGCGTGGTCTTCATACGATCCCGATCCATGATGCGCGGGCGGGAGCCCGGCTCATTTCCGACGGGCTTTTACCCGCACGACGGCTCCTTTTTCCAGGTTGAGCAGGTCTGCCGCGCTGGCCTCCTTGACGGCGATTTCCAGTGTATCGCGGCTGCTCCACAACGCCATGGGCTTGCCGGGTAAGCCCTGGGCGTAAGTTTGCCGCAAACCGGCGATCTCGGTCTCGCCAACGACAATCCGGGGCTCGCCCGGCCCCACGCCGGTCAAGTCCGTCGCACGGATGTTGGTGAGCAGGTTTCCAAACCGATCGATGCCGATGACCCGTCCTTCGAGCTCACATGAACTGATCCACCTGGCGTCCAGGTCGTCCAGCGCGACGATGTCCTTCAGCGCCACGGCAGGCCCGACATCGGCCAGCGGGAACCCGGCCGCCAGATGGGCCGCTACCGGCGCGATAATATCCCGTCCGTGAAAGGTGCCGCTGACCGGATGCCGGTACAGTTTCTCGTTTTCAACCCGATGGATGACCGGGCTGTCGCTGGTCCGTAAAACAGGCCACAGCAGGCCATTGTCCGGGGCGACGAATCGATGACCGCCGGCCTGTGCGCAAATGATGCTGCGCCGGGTTCCCACGCCGGGATCGACAACCGCCGCGTGCACCGTGCCTCCGGGAAAGAAGGGATATGCGGCGTCCAGCATGTGGGCGGCCCCGGCGATGTCCTGGGGCGCAATGGCGTGGCAGATGTCCACGATTGCGGCCGCGGGGGCGGTTGCGAGGATGACCCCTTTGAGCACGCCGACATATTCGTCCCGGAGGCCGAAATCCGTTATCAAGGTCATAATGGTCATGGCATCCCGTTCAATGGCGCCGGTCCTTACAGGCTGCTGTCACCGGCCCATTCCCCATCGATACCGACGGACTTTAAAAGAGCTTTTCCTGAATGCAATATCCGAGGTGCCGGTACGCGGTCTCGGATGCCTTGCGCCCGGCAGAGGTCCGGACCACCATGCCGATGTTCAACAGATAGGGCTCCACCACATCCACCAGAGTGTCGGCCTCCTCCTGCAGGGTGGCGGCGATGGCCTCGATCCCCACAGGACCGCCATGGTAGTAGTCGATGATGGTTTTAAGGTAGCGACGGTCCAGCCGCGTCAATCCTTTTTCATCCACACCTTCCAGGGTCAGGGCCGCTTCCACGGTTTCCTTGTTGATGCTTCCGTCGGCCCGCACCTGGGTATAATCCCGCACCCGTTTGAGCAAGCGGTTGGTGATCCGCGGCGTGCCCCGCGAACGCTGCGCCAGCGAGCGCGCCCCTTCATCGTCCACCGCCACATCCAGTATCTGAGCGGATCGTTTGATGATCTGAACCAGATCTTCCAATCCGTAAAAATCGAGGTTTCGGAACAACCCGAACCGATCCCGCAACGGCGCCGACAGCAAACCGACGCGCGTGGTGGCGCCCACAAGGGTAAAGCGGTTCAACCGGTAGCGATGGCTGCGCGCGTGAATGCCTTTATCGAAAACGAAGTCGACGGCATAGTCCTCCATGGCCGGGTAAAGGAACTCCTCCACCTGCTTCGGCGTCCGGTGGATCTCATCGACGAAGAAGACATCGCCTTCTTCCAGATGCGTCAGGATGCCGATCAGGTCGCCCCCCTTTTCAAGCGCCGGTCCGGAGGTAACCGTCAACCGCCCTCCCATCTCCGTGGCAATGATATGGGCCAGGGTGGTCTTGCCGAGACCGGGCGGGCCGTGAAACAACACGTGCTCGAGCGGTTCCTGGCGTTTCAAGGCGGCTTCGATGGCAATGGTCAAGGTATCGACCACTTCGCGCTGCCCCACGTATTCGTCCAGCCGCTCGGGCCGCAACGACTGAATGTCCGGCTCTTCGTCGATGTCGAGGCAGTCCCGGTCAATGATGCCTGTGGTTCCCGGGCGATGCAGTTTGATCTTGTCACTCATGGGGCTTACCTTTTTTAGGGCCGCTCGCCTTTGTAGACTTCATCGAACAGCGCTTCCGGCGTTGCGATATCGGGCTTTCGCTCCAGGGCCTGGGCGACCATGCGTTTGGCGTCCGCCGGCCGGTGTCCGAGCTGGTTGACCAGAACGTCCAATACCGGTTGCGCCACGTCTTGTTCTTCTACCCGAGAAACGGCGTCGGCTTTTCGGATCAGGGCGAATTTGGTGGCTTTTCCCTGCAGGGTGGCCACTATTTTCTGGGCGGTCCGCGCGCCGATGCCTTTGAGCCCCTTGAGCAGGGCCACATCTCCCAGCTCGATGGCATTGGCGATGTCCCGGATGGGGACATGCAGCGCTTTGACCGCCTTCATGGGGCCGATGGCTTCCACCGTAATGAACAGCTGAAAAAACGCTTTTTCAGCCTCGAGATTGAATCCGATCAGCACCGGTTTCGGTTGCCGTTCGGTCATGTGGTAGTAAATATAAAACGCCGCCTCATCTCCGACCTGTTTGCCCTCCAGGGTCTGCCGGACAAACGCGGGACAGATCACCTCGTAGCCCACATGGTTCACCAGCAGGAGGATTCTCTCTTCTTCGATGTTGAGCAGGCGGCCCTCTAAATATCCAATCATTGCGCCCTGGCTTCGGTTCACCGGCGCAGCATATGCGCTTGCGGTGCATCCGTTTCTTTGATTTTGGTTGCATCGAAATCCAAATCGGGATCGGGATCGAAATCGATCAGGATTATCCTAAATCTGTGCGTGAGCATATCGAAACAGCCCTATTATCGCAAGCCCCAAGGCGTCTGAAGCGTGATAGGGGTGGATGGCCTCCGGACATTTGAGGGTGCGCCGGACGGCTTTTTCGAGCTGCTGCTTATCGGCGTTGCCATTGCCGGTAAGGACTTGCTTGGCTTCCCGGACGGGAATTTCGATCACACGAATCCCGCTTTGCTCGGCAGCCAGAAGGATGACACCGCATACCTTACCCAGCGTGATACCTGATTTGGGGTATTTCTTGAGGGAGAATACGTCCTCTACGACAATAAGATCAGGGGATTCGCGCTTGAACAGGTCTGAGATGCTGGAATAGATTTTTTCCAGCCGGTGAGGGGTCGACGCCTCCTGTCCGGTCTGGATGACACCGTAGGCGAAGTCTTCGATGGTGTGGCGGTTGCCGGAGACGATACCAATGCCGGTTGCCGCCAGTCCGGGGTCGATACCGATCAGTTTGCGCGCCATTGGCCTGTGTGGGTTAAAACTCTTTCAGTTTTTTGGCAGCGATTTCAGATTCCGGTGCCTTGGGGTACTTCTTCACCAGCTCTTGGAGTATCAGGCGGGCACTCGATTTTTCGTTGATCTGCAATAGCGCCAATCCTTGTTTCAGCATCGCCGCCGGGACCTTGTTGCCTTTGGGGTATTTTTCGAGGACCGTCTGATATTCCAGGATGGCACGCTCGTACCACTTTTCCCGGTAATAGCTCTCTCCGATCCAGAACTGGGCGTTGTCCGCGTTCCCCGACTTGGGATATTTCTGGATCAGTTGCTTGAACTGCTGGCGGGCCTTGTCCCATTCGCCATTGTCGTATGCCTGGCGTCCCGTTTCATAGATGGCTTTCTCGTCGTCGGCCGGTGCATCCGTTTTGGCTGCATCCGGCTGGTCGCCGGCAGGGACGCGCGGTCGACCGCTTTTACTTTCGACATTCAGGTATTGTTCCAGCTGGATGAGGCGCTGATCCATCTTGGCCACCGAGAGACCCATTTCATCCAACCGTTCGGCGTTCTTTTTATCGGTGTCGGAGACTTTTCGGTTGATCAAATACTCCAGCTCTTCCACGCGTCCCCTGAGCAACCGCACTTCCTGCTGCAGGCCCTCCATGTTGGCGTTCATCCCGGCCACCTGGGTGCGCAGATTCCGCTCGCTGCTCTTGCTGGTTTTCCCGAAGGCGTCGAGGTCGCTCTTCATTTGCTTCTGGAGTTCCATGTTCTGGACCTCGAGGGCCAATAGCCGATCTTCCATCAGGACCATGTCTTGTTGCAGGGCGACACAGCCGTTCAGGAGAAACAGGCAACTGCATAAGGTCAAAATGGATAATCTCATGGCGGCACACATGCTTTGGGGTTGTTGTTGAGCGCGCTGGCGAGTGAGGCAATAGAAGCGTCAAAGCCTGCCGGGCGGAACTCCGCCCGGCAGGCCGAACCGATTGAGTCGATCGAAACCTTAGTTGATTTCGAAGTGGGCGCGTCTGTTCTTGGCCCAGGAGGCTTCGTTTTTGCCCATATCGACCGGACGTTCTTCACCATAGCTGATGGTGGTGATCTGGGATGGATTGACGCCCAGATTCGTCAGGAATGCCTTGGCCGCTTCGGCACGACGCTCACCCAGCGCCATGTTGTAGGCGTCGGTTCCGCGCTCGTCGCAATGGCCTTCGATGGTCACGCTCAGGCCGGACATGGCCAGCATGTACCCGGCTTTCTTGCTCAGCATATCTTGAGCTGCGGGCAGCAGTGAGGCGCTGTCGAATTCGAAATAGATGTCTTCGTTGGTGAATGCTTCCCTGGCTGCAGCGCGGGCACGCTCCTCTTCTTCGGCTTTAATGCGTTCTGCTTCCATCCGTGCCTTTTCGGCGGCATCGTCATCTGCCGTATCGGTGGAAGTCGGTTCAGGCTGGGTCGTCGACTGTCCGGAGTCGACTGCCTGCTTAGCGCAAGAAGTAGCGAAAAGCATCGCGGGCACTACGATTAACAGAGCCAACACCATCCAGATATGTTTCCTCATTTTTTCCTCCTTTTTAGGGTACCGCTCAATCTTATTGCGGAATATTGGGTGACCACCTGGGATGGAATTGCTCGCCGGGCATCGACAACAGGCGGCGTTGATCCGTTCCGTAAGCAGTCATTACATAAATACGCGATTTTCCCTCACGGGTGGTACTGAACGCTATCAGGCTTCCATCAGGCGACCACGAAGGCGCCTCATTGTCGCCCTGGTTGAAGGTTAGCTGGATCGGGTCGTTCCCCTCGATATCAATCACAAAAATGTTGATCTCTCCCTGGGCCATGGACGAATAAGCGATCATGTTGCCTTTAGGAGACCAGTTGGGTTGGGTGTTGTAATTTCCCTCAAAGGTCAGTCGCATTACACGCCCCGAGTCTATCTCTTTGATGTAGATTTGGGGTCTGCCTGACCGCTTGGAGACAAAGGCAATTTTTTTGCCGTCCGGTGACCAGGCCGCATCGACATCGATGCCTCGACTTTTGGTCAATCTTTTAATCATTTTGCCTTTTCCGGTCAACAGATAAATTTCCTGGTCACCGCCATGCGACAGTGTCGCCGTTAGTTCGAATCTGTTGGGAACCCATGCAGGGGCGATCTGCACGCCTTTGTAACGGACCCGGTTCTCCACGTTCGTTTTCAGGTCCTTGATGACAACCTGGACCGGCCCGCGGTCAAAGGAGGTAAAGGCCAGGTACCGTCCATTGGATGACCATGCGGGAAAGGAGCTGATGCTGCGTTTCTGGGTCACCTGGCGAATATGTTTTCCGTCAAATTCACACCTGAAGATCTCCTTGTTGCCGGTTCCGTTGGATACGAAGGCCATCTGACTGTTGAAAAACCCGGGTTGACCGGTGAGCGCCAGAAGCACTTCGGAACAAAACCGTTTCACCGCTTCACGGCGGTCCTCTACGCTTCCGCGGTATCGCTTGCCGATCAACAACTTGGCTTTAAAGGTGTCGAACAGCCGGAGTTCGGAGACCAGTTGCCCGCCCTCCATGCGCACGCCGCCGGTAATGAGCAGTTCAGCGCCCACCGTGGTCCAATTCCGGAAATTAATGGTCGCCTGGGTAATGCCGGACCCCTGCGGGTCGTGCAGAAAGCTCCCCCTGTCAAGCATCTTGAAGTAGCCGCTGAAGGCCAACATTTCCTGGAGCTCATTCGAGAAAGGAACGACCTGCTCCATTTCGGAGGGATGCCTGGTCATGGACTGAAAAACGGGAATCGCCATGGGAATCTTTCGCAGGAACGGATTCGTCAGGTCAATGTACTTCAGATCGGCGTTCGCCGCCCGGGGGGCCTGAACCAGGATCAGCAGGCACACCGACAGAGCCAACAATCGTGCAATTTTAATCGTCATCTTCCATTCCATCCAAATCTTATATGACTGCGATGCCGGCCTGCCGACCGGCACGGCCGATCTAATGCACCCCTTCCGGCGTAAACCGCAATCCCATTTCCACATAGGGCCTGGACAGCTTTTCCGGATGCGGCTGTACCGGGCTCGACTTTTGAATCGCTTTAAGTGCGGAATCATCCAGATATTGATTGCCGGATCGATCGGTGAAAAAGACGTCAACGATCGTACCGTCCGGCATCACTTTGAAGGCGATGCTGGCCATCAACTTTTGCCCGCCTCCGGACAATTGCTCGGCATAGGCCCAGTTTTTGTTGATCGCATATGCGACTTCCAGCCTGTAGAGATCGATCATCTCGATTTCTTTCCGGGTGCCGCGTCCGAACACGCCGCTTTTTCCGACTTTGTCGCTCTGGGTCTGGGCGCCTCCCGCAGGACCGGGCCGCCCTTCCTTGGCCACCTTCTCCCTTAGCTTTTTGATGGTGTCCTCCAACGGCTTGGGCGGTTGGGCCTGCAACTGCTTTTCGACGCGTTTGAGGGCGTTTTTGACAACCTTTTTTGTTTTGAAGGTTTTGTATTTCAGCGCCTTCTTGGTTGACTTTCGGGGTTTGGCAACCGAAACCTCGGGCTTGACTTCCGAGTTGCTTTCCAGTACCGGCGCCTCGGAAGCCTCACTCTTCTTCTCCTCTACCACAGGGGCTTCTTCCTTCGGAGCGACCTCCTTGCTGGCAGGCGCCGCCCCCACGTCGGACAGATCGACCATCTGTACGTCGATCACCTGCGGCAGGTAGCTGGACTCCGAGTCCCATGAAGGCGTCCAGATAATGGCCACCAGCAGGACAAAATGCGCGGTAAAGGAGATAGCGAACGGCCAGAAATGCGGTCCGCCGCGACTTTTTGCCGCATATGACAGGGTAGGTGCGTTCATCTTGCGTTTATTGCCGGCGCCTTTTGCGCTGTTCCTCTTCCATTGGAACCGTCACCATGCCGATCTTGGTTACGCCGGCGCCCTTGATTTCTGCCAGCACCCTGACCGCGACCCCGTATGGAACCGCCTGGTCGCCTCTGAAATAAACTTCCCGGTCGGCCCGGTTTTCTAAAATCTTCTTCAGTTTCTCGCGCAGGTAATCGATTTCAACGGCAAAATCATTGATGTGCACCTGCTGGTCCTGATCGATGGTGACGATCAGGTTCTCTTTTTGGGATGTCAGCGGCTTTGCCGTGGCTTCCGGCAGCGACACATCCACTCCCTGCATCATCATGGGCGCCGTCACCATGAAAATGATGAGCAGCACCAGCATGACATCGACAAAGGGGGTGACGTTGATATCCGACATCAACCGGTCGGTATTGGATTCAATGGCCATGATCAGGATCCTTTGGTCGGCAGAATATCGCGTTCAATGATGTTCAGGAAATCAGCCGAAAAGCTGATCAATTCAGATTCAACCACCCTGATTTTCTGCATAAAATGATTGAAGGCGATTACGGCGGGAATGGCCACGGCCAGACCGGCTGCGGTGGCCACCAGCGCTTCCGATATACCGGGTGCCACGACGGCCAGACTGGCAGATCCGCGTTCGCCGATGCCGTGGAAGGAGTTCATGATACCCCAGACGGTGCCGAACAAACCGATGAACGGCGCTGTGTTGCCGGTGGTGGCCAGAAACGGCACCATTTGGGTCATCCGGGTGGTTTCGGTGTTGATGGCGCGGCGCAAGGCGCGTTTCACGTTTTCGGCGCCGGATATGCGCCCTTTGAGCTCATTGGCGCCTTTGGGCGCCGCCGGTCCGTCGCCATGTGTGCCGCCGGGTTGGCTGACCCTTTTGAGCTCGACATAACCGATGCGAAAAATCCTTGCGATGGGGCATCCGGCCAGCTGTTTGGCCTTGGTGTAGGCGCTGGCGAGGTCCCGGCTCTTCCAGAAATACTCGATGAACCGGTTGGACTCCCGGTAGGCCTTGCGAATATATCGCCATTTGATGATGATGATCGCCCATGAGGTTACTGAAAAAAACAGCAACAGCAGCAGCACGAAACGCACCATCATGCCGGCATTTCCCAGAAGTTGAATGAGATCAATCTCGGATTGGGTCATCGCTTTGTTCTCCTAACCAGATATGACTTGCAGCTGTGTTCGCCTTTGACCTTGGCTTATTTATTCTGATTTGATCATGTAGCCGGGATAACGCATCTTCAGGGTGTGCAAAGGGTTTAGCTGGCTGCAAATCCTTTTGTAAGGATTAGGTGCGCTCGCACCGTGGACAAGCTATCGCGAACGGCGATAGGAATTGTGGATTCAGTTCGCGACCAAACCTATACAAACCCGTGCTCATTGTCAAGCGGATTACTTCCGCATACCGACGAAATGTTGCTCCTTGCATACCACATATAGTAAGCTTTTAAAAGCTCTATACCCTCTATTGTATACAGTCCACTGCACGCCGCAGACGTTGCCGCCACAGCGGCGTCGGTTCGCCAACGCGGCAACGATGGCGTCATAAGGAAAAGTTCAGATTGCTGCCGGCCGCCGACAATGGATGACTTTCCTGCGCCGCTCTGGTAGGGTGACGCTGCCGGTCCCGTACCGTCGAAGCGGATGGGCCCGTTGGACGCCTGAAAGTGGCCGTATGCCGTTATAGCCCTGTCGCCAAGGAGTGCCGATGAAACGTATTGCCGAGTTCATGATGGAAGCCTGTTTTTTGAAACATCTGCCGCGCAGCGGGTACCAGTATCTGGGCGCGGGTCGTGAATCGGTGGCTGAACATGTCTATGCCGCCACGATGTTTGCCTTTGTCCTGGCCCAGCTGACCCCCGATGCCGACCTGCAGCGGCTGATGACCATGTGTCTGCTCCACGACCTGCCGGAAGCACGGGTGGGCGATCTGAACTATGTGCAAAAGCGTTACGTCGAGGCAGACGAGAAAAAAGCCCTGGCCGACACCGTTGAAAATTTACCGTTCAAACAAGCCGTGGTCGCTGCGATCGAAGAGTACAACGCCGCCGAAACGCTTGAAGCGAAGCTGGCCCACGACGCCGACCAGCTCGCGCTGATCATCGATCTCAAGTCCATCAAAGATGCTGGACACCCGCCTGCCGATACCTGGCTCCCCCACGTACGAGAGCGCCTCAAGACCGATGTGGCCATCCAATTGGCCGAAGCGATCCTGTCCCAACCATGGGATGGCTGGTGGCGCAAAATTTTTTGTTGACAGTAACATTGTTATACCTTAGGTCACTTTAGTTTGAGGGATAATAGTCACGCGAATACAGAGAATTTTCATTCAGTATGAATAAAGGTCTTTGTAGCGACCGATCGTCAAAACTCAATTTGTGTAACAATGATTTTTGTTTCCCGACTCGGGTCGGGGACAGGTGAATCATTCCCGGCATTGTGCCGAAAATTCTTTGGATATCTTTGGAGGAGCGTATGAACTGGCTTTTCAGGACCTTAAAGTCATCGGTGGGCAAGAAACTGCTCATGTCCATCACCGGGCTTTGTTTCTGTGGCTTCCTGGCAGGACACCTGGGCGGAAACCTGACCATCTACGGCGGCAAGGAGATGTTTAACAGCTACGCCGAGCATCTGCACGGACTGGGCTTTCTTCTGACCATCGCCGAATGGGGGTTGCTCACCTTTGCCTTGATCCATGTCCTTACCGGATTGACCCTGTTTTACCAAAACTACAAGGCGCGGCCGGTGCGATACCGTGTGAACAAAAGCGGCGGCGGCCGGACCCTGGGTTCCTCCACCATGCCCTACACGGGGATCATTTTGCTGGCTTTTGTGATCTTTCACCTGGCCAATTTCCATTTTGTGGACAAGACCGACACGACCATCTACGCCATCGTCTCGGATGCATTCGGCAATCCGCTCTACGTATTGATCTATATCGCCGCCATGGTTGTGGCGGCCGTCCACGTCAGCCATGGATTCTGGAGCGCGTTTCAAACCCTGGGTGCCAACCACCCCAAATACATGCCCCTGATACAAAAGGTGGGACTGATCTTTTCCCTTGTTGTCGGCATCGGCTTCGGTGCTCTGCCCATCTTTATCTCGATTAGCGCATAGAAAGGAATCGATATGTTGCTCGATGGAAAGGTCCCCGGAGGACCCATCGCGGAAAAATGGGAGCGGCACCGTTTCGAACTCAAACTGGTCAATCCCGCCAACAAAAGAAAATTCAATATCATCGTGGTCGGTACCGGCCTGGGAGGCGGCGCAGCCGCGGCAACCCTTGCGGAATTAGGGTACTACGTCAAAGCATTCTGCTTTCAGGACAGCCCCCGACGGGCCCACAGCATCGCGGCCCAGGGCGGCATCAACGCGGCCAAGAACTACCCCAACGACGGCGACAGCGTTCACCGGCTCTTTTACGACACGGTCAAAGGAGGCGACTTCAGGGCCCGCGAGGCCAATGTCCACCGTCTGGCCGAGTGCAGCAACCTGATCATCGACCACTGCGTGGCCCAAGGCATCCCCTTTGCGCGCGACTACGGCGGTCTGCTGGCCAACCGCTCGTTCGGCGGCGCGCAGGTCTCCCGCACCTTTTACGCCCGCGGACAGACAGGACAGCAGCTGCTGCTGGGCGCCTACAGCTCTCTGAGCCGTCAGATCGCGGACGGAAAAGTCGAAATGTTTTCGCGGCGGGAAATGCTGGACCTCGTGATGGTCAACGGCCATGCCAAAGGGATCATCGTGCGCAACCTGATCACCGGCGAGTTGGAGCGCCATGCCGCCGATGCTGTGGTACTGGCCACCGGCGGCTACGGCAATGTCTTCTTCTTATCGACCAATGCCATGGGATCCAATGTGAGCGCCAACTTTTCGGCCTACCGCAAAGGCGCCTTATTTGCCAACCCGTGCTTCACGCAGATTCATCCGACCTGCATTCCCGTGCACGGCACCTACCAATCCAAACTGACCCTGATGAGCGAGAGCCTGAGAAACGACGGACGCGTCTGGGTTCCCAAAAATCAAGGCGACAAGCGGCCGCCCCACCAGATACCGGAAAGCGAACGCGACTACTATCTGGAAAACAAATACCCGAGCTTCGGCAACCTGGTGCCCCGCGACGTGGCATCGCGCAATGCCAAGGAACAGTGCGATGCCGGTAAGGGCGTCGGGGAAACCGGCCTGGCCGTCTACCTCGATTTCGGTGACGCGATCAAACGCGACGGCGAAGATGTGATCCGCAAAAAATACGGAAACTTGTTTCAGATGTACGAAAAGATCACCGCCGACAATCCCTACCAGACGCCCATGATGATTTATCCGGCGGTCCACTACACCATGGGCGGATTATGGGTCGATTACAACCTGATGAGCAACGTACCCGGCCTCTTTGTCATCGGCGAGGCCAACTTCTCCGACCACGGCGCCAACCGCCTGGGCGCCAGCGCCCTGATGCAGGGACTGGCCGACGGTTATTTTGTCCTGCCGTACACCATCGGCGGCTACCTGGCCGGTACCGAGAAAGGTATCCTGTCGGAATCGGACAGCGCATTCGTCGAGGCTGAAAAAGGTGTTCAGGCCCGCATCGACAAGCTGCTGTCCATCAACGGCAAACGCACAGTGGACGATTTTCACCGTCGACTGGGCCTGATCATGTGGGACTACTGCGGCATGGCGCGCAACAATGCGGGATTGGAAAAGGCACGCGGTATGATCCGGGAACTGCGCGGGGAATTCTGGGAAGATGTCCTGGTGCCCGGCGGCGGTGAAGATTTCAACCAAAGCCTGGAGAAAGCCGGACGCGTGGCCGATTTTCTGGAGTTCGGCGAACTGATGGTCACCGATGCGATAGATCGGCAGGAGTCATGCGGCGGCCACTTCAACGAAGACTATCAAACCGAAGAAAACGAAGCCCAACGGGACGATGAGAATTTTTGCCACGTGGCCGCCTGGCAATATAAAGGCGAAGGCGAAAAGCCCGAATTCCACAAGGAAGAGCTGAAGTTTGAGAACGTCAAACTGACACAAAGGAGCTACAAGTGACGAAGACCATCAATTTAAAACTCAAAGTCTGGCGTCAATCCGGCCCCAATAAAAAAGGACGTTTTGAGACCTATAACGCCCACAACATTTCCACCGACATGTCTTTTCTGGAAATGCTGGATGTGGTCAACGAGCAATTGACGCTGGAGGGCAAAGAACCCATCGCCTTCGACCATGACTGTCGCGAAGGTATTTGCGGAATGTGCGGATGCGTGGTGAACGGGCGCGCCCACGGACCGGAGAAGGGAACCACGCTGTGCCAGCTGCACATGCGCCATTTCGACGATGGCGACGTAATCGCCATCGAACCCTTTCGGGCCATGGCGTTCAAGATCATCAAAGACCTTGCCGTGGACCGCAGCGCCATGGACAAGGTGATCCAGGCCGGCGGTTACATCTCGGTCAATGCCGGCGGGGCGCCGGACGGTAATTCACTGCCCATCGCCCAGGAGACCGCCGAACTCTCCATGGATGCCGCCCAATGCATCGGCTGCGGCGCCTGCGTTGCGTCGTGCCCCAATGCGTCGGCCATGCTGTTCACCAGCGCCAAGGTCTCCCAGTTTGCCCTGCTGCCTCAGGGGCGGCCCGAAGCGGCCAAACGTGCCATCAACATGGTGCGCACCATGGATGCGCTTGGATTCGGCAATTGCACCAACGAACGTGAATGCGAAGCCGAGTGCCCCAAAGAGATCAATATCACCAACATCGCGCGTCTCAACCGGGAATTCGTCAAGGCCAGCTTGGGATCGACAGTAGAATAACCATCTGATTTCCTCACCGGGCGGTCTCCCATTCATGGGGGGCCGCCTTTTTTTCGGCCTTATAGCCCAAATCAAGGTTGCTTAAACCGTACAGCGGGTGGCCCTGGTACCGCTGCAAACGGGATTGCCAAAGTTGCGAAGCAACAAGAGGTATACGCCATCCTGGTCAAACCCCTCCTGGCCTCCGGCCACCGGCAACAAGTTGCCGATGCCACCCGCGGGGCTTCATTGCATTCAGCCTAACCTGCGACGGCTTGTTGGCGATTTATTCGTACGCGTACGCGTACTCGTAAGCGTAATCGATCCCCCATGTATTCGCATCGGTGCTGATGACATTTTTATCAGCTTGAGCCGATGCGAACAGGAAGACGTGCACCATCACGGTCGAACAGCTTGTGCCATTTCGAGTACGCGTACGAGAACCGTCCCTTCGGGACTGAGTACGAGTAAGATTCTTTTCGTTCTCCAACCAACGCCGGCAGATAATCGCTTTTTAAAGACCGGATTCTTACACACCCGCGTACATAAGGCCTCCCCTTTATCCGGCTTCGCTAAAGTCCCCATTTTCATGGTCGATAATGGAGATAGGCACTTTTTGCTGCCGACACGGAGGCTTGGCATGAGCTATAAAATATTGACGGTGGATGACAGCCGTACCATCCGCTTGATTGTGAAGAAGGCGTTTGAGCCTTACGATTGCGAACTGGCTGAAGCCGAAAATGGAAAAGAGGGTCTGGCTGCCGCCCGGGAGATGCATCCCGACCTGATCGTACTGGATATCACCATGCCGGTGATGAACGGCATCGAAATGCTCACCAAACTCAAAGCGTCCGAAGACCTGAAAGATACGCCGGTCATCATGTTGTCCGCCGAATCCGGCAAAGACCATGTCATGCAGATCGTAAAAATGGGCGTCAAGGACTATATCGTCAAACCGTTTCGTGGTGATCAGTTGATCGACAGGGCCAGCAAGGTGCTAGACCTGGTGAAAGACGGTGAAACGGCATCGACCGGCAAAAAGCTCAACCCCTCTGATTTTATCATCGATGAAGGCGACATGGTCATCCTGACATTCCCTGCCAAGATTACACGAAGCGTCGGCGCCCAGGTCGACAGCGCCATAAAGCGCAAAATCAAGGAAATGATCGCCTCCGATTGCAAAAGAATGATCATCGATCTGAGCAAAGTGAATGATGTCAACATGGTGGCCATCCAGGTCCTCATCGCGCTGGCCAACAATTGTATCAGCAATAAGATATCGGCTCGCATCGTTGCAGGTGACGAACAGGCGCAAGCACTCAAAGGCTTTCAGGAAACCAGCCAATACCCCACCCAGCCGTCCATCGAGCACGCCCGAGCGGCCTTTTAGCCTGTTTCACCTCTATCCGGACCCTGCCGCCAGGAATTTTCACGGCTTATCCGACCGGCCCCCTTTCCATGGGCAATCCGCAAAAAGGTCTAAAGTTTGACGACGAAAAGCGGATAAAAAAGGTTAGGAAAATACAGATGCGATGGTCACGCGCATCAGCGTGATGCACTGTATTACCGGCCAAGGACAACTGAGCGATGCTCACGGGTACTGCGTCAATGCATCCTAACAGGATTGTCAAGCTCGACTCGTGATGAAGTTCAAACCAAACGGATCCAAAGGAGTGCCGCATGTCCATTCAAGACGACGAAACCTTGCAGATGTACCTTGAGGAATCGCTGGATCACCTCTCCGACATCGAAAACGATTTTTTGGCCATCGAAGAGGATGGCGCCGATATCAATGAGGACCTGGTCAACAAGGTATACCGTGCGGCGCACTCGATTAAAGGCGGTGCCGGATTCATGGGGCTAACCAACATCAAGAACCTCACCCATGAAATGGAAAATATCCTGGGCAAGATCCGCAGCCGGGAAATGATTCCAACACCGGATATCGTCAATATTCTGCTCAACGCATCAGATGCCCTCAAGGACCTCATGGATGACATCCTCAACAGCAATGAGGTCGATATCAGCGAGCATATTCACGCCTTGCAGGCGGTCCTCGAGGCCGGAGGCGCGACTGCGTCCCCGAAAGTACCCGATACACCGGCGGCTCCCACTGCAGCGGCTGCGCCGGTGGTCCAGGCGTCTTCTGCTGCGAACGCCGATGGTCAATTGTCCCTCGCTCTGCCGGATGGGAGTCTGGCCATCACCGTTTCAAAGGACAATGTTCAGCCGATGTTCGATCAGGGCAAGTGCGTCTATCTCGTCAAGATGGATGTGGGCCGCGATATTCAAGCCAAAGGGAAAACCTGTCAGGGGGTGCTGGAAGAGATGGAGCAGACCGGCTCCCTCATCAGCGCCAATTTCAACCTGAAACCGTCCGGCCAACTGGATGCCGATTGGGTCCCCGATGTGCCGACCATGCTTTTCCTGTTCGCTTCCATTCTCAAACCGGATGATATCAATGTTCTGTTTGAAATACCGATGGATCAGATCCTGCACCTCAGAGAAGACTGCGCGCTCTACAATCTTAACGGATCGCCCATGGGAAGCGGCGGCGAAAAGGCAGCGCCGCCACAGCAAGACACAGCGCAGCAAACCGCAACGGCGCCAGTTGCCGACGCCCCGGAAGAGCAACCGGCGGAACCCGTCCCTCAAGAAGTCGAGGCGCCGGATCCCGATCCTGTTGCGGAGATGACGCCTGATCCTGTCCAGGAAGACTCCCTTGCGACACAGAATGAGAAAAACAAACCGCAGAAGAAGCAGGCCAAGGTCGAACACGAAACCAGCTTGCGCGTGCATGTGAGCCTTCTGGATCAACTGATGACGTTGGCCGGTGAACTTGTCCTGAGCCGCAATCAATTGCTCCAGTCCATCACCTCCGGTGACCAGCGCGGGTCGGAGATTGCCGGACAGCGCATCGATCTTATCACCTCGGAGCTCCAGGAAGCGATCATGCTCACCCGCATGCAATCCATCGGAAACGTCTTTAACAAATTTCCCCGGGTGGTTCGGGATCTGGCCCAGAGCCTTGGCAAGCAAATCGAGCTGACCCTGGAAGGCAAAGACGTCGAACTGGATAAGACCATCATCGAGGCCATTGGGGATCCCCTCACCCACCTGGTTCGCAACTCGGTGGACCACGGTATTGAGCCGCCATCGGTGAGACAGCAGAACGGAAAAAGTCCCACCGGGCAGATCTATCTCAAGGCCTACCATGAAGCCGGACAGGTCAATATTGAAATCGCCGATGACGGTAAAGGACTGGATGGCGATAAGCTGGCGGCCAAAGCGATTCAAAAGGGATTGATTTCCGAAGATCAGGCCAAGTTGATGTCGGCCAGGGAGAAGACCAACCTGATCTTTCTGCCCGGTTTTTCCACAGCGGAAAAGATTACGGATGTCTCCGGTCGAGGCGTCGGAATGGATGTGGTGAAAACCAATCTCGATCAACTGGGCGGTATCATCGATATCGACTCCGAACCGGGAAAAGGAACCACCATCCGCATCAAGCTGCCGCTGACCCTTGCCATCATTCCATGCCAGATCGTCCTGACCGGAGGCGAGCGCTATGCCATACCCCAGGTCAACCTGGAAGAGTTGTTGCGCATCCCGGCGGATCAGGTCCAGCATCGCATCGAAAGAGTGGGCGATGCCGATGTGGTCAGGCTGCGCGGAAATCTGCTGCCTTTGATCCGTCTGTCCGATGTCATTGGTGTCGAGCCGCAGTACATCGATCTCAAAACAGGAAAATCCCACCCCGACCGCCGCAAATCCCTTGCGGACCGTCGATCGAAGAAGAGCCCGCTTTTCGGCGAACAAGGGGAGGCATCGGCCGACACGGCGGAAGCCGCCGCGGAAGAACATGCACCCCGCCAGACCCGGGAGCGACGCTTCCATGCCAGCAGCGCATTGAATGTGGTCGTGGTCTCCACAGGCGCCATGAAATACGGCCTGGTGGTGGATGAGCTCAACGACTCGGAAGAAATCGTGGTCAAACCCCTGGGCCGCGATCTCAAGAAATGCAAAGGCTACGCCGGCGCAACCATCATGGGAGACGGCCGGGTGGCATTGATCCTGGATGTCTCCAATATCGCGCAGATGGCTGGTTTAACCTCCATCGAAGGCTCTGCACGGGCCGCTGAAATCGCACGGGCCGAGCTGGAAGCCGTACGGGAGGGACAGGACAAACAGGCACTGCTGATCTTCCGCAGCGCAGAAGACGAACAATTTGCGGCGCCGCTGAACCTGGTGGAACGCATCGAGAAGATCAAGCGCACCGATGTCGAAAACCTCGGCGGCAAGCGCGTCATCAAATACCGCGGCGGCAGCCTGCCGCTGTTCAGCATCGATGAGGTGGCCATGGTGAACCCGCTGGCGGATTCGGAGAACATGCTCGTGGTGGTTTTCAATGTCGCCAAGCGCGAAGTGGGGCTGCTCGCCATGGGACCGGTGGATGCCCAGGAGGTGAAACTCGACATCGATGGCGTCACATTGCGCCAGGACGGCATCATGGGATCGGCCATCATCAACGACACCACCACCATGCTGGTGGATATCTACGAAATCGTAAAGGCACTCAATCCGCAGTGGTTCGAAGAGCCCAAGCTTCCGGCATCCGCGGAAGGTGAAGCACCCACCATCCTTTTTGCGGAGGATTCCAGCTTCTTCCGCAGCCAGGTGAAGACCTCCATGGAGAAGGAGGGATTCAACATCCTCGAAGCCGAGGACGGTGTTATCGCATGGGATCTGCTGCTGGAAAATGCCGACGAGGTCGATTTGGTGGTGACCGATATCGAAATGCCAAACATGGACGGGTTCGAACTGACCCGCAAGATCAAGGGGCATGCATCCTTTTCTCACCTTCCGGTGATCGCGCTGACCACCCTGGCAGGGGAAGAGGACATCGCCAGAGGCAAGCAGGTCGGCATCGATGATTATCAGATCAAACTCGACCGTGAGAAACTGCTGAACAGCATCCACGACTTCATGAAGGCGATTGCCGCCTGATCAACGGATGGTGTTGACGGCATCCTTCCATGCATCAATGCAGGACAGAAAGGACATCATATAAATGAGCGCAGCGACGGAACAAATTCAATCGGTGGAACTTGCGACCTTCTATGTGGGAGAGGCGCTTTGCGGAATGGACATTCTCAATGTGCAGGAAATCAACAAGCTGATGGACATGACCAAAGTTCCGCAATCCCCCGAATATGTCACCGGTATATTGAACCTTCGCGGCCAGATCGTTACGGTGATTGACCTGGGAAAAAAACTGGGATTGACCTCAACGGATCTGAACGATGCCACGCGCAATATCATCGTCAATGCCGAAAACGAGTATATCGGATTGCTGGTATCGCGCATCAGCGATGTGGTGGAAGCCAAATGGGATAAGGTCGAAGAGCCCCCGGCAAACATCGGAGGGGTTCAAGGAGCTTATTTTAAAGGCGTTTTTAAAACCAAGAACCGGCTCATCGGCATCCTCGATGTAACCAAAGTCCTAGCGGAAGAGAATTAATCCATGAGCCTGCCCCCCCCGCTCCGCGTGCTGGTGGTCGATGATACGGTGGTCTACCGAAAGATCGTCAGCGACGTGCTGGCCGAGATTCCCGGTGTCGAAGTTGTGGGTTCCGCCCACAACGGCAAGGCCGCGCTTCTGAAAATCCGGACGCTGCGCCCCAACCTGCTCACCCTTGACATCGAAATGCCGGAAATGAACGGCTTGGAGCTGCTCGAACACATGCGCACCGAGGCGCCGGACGTGGGCGCGGTTATGCTGAGCACGCTGACCCATGAAGGCGGCGCCATGACCATGCGGGCCCTTGAGTTGGGCGCGTTCGATTTCATTCCCAAACCGCAATCCGGCACCATGGACAGCAACAAATCTGCGGTCACGGATGCCTTGAAGCCCATATTGAAAGCATTCCAGCGCAGCCGCTGCATTCGCAGCGTTTTGCGCAGTCATAAGGCGCCTGTGCCGAACAAGAAGGTCGCACCGGTGCCGCGTAAACCATTCGTTGCCGGCAAAACAGCGCATAAACATACCGGTTCGTCGTCCATCGTCGGCATCGGTATCTCCACAGGCGGCCCCAATGCGCTGGCCCATGCCCTGCCCCAGCTGCCGGCGGATATCGGGGTTCCGGTGGTTATCGTACAGCACATGCCGGCCATGTTTACCCAGTCCCTTGCCAGAAGCCTGGACAGCAAATGCGCCCTGGAAGTTCATGAAGCCGTTAATGGTGAGCCATTGAAGCCGAACACGGTCTACATCGCACCCGGCGGAAAACAGATGAAAATTGTGGCCGGCGCGGACGGTCGTCAACGGGTGATCAAGATTACCGACGATCCGCCTGAAAACAGCTGCAAACCGTCTGTCGATTATCTCTTCCGGTCCATCGCCGAACTTTACGTGGGAAGGGCCACAGGGGTCATCATGACAGGCATGGGTTCTGACGGTACGTCCGGCCTGATGCAGATGAAAAACAGCGGCGCGTTCATCATTGCCCAAAATGAGGAGACCTGCGTTGTCTTCGGCATGCCCAAAGAACCGATTGATAAAGGAATCGTCGACAAGGTTGTGCCGTTGAGCCAGATTTCCAAAGCGATCGTCACCACGCTCTCCAACAAAGGAGTCAGGCGATAGTGAACACGCCGGGATCAGCAATAAACAAGATGAGCTCTCCCCAGGCAAACAAGGCTGGCGCTACCGGTGCGCTGGCGGTGGGGTTGGCCAAGACCATCAAGATAAAACCCGATGAAATTCAGCTCATCTCCAAATATATCTATAGCATATCCGGCATTCACATCGAAGCATCCAAAGCGTATCTTCTGGAAACGCGCCTGGGGAGGCTTCTGGAAGCCGAAGACTGTGCTTCCTATGGAGAGTTCTATCACAAAGCCAAGGCAGATGGCACCAGATCCCTGGAGAAGAAGATCGTCGATGCCATCACTACCAATGAGACCCTCTTTTTCAGAGACAGCAATCCCTTTGAACTGTTGAAGCATAAGATCCTGCCGGAGGTCATCGACAAGCACGCCGGCAAACCCAATGCCCCGCCGGTCCGCATATGGAGTGCCGCCTGTTCGACCGGCCAGGAGGTCTACAGCATCGCCATCGTCCTCAAAGAACTGCTCGGCAACCTGCCGGTCAAATTCAAATTGACGGGCACCGACCTTTCCGATGCCGCAATCAAACAAGCCAGTTATGGATCTTACAATAAATTCGAGATTGAGCGCGGACTTCCGCGGGAACGTCTCCAACAGTATTTCACGCCGGACGGCGCCAACTGGAAGATCAAGGATCAAATCCGGGCCATGGCCTCTTTCAGAAAATTCAACCTGATGCACCCATTCGCCGGCCTGGGAAAGTTTGATATTATTTTTTGTCGGAATGTCGCCATCTATTTCACCCTTGAGGATCGCAAAAAGTTATTCTCCAAAATCGCTGAGGTTTTGGAGCCGGATGGCTTTCTGATCATTGGTGCAACTGAATCGCTCACCGGGGTATGCCCGCGATTCGTTCCCAAAAGGCATTTAAAGTCAATTTTCTACCAATTGCGGTAGGACCGAAACACCGCCGACATTGGTATCATGGAGGTTAATCAATGCAGTCTCTTAAAATCTTGGTCGTTGATGACGATCCGGTCACCCGTGGCCTGTTGACCAAGCGACTCGACAAAGCCGAATACGAAGTGGAGGAGGCCGAAAACGGTATCGAGGCGGTCCGCAAAATCGCCACAACGCATTATGATGTGGTGCTTACCGACCTGATGATGCCGGGCGGCGTGGATGGTATCGGCGTCCTGGAATCGGCCAAGGAGAAAGATCTGAAAACCGAAGTGGTGCTGATTACCGCCCACGGATCCATCGACAACGCCATCGTTGCCATGAAAAAGGGGGCGGTGGATTATCTTCAAAAACCGATCAATTTCGATGAATTGTTCATTCGCCTGGAGAAGATCCAAAACATCAAACACCTGATGAAGAACGCCAATGATTTGCGGGAAGCGATGGATGTCACCGAACAAACCTCTTCTGAAACCATCCAATCCCTGGAACTGGCGGTGGCGGATTTGGAAGATCGGTTGTCCCAGATCAAAGCGATCCTTTCGCAACAGGAGCTGGCCGCGGAGGAGCGAATCCAGAGAGCCCTGGATCAGTAATCGACAGTTCCGTTTCATCAGCACGCTTTCGCTCCATCCGGTACACAGTCTTCATCCCCCTTCGTTGAGCCGAATTGAGTTCCTTTGGCAACCAATCGACGGCAAGCTATCCTCCAAAATCATGCTCCATCCGAAACAATTGATGGACGACGCCGGTATCCGATTTCGCGGGTGGCACCGGCCCCGCTGCAAGCAATGCACACGGCATCACACAGCCCGGTGACGGTGCCCAGCCCCGCGGCAGACCTGATCAGGATCATTTCAGAATGAAATAAATAATGTAAGACGCCGGTAACCGCTTGCACTATTCGTCCCAACCATTTAATACTCGACATTCGGTCGTAACCCGATATGCCCTCCGCCAAAACGGTATTCGATTGTTTGCCGTCGGGTCTTGCCGTCCCGATAGGGGGCAACGCTGTTGAACATTGCCTGGGAGAGGATGAATGGATCGGTTGATAGCCTTAATGAATCGAATCACCGGTATCGTCGAAAGCGACAGCTTGCCGGCCCTGGCCATCAAAGCCGGCATTGCCGTCATCCTGGCGGTTGTGGCCTGGTTCGTGGTTAAAACCATTTTACGGATCGTCCAAAAGCGATTGACGTCCTTCGAGTGGTTCACGGATAACAAAGCGCTCTTCGACCTGATCCGCCGGGCGCTGGGGCTGGGAATGGTGCTGTTTCTCGGAATGTACCTGATCCAGCTCTTCCGCCTTCAAATGATCGAAAAGCTCTATCTTGCCCTGTTTGTCATACTGATCGCCGCACCGGTCAAAGGCTTTCTAGTGGTGGTCCTGAACTACTTTGAAAAGAAGTGGGTGGCCAAGTCCGAAACCAAAGTCGACAATATTGTTTTCGATTTGCTGAACCGGTTTTCCGGAGCCATTATCTACGCCGTGGCCGTCGTCCTGGCGCTGGACATCATGGGGATCAATGTGATGCCTTTCGTTGCCGGTGCCGGTGTTTTGGGCGTGGCCATCGGTTTTGCCGCCAAGGACACCCTCTCCAATCTGATTGCCGGTATCCTGTTGATCATCGATCGACCGTTCGAAATCGGTGATCGCATAGAGGTGTGGAGCGCTCCGGCCGGCAGCGCCAGTTGGGGGGATGTCATCGACATCGGCCTGCGCGCCACCAAAATCAAAACCACCGATAACATCATCATCGTCATTCCCAATAACGAGATCATGAAACGCGATATCGTCAACTACACCTTGATTTCCACCAGCATCCGCGTTCGCGTCAATATTGGCGTGGCCTATGACGCCGATATCGATCTGGCCAAAAAAATCGTCCTGAAAGTAGCCGACGGTGTGGAGTGGGTACAGGACCAACCGGCTCCCAAAGTCGTGGTGCGCAATTTCGGCGAATCATCGGTGGATCTGCAATTGCGAGTGTGGATAAAGGATGCACGGCAGCGGATGAATACCATTTCCACCATCACGGACGGCGTCAAGACCGCATTTGACAAGGCCAATATTGAAATCCCCTATCCCAAACGCGATATTCACATCACCCAGGCTGACAAAGCGTGACAAAGCGCCTTCGCTGAATGCTATGCGCCCTTAATGTCGGCGAGTTCAATGTCCACCGGTTTTCGGAGGATTATCTGTGCGGTCTTTTTGAATTGATCGGCGGTATCGGTGACATAGATCCGGCAAGGTCCGCCGTCCGAAGCCGATGTATGCGACTCGCAGCGTTGGGAAGAAAGGTGGTGGCGGACCTGTGCGGCAATCGCCTCGGCAGAGTCCACCAGCCGAACCCGGTTCCCGATCTTGCGTTGGATGACGCTGCGCAAAACCGGGTAGTGGGTGCATCCCAGGATCAGGGTATCGATTTGCCGGTTTTTAAGCGGCGCCAGATATTTGCGAACGATCATTGCCGTTTCCGGCCTTTTCAGCCATCCCTCTTCCACCAGAGGAACCAGCATGGGACAGGCAGCCGCCACCACCTTGGCGTCGGGCCGCAGCTCCCGTATTTTTTTCTCGTAACTCCCGCTGGAAATCGTCGCCCGCGTTCCGATGACGCCGATACGCATCTTCCGGGAGCGTTCAAGCGCCAATCGCGCGCCGGGTCCGATTACTTCGAACACCGGTATCTGCAGCCTGGACCGCAGCGCATCGTAGGCATAGCTGGACGCAGAGTTACAGGCAATCACAATCATGTCCGCACCGCGTCGTATCAGAAATTCCACATTGTTGAGTGAGTATTGGATGATGGTATCGCGGCTTTTACTTCCATATGGGGTACGGGCCGTATCTCCAAGGTAGATGATCTGCCGATCGGGCAGCAGATCCATCAATGCGCGAACCACGGTCAGCCCGCCTATACCCGAATCAAACACGCCGATCATGAGGTTTCCAAATCTTCTCGGATTATCCGCAGGACATTTTGCCCAGGGATTTGCAGACGAAGTCCTTCAGCTTCCGCTTGTCGATTTCCGTCCGGATCCCGGGGCAGACGCTGGACATGATTTGCCAGTTGCCGATGTCCTTGAGCAGGCTGTCGATGAACGGCCACTTGCGGCACATGGCGGGTTTAATGGCGTGGATGGTGCAATTGCGGTCAAAGAAGATGCAAAATCCGTCTTCCCGCTGGGCGAGCACATGTCGTTTGCCCGACGGCGCGCAGTAGCGCTGCTTGAACGTCGCCAGCGGGATGTCCAGGTGGGCGGCAATGGCCGCCATATCCTCTTGGGTCAGATAGGTTCCGCCAAACCCTTTGCAGCAATCTCCGCACTGGGTGCATTGGAAAAAATCGCGATCAGATCCCATGCCGGCTCTCCATTGCGCATTTGAGCGTCATCTGATCGATATACTTCAAATCGCCGCCCACCGGCACACCGGTGGCGATGCGCGATACTTTGACGCCGGACGGCACGATCTGCCGTGCGATATAGTCTGCCGTGGACTCTCCTTCCACGCCGGTCCCGGTGGCAAGGATGACCTCCTCGACCACGCCTTTGGCCAGTCGCTGTCGAAGCTCATTCATCCGCAACTCCTGGGGACCGATGCCCTCCATTGGAGAGAGCACGCCACCGAGAATGTGGTAAAGCCCGCTGAAGGCGCCCGATTTTTCTATGGAGACCATATCGGCCGGTTGTTCGACAACGCAAAGCAGATGTTGATCCCGGGATTCGTCCTGACAGATGTGACACCGCGGCGTATCGCTCAGCGCGTAGCACATGTCGCACAGCTTGATCTTCTCTTTCACCGCCAGAATACTGTTGGCCAGTTGCTCGGCCTCGGCAAGGGGCTTACGCAGGATATGGATGGCCAGCCTTTCGGCCGTCTTTTCTCCCACCCCCGGCAGTCTGGCCAGATTTCGAATCAGGGTGCGAATGGACGGTGGATAGTGGTGCATGGCGCGTCCTTACATCAAACCGGGAATGTTCATACCGCCGGTCAGCTTTCCCATTTCTGCGGCAACCATTTCCTGGGCTTTGTTGAGGGCATCATTGACAGCGGCCAGCACCAAGTCCTGCAGCATCTCCACATCTTCAGGATCGACGACCTCTTTGTCGATGGTGATGGAAATAATTTGCTGGCGCCCGTTGGCCACCACACTGATCATGCCGCCGCCGGCGGTTGTTTCAACCGTCCTTTCGGCCAGTTCTTCCTGCATCTTGAGCATTTTGGATTGAAGCTTCTGCGCCTGCTTCATCATGTTTCCCATACCCTTCATAGGTCACTCCTCCTAAGACACTTTAATGTCAATCACCCTGCCGTCAAACAGCTCAAGAGCCTCCATCACAAGGGGATGGCCCATGGCCTCTTGCTTCAGCTGGCTGATCTTTTGTTTCTTTTTTTTTTTCACGGCCTGATCTTCGAAATTGGCCTTTATCTTCAACGAAACGGGTTGATCCATGTAGGCGCTGCATTGCGCTTCGATGGCCTTTTGGTGCTTTTTGATATTTTTGAGTGTGAACGCATTGCCCCTGACCTCGAGTTCCAGCTGTCCCTCTGCTCCGTAGCGCAGCGAACACTTGCCGAGGAACCCGGCAAGGGACGGTTTCTGATCGGAAATCTCCCGCACGATGCTGCTCCAGACCGCACCGATATCTTCGACCGGACGGGTGCCCTTGTCGGGCTTCGCTTCCATCTGTGCCTGGGGAGCGCTTTGAGCCGCCTCTTTCCGGACACTGACCTCAGACGGATGTTCAACACGATCCGAAAGGGCTGGATGCCTTCCCACTTTGTCCTGCAGCTGGTCAAGATGCTCGATGAGGCTATCGATCGGCAAGGTGGGGGCTGTCTGGAAGAGTTTCATGAACACCATCTCCAGTCCCAGTCTCGGTTGACTGGAAAATTTGATGGTCGCTTCGGCGTGAAACAGCGCATCAAAGACCTGCAGGAGATAACTGGCCGATACCGGTTCCACCTGTTCGCGCATCTGGTCTATCTCGTGCTTGGGCAGGTCCGCCAGTTGGGCGGTCTGGGGCCCCTGCTTCACCAGTGTCAGGTGGTGAAAATGGACCACCAGATCTGAGTAGAAGCGTTTGATCTCATAGCCGTTGCGCCACACCGCGTCGATACCCTCCAGAACCTTCTGCAGATTTCCTTCGAACACCGCCTGGGAGAGATCGAACAGATGCTTCGCGTCCACCACGCCAAGCAGCTCGCTGATCAGGTCGGCGGTCACAGGCCCCTTTGCGCACGCCAGTACATGATCCAGCAGGCTCAAACTGTCCCGCATGCTCCCGCCGGCCTCCCTGGCGATCAGGGAAAGGCTCACATCGTCAATCTCCACCGATTCCGACGCACAGATGAATTTGAGATGATCGGCAATGGCCTGCCCATCGATTCTCCTCAAATCGTGCCGCTGGCAGCGCGATAAAATGGTGATGGGAATTTTGTGCACCTCGGTGGTGGCGAACATGAACATGATATGCTCGGGGGGTTCCTCCAACGTCTTCAAAAGCGCATTGAAAGCCGCCAGACTGAGCATGTGCACTTCGTCGATGATATATATCTTGTAGCGGCTGTGCACCGGCATGTACTTCAGATTTTCACG
The DNA here is from genome assembly GCA_050302315.1 of Desulfobacteraceae bacterium. GTDB lineage: Bacteria > Desulfobacterota > Desulfobacteria > Desulfobacterales > Desulfosarcinaceae > JARRKU01. Next base: position 55,472 of record JBNLAV010000087.1, read on the forward strand.
CAGCTCCCGCACCTGATCCACACTGTTGTTGGATGCGCCGTCAATTTCGAAGACATCCGCCGAACTGCCGGCGGTGATCTCCTCGCATGACTGGCACGCATTGCACGGCTGGGCTGTCGGCCCCTGAGCACAGTTCATCGCCTTGGCCAGGATCCGAGCCACGGTGGTTTTCCCGGTTCCGCGAGGTCCGGAGAAAAGCATGGCATGCGCCACTCGCCCGGCCGCGATAGCGTTGGCCAACGTTCGCGTCACGTGGGACTGCTGTACCACCTGATCGAATGTCTGGGGCCTGTATTTACGTGCAAAAACGAGATAACTCATCACCGGTTCCTCGGGGACCATTGTTCCGCCCCTTATAGCGCACCTGCGCCATCGGCGCAAGAAAGGCTGATGCCCTACCCGGCATCTTCAAACCAGGCGGTGAACAGACTGGGGATTGCACACTGAGGGAAGGTGGCGGAGAGAGAGGGATTCGAACCCTCGGTGCCGCTATAAACGACACACACGATTTCCAGTCGTGCTCCTTCAGCCAACTCGGACATCTCTCCGCATGGGTGAAACCTTTCAACACGGATGATCGGAAAGTCTCCAGCGCTTTCTTCGGGTGGCGTTCTGCCGAAAAGTGGCGGAGAGGGTGGGATTCGAACCCACGATCCCGGGTAAACGGGATACCGCTTTTCGAGAGCGGGGCCTTCAGCCACTCGGCAACCTCTCCATACCCGGTCCTTGTCCAACATCCAGTTGGAATTGGGCTACATACCGCGTTTGGTTATGGGTGTCAATATGGATAGTTTAAAGATTCACCAGCGCCCCCGGGTTTGCACCCGGGGCTATATTCATCGGCCCCTTCAGGGCCGTAAGGATTAAGCACCGTAGGTTAAGTTGAACACAGCGAAGCCCAACATCATTGACTTGCTGGAACAGGTCGGCACGGAGGCCGACCCTACGCTTGGCCTGGCCAGCATTGCTGCCGATCCGAAAAGGCCAATGCATCAACCCATTGCCCCATGCCTCCGAAGGAGGCACAGATTACAGCCCCGGGTGTCAACCCGGGGAATCTTGTGCACCAAAGATCAAGCTCCGAAGGAGCGACAGAACTGAAAATTAAGGTTCCACCATCTCCTCCACCGCCTTTGTATACCGGCCGTCGGATTCATAGATCGCCAGGGGCGCCGCAACCACAAGCCCCGGCCGGCCGCGCATCTTCCCTTTCACTACCGCCAGTTTAGCTGTTTCGCCGGCGCGGGAATGGATGCTCTGAAGCCATTTGGGTTCTATGCCGGCGGAGCGCATTTCGCCGAACAGATCCACCATCCGCTGCGCCGGATAGATAATGGCGAATCGGCCGCCGGTTTTCAAGAAACGGCGGCAGACCGACATGAGATCACGCAGTCGCAAATGGATTTCGTGGCGCGCCACAGCGCGCTGCCGATTGGGATTCATCCGTCCGCTGTTGGCCGATCGATACGGCGGATTGCTGACGATCCAATCGACAGGACTTTCGATGACGCCGGGTTGCAGGGTGCGCATGTCCTGGTGATGGATCTCCACCCTCTTTTGCATCTGATTGGCGGCCACATTCCGGACCGCGAGCCTGGCCAACGCCTCCTGCAGTTCAACCCCCACGAAATTGGTGTCGGGATGACGGTAGGCCATCAGAATCGGTACCACGCCGCATCCGGTCCCCAAATCCATGACGACCTCTCCGGGTTTGGGATGGACCGCGGCCGCAAGAAGGATGGCATCGATGGAGAAGCGATAGCCATGCCGGCTCTGGCAAACCTCGACCCGACCGTTGAAGAAGGTATCAGTGGTCGTGTCGTTTTCACAGCGCAATGCCCTCAGCCCCCTTTCCGAGTCTGGTCCTCCGTGGTTGTCTACACCGGTCCAATTTTGAATTGGAGTTTCTGGACCTCGCCCTGGCCGCCCATCGCGTCGTTCAATTTGGCCATCAGGTCCATCTCCATGAACCGCAGATGGTGCAGCCAGGTGGAGTTGGAGACATGCACCAGCAAGGTCTTCCCTTTGAAAGCCGCCGGGCTCGCATTGGCGGCGATACGATCGCCCACCGCGTCTTTCCACAAATCCCACACCCGCAGCAAAGATGGATCGCTCATGGGACGATATTGGGGGAGCACCGTGTTGAGGACATCGCCGATATTGGAAAAATTCTTGTTTTGTCTACGTTTTTTCATTTTTTTTGATCAGCCGCAGCCAGTGCCATCCACCGATGAATGGGACGTATCGGCCGGGCGCTGCTCTGTCCAATGCGCACCTGAATTTCCTTGACTTCACATACCCTCCGACTTAGAGTATAGCCGAATTAAAAACAAGTTGATTTTACAGAAAATCAGAGCGACAACCACGAAAAACGCCATTCTTGAGCCCACCAACCGATAGCGGCACGACGTCGGGGGCTTTCACGAGTTGTTTTCCAGATGAACCATAAAAAAGAGAAACAGGTGAAAAAACTATGGCATGGGATTGGGAAAAGCTGAACCAGCAGCAGCGACAGCAAAAAGGTGGACCGCCGCCTCAGGTAGATGAAATTTTGAAGCAATTTAAAAATCTTAAGTTCCCCGGAGGGCCACTGATTGTCATCATCGTTCTGGTATTGATGATATCCGTAACGATGGTCTACAAGATCGCCCAGGACGAAGTCGGTGTGGTCCAGCGCTTTGGCGCCTATGTCCGTTTGGAGCAGCCAGGCCTGAATTTCAAACTTCCGATCGGCATCGAAAAGGTGACCAAAGTCAATGTGCTCGGTGTCCGAACGGCCGAATTCGGTTTCAAGTCCGCACCGCAGAATGCACGCTCCAGGTTTTCCGGAGAGCAGGATATTCCGGACGTTTCATTGATGCTCACTGGCGATCTGAACATCGCCATAGTGCCGTGGATCGTCCAGTATCGTGTCAAGTCTCCGGAGGATTACCTCTTTAATGTGCGTAAAGTCGATCTGCTGCTGATCGACATGGCTGAAGCTTCCATGCGCCTGGTGGTTGGAGATCGCAGCGTCGACGAGGTTATCAACCGGCGCGAGGAGATCGCCGACGAAGCCAAGGTGATCCTTCAGAAAGAGCTGGACGAAGCCAAGGCGGGTATCAACATCGTCAACATCGAGATGAAGAGAACCAACGTCCCAAGGCCGGTGCAACCCTCGCTCAACGAGGTCAACCAGGCCACTCAGGAAAAGGAGCAGATGATTTACAAGGCCAATGAGGAGTACAACAAAGCGATTCCGGCGGCACGGGGAGAGGCCGAGCAGATCATAAAGGGGGCCGAGGGGTATGCCCTGGACCGCGTCAACCGCGCCAAAGGTGACGCCTCCCGCTTCAATGCCATTTATATGGAGTATGTCAAGGCAAAGGATGTCACCAAGCGCCGATTGTACCTGGAGGCGATGGCCGAGTTGCTGCCCAAACTGGGGCAAAAGTATATCGTGGATTCGGACATGAACAATCTGTTGCCCATGCTCAACCTGGGAAAGGAGTTCGGTGTAACCAAATGAAATTAACCAGTATTTTCATTATCGCTATAGCAATTCTGGCATTCGCCGGTTACAATTCTCTATACACCATCGATGAGACTGAGCAGGTGGTCATCACCCAGTTTGGGAAAATTGTGGGGGAAGCCAAGAAAGATCCGGGCCTTCATCCCAAAGTCCCCTTTATCCAAAAGGTGAATGTTTTCAAAAAAAATCTGCTGGATTGGGATGGTGAGAAAGGTCAGATTCCCACCGAAGAGAAAACCTTTATATGGGTGGATTCGTTTGCCCGCTGGCGCATAGAAGATCCCATCAGGTTTTTCCAGACGGTCAACAATGACATCAACGCCTTGGGCAAACTGAACGACATTATCGACCCTGCGGTGCGCAACGCGATCTCGTCCAATCGACTGATCGAAGCGGTTCGCAGAAGCAACCGCGCCATGGAGGTCTCGGATACCGACCTGGAAAAGCCGGGGCTGGAAAAGCGCGCTTTCTTCACTGTTGAAACCGGCCGGGAGAAACTTACCCGACAGATTCTGCAGGCAGCCCAACCCAAGCTGAAAGCGTTCGGCATCACCCTCGAGGACGTCAAGATAAAGCGCATCAACTACGTCGATAAGGTACGCGATTCGGTTTATCAACGCATGATCGCCGAGCGGAATCAGATCGCCGAGAAATTCCGCTCGGAAGGAAAAGGCGAGGCCGCTAAGATCCTTGGTGACAAGGAGCGTGAATTGAAGCGCATTCAATCAGGGGCGTATCGCAGGGCCCAGGAGATCAAAGGTAAAGCGGATGCCGAAGCCACGGCGCTGTATGCCGCCGCTTTCGGCAAAGATCCGGAGTTTTATTCCTTTATCCAGTCACTTGAAATTTACAACCAATCGTTGGATCAGAATAACTCCCTGATCATGTCAACGGATTCGGATCTGCTGAAATACCTCAAAGGTTTTTCCGAAGAGTAACCCGATGGGGACGCAAACCAAGGCCGGATGAGTCGGCGGAAATACCGTATCGATCCGGCCTGGGCCATTTTTATAATATGAAAAAGCACCGTTGCCATTCAAGCGCCGGTGCTTTTTTATGTCCAATAATTGAACCCCATCGCAGGTGTCATTATTTACCCTTTCTGCGCTGGTGCCGCGTGCGAGCTAATAGCTTGCGGTGTTTATGTTTACGCATTTTCTTTCTGCGTTTTTTGATGACACTGCCCAAGATCCCACCTCCTTTCAACATTCTCCATTTTTGCAATCCGAGATACATAACACCAATGAAATGCCTTTGTCCAACGCTTTTTGTGATAAGGCCGGCCAACGCGTCCATCTTCAAAAAGCCAAGCGGGTAGATCGGTGGCCAACCATATATGATGTTATCCGCTTGATATTGTTGTAATTGTATGCTATTGGCCCCATATGGCAACGCAACACAACAGACTGAGGTTCAGCGACGATCAAATTCAGGAGATCAACCATGCGGTCACCATGAGCGAAGAACTGGTGAGCAATCACTATAAGATGTCGCCCAACGAATGGCTGCGCCCCAGGTATGACGTCAAAACACTGGCCGAGTTGCATCCGACGGAAATCGTCGACGAACCATTTGCCCAGGTGATCCGGTATCAAGGCAGACCCATTGACGCCGCGCTGGAATCGGATGCCTATGATTTTTATAAAATCTGTCTTCAGGATCACAACATCCTGAAAGTTATCGAGCAGCACCCCGAAATGCCGCTTCTGGCCTTCAGCGTTTACATCGTGACGCACGAATTGATCCACATTGTCCGCTTCAGCAAATTTTTACAAAATTTTGATGCCAACTCCGCTGAAAAAATGGCCGAAGAGCGGCGCGTCCACACCTTGACGCATGATATTTTATCCAAAGTCCAGCTTCCGGAAATGGCCCACGTGCTCGCCTTTTACGAGCGTTGGCGTTAGTGTGGGAACAAAATCTAACCACGTTGAAATTTATCAAAAAAAGCGCCTTGACAACAGAAAATCACACACTATATTAGACCAGTTTTTTAGACAGGTGCGTGATTTTGACCAGGAATAATAAGGAGGTAGGCCGGCAAATGCCCATCTACGAATACCAATGTGAGCAATGCGGAAAACTGGATGAGGTGCTGCAGAAATTTTCCGACAAGCCGTTGACCAAGTGCAAACATTGTTCGGGCAAACTGCACAAGCTCATTTCCCAAAGCGCTTTCCACCTAAAGGGATCCGGATGGTATGTTACGGACTACGCCGGAAAATCCCAAAAAGATACGAAAAACAAACCGGAGTCGGCGTCCGCCAAAAGCGCAGACTCGAGCGAAACACCATCCGCTGCCAAGAGCGCGAAAGCCGACAGCGCCTAAGCGCCGTCGAGCAACGCAAAGCGGATCGGCAGATGCCGGGTCGATCAGGAGTTGGCCCGGCGTATAGGACGATTGCTTATTGATTCGATACGCCAGTACTCGCAATTACGGACTTTCCTAAACATAATGAGAGCGTTGAAAGGGGGTGACGTCGGAGCCTACGGCGGGTTGCTTGGCGGAATTTGACATTTAAACAGCAATACAAACATAACACTACTTTTCCTGTACCAAGATTACTACTAAAAGGAGAGATGGAACGATGAAACTTAGACCATTGCAGGACCGCATTCTGGTACAACGCGTTGAGGAAGAAACCACCACCAAAGGTGGCATCATTATTCCCGACACTGCCAAGGAAAAACCAGCTGAGGGAAAGGTCGTCGCCGTCGGCAACGGCAAGCTCGGCGATGATGGCAAACGCGTTGCGCTGGAAGTAAAAAAATGCGATCGCATTCTTTTTGGCAAATATGCGGGCACTGAGGTTAAGATCGAAGGTGACGAGTATTTAATTATGCGTGAAGACGACGTTCTGGGCATAATCGACTAAGCATACCAATTTGACATTATATACGGAGGATTCAAATGACGGCCAAAATGATTAAATACGATATGAAAGCCCGCGAAGCTATGCTCAAGGGCGTCCAGACTCTCGCCGACGCAGTTGTCGTGACCTTGGGACCCAAGGGCCGCAATGTGGTCATCGACAAATCCTGGGGATCTCCCACCGTCACCAAAGATGGTGTTACGGTCGCCAAGGAGATCGAACTGGAAGACAAATTTGAAAACATGGGCGCGCAGATGGTGAAAGAAGTGGCCAGCAAGACCAGCGACATGGCTGGTGACGGCACCACCACAGCTACCGTTCTTGCCCGTGCGATTTACGAAGAAGGCCAGAAACTGGTCGCCGCCGGAAACAATCCCATGTCCATCAAGCGCGGTATCGACAAGGCGGTTGAAGTCGCCGTAAAAGAGCTGCACAAGATGAGCAAGCCCACCAAAGATCAGCGCGAAATCGCCCAGGTCGGCACCATTTCCGCCAACAACGACGAAACCATCGGCAACATTATCGCCGAAGCCATGAACAAAGTGGGCAAAGAGGGTGTCATCACCGTTGAAGAAGCCAAGTCCATGGAAACCACGCTGGACGTTGTCGAAGGTATGCAATTCGACCGCGGTTACCTCTCTCCCTACTTCGTCACCGATCCGGAAAAGATGGTCGCCTCTTTGGAAGATCCCTATATCCTGATCAATGAGAAGAAAATCAGCAACATGAAAGATCTTCTGCCCATCCTGGAGCAAGTCGCCAAAATGGGCAAACCCTTGATGATCATCGCCGAAGAAGTCGATGGCGAAGCACTGGCGACACTGGTGGTCAACAAACTGCGCGGCACCCTCAACGTTGCAGCCGTTAAAGCACCCGGATTCGGCGATCGCCGCAAGGCGATGCTTGAAGATATCGCCATCCTCACCGGCGGACAGGTCGTATCCGAAGACTTGGGTATCAAGATGGAGAACCTGACCATTTCCGACCTCGGAAAATCCAAACGCATCACCATCGATAAAGATAACACCACCATCGTGGACGGTGCCGGCGCGCGCAGCGCGCTCGAAGGCCGTGTCAAGCAGATCCGCGCCCAGATCGAAGAGACCTCTTCCGACTATGACCGCGAGAAACTGCAGGAGCGCCTGGCCAAACTGATTGGCGGCGTTGCCGTCATCAATGTAGGCGCAGCCACCGAAACCGAGATGAAAGAGAAAAAAGCGCGCGTTGAGGACGCACTGAATGCCACCCGCGCCGCAGTGGAAGAAGGCATCGTGCCCGGCGGCGGCGTAGCTCTGGTCCGCACCATCGAAGCCTTGGAGAAAATCAAAATCAAAGCCGATCAGAAGCAAGGCGTTAAGGTCGTGATCCGTGCCATCGAGGAACCGCTGCGCCAGATTGCCAACAATGCCGGCTATGAAGGCTCTGTGGTAATCGACAAAGTGAAGAACGAAACAGGCGCCAACGGCTACAATGCAGACACCAACACCTATGAAGACCTCATTGCAGCCGGCGTGATCGATCCCACCAAGGTCGTGCGCTTTGCACTTCAGAATGCCGGAAGCGTTTCCGGACTGATGCTCACCACCGAGGCCATGATCGCCGAGAAACCGGAAGAGAAAGCAGACGCCGGAATGCCTCCTGGCGGCGGCATGGGCGGCATGGGCGGCATGGGCGGAATGGGCGGAATGATGTAGCCCTCCACTTGCCCAAACCAACGTACAGTAGAAGCCTCCGGGGCAACGTGCCCCGGAGGCTTTTTTTATTTCATGCCTAACGCCCGAAAACCTTGACAAATTCACGCTAATTAGGTTACTGAAATCAATAAAAAAGCTTTTTTATCACCCGATAACAACACAAATCAGTGGGGATCATCGTGATGAAAATCAAAGCGTACATGCAGAAATGCTTACCGATGTATTTTACGATCGGGCTGTCTTTGTTGGCCATATGGATCACTCCGGCACTTTCCGACGGACTTCAGAAAAATGCAAAAATCGAGACCGGATTCTACTATACGGTAAAAAAAGGCGACACCCTCTGGGACATCTCCCAACGCTTTAACGACACACCCTGGCAGTGGCCCGAACTGTGGAAGGAAAACGACCAACTGCCCAACCCCCACTGGATCTACCCCGGCGAACGGATCCGCCTTTTCAGAAAAAGCGACAAGGACAAAGTAAAGATGGCCGCCCCCACGGTAGTCCCGCAGGTATCGGTCGGTACATCCGAGCCTGCCCCCCAGGTGGACTTCTATTACGGCCGCATGGATCGTATCGGATTTATTCGAAAACCGGCTGTCCAGGAACTGGGATTCATTTTCAATGTGAAGCATGACAAAAAATTGGTAAGTGCCGGTGATATCGTGTACATTCGTCCACCTGCATCCGGGTCCGTTGTCGAATTCGCCCCTGGATCCAGGTTTACCGTCTTTCGAAAATTGAAACCCACCAGTGAGAGAAAATCGGAACAGACCATCGGTACCCAGCATTACCTTCTCGGGGTAGTGGAAGTGATCCAAAAAGAGCCCGAATACGCCATTGCCGAAGTGACCGAAGCTTTTCGCGCCATCGAACCCGGCGACCTTCTGATGGAGTACAAAATGCGCGCCCCGGAACTCGCGGTTACCGAAAGCAGCCCTGACATACAGGGTTCGCTGATCGGAACAGAGGAACATAACGAGCTTATTGGCACGCATATGGTCGCCTTTATCGACAAAGGCGAAGAAGACAACATCCTCCCCGGACAGCAATACCAGATCTACTTCCAGGAAACCAAAGAGGGCGTGGACGGCAAAGTCATGACGCTTGCCCCTATAGACGTGGGTTCCCTGCTGGTACTGCACACCGAGAAATCCACCTCAACGGTATTTGTTACCGAAAGCTACGGCAACATTTTCCCGGGGCACCTTATCCGCACACCGCAATAAAGCGCCCATCCGCATAAGACCCGATATACAAAAGGCGACGCTCGATCTAATAACCGAGCGCCGCCTTTTTCGTCTCCACCACAGTCGAGGGTATAAATTCCACACCCGGTCGGCACAGAGGCCGTCCCTACGCATAGCCAGTACTTCAAGTCCCAACGACGGTCTTAATCGGGCGGGTCGCCGTACCCGCCGAAAACCTTGCACCATTCCATGAAGGAAAAACGCCGGAGGGCGGGTGGCACCGGCAACTTGTTGCCGGTGTTGCGAAGCGACAAGAGGCCATGGGCAACTGACCGTAGACTTCCTTTCAATCTGATCCCGGGCATGTAATTGCCCGCCCTGTCTTCGGAAAAACCTCCTGGCCTTCGGCCACCGGCAACAAGTTGCCGGTGCCACCCGAACTGCCGTCCGACAACGGTATTCATTGCTCACGCGGCCGGCACAGAGGCCAGCTCTACGCTTAGCCAGAATTTCAGGTCCCAGCGACGGTCTTGGCAGGGCGGGCCGCCGTGCCCGCCGAAAACCAAAAACCACTCCATGAAGCGAAAACGCCGGAGGGCGCCATAGCCAAGGCGTCGAGGGCGCTGCTGTAGTCCGCCTGCTGCAAGCCCTCGACAACGCTGGATTGCCGTCCTCTCCAAAAATGCGAAAACGCC
>JBNLAV010000088.1:0-31515 GCA_050302315.1 Desulfobacteraceae bacterium
TCCTGGCCTTTCTCCTTTTCCAGATGCTTTCCAAGTGCATTCAGATCCGCAATATTGAGCGGATAGATCCGGTATCCGTCCCGGGGAGAACTGTAAACCGATTGCAGGACACCCAGGATCACCGAGAGATTCTTGGGATAAATCCCGCCTTTATGCCACTTGGTCATCATGGCGAAAATTCGGTTCACAATATACGTGTTGGGCTGAACGGGTGACAGCATTAAAAATGGATCCCGCCCGCCAATGAGCGCATCGATAACCCAATGGTTTTCGATTTCCAGCATTTTCAAAAATACTGGATAGTTTTCGGCTGTGATACCGATGCTGCTGAGAAATTTGGCATAGGTGATCGCCGCTTCGACGGATTCGGTGGTACGGCACCCGAATATCCCCTGCAGCAGGCTGTTTTCGATCTCGATGATTCGATCATCGTTCCATTGTTCTTCATATTCCGCGATGGTCATGTTGCCTCCCTTCGATGCAATCAGATGCAGTCATGTTTTATATATCTGTTATTTTAGTCTATCATCCCACAAACAGCTCTTTGGGTGGTGTTTCCGATTCAAGATAATCCCCTCTCACCATTAGAACCTGGGGAATACAGTCTTCCAACATTTTGGTGTTGTCGAAGAAGTTTCCTCTGATCTGCATTGCTTGTCGGGCAACTCCCTCCATTAGATCATCCAGCTGCAGCCCCTCAAGCTGGCCTATCTTTTCGAGAATATCCAGAATACATCTGTTCTGGGGGTCATCCTGGCCTTTTTCTTGTTCAAGATGCTTGCCCAGGTTATCCACATCAGCAATGCTCAATGGGTAGATCTTGTATCCATCTTTCGGAGAACTGTAGGCATTCTGGAGCACCCCGAGTACAATGGCTCGAGTTTTCGGGTAGATACCGCCTGCACGCCATTTGGTCAGCAACTTAAACGACCGAGAAACGATATAGCGATTCGGTGGGATGGTCGACAGGAGTAAAAAGGGATCTCGGTCTCCGATGAGTTCATCCAGTACCCAATGATTTTCGATTTCCAGCATTTTTAGAAACAATGGATAATTTTCAGAAGTCAGTCCTGACATTCTGAGAAACCTTGCGTAGCTGACTGCAGCCTCCACTGCCTCCGGTGTACGAGCAGCCATCAATTGTTGAAGAATTCTGTTTTCCACAGCCAAAATTCTTTCCCGTGTCCAAACTTCTTCTTTTTGATTCGTCATAGCTATTTCCTCTTATTCGGTAAAGGTTTCAGTAGCTCCCTGGATCAGGCCCATACAGGGCATACTGGTTCACCTGCGATCCAGACCATCCCCTATTCAATCCATCTGCTCGGCATTATCCCCATGTGCCTTTGTTCCGCATCGCATGGATCATCGGCTTTTTTTTCATTTCCTTTAGGTTTTTTTGCCCGGGTTGACGCGCCGAAAAGTCGGGTCACCGCCCATCCTCGGCCGCTTCCGCCAACCCTTTGATAACATTCTGTTAATATTCGCCTATATTGATATTATGGTGAAAAACATCCTCACTACAGGATTCGGGCACAGCGCCTTTGATGAGACCTAAGGACGTCCTCCCCGCAGATCGGACAGGGGCCTTTTGGCGAGGGCGTAGCGATACCGAAACGGGATGATTATTTCCAATGTCCCGGACGTATGGTGTGAGGTCAGCTTGTTAGGGAGGGGTGCGTTCGACCCATCTTATTTGTGTACCTGCTCCCGGGTATCAAAAGAGCGTCTGTGGTGGATACCCTGCTGCGTTCATAAACATTTAGGTACCCAAGCACCGCACTGATTCACCTAATTTCGAGTTTGCCGACGGTGATAGTGGCCAACCCGGCATTATCAGCGGCCGATTGATGTATTTCATCAATGATGCGATCGGCTTTAAAAAAATGCCGGCTTTTTACTGCCATTCCAATTCATAATCAATGACCATTACCTTGCAGGATCTTTGAGCCTAACGGCGAAATCTTTGAGTGAAATGGCCTGTTGTTCTGCCGGTTTGAGCATGACCGCAGGATCGATCTTGGTGGCGGTGTTTCTCACTTTGATGATAAGCCACTGCGCATTCTCCTTTGTATCATTTGAAAGTAGACCTTGCTTCGCTGATTAAAAAGGAGCGCATGAATTATGGAATATTGTGGCGACTCGTGGGCTACACGATATCATACCTTGTAATTGATCTGGTAAAGGATATCGATCCTGTCTTTTAGCAGCGGCTCCTGCCTTTCAACGATTTTGTAAAAATCACAGTCCTGACACGCGGCCTGCTTATCGGCAAAGGAACCCTGTACTTTGCCGCCGCACAGGGTCCCGGCAATTACCCAACACGCCCGGCCGCCGTTGGTGCCGCCGTGAATACCGTTGGCCAGCTGCTGAGTGGCCGCCGAACAGGTGCCCAGTGAAGCTTCATTTTTGCCGCCAGGTTGCCGGCCGCAACGCTTATACTCCCAACAATTAATTTTTCGGGTCATGATCAGATCCCTCCTACATTACAAGGTTGCTGCTGGACGCAAGCAGATTCCAGCAGATTGTCGGCCCTTCCTTTTTTATTCCCGTTTTGTCCAAAAACTTTAGCGTATAGGGTTCGCGCCCCGATTAATTAATATTTTTAGGTGTTGCGACACCTGCCTGGCAAGGCGATGAAGTACATAATATATCGCAATATTTCCAATGGTTGGCAACATCGCCGTGCAGGATGCTTCTGAGCAGAAAAATGTAAAGTTGTTTCTGGAACCAACGCGATGGTATCTGATTTCGCAGTAAGATTTATGCGTCAGTGGACGACCGGCATACTTAAGCGGGCCTATTCTTCATAGATATCCAGATCAGGATATAATTTTCTGGCACATTCCGGGCAAATACTGTGGCTGAATTCAGCGTGTGAATGCTCTGTTATGAAGGCTTCCAATTGGTTCCAGTAACCTTTGTCATCACGAATCTTTTTGCAGGACGAACAGATCGGCAACAATCCGGTGAGCGTTCTCACCTTCTTGAGTGTCTCATGCAGTTCACTTTCAGTTTGTTCGTGCTCTTCAATTTTCTGTTTTAACTGCCTGTTTGCATAATCCAATTCAGCTGTACGCGCTTCAAGTCGATCGGCGAATTTCTCTTTTAGCGAAACGAGTTCAGTTGTTGAGTTATTAACGCGCTTGGCTGTTATGAATATAAATACTGCGTACAGCGCAATCATCGCGCCCATGATCCTGTGAGTTTCATCACTTATGGCAATGAATCGAATGGCTATCGGCACCAGAGCCGGAATGCTGAATACAAGGAAATAAGGAAAAATCGGTGAAAAAACACCAACCGCTCCCGCAACCATTCCTCCGAGAATAAAGGCGATGAACACCTGGTGAGCTGCCGAGCCCGATGGGAATAGAACGATCGCTGTAGCCCCCCACAATATCCCGGATATGCCGATACATGAGAAATGCAGACAACTCCACAGGTGTATATGCTGATTTCTATCAACCGTTTTCGAGTACTTTAAATTCAGGAGGATTCTAACCAGTGACAAAAGCATAATCAAGGCAAGCCACAACATCAGTTTCCAATGTAATATCTGTTCCCACAGTACAAAAACGAGGATGGATGCGTTAACGACAGTTGCAAGAATTCCAATACTTGATCGCGTGAATATCTGAGTTACCAGAATAGGATAAATACGACCATTCAGGCGGGAGGTTGTCTCTTTTTTAAGGTTCATATATTCGTCATAATCGTCTATAAACCAATTATGAAGTTCAAAGTGCAAAATCCGGACCTTCTATTCCACACCAGACAACACCCTATTATTGCAATATTTTTTACCAAACACACTTATTGTCCATTAATTTTTTGACAAAAATAGTCGTCAAAACTGACAATTATAGGTGCGGTAAGCCAATGAAATGCCATTTCTTGGATGCGGATACTCTTCTGCAGGTAACCTGAGGCTGCACGGCCTGGGAGACGCTAACCGCGCCAATGTCATGTGGTGGGAAAACTGATCTGCCGGCCCGTTACGGTGGAAAGGCGTTTGCGGTGATCTGTGCCGGAACCGGTGCCGCGGGCGCAGCAAAATTGGCTGAAAAATTGGTGTCGACGACTGTCAGATGCCCGGCCCATCTTCCAACGTGACTTTGACGAGTAGATCGCGATGCGTACCATCTTCCTTCCAGAGTTTTAGGCCGGCACACAGCGTCGATGTATCCTCCTGAAACCGCAGGCGTTCTCCCTCGCATCCGTTACCATCACAGGTCTCCCACGGCGTTTCGTCATCCTGTTGGGAGGGTCGGATGTAGTACTCCACCTTGAAGGGTTTCTTCCCGCCCGGTATAGGACCGCACACCCGGTAGTGGACGGCGCCCTCGCCCAGAAAAGATTCAAATACGGCACAGGCGCTTTTGGATCGATTGATGATTGGATTGCCCGTCGCATCGGTCACAAGATAGACAACGTCCTTGATAACATTTCCGGCGGTGTTTACAATACTCATGATTTCTCTCCCATGATAATTGGATTCAATGGCCTTCTCCCCATTGAATCTCTTGTAATCACTGTATACCGGATTGCAAGCCGCCATGCCGTCAGGTCAGTTCCTTCCCCCAGTGCATGCGTTCATGTCCTGTCAAATATAGTCCTTCACCTTCTCGCGAATTGCCTCGAGCAGCTTTTCAGGGGGATCCTTGGCCAGCAGGCTGTTAAATTGGGTGCGATAGTTCCCTACCAGACTGACGTTCTCCACCACCAGGTCATAGGTCTTCCAAGCTCCGTCCTTGCGGTACATCTTGTAGTGGATAGGGATATCGCCGCCGGCCGCAACGATGGCGCTGTGAACCTCTGCCCGGGTATCGCTCAGGGAGACCTGCTTGATGAATTTAACCTTTTCGTCCTGGTACTGGAGCAGACGGTCCATATAAATGGACTCCAACAATTTGCGATACAGGGCGATGAATTCCTTCCTTTGGTCCGGATTGAACTTCTTCCAGTTGGGACCGAGGGTTCTCCTGGAAAGTGCGTAGAAATCAAAGAGTACATCCGAAATCTGCCGAATGGCCTCTTTTTTCTTCTCCCGTCCGGACTCACCTTCCAGAGCCGGATCACCCAGCACCGCCAAAAGACGGGTCACGCTGGTTTCGACGGTGTCCAGCGGCGTTGCTGCGAGTGCACCTGTCGCCAGCATCAGTATCCCCAGAAAAACAACCAAGCGAATGATCTTCTTCATAGCAGCCTCCTTCTCGCGGGCCTGACATCTCACCCCCAAAGGGGACATGGCATTACGGTTTGTCAACCGATCCAAAAGCGAATTTGCCGATGATATCTCCCACATCCACCGGCGATACAGTGTCGATGATGGTGCCCCCCGGCGTGATCGGATCCATCGCTCCGCCTGCATCGATATCGACATATTTATCGCCGATGAGCCCCTCTGTCTTGATAGCGGCGATGGCATCTTCATAGATGCGGATTCCATTGTTGATCTTCATCCGTACGACCGCCATCTGGTTGTCCTGATCGATCTCCAATGCGGTCACCGTCCCCACCCGCAGACCAAACATGGTCACCGGATTGCCTGTTCGCAATCCGGTCACCTTCTGGAATCTCGCTTTCAGCATATAAGCGTCATCCCCGAATATGGAGAACTGCCCGAGCTTGACGGCCATGTAGGCGACAAGCATAAGTCCAACGATCATAAAGAGGCCCACGGTAGTCTCTTTGGAGTATTTTTTCATAATCACCTTCCTTTACAGGTGGCCTTAAAGTCCAGGATCCTTTCCTGACCGGCATTGGCGGCATCCAGAATCGATTCGATGTTCACATGGGGCTGCCCTTCGGCGATGCCTGCCGTAACGGAAATGGAAACGGCATCGGCACACGTGAATTCGGCCCTGACCATCTTCTGCAGTTCGGTCCGGCTTTTGCGTTCAAAATGGTCTGAAAAACCGGCTACCAGGCGACGCGCCTCATCCAGGTCGGATTGCGGCAGCACCGATGTATATTGATCGGCACCGTAGCGGGTGGAAAAGCCGCCGACATCCGTGAAGTATTCACTGATCGATGCACCGATGGAGCGGATCAACTCTTGTGCGGCGGTGTGCCCCAGACCCTCCTGTATGGCCTCAAAGTCTTCCAGGGTGAAGAGTGCAACGGCATAGTTCCGCGATCGGGAATCTCCCTGCAGTTCGGTCTGGTAGCGCGCCTTGAAGTTTCTTCGACTGTACAAACCGGTCAACTCCTCCTGCAGGTTCTCCAGGCTTTGGATGAATTCATTTCTGAAGGGATGTTCGAAATCGTCGAACTCCTCAGGTGTGCCCTGAAATATCACTTGACCGCCGTATATGGCGATGATCCGGTTGGAGATAAAAAACACATCCGGCAGGTCATGGCTGATCAGCACCGCGGTGAATCCGATCCGGCGCTGGTATTCGGCGATCATGCTCAGAATCGCATTGCGACGGATGGGATCCTGACCGGTGGTGGGCTCATCGAAGAGGACGATCTCGGGATCGGTGACGAGGGCTCTGGCCAACGCCACCCGCTTCTTCATCCCGCCTGAGAGTTCTGAAGGATATCGATGGGTTACCTCCTTCAGTTCGGTCTGCTCGATGCGCGCCATGACCTTGCGCTCAATCTCCTGCTTGCCGAGCCGTGTAGTATGGCGCAGCGGCAAGGCCACGTTGTCAAATACGCTCAATGCGTCGAACAGGGCGTTATTTTGAAACATATAGCTGATGCGCCCCATCAGTTCGTCTTTCTCCTTGCGGGAGAGAAGATGCACCGGTCGTCCGTGAACCAGCACCTCGCCTTCATCCGATGTCAACAAACCGACGATGTGCTTCAGCAGTACACTTTTGCCCACACCGCTTTTCCCGATGATCGTTGTGACATCACCTTCATGAATCTTCAGATTGACACCGTCCAGCACTGTACGCGTATCGAACCGCTTGGTGACGTTTTTAAACTCGATAAGCGGCGCTTTCATAGATCTCCTATAGCAAAAAAGAAGTGACGATGTAGTCTGCGACCAGTATGAAGACACAGGACTGGACGACCGCCGATGTGGTCGATAAACTGACGCTTTTGGACCCGTGGCTGTCATCCCGCATGTGGGTGAAGTAGCCCTGGTAACAGCAGGTGGTCGACACAATAGCCGCAAAGACGAGAGATTTAATAAATCCGCCGGTGACATCCGAAAGATCGACGCTGGTATGGACCCGATAGAGGTAGGTGCCGGGGTCGCCGCCCACCAGGCCGACGCCGGTCAGATATCCCCCGAAAATTCCGATCAGATCGAACATGGCGGTCAGCAGCGGGAAGCTGATGACGGCCGCCACAATACGGGGTGTGATCAGGTAGGCCAGCGGATCGATCCGCATGGTGGTGAGGGCATCGATCTGCTCGGAGATTCGCTGAATCCCGATCTCGGCGGTCATGGCTGAACCGGCGCGTGCGGTTACCATGATAGCCGTCAGCACCGGCCCCAACTCGCGAATCAGGGTCAGCGCCACGGCCGAGCCGAGCACCCCCACCGAACCGAATTTGACCAGCGTGTAATAGAGCTGGAGTCCCAACACCATTCCGGTAAACAGTGACACCAGGGCGACGATGCCGGTGGTTTTGGCGCCGATGTAATAGATTTGTTCGATGACGCTGCGCCACTGTCGTGCAGAGAGGATCGGCGCCATCGCCTTTGCAAAAAAGATGGCTGCGGCCCCAAGATGATTGACCACCCCCAGCCCGAATTTTCCTGTCCGCTCCAGGTTATTGCGAATGACGCCTCCTTCAGATCCACTTTGGGACTGGCTTGCCGCGCGCACTTCTTCCGCCATCGACACCCCCTCATCAACTGGACAATTGTAACTGTGATACGATAAGGCCCGTTTTATGATTTGTAAAATCCTGACAGAATGGGACCCTTAAGGTTGAGGGGCATGGGGAGTGCGCATACTTCCCGGCGCATTGCGGACCGGCGACCGCTTCTCTTCCCGCAAATCCGTTCGCCGTGCAGCACCCGGGAGAAAAGCGGAAGATAAAGACGATTGCCGGATATCGACGAAGGCGGGAGCGATCCGTCTGATTTCCCAGGTTAGCTTTTCTTTTTTTCAATCAGGAACCGCTGCACGCGGGTTTCTCCACTGGTGCTGAGGACAGTCAGCCGTATGGTCCAACGGGAACCTTTGGAGAAGAACGTACCGGGAATACGGACGATATGCCCCAAATCCACCGCTTTATTCGACGGACCGAATACACGTTGCCATTCGTCCTTGTCCGGTTTATCGCCACGCCCGACATCAAGGGTATAACTTTGTACCGGACCGCGGATGATGCCATAGACATCCACTGACGCCACCTTGCGCCGGTCTTGATTGAGATAAGCCTCGGTGATGCGCGGCGCAAAGGCGGTGTCGGAAGATTGCGCCATGGCCGCGTGGGCGGCAAGCTGCCCCATACCGGTCTCCGGATGCCATCCCGTCTTGCCGATGGCCGTGGCCGAGGCAAGCAGCACATCCTCCACCTGGGTGTTGGTGAGCTCCGGGTTCCGGGCCCATACCAGGGAGGCCGCGCCGGAGACAAAGGGGGCCGCAAAGGATGTACCATTGAGCCGGTGATATTTCCCGCCCAGAATTGGAGCGATGCGGCCGTCGCGCTTGGCGTTGGCGGCGGTCAGCGAGTAGATGCTCTGACCCGGGGCGACCAGGGCCAGGCTGAGCCCTTTGTTGGAATTGCCCCGACGGGAACCGTCGATGTTCGTTGAGCCTACCGATATCACCCGCCGGGAGCTTTGGGGGGTGAACTCGGCGATATCGGCGCCCTCGTTTCCGGCGGCCACCACCACAATGCATCCCATGGCGTGGGCATAGTTCAGCCCGATCTGCATCAGCCGGGACTTTCCGCGATTGCCCAGGCTGATGTTGATCACCCGGGCGCCGTTGTCCACAGCATAGCGCAAGGCCCGATAAACAGCCAGATCCCGGGCCGAACCGAGATTGTTGGATGCCTTGAGCACCATGATCCGGGCGCCGGGGTTGATCCCGGCAATGCCTTCGCCGTTGTTGGTGTTGGCGGCGATGATGCCGGTGACAAAGGTGCCGTGTCCGTAATTGTCATCGATGTCGTTGTTCTCGGAGACGAAATTCCAGCCATGAATGTCATCCACGTAGCCGTTGCCATCGTCATCCTTTCCGTTGTCCGGGATCTCATCCGGATTCTTCCAGATGTATTTGGGCCGATCCGGATGCTTCAGGTCAAGGCCCGAGTCGATGACGGCCACCACGATATTTTTCTGCATGCCGTCATAGGTGTCCCAGGCCGAATTGCCTGATCCCCGGGGGGTGAATCCCACCGCACTGAGCCCCCATTGGTCATTGGCCTCGGCATCGTCGGCACCGCCTGTGCCCACGCCCACACCGCCGAATATCGCGCCAAAGCCTTTGAGGATCGCACCGCCGACCTTGCCCAGGCCACCCGATTTTTTATATAGCGGATCATTGGGCACCACCTTGTCATAGGAGCGCAGGACGCGGCTGGCTTCGGCATACACGGCCCCTAGTGTCCAGGGAGCGTAAAAATCGAAGCTGAAAGAATGTGAGGAAGGTCTGTCGACAAATTCAGGGATATCCTTACCGATATTCAGCGTTTGGTATCGCAGGATTACAGGATCTTTCCACCTTATCATTACCTTCCCGCTACCCGATAGGGCGGGGCCGCCCCATCTATCTGAGGCCCATCTGGCCTGGCGATAGGCTTCCTCGGGCGAACCGCCGGCCGCGATGATGGCCGAATAGACGGTATTGCCCACGTCCCTTGGCGAGATCTCCGGCTCATCGAATTCCAAATCATACTCGTCCAGGAGATCCAGAATATACTCGGAGATAGCGTTGTAGCTTATCGGCAATTCGAGCATGCCGCTTCTGAACAGGCCGGACATGGGCCTGAACGAAAATCCGATGAAGGCGCCCACTTCGATATTGCTGTAGTCGTCGTCCAGGAGGTCGAAAGCAGCGTCGCCTATGGGATCATACCTGCCAATTGAAGATTCTTGTCCGGCTTGATACCATTCCTTGTCGGATATGATCCCAAACAAGGATTTTGCTGTTTGCTTATATCCCGGTCTGTTCCACAGCGCCCCGGTCAGCATGACGTTGGACGGCGGCGATTCTTCCGTCTGAGCCGAATATTGCGCCATCCGCTTATAAGTATCATCACGGACCTGTAATTCGTCATCGTCGGCCAGGTCGTCCTTCCAGCCCCAGCTCATGTTGATTCTCATCATGCCACCGATTTTCAACTTCGCGCCTGTATGGAATTGCCGCCTTGAACTGGAACGCACGGCACCGGAGGTCTGGGAGGTATCGGCAGCATCGGCGCCACCAGTCGTCCCCTGGGTTTCTGCAGCCGCAGGCTGATCGGCTCCGCTCTGGGTGGCGGATGCGCCCTGATCCTGAACAGCCGCCGCGTCGCCTTGACCCGGGGCGGCTTTCGTCGGCGCCTGGGTTCCGGCAGTGGAAGGGCCGCTTGCCGAGCTGCTGGTCCCGGCGTCGGCGGATGGCGATACTGCCTCCGCCGTATCAGCCGCCGTTTCGGCGACCGCGCCAGCAGCGGAGCCGGCGGCAGGGGTGCCGGCCACCGTATCCGTAGTCGTTCCCGCCGACGCTGCAGGCTCCGGCCCGGGATATTGCTCCTGGTAATTTGTACGATACCCGTAATTCAGGTTGCACAGGTCGATGCAGGCCGCCAGTCTGGCGAGCTCTGTCTGCAAGCGGCTGTTGGTCTGCCGGATGGCATCATCAAGCTGCTGCAGCCGTCTTTGTGACCGCTGGGCCTCCTGTTCCAGCCGCCTTTTCTCCGCCTGCTTGGCGCTGATCTCGTTTTGGGTATCCCGGGTGGATCTGCGCGGATAGCGGTCGACCTCTTCCACCCGGCCATCCGGATAGTGTCGGGTGACCACCACCGTACCGCTGCCGTCGTCATAGGACTTGGTGGTGATACCGGTGGCCGGGTCGGTGCTCTCGCCGCCCACGTCCTTCTGGGCCTTGAGCTCTTCCTTAAGCTTCTGCAGATCCTTGTCCAGTTGGGCCTGACGACGACGGTTGTCCTGCAGCTCCTTATTCACCTGATTTCTTTCCGTCTGAAATTTTTGCAGGCGCTGTTTCAGATGATCCACCATGGCTTTTTGGCTTTCGCACAGTTCGCACACTTTTTCCATGGTGAAGGGATCGGGTTTGGGCGGAGTTGGGGCCGGTGCCACGGGGGCCGCAGGAGGGCTTAGCGTCCGGCCCGCCGTGGCGGAAGCAGTGCTCCTTCCGCCGGAAGATTGTCCGGCGCCTGTTGCGGGTTTGGGTTTGGGCGCCGGCGGCGGCAGGGGCGGAAAATCGGTGCCCGCCATTCTGAGCGGCGTGCCCGTCAGGTCATAGACATAATTGTATCGCCTGAAGGAGCCGCAGCAAACCGTTTCCACTTTTACTTCCCGGGGTGGGCCGACGCTGAAATTACCGCCGGATCCGTAGACCGGGATGGCATAGCGCACATAGGCCTCCTTCAGGTCTCCCGGCCGCCTGCTCTGGCAACCCGTCAAAATGATGGCCTCGACGAAAATTTTGCCGGCAGTGGTCTGGTCGCTGAACCGTGTCCACCTCAAGTTGATGGTGGTGGGCGTTCCGGATACCGAGTTCCACTGCCTGGGCTCGTCCGGGTCGGTGTCATCATTCAGACCTAAACCGGCCCGGGTGCTGAAAAGCGTATTGACCAGATTAATGGCTTCCCTGGCACCGCAGCCCCGGACCTTGGAGAAGTCGAATTCCGAAAAAGAATCTTTGGCATCATCCAGCAGGCTTGAAAAAATTTTTCCGGTGCGGCCGTCATCACCCCAGGCGGTGCCGGAAAGACTCTGGGCTGCCACCAGCAGAAGCACGGCGGCGCCGAGGCCGAATTGCAGCATCCCCCGTTTACGGATCATGGCGCTTTCCTCTCATCGGACGCGGCCATCATATCCTGGATCCGGCGAAGGGCCATGAACTCGAGGGCGTTAAGGTTCTGAACTTCTCCCCGCTTATGGGCCAGTTGTAACAACTGCTCCAGGCGCTCGGGATGCTTTTGTACTTCCTTACGGGTCATGATCCCCACCAGCACACCGGCCGGGTCGAAAACCTGCACATATCGTTTTGAGCCCGTTCCGCCGACGGCCACGATGGGCCCCACAATTCCCATCTGTTCTCCAGGCCATTCCAGGTCGGTTTCCGGTAGAACCAGGGGAGTGCCATCATCGCGCAGCGTCTGCCAGCTCACGGTGTCCTGGGCGGCTTTGTGATCGAAGACGCTCTCAGCCGGACGTTTTCCGTCCGATCGGATGGCATCGCCGCTCGAACAACTCAGCATGGCAATGAAGGCTGTGAAAAGAATAATATGGCGTGTACGGGGGGCATGCATGGTTGACCGCCTTGTCGCTGTAGTACCGACCCAAGAGAAGCCGCCGAAAAAGAGCAAATCAGAATTTACCGTATATCTGGTAACATAGCGATTGCTTCGAACATGTCAAGAATGCCACATTCCGATGGCGGGGCCGGATCTGGACTGACCGGTGGGAGCACACCGACTGTCCCGATTGCCGTCACCGGCATCGTCGCGAAAAGTTGACTCGTGTCGCTGATTCGTCGAACTTCCACTCGCCGGTTTCATTCACCATGGGCTTATCAGTTGAAGATATGTCTTCCGGATCGCCGAACCAACTCGACCAGACTGCGCTGGCTGGCGGGGCTGATACCGAGCAGCGCCAGCTCGCTTTCGAGTTGGTCCAGACGGCCGTATCCGCCCACATACCCGTTCAACCGCGCTGCGGCCGTGGAATTCACCAACCCCTCCGTGGTGGGATAGACAGCTTTCAGCTCACGCACCAAATCGGTGGACCGGCGCAGCAGGTATTTCTGGTGATAATCTTCCGCCAGGGTAAACGAACGCAGCGGTACGACCTTGGTGTGCACGGTGCGCCCGGTTTTCTCTTCTATCTTTGATTTCGAATCCAGGGCCAGGCGTTTTTGCTGCTCGTCATGGTAGAACACCGCATTCATATACTGGCGACTCCAGGGCCGTTGCCCCGGCCGGTGTCGCTTCCAGAAGAAATCAAGCAGGTTCTCATAGGAGATCTGATTAGGATCGAAATCGACCTGAACCGTTTCGGTATGGTCGCCCATATTGCCGTAATCCGGATTTTTCATCTCCCCGCCGGCATACCCCACGCGCGTCCGAATAACGCCATCCAGAACCCCGAACCGGGATTCAATACCCCAGAATCACCCCAATCCGAAGGAAGCCGTTTGGAACGTTTTGGGTGCGGCCGCATCAATCGGCGGGATAGCCGATGCTGCCCTGGCTTCATGGGAAGTTGTCATAATGTTTTCCTTTGGTATGCCGTCCTGTTCTGTATCGGATGCGGTGTTTTGGTTACATCCGAGGAGAGATGCGCACATCACCATCAACCAAATGAAATGCGCCAAGAGGCGATTTGCTGTCATAACGATCTCCCTTTTCAGATCTATGGAGCGGCTTTAACCGCATTGGTTTCAAGAAGACCTGGTCCAATGATAAGGCCTGTTTTGGAAAGTTCTGTAAAAATTTGGTAAAGAGTGCGCGAAGAGGTATGAGGGGCATGCCAGTGCAACGGCTTGTGCCGGCAGGGGGCGGCATGGCGTCATAAGGTTGGATTCGCGCCGCCTCCGTCGATGGTCATTGGAGACCGATAGGGGGGTCAGGCCATATTTTTAAAGTAGCCGTCAACGATCGGTTGCGGCTCGAGCTGCAGCAGCTCGGCATACGACCTGAGAAAACGCCTCAAGTAAAACTCAGCCGGCAACTCCTCGAATCTATCCTCCTCGATATGGGTGAGGACTGTCGGACTGATGCGGGTCGTCTCGTAAATTTCCCGGATCTCAACACCTAACGCGGTCCGGAGGTTTTTCAGGTCCTTTCCGCATATCCGCTCTTCATCGAGCATCTTGTCGACCATCGCCTGGATCTCCTCGTCGGCGGATTTGGTGCGCACCCAGGCCTGCAGGCTATCCGCTTTGGAATTGTTCAACGCCTGGTTCACTGAATCGGCATCCACACGATCTTGTCCATCGGTCTTTTCACAGATGGCCTGAGATGTGTCATTGATCTTCCGATTGTATTGAGATCGCTTTTCCGCATCGATCAAGGTATTGAAGGCGCACTCGATCATGCGCAATATCTCTGCCCTTTGTTCATCGGAAAACAGGGAGTAGGTCACCAGGGAGTCGTCGTCATAGGTCGCCAGAGCGTTGTGATAGGCGCGTTTGATTTCATCGGCGCTGGCATCGGTGGGCACCTCCAAAACCTCGTAATAATTCTTATGTTCCAGCGGTTTCATCATGATGCCTCTTCTCGGTTGCGGGTGAACAGTAGCGGATGAGCTCCCGCGCCGTATGCTTCAGGCTCAGGGCGGCCGATGTATTGGGGAACAACTCGACAAACAGTTTTTTCTGGTTGACGGCATCGTGAACCCGCTCATCGAAATCGATCCGGCCGGAGAACTGAAAAGGCGCTGAAAAGTGTCGGTTGCACACCTTTTCCAACTTGAAGCCCAAGGTCGGGTCCGTGGATCTCCTGTTCTGGTTGATCACGATGTGAAAGCGGAAGCCGTCAAACTGTTTCTTTAGCAGCGGCAGTCGTCCGGCGTCATATGTTTCAACGCACTGCACGGTTTCGCTGTATTTCAAACCGCCGTTCCGTCTATCCAGCAGCACGGACTTGACCTCATCGGCATAAGGTCCTGTCTTGATGATCTGTTTCAACCGCCTGGAATGCACCGCCTTGATGAATCGAAAGGCATTTTCGATGGCGGTGGGTTCCGGGGTGCAGATGGCAACGCCGTTGCTGGCAGCGGTGAAAAAATCGAGTGTATTGAAATTGGTACCCGCTCCTAAATCCAGGATAACCGCGTCATAGGGAAGATTGCGAATTGCCTTGATGAGCTTGATTTTTTGCGCATAGTGGAGGTTGGCGATCTCAATGGCGCAATGACAGGAGCTGATCAGGTTCAGCCCCGATATGTGCGTAGGGACGGCCACCCGATCCAGCAGCCGTACATCTTTGTTCAGAAAAAAATTTAGCCCGCTGGCAGGAGATTTAATACCCAGCAGGGTATGGAGATTGGAAGCGCCCAAATCGAGATCCACCAGGGCGACCCGGCGGCCGCTCATGGCCATCAGAGCACCGAGGCTGGCTGCGACGAAGCTCTTCCCAACGCCGCCTTTGCCGCCCCCGATTGGATAAATCGTCGGCATAGTCCTCTACATCACCATTTATCGCATTCGAACGTTTGGTCAACAATCAAAAAATGCGCCCCCGCATCGGTGGATCTTAAGCGCTGGCCGTACGCCTTTATTTTTATCCAATTGTTAAATTTCAATGATTTAGAAGCGTATTGGACCCCTTCACGGCGGCTATTAGCACGATAACACTGTAAATTCAAGGGGGCAATCCAGAAAGGCCTATGTCGATGATGCCTACCGGCATGTATGCGGGGACACAAAGACGAACTTGCCGAAACAGCGGGGCAGATGAAAATTGAGTTCGTCGACGGGCGACCAAGCCGCCCAATGGGGGTGGGAGGTCTCATCGGCACATTTGTAAAGGTTGCCGCTCCAGGGATCCGCACTGCTGATCGCCACACGGCCGGCGTACTTCTCCAGCAATCGGTACGGGATGCCGAATTCAAGGTACCAGGTGACAGGGCCTTCGATTTCCGGTTCTACGATGTGCGGTTGGGAGTGGAAGATGGCGATATCGCGGACATCCGACTTGCTGAGTCGATGAAATGCCGCAAATCCGTCATCGGTCCGCAAATGATCCGTGATAAAGGACGACAACAACGTGCCGCCGCAATTGAATTCAAAATTAAAATACCCTCCCCCTGCCGGCGGCTGGACGAAAAACTCCACGCAACTATCCTTGTAAACCGGATCCTGATGGCGGCGATGCACGCAGCGTACGAATCGATCCTCCACGCGAAATATCCCGTAAAGGGCATCAAACCCGTATAGCAGCTTGGCCCTGGTGATAGGCCGGTGATCCGAACTCTCCGGTCGAAAATGGCCGACTTCCAGCGCCAAGGCATTTTTCCACACAGATCCGTCCCACAGCCCCTGGAACTCGGGCTTTGCCGGAGCCGGATAAATGTCGTAAGTCGCCGTGGTCATTGGCGGCAGCCACTCCCCTCTCGAGCGGTAAAGCCGCCCTGATCGAAGCTCACACCTGCTTTAGGAGCCTTTTTGTCTGTGCCGGCACAAAGGCAGTGCCGCCTGTCAGGACTCCAGTACCTCTTTCAGCTTGGCGGTGATGGTCTTGAAGGCAAAAGGCTTTTGGAGAAATCCCTGGGCGCCGGCTGCCAGTATCTCCTTGGCGCCCAAGTCCAGCGAATATCCGCTGCAGACAATCACCTTCATATGGGGGCGCGCTTTTTTGATGATGGGATAAAGCGCCCCACCTTCCATATCGGGCAACTTGATGTCGAGCAGGGCCAGATCGATAATGCCATCATAGGTGTTGGTCAGTTCGATCGCCTCCTTGGCCGATTGGGCTCCCAGTACTTTATAGCCCAGCCTTTCGATCAAAGACTGGATGGTCCTCAACACGCGCTCTTCATCATCGATAACGAGGATGGTGGGCTCGACGACCGGCAGCTGTGCTGCGGACAGATTCTCCTGTTGACCCGGCGCCTCCGTCGGCGGCAGCAAGATGGTGACCACCGTGCCCGTGCCAAGTTCGGATTCCACATAGATATACCCGCGATGGTTCTTGATGATGCCGTAAACGGCTGACATCCCGAGCCCCCTGCCCTGAAATTTGGTGGTATAGAAAGGATCGAAAATCCGGTTCAAGGTCTCCGAATCCATTCCCTTTCCGTCGTCTTCGATGGTCAGAAGGACATAAGGACCCGGCACCAGCCCGGGATGATCCGCGGCAAATTCATGATCGATCTCATTATAGCTGGTCGCGATGCGGATCCTACCCTTGCGGTCAATGGCTTCGGATGCGTTGTTGACCACCGAAGTGAGGATCATCTCCAATTGGGCGTCGTCGGCATTGATCCTCGGAAGCTGACCCATCAGTTCCGTCTCCATCTGAATCTGTTCGGGGAGCATGCGCTTCAGCCGGGGCATGATCGATTTGACCAACTCGCTGAGTTGAATCGCCTTTGGCCGCACGTCGCCCTCCCTGGCATAGGCCAGTAGCTGCTGGGTCAGATTGGACATTCGATAGATAGACTCATTGGTCGCCTTGGCGAACTTGGTTACGGCGGCATTTTCCGGATCGGTCATTTGGAGAAGTTCAATATTGCCGGCCACCACCATCAAGGCATTGTTGAATTCATGTGCGATTCCGCCGGAGAGCGTGGAGAGCGCCTCTATCTTTCGGGCTTGCTGGAGCTCGCGCTCCAGCTTGCGTTTGGCCTCGTCCGCTTTCTTGCGTCGGGTGATATTGCGGGTCACCACAACGACGTGGGTAACCACATTATCCTGCCCCTCATAGGGATAGTAAGTCACGTCATAGTAGTGCAAGCCGATGTCCGGCATATCAAACCAGGCCTGGTAATTGACTTCGTGCCCTTTAAAACAGCGGTCCAGTTTGGATTTGAGGATATTTTCGAAGGTTCGCCGGCCCCACATCCTGGAAAGGGACATGCCGACAACCTCGTCCCGGGATATGCGCTGGGCGGTGCAGAACGAGCTGTTCGCCGCCTCGTACACATAATTGCGATTGATCAACGTGTGCCAGTCCTTGGAAGTATTGATCATGAACTCGTAACGCCGGAGCATCTCTTTGGTTTCAGTGCGATTCGATTTGCGGGCCATAGGATCACCATGGGCTGATTTTGGAGCATGCCAAACATCAGCCTCTGTCGTGTTTCAGAAAGCGTCGATCAAGGCACGAATGGTGAAGCGGTGGTGGATTTGAGCGGGCATCAGATGAGCTGCGGTCGCCGGATAAGCGGTGCCTTTGTTTAACAACATTGTTATTATTCACTATTGCCTCTTTTTAGTCGAGGTTTTTTTGCGCTGTTTTCGGCCGGTGGCATCATCAAAAGAAGCCACTCCGCATATTCCCGCAGATCGTGACCGTTTTTACATTCGGGAACCACGTTGGGCATGTGCTTTTCATTTCCCCACACCGTAATCCTTCCAACTCCGGTCTGTTCGACACGAGGCTGGTCCGCCATTGGACGCTGTTTAGGCTTGTTCAAAACGGGAAAGTGTTTTATTACAACATATTAGCACCCAGACAGATTCAATTCCGATGGAAGGTAGCACGATGAAAAAAATCCTGTTCTCAACCGTGGGCGCCTCAACCGTCTGCCTGATGTTGGCCAAGGCCCTCTACGCGGCAGGCGAAAGCACGGATGACGTCCAATGGGGATACCTGACCATCGGCCTGTTCGGCGGTCTGGCGTTTTTCCTTTACGGCATGGAAAAAATGAGCGAAGGCATGAAAAAGACCGCCGGCGACCAGATGCGCAAGATCCTGGCCGCCCTGACCCGCAATCGCGTCATCGGGCTTATGGTGGGCGCCTTCGTCACCATGGTGATTCAGTCGAGCAGCGCCACCACCGTTATGCTGGTCAGCTTCGTTCAGGCCGGCCTCATGAATTTTGCCCAATCGCTGGGTGTCATTCTCGGCGCCGACATCGGCACCACCGTCACCGCCCAATTGATCGCCTTCAAACTGACGGACTACGCCTTGCTGATGTGCGCTGTCGGCTTTGCCATGCGAATGATGGGAAAATCGGAGAAAGTACGCAATTTCGGGGAAATCGTGCTCGGTTTCGGCATCCTCTTCTTCGGGATGAAACTAATGAGCGATGCCATGAAACCCCTTCGCAGCCTCCCCGAATTCATCGAGATGCTCAAGGGGCTGGAAAATCCGCTGATGGGCATCCTGGTGGGAACGGCGTTTACGGCACTGATTCAAAGCAGCAGCGCTTTTACCGGGTTGGTGATCGTCCTGGCCCAGCAGGGGCTGATCGGTCTCGAGGCGGGTATCCCCATGATCTTCGGGGCCAACATCGGTACCTGCGTCACGGCCGGATTGGCCAGCATCGGCGCCTCACGGGAAGCCAAAAGGGTGGCCATGGCCCATGTGGTTTTCAAGATTGCCGGCGTATTGCTCTTTATCTTCTGGATCCCCAAATTCGCCGAAACGATCCGTTCCATCACCGCCCTGTCGGGCTCCGGCACGGCACGTCAGATTGCCAACGCCCATACCCTGTTCAATGTGGGGCTCGGTGTGATCTTTCTGCCCCTCACCTCCCTTTTCGCCAGAGCGATCGAGAAACTGCTGCCCGACACGGCACCTGTCATGGAGATTGGTGAAGTGACCTGGCATTTGGATGAAAACAAAATCGTCAGTCCGGCCATGGCCATCGATCTGATCCGAACGGAGATCTCCCTGATGGCCAAAATCGTGGGACGCATGCTCAGGGCCAGTATCGTTCCGTTCATGTCCGACAAGCGGCTCATTTTCAAAGAGGCCAGGGATGCGGATGAAGCCGACATGCTGGTGCGGGAGATTCCCACGCGTGACGAGTTCTATCCGGAGCTCTCCCTCATCGAAGGCATCGAGATGCGGGAGCGCAAAGTGAACTTTCTGCAGGAGAAAATAAAGAACTACCTGATCAGCATCAGCCGGCAAGAGGTGACCAACGATCAATCCAATGAGATTTACGGCATGATCGCCATCGTCAAAGATCTTGAGAGCATCGGCGACCTGGTCCACCGCAACATCCTGCCCCTGATGACAAAGAAAAAAGCGCTGGAACTGGACTTTTCCGAGGAAGGCAAGGAAGAACTGCTGATCTACCATGGTAAAGCCTGCCGCCAGATGCAGCGGCTCAAAGAGGCCTTTGCCGAACGCGATCCGGGCAAGGCCAATAAGATCATGGCAAAGGAACGCAAGTACCTCGATCTCGAACTGCAATACCGCATCCGCCATCTGGAGCGGCTGAAGCACGCCCGTCAGGAGTCGGTCAGAACCCATGAAGTGCACGTCGAACTTCTGGATTTGATGAAGCAGGTGATCGTCTATTGCGCCAACATCGCCAAGACCTCCCTGGCAACCGCCGGCCAGGGCGGGCAGGCGCCCATGCCTTGATCACCCGACGGATCGGCAAAGTGCGGGAATCCGTCCTTGGATGCCCACCCGAGGCGGGAAAGGTATTGCACGATGCGGTTCGTTTTTCGATACCCAGCATTCACCCTATCGCGTTATCTGCCGGTACTTGATCCTCTTGGGGACGCCGGCGTCGACGCCTAAGCGACGCTTGCGGTCAGCTTCGTATTCACTCCAGTTGCCGTTGAAGAAAACCACCTGGCTGTCGCCCTCGAAGGCGAGAATATGGGTCGCAAGGCGGTCCAGAAACCAGCGGTCATGGCTGATGACCACTGCGCATCCGCCAAAATTCTCCAAGGCCTCTTCCAGGGCGCGCAGGGTGTTGACATCCAGGTCATTGGTGGGTTCGTCCAGCAGCAGCACGTTGGCCCCCTGCCGGAGCATCTTGGCCAGATGGACACGGTTGCGCTGCCCACCCGACAGGACGCCCACTTTTTTCTGCTGCTCCGACCCCGTGAAGTTGAACCGCGCCACGTAGGCGCGCGAGTTGACCAGACGCTGCCCCAGTTCGATCTGCTCGCTGCCGCCGGTGATCTCTTCCCAGATGGTTTTGTCGGGCGACAGCTCCCGATTTTGGTCGACATATGCCAATTGCAGGGTTTCCCCCAGGCGAATCGCTCCCTTGTCCGGGGTCTCCTGGCCGGTGATCATCTTAAACAGGGTCGTCTTTCCGGCCCCGTTGGGCCCCACCACGCCGATAATTCCGCCAGGGGGCAGTTGAAATGTCATCCCCTCCACCAGCAACCGGTCACCGAAGGCTTTGGAGACCTGATCCGCCTCGATCACCATATCCCCCAGACGCGGACCTGGCGGGATATAGAGTTCAAGCTCTTTTTCCTGTTTGTCGCCCCCCCGGGCAAGCAGCGATTCATAGGCGTTGATGCGGGCCTGGCTCTTGGTGTGCCTTCCCTTGGGCGACATGCGGGTCCACTCCAGTTCGCGCGCCAGCGTCTTTTGCCGGGCGCTCTCGGCCTTCTCCTCCCTGCGCAACCGCTCCTGCTTTTGTTCCAGCCATGAGGAGTAGTTGCCCTTCCAGGGTATACCGCGGCCGCGGTCCAGTTCGAGGATCCAGCCGGCCACGTTGTCGAGAAAATAACGGTCGTGGGTCACTGCGATCACCGTGCCTTCATATTGCTGAAGATGGTGTTCCAGCCACGCCACACTCTCGGCGTCAAGGTGGTTGGTGGGTTCGTCGAGGAGCAGAATATCCGGTTTCTGGAGCAGCAGCCGGCACAAGGCCACGCGACGCCGCTCCCCGCCCGAAATCAGCCGCACCGACATATCGGCCGGAGGACAGCGCAGGGCATCCATGGCCATCTCAAGCCGTGCATCGATATCCCAAGCATCCAGTGCATCCAGTTTCTCCTGGACTTCGCTCTGGCGTTGGATCAACAGATCCATCTCCTCGTCCCCCATGGGTTCGGCAAAACGGGCGTTGATCGCTTCAAATTCTTTGTGCAGATCCACAGCTTCCCCAATCCCCTCCTCGACCACCTGGCGGACGGTCTTGTCCACTTCCACCAGTGGCTCCTGCTCCAGGTACCCGACGGTAAACCCCTCGGAAAGGACGGTCTCCCCGTCGAACTCGCGGTCCACCCCGGCCAGGATCTTGAGCAGGGAGGATTTTCCGGCGCCATTCAATCCCAGCACGCCGATCTTGGCGCCGTAGAAATAGGATAGAGAGATATCTTTCAGTACGGGCTTGCGGTCATGATATTTGCTGACCCTTACCATGGAGTAAATGATTTTATCCGGTGCATTGCTCACGATGCGGTTCTCCTTTTGGTTTCATGATTGCGGACCCCTTACCATAATTCTGCGGAATCGGACAAGGGGATGAAAAAACCTTGATTTTGGGGAAGAAACAGAATAATAGTACTATAGAAGAATCGGAGAATTCTACGTTTCTTCCTCGTACGAAATTGACCAGGGACGGCGGCCGGAATGCCGCCCTTCCCCACACAGATACAAACAACTGAAAATAAAGGTAATCACATGCGAAAAATTGCAGTGGCCATGGCCAAAGGCGGTGTGGGAAAAACCACCACCGCAGTCAACCTGGCCCATCAACTCGCTCTCCAGGGGCAGCGGGTGTTGCTGGTCGATTGCGACACCCAGGCACAGGTCTCCAAATTCCTGGGGGTCTCGCCGCCCCACGGTATGTACGAATTCGTCACCGGCCGAACCACCGACGGCGTGCCCGTCGCCAAAAAAGATGCCGTTTTTGCCGCCCGGGAAAACCTGTGGATTCTGGACGGCGGCATCCAATTGGCGGCCCTTAAAAACTGGCTGGGCGAACAACCCGCCGACAAGCGGCACGACTACCTGCGCAGAACTCTGGTGCCCAAAGGCGACGGGCTTGACTTCATCCTTTTCGACTGTGCGCCGGGATGGGATGTGCTCAGTGTGAACGTTCTGATGGCCTGCAGCGAGGTGATGTGCCCGGTCGCCCTTCAGGGACCGGCCCTGGAAGGGTTGAAAACTTTTTTCGGCTACCTGATATCGGCCCAGAAAGAAAACGAGATGCTGGCCCTGAAGTATGTGCTTCCCACCATGTTCGACCGCCGCACCCGACAAAGCGAGTTGATCTACCGCAAACTCAAGCGCCTGTTCTCCAAACAGATCTGCGATCCCATCCGGCACAACGTGCGTCTCTCCGAAGCGGCCACGGCAGGCAAAACCATTTTCGAATACCGCCGGCACGCCACCGGCGCAGAGGATTATCGCAAATTATCAAGGAGATTGATCGATGACGGCATCCGAGCGAAAAACGTCCCCCGATTTTTTTGAAGACCACGAACTCGACCCTCTGGCTGCCGCCACCGGCGGAAGAGGCGGCACCGGGCGCCCGATGCCCAAAAAAAAGGCCGGGTTTTACCTGTCCGAGCACTTGCTGCGGCGGTTCAACCGCCGTTTCCATCAGATGAAGCTGGATGGCGCGGCCATCGAAAACAAATCCGCCCTTGTGGAGATCGCCCTGAAATTCGCCCTCGATGACCTCGATCAAGGAGAGCGCAGCAGGATCGGTGCCGCTTTGAAGCAGAAGTGATGCTGCATGTGATGGGTTGCCGGTTCCGGTCTACCTGAAGCAATATCGGGCCGGACCGGGAATACCTCCGACTATCTGGCGGTATACGTCTTGAGTTTCAATGATTGCTTAAGGTAGCGCATCAATGTCTTTTGCACCCTGCCGAACACCGATTCCGGTGGAAACTCACCCTTGTCATCGGCCGTACCGGCGGGCACACCGGTGAGAATTTCGATGCCCTCTGCGATGGTCTCCACCGGGTAGATGTGAAACGCCCCCGATGCCACCGCCTTGACCACTTCCCGCTTGAGCATGAGGTTCTTGACATTGGATTTGGGGATCATCACCCCCTGTTGGCGGGTGAGGCCCTTGGTTTTGCACACCTCAAAAAAACCTTCGATCTTCTGGTTGACGCCTCCGATGGCCTGGATGCGCCCCTTCTGGTTCACCGATCCGGTGACAGCGATCCCCTGGCGGATCGGCACGCCCGACAAACTGGACAAAATGGCGTAGAGCTCGGTGGAAGAGGCGCTGTCGCCGTCCACGCCCGAGTAGCTTTGTTCAAAGGTGATGCTGATGGAGAGGCTCAGCGGATATCTCTGGGCGAATGTACGGCCCAGATATCCGGAGAGAATCATCACCCCTTTATCGTGGGTGCTGCCGCTCATCTCGGCCTCGCGTTCGATGTTGACGATGCCGTGCTTGCCCATGAAGGTTTCGGCGGTGATGCGGGACGGCCGCCCGAAGGAGATCTCCCCCATCTGATAGACGGCCAGTGCGTTGACCTGGCCCACTTCGCTCCCGTCCACATCGATCAGGATGGTATCATCGGCATAGGAGGCATGAATCTTCTCTTCGTAGAGATCGTGGCGGAAGCGGTAATCGCTGAGCGCCTTGATCACATGGGTTTCGGTGACGACCCGACCTGCATCCTGGCGGCACCAATAGTCCGCCTCCTGGAGGATGCCCACGATAGGCCCAAATCGCAGCGAAAGTTTGGATTGGTCGGACACGGTTTTGGCCCCGAACTCCACGACGGCCGCTACGGCGTCGGGCGCAAAGGGACACAGGCCGTTCTCCCCGCAGACCCGCGCGATGAACCGCGCATAGAGTTGCAGCGTCTTATCGTTCAACCTGGTCTCGTAGTCGAAATCCGAACGGACTTTGAAGATTTTGTTGAACTTCTGGTCGTGGTTCTGAAGCAGCGCGAAGGTGGTGTAACTACCCACCAGGATGACCTTGACGTCCAACGGAATGGGTTCCGGCCGCAGACTGCCGGCCACTGTTACGCTGCCGCGGTGCAGGTCATGGATATAGAGCTGCTTGTTTTGCAGCGAGCGTTTGAGCGTTTCCCAGACCTGTGGGTCCATCAGCAGGGACTCCACCTCCACAATCAGGTAGCCCCCGTTGGCCTGCAGCAGGGAGCCGGCCTGAACCATGGTGAAATCGGTGGTGGTGGCCCCCATGAAGGCCTTTTTGTCGATGTAGCCAAACAGGTTCTGAAAGGACGGGTTGGGCTCGAACACCACCGGTGCGCCATGGATACCTTTGTGATCCACCAACACATTGACCTTGTAGCGGTCAAACGGGGACACCTTGACGGGAAACGGTGATTCAGGCTCGTCTTTCTGATGGTTGTCCGGCACCAGGAAGTTCTCCACCTCTTCGATGATATCCTTCTGAACATCGTCGAGGTAGGACTGGATCTGCTCGCAGTCGGCATACTCCGTACGAATGAGATCAAGGCGCTGACTCACGATGGCAAGCGCTGTATCCTGCATCAGCTGCTGCATGTTCTTTTGGTGGACCTGACGCAGTTTGACAATTTCGGCAAAGACCTTCTCCATTTCCGCGCCAACGGTTTCAAGTCCCTGATTGATGGCCGTCTGCTGCTGCGGGTCCAGCGCATCAAATTGTTCATGGGTCATGGGCTTGCCGTCCGCCAGCGGTACCGGTTGGATGCCTTCCTTTGTCTTGGCCATGTGGATGTTGTGCTCGCCGGCCAATTTCTCGAGCCTGCCGGTGAGCCGCTTCTCTTCAGCCTGAAGCTGGTCATTATGCGCCTGAATCTTCTCCTTGAAGGCGTCATTTGAAAATTCGCGGGGCAGCTTGATCTGCAGCCATCGAATCAGCCGCGCCATGGACTTGGAGAACTGCGTCGCCTTTCCGGTGGGCACGCAGATGGCCCTGGGGCGAAACTCATCGTCGAAGTTGTTCACCATGCACCAATCGTCCGGTGCAGGCTGCTTGAGCGCATGCCGGGAGACAATGTCCTGGGCTATGGTACGCTTGCCGTTGCCCTCCTGTCCGGCAATGAAGATATTGTAGCCGGGCTGTTTCATATTCAACCCGAGGTGGATGGCTCGAACCGCCCGTTCCTGGCCAATCACTTCGTCAAGGGGGGCAATATCGGCGGTGCTCTGAAAATCAAAAACAGCCGGATCGCAAATTCTTCTCAATTCGGACGGGGACAGGGCCTTGGGAGCAGCCATCGATCAATCTCCTTGTTTGGGGTCTCGCATCAAGCCGGGTCACGTTCCACAAATCGACGCCGTCTCGGCGGCTGTCACGCGCAACAGCTCCGAGGCGGTCAGCCGCATCATGGTGTTGGTATCGCCGCCGCCGCCATATACCGTTTCCAATCCCCCGACGGCATCGTCCAGGATGGTCCTCAGTTTTATACGGTGGCCGAAGGGCGGCATGCTGCCCACCACATAGCCGGTCGCCGCCATCGCCCGATCTGCCGAAGCGAACCGGACCCGGCCGCGGCCCACTTTCAGGTATTCGGCCAATTTGCGGGTGTCGATGCGGGATTCACCATTGGCGATCACCAGCAAAGGTTCGTCCTTGACACGGAAGACCAGGGATTTAATCACTTGATCGGGTTCCACGCCCAAGGCGGCAGCCGCGTCGGCGACGGTTGGGGTTGGCTGGACCAACGGCAGGATGGTGGCTTTGATACCATGTTTGTCGATGAAGCGCTGAAGATCGTCGCTGGTCATTAATACACAGACTCCCTGACAGGGTTCATTCCGCAACAGACGTCTGATACCTGAGGACCTGTCACACATAACAAGCCTTGAAGTTCGGTGCAAGTATCTCTATAAACGGGTTCGATGGCTACTGTATTGTAAGGTTGCCCTCATCCAATGTACAAATGGATAAGTTTGAAACACCGCACTTCGGAACCCCAAAAGGCACGGGAGGTTGGAATTGAACGCTGCAATCGCCTTGGCAAGAGAAAATATCGCTATCCTGTCGCAAGCCGAAGCGCTGATCGATGATCTGAGCGACGCGATCTATACCAATAACGACATTCTCCCGTACCACAGCGGTGTGGGAAAGCATATCCGGCACGTCGTGGATTTTTATAAGGCTTTTCTGAAACCGCCGGAGGATTTGACGGACTATGACGACCGGGATCGATCCGTTGCGGTGGAGACAGACCGCTGTCGCGCCATTGAGGCCATCGGCCGGGTCATCACCGCCCTCGAAGCGATAAAGAACGCCGACCTGGCGGTAGAGAGCAAGAACGACGACGGCGGTCAACGCTCCGAAGCGTTTGCCTACAGCCGCTCTTCCATCGGCAGGGAGCTGCAGTTTCTGGCCAGCCACACGGTCCACCATTTTGCCATGATCGCCTTTATCCTGGTTCAACAAGGCTATACGCCCCATCCGGATTTCGGTGTGGCCGCATCGACCCTGATACACTGGCAATCGACGGGACGCCCCGATGGGGCATCATCGCGATGATGACGCCCTGCCCATGAGAGATCTGACGGCCATACCCTTTCGACGGACATCCGCCTCCCATCGCAGCCGGTGGTGGATACGCGTGGCGGTGGGCTATATCGTTCTGCTGGCCGTTTCGCATGCCGTACGCCTCTACCAGCCCGATCCGCGGCCGCTGCCCTCAGGGCTGCACTCCATTCGGTTGCCGGCCGGCGCACGGGATTCCAAAACCGGCAAGGCAACGGTCATGCGATACATCGACACCCGGCCC
This sequence comes from Desulfobacteraceae bacterium, assembly GCA_050302315.1. GTDB lineage: Bacteria > Desulfobacterota > Desulfobacteria > Desulfobacterales > Desulfosarcinaceae > JARRKU01. The sequence continues at coordinate 27,186 of JBNLAV010000088.1, forward strand.
GACGCCCCGCCCGAGACGCCGGTGGTGCTGTTGGTTCACGGCAGCCCGGTGGCCGCCAGCAGGGCGTTTCCCCGGCTCTCCGAAAATCTGGCTGAAGGGGTGCGCGTCCTGGCGCCGGATCTGCCGGGCTTCGGTTTCTCCACCCGAAAAATCGAAGACTACGGCTTCGTCGCACACGCCAATTACCTGATCCGTTTTCTGGATCGACTGCAGGTGAAACGCGTCCACCTGGTGGCCTACAGTATGGGCGGCGGCGCCGCCATTCGCATTGCCGCCGATCAACCGGAGCGCATCGTTTCACTGGCGCTGGTCTCGTCCATCGGTGTTCAGGAGCTCGAACTGCTGGGCGACTACCATCTGAACCACGCCCTGCACGGCCTTCAACTGGCCGCGCTGTGGGCCCTCCAGGAACTCACCCCGCACATGGGGCTCTTGGATCGCTTCCCATTGAACACCTACTATGCGCGCAATTTTTTCGATGCCGATCAGCGCCCCTTGCGGGGGATGCTGCGCCGGATTCCCCACCCCACCCTCATCGTGCATGGCGACGGGGATCACTTCGTCCCCCCGGCCGCCGCCAAGGAGCATGCCCGACTGATTCCACAGAGCGTTCTGAAGATCATGGAAGGCGGCCATCTGCTGGTCTTCAAACAAACCGCCGACGTGGCCCGGATCGTCGCAGAACACATCCAGACGGTGGAAAAGGGCAACGCCGTGGCGCGCACCGAGGCCGATGCGGCCCGGGTTGATAATGCGCAGGCCCCTTTCGGCCGACTGCAGCTTCCCAGAGCCTACGGCCTGCAATTGTTGGTCATCACAGTTCTGATCGCCCTTGCCACGCTGGTCAGCGAAGACCTTGCCTGCATTGGCGCAGGTTTGATGGCCGCGCGCGGCATTCTCGGTTTCCTCCCGGCAACCGCTGCCAGCTTTGTCGGCATCGTCGCCGGGGATCTGATGCTCTATGGAGCCGGACGGCTCATCGGCCGCCCCGCCCTCCACCGCCGACCGGTGCGATGGTTCATCACCTCCGACGACGTCTCCAGGGCCACCCGATGGCTCGACGACAAAGGTCCCGGTATCATTTTCGCCAGCCGGTTTCTCCCCGGCAGCCGCCTGCCGGTCTATTTTACGGCGGGCGTCCTTGGCAGCGGCATCTGGTCTTTCCTCTTCTACTTCTGTGTCGCCGCAGCCATATGGACACCGGGGCTGGTGGGAATCTCCATGTTTGCCGGTGAAGCCATCCTGGCCTATTATGCCGCTTTTCACCGGTACGCCCTGTGGGTCGTGCTCGCCACCATGCTCGCCCTCTGGATGGCTTTGAGGATCTGTGTACCGCTCCTGAATTTCAAGGGACGCCGACTGCTGCTCTCCAGATACAAGCGCATTCGACATTGGGAGTTCTGGCCGCTCTGGCTCTTCTATGTACCTGTAGTGGGATATATCCTCTACCTCGGGATTCGTTATCGCCACTGGACCCTGTTCACGGCGGCCAATCCAGGCATGCCGGCCGGCGGCGTCGTGGGGGAGTCCAAAAGCGATATTCTGACGCAGCTATCCGCCAGCGGCAGGGTGCCGCCTTTCATCCGTGTACCCCGCAATGCGCCAGTGGACGCCCAATTGGAAGAAGTTCAATCGTTCATGGCGGACCGCCGGGTCGATTTTCCATTGGTCTGCAAACCCGATATGGGGGAAAGGGGCAAAGATGTCCAATTTGTGGATAGCGAGGAGGCCCTTTGCGCCTACCTTGGGGCCGCCCAGACCGATACCATCGTACAGCAATATGCCGGCGGAAAGGAGTTCGGCGTCTTCTACTACCGTTACCCGGGTCAGCCCGGCGGCAGCATATTCGCCATCACCGACAAACGCCTGCCCGCCGTAACGGGAGATGGTCGGAGCACACTCGAACAGTTGATTCTGATGGATCGCCGGGCAGTCTGCCAGGCGCCAATGCACCTGGATGTGCACCGGAATCGATTGCACGAGATCCCGCCCGAAGGGAAGCGGATACAGTTGGTATCGGTGGGCACCCACTGCAGGGGGGCGATTTTTCTCGACGGCAGCCGGTACATCACGCCGGCACTGACCCGCGCTTTCGACGATGCCAGCCGCCATTTCAAAGGGTTCTATTTCGGACGATATGATATCCGCACCAATGATACGGAGGCTTTCACGGCAGGCGGCGACTTCAAAATCCTCGAACTGAACGGCGTCACGTCGGAGGCCACCCACATCTACGATCCGGCCAACACCTTGCGCAATGCCTGGTCAACCTTAATGCTCCAATGGAAAATTGCATTTAAAATCGGAGAGCTTAATCGCCAAAGAGGGGCTTGTACCCTGACGGCCATGGCTTTTCTCAAGCTGGTCCTGTCCGGAGGGACGCCTCACCAACGCGACGATGGGAATCGATAAATCTTTATTAGAGGTTGGAAGCGTTCTTTAATCGGCGACAAATAGACGCCGCAACCGGAGATCATCCGGCATTGGGCCGCACCAAAAACAGCCGGTCCCCGGCCCGACGCATTTTCCAATGCGCCTAATGATACCAGGAAAGGCAGTACTCACGATCACAATACGGCAGATCGCGGCATTCACGGCACCGCTTGGGCAAAGCGGTCTGGTCGTCTTCGCTTGGCTCCGTATCCATGGTCAGTTCCGCGTAGCGGCGAACCATCTCCCTGAACAGCGACAGATACATGGCAGACTCCGGGCAATCGAGCCGAGGGCGTACCGGCGACCTTCATCGACAGATTGTAAAAAGCAGCTTTTTCGGAGTGGGGTAAATCAGATCCCGGTACGTCTCAACCCATTCAGCTATCGCATAAGCCCACATCCGGCAAACCACTATGTCCGCCGTATGTACCAGATCCCATCCGGTGCTTCAATACTAATTTACCCTCCCCCCTCGCCATCGTGCAGCTGAAAGGGACTTTTTCTTGCTGCCGCGCCGGCCGCCATGATATGATATGGACGAAGGCATTCGATCGACACTGCACCAGATGACGCTCCATGTCGGCTGAAATCGATCGACACAGTGATTGTCCCGTCTTTTGCTTTGAAACGACCCAGCTCCACCGGCTCCTTTACGGCATATATTATTGATTTGTTTACGCAATTCATAATGGGGCCATACGTGCTGTCAAAACGTTTCACCAAAAGGAGGTGCCTATGCTGCCAATCATCAAAAAGATCCTTTATGCAACCGATCTGTCCGAAAATTCGCGCCTGGCTTTTGGCTATGCGGCCAGCCTGGCCAAACAATACGGTGCGGATCTCATGGTGCTGCATGCCATCGAACCGATCAATCCCACCACCTACTCACACATCGGCGGCGTATTGGGCGAAGCGGAATGGGTCAATTTTCAGGCGGATTTTGAGCGAAGAATGGTCGACGATCTTGGATCCAAGCTGCATGAATTCTGCAATCACATACAGGCCAGCGTAGACGACATCAACTTGAAAGATGAGAACCTGTTGATCCGCAAAGGCATGTCGGTGGATGTGATTCTCGAGGTCGCCGAAGAAATCGACGCAGACCTGATCGTCATGGGAACCCACGGATACGGCATGGTCCAGGACGCCTTGATGGGCGGAACTGCGCGGCGGATCGTCAGGCGCAGCGAGATCCCGGTGATGGTGGTCCGCAGCCAAGAGTCGGATTAAAGCCCTCCAGTCACAAAACGGCTGTATCTCCTCAATCAGTTGTCGATCTCCGATTCGTGCGACCGCCGGCCCACCGCCAACGCCAGGCGATCATAAACCTGACGTACGGTATCGTGGACGGTAGCGAGCCCGATATGGTCGGCACATGCCCTCGGGCACGGGTCCTAAGCCAATACCGTCAGCGTCATCCATGCCAATAACCTGTACGCCGAAGCCTGACTGGGAGTGCAGCGCCGTATTGCCAATCGCTTCATTGAAGAATGCGCCCTTCCCTTTTGGAAAGGGCGCCTTGTTTTTGGATTTTGCACGGGCCGAGTGCCACGTTTGCGGTCCGCAATATATCCAAATATTAGATATCGTATTTATTTTAAGTATTGGAGGGTTGGGGCCGATAATCGAAGAAGCGTTATGGAAAAATATAAGATGAAGCGGATATCATTCTGGCGGTATTCACAAACAGATTGACACGCAAGCGATGGTTTTGGCAGACTCACTGGTGGAAAAACCAGTTCTTAACTTTTATCTTACTTAACATCAGGGTTAAAATTTGGAATCTACTAAAGTTGAAATCCGTTGCCAGTCCTGCAAAGCCTCTTACAGGCTTGCTGTTGAAAAAATCCCTGAAAAAGGATGCCATGCCCCATGCAAAAAATGCGGCCACCGGATG
>JBNLAV010000089.1:0-6757 GCA_050302315.1 Desulfobacteraceae bacterium
CCCACATGCACCTTGCTGGCCGACGCCGCAGTGGGAGACGCAGTGGACATGCCCCAATCGGGCCCGTTAACTTGCCATTTGTCTTCATTAACCAAGGTGCCGGAAAAGTCATCGCCCCAGTAATACTGCAGGTCCAATGGCCAACCCACCGTAATTTCGTCCACTTGCGAGATGCCCGTGCCCGTGCTTGTAAACAGGACACCGAGCGTATGGCCGACCGAGGCGGGTGTTGCTGCAATTGCAGGGCTGGTGTAGCGGGTCCATGTACCGCTGTTGGGAAGACCTCCCTGTACAAAGGTACCGATTACATTGGCAGGATTGTCATAAAACAAAGTGACGGTCCATTCACCCGTCCCCTCCCATTCCCAGTGCATGGCATAAAAGTCGATGGCAAATCGATCCCCCGACTGGATGGTATACGTGCTCATCGTGTAGGCTGCGTCGCCAGATGCCATAAAAGCGGCGTAACCATCCTGGGCACTCCACCAATCGCCAGGCACTCCACCAATTCCTGCGTCGGCAAGGGGGGCATCGTAATCCGTCCAACCGGGAACGTCATAACCGCCCGTATCAAATCCACCGCTTGTTCCTGACGTCGAATTATCAAAATCAAGGTTGTTGAACGATGTGATCGGGTCTACCGCCGCTCTTGCAGCAGCCACGGAAAGTAGTGTAGCCAAAATGGTAAACGTGGTTTTATGCATGTTTTTCCTTATGTTATGAAATAGCCTTTCATATATGCCGGAAAGCCCGTGAAAAGTAAAGCATTTCGACTTATTCCATGTTAAATCCCGTTGTATAACAAGTAATTAGACCCATATTGGACCGTACTGATCAATTCGATTAAGAACCATGATTGAGTCAACAAAAACGCTGGAGTGGTGTCCTATAAATACGGAGGGTGTATGAATGTTTTACTGCTTAAGGATTTCTTCATGTGGATGACGGTGATCAATCTGGGGATGCTTATATTCTCGGCGGTCATGTGCATAGTGCTTAAGGATTTTATCGTACGGGTGCATGGCAAGCTGTTCGGGTTGTCTCCAGATGCGATCAAAGCCACGCTCTACGGTTTTCTCGGGGTCTACAAGATTGTATTCATCGTATTCGTGTTCGTGCCCTGGCTGGTATTGCTGATAATCAGCTAACCTTGCAATAATCCGTAATCGTTGCTTTTCCTGCATTCGCTGCTCCACTATCTTGCCCCGCATGCAAACGACACTGATTACCAACGCCAAGCTTGTAAACGAGGGCAAAACCTCCGACGCCGACGTTTTCAGCAAGAACGGACGGATTGAGAAAATCGCCCCCGGCCTGACGAACCAGTCCGCCGATACGGTCATCGACGCCGCCGGAAAGGCTTTGTTGCCAGGGATGATCGACTGCCACGTCCATTTCCGCGAGCCCGGCCTGGAAATCAAGGCAGACATGCATTCCGAAAGCCGGGCCGCCGCGGCAGGCGGCGTCACGTCCATCATGGAAATGCCCAACACCAAGCCGGCGGCCATCACAAACGCCGTGCTTGAAGATAAATTTGCGCTTGCCGCCACAAAATGCATCACGAACTATTCCTTCCATCTCGGCGCCTCCAACAACAATATCGACGAACTGCTTACGATGGACCCGAAAACCGTCTGTGGCGTCAAGCTGTTCATGGGAGCTTCCACCGGCGGACTGCTGGTCGACCGCACCGAGCAGTTGGAGAACATTTTCGGACAGATCAAAGTGCCCATTTCCCTGCACTGCGAAGACACCAATACCATCCGCGAAAACGAAAAAGCCGCCCGCGCAAAATATGGCGAGAACATCCCCTTCTCCGAGCACTGGAAAATCCGCTCCGAAGAAGCGTGCTACCGCTCCACCGCTCTTGCCGTTGAACTGGCCACCAAATACAACTCGCAGATTCACGTGCTGCACCTGACGACCGCCAAGGAGCTCGAGTTCTTTAAAGCGGGCCCGGTTACCGGAAAAAAAATCACGGCCGAAGCCTGCCCGCACATGCTCTGGTTTTCTTCGGACGACTACGAAGAAAAAGGCGCGCTCATCAAATGCAACCCATCCATTAAAACGCCAGCCGACCGCACCGCACTCCGTCAAGCCGTCATCGATGGAGTCATCGACACCATCGGAACCGACCATGCGCCGCATCTATGGGAAGAAAAGCAAAACCCCTACGGCTCGGCACCTTCCGGTCTTCCCCTGATCCAAAGCGCCATGACCACCGCACTGGAATTCTTCCCGTTGGAAATGGTCGCCGAAAAGACGGCACATAATCCGGCCCGGATTTTCCAATGTCTGGACCGTGGCTTTATCCGAGAGGGCTATTGGGCCGACCTCGTGCTGATAGACACGGAAACCCCGTCCACGGTCACCAAAGAGAACATCGAATATAAATGCGGCTGGTCGCCCTTCGAAGGTGTCACCTTCAAAACCTCCATTGCAGCCACCCTCGTCAATGGCCAGCTTGCCTATCAAAACGGACAGATCAACGATGCCATCCGCGGCCAGCGCCTATTATTCGACCGCAATTCTTGGTAACCGCTTGCCACCTCGCTGATTTAAACATACCCTTTAAACTTTATTGAAAGGGGGATGTGTTATGGGCTTGGTGATGGGCGTAATCCCGGCTCTCGTGTGGCTTGGGCTTTTGATTCACTGGATGGGTAAAACCGAGTTTTATCCGATTGCGGGGAAGGGTTGGCGCACCAAGATCTTCTGGGGCGTGGGCTTGCTGACACTGAATCCAGCAATGGCCCTGCTCTATTTTATCTATGGCGTTAAAATGCGCCCGAGCGAAACTCCACCACGGCATCTTAAACGTTCCCGGGTAATCGTGTTTCCTTTTTTTGGGCTTTCGCTTCTGCTGGCCCTGCCTATCGGCAGGCTTCCCGACAAACCCCGCATCGTCGTCAGTGATACCCCCCGCAAGGCATACGACCTGTCATCCAAGGCAACGATACGGATCTCCTCCAATGCGACCACCGTAAGCGGCGGATTCGGCTTTGAAAACATTACCTTTCTGGATGCGCGCCGTATCGCGATCCTCAATAAAAGCAGGGATCCGCTCGCGGTCAAAACCGCTCAGATTCTTCAGCAGTATCTATTGAAGTCCCCTGCCGTCGATGAGGTATCGTACTATCCCGCCGGAACTAGCCCCCGTGATGGCGCGCGCCTTCCCGGAATCTACATTATCATGGACGTTGAGCGTGTCAGCGCCCCGGTGCTTCCGATGATGCACATGACCAGTGCCAAGGTGGATTTCAAGATCAAGGCTGCGCAAGCTCTTGCTGCCCCCTGGCTACCTCTTCCTATGGGAAAACAAGATACGGCCATCAGCATCAACCATGAATCCACCACGCTCGGCTACGAATCATATGCGGCCAAATATTCGACGGCGGCCGAGGACATCGTGAAAACCTTGTTCGTCCATCTCAAATCGATGATTGGCACAACCTGGTATGCCAGTCTCCCCCAGCCACCGGTCCCGGACAACGCCCTAGGCACCTGCACGCCTACTCCGCCCATGCCGTTTGACGACGACACCATCCGGGAAATGATCAGCGGTACCGACCTGCTCACACACAACCACACCACCTGGTGGGTCGAGGAGGTGCGATCAACGGATGATGCCCTGGCCCTCTATCGGAAAGCGCTTGAGGAGGACGGATGGGTGGACGATTCCGACAGGGATACCTTTCTTCGCATGCACCGCGGGCAGGAGGAACTGCGGGTTTATCGATCCGACAACCCGCTTAAAAAAGGCTCCTACCTCCCCATGATCGCCCGTTACCGCAATCCCTTTTCGGCAGAAGAGACGGATGCAGTTCTCGCCGGGTTGCTGAATGCAGACTACCCGTTGTACACCCTGTTGTTCTTTGGGCGACAGTTCAGGGAAACGCAATCGACTGATATCATGGGACAGTTCAGGGAACGGATAGCGTCGGAGGAGCCGAAATCCATGCAGGGTCACCTCGAACTGGCCCGTTTCTGGGCAAGCCAGGGGGAAAAAGACAAAGCGAGCGAGGAACTGACCTCTGCCGTCGGCGGCCTCAGCCTGAGACAGGATGGAAGTTCCCGCATCGAACTGAGGAGGTTGGCCGAGGATCTGGGCGTCCCCGAACTTGCCGACGCGCTGCCGACAGAAAAAATGATCCAGCAATACGGTTTGATCCCGCTGGCCAGGATAACCACTAACCTGACACTGACCGTCTCGGCGGAAGAACCCGTGGGCTTCTATCTGTTTCAAGATCATGTCGATGATCGAGTCGATAAGGGAGCCAGCCTACGCACCTATGTTTTTAAAATTGTTCAGGATCCCTTCAAAATTACACCGGTCCTGGGGTGGAAAACATTACCGAATAATTACTGGGCGCTGGTATACAACGGAAATAATTCCATCGGTATGCATTCCTGGTCTTTTACCGAAGGCCAAACGAGTAAGGGGCTATGGCATGCTGCCATCAGCGAACAAGTGCCCGAACCACTGGATCGCATCCAGGTTGAGGTAACCCAGGTCGGCACCGAGAAATTTGAGTTTACGGTAACTCCCTTGAAAAGACAGGTCCCGACGATCCCCGACCTGTTGAAATTGTAAGTGCATCCAGCGATCTGTTCGCAAAACAGGAAAAGTCTCATGTCATTCATTAAACTTCTCGGAGGAGCCTACCTGCTGATCTGGATAGCCCTGCTTGTTCACTGGGTCCGTTGCAAGGCGTTCTACCCCGTGCTGAACAACCATTTTGGGACCAAGGTGTGGTGGGGGCTGACCTTCCTGCTGTTCAACCCGCTCATGACACTGCTCTATGTCGTGTTTGGGGTATTCCTTCGCCCGACCGGACACAAACCTAAACACCTGATTCGCTCCCGCATTATCGTATTCGGCATGTCCGCCGTCATCGTGACGTTTCTTGAACTGCATCTAACCAAACCATCGGACCATATCGTTACCGCCAGAAAAGGCGATCCTGTGCAGCAAAGCCCGACCGGCTTCAAGACCACCACGTGTGAATCGCAGATCAATACGTCGGCAACCAGCAGCAAGGCGGTGCCGGCCAATGCATTGTTGGATATCCGCCGCATCGCGATTCTGAACGACAGCGACCACCCCCTCATGATCAAAACGGCGCATCTCCTCCAGCAGGCCCTGATCGGACTGCCCATGGTGGATGAAGTGGTGTACTATCCAGCGGGCTCTGCGCCCGAACCCGGCACCCTGCTTCCCTCCTATTACCTGCGGCTCGACATGCCTTCATATGCTCAATCCATACGACCGGCGGGCCGGGCCGTGGAAGCCGTCATCACCTGTTCCGGCAATGCATTCGGCGGGGTCGATCATCTGGACTTTCCGTACAATTTCCACATTCCGCTCGTCGACTTGAGCCAGAACATCACGGTGAACTACAAAGGTGTGATCTCCGGCATCGAATCCGGATCGGCCGTGCATGATGACGAAGCCAAGGCCATCGGTAAAAGCATCTGTGATCAGCTCTTGAAACCACTCACGCAAACCGCCGATGAAAACGGCCTTCTTCCACGCATGCCCGACGCATTCTACGGTAATTATTCACCGGCGCCGACGATGCCCTTTGAGGCGAACCGGGAAGTGATCAGCAAGCTAAGCGGATGCGGCTTCCTGTTCCATAACATGACGATCTGGAGCTACCGCGACGAGCGCCCCATGCATGAAGCCATGCAGGCCGTTCAAAATGCCCTTGAAAAAGAAGGTTGGAACGGGAGCGACGACTATCTCGATTCCAGCTACCCCACCCCGTTGGAACTCAACCATGATGGAGAACATCTGCTGCTAATACGCCAGACCAAGCCACCCAGCACCGGCATGTATGAACGGAAGGAATCGGATGTCATGACGGCCTGCTATTTCCGGCCATTCAACGAGGATGAAATTCTGCAGGCCGCCGAGTCGCTGCTGAATACTAAATCCACAGCGGTCGAACTGCTGTTGGCGTTTTCGCAACAATACCTTAACCGGCCAAACACCGACGACTTCCGAAAACGATACGAAAACCACTTGATCGAGGCCAAGCCATGCTCGGTCAGAGCCTGTATGGAAATGGCACGGATCTGGAAAAGCAGAGATGACCAAGTGCGGGCCATTGATATGCTGGCCCGGGCCGTGGCCATGGACCGCCTGTTGCAGAACCCAAACGATAATCAGCAGAATTTGAACAAACTCGGGAAGGATCTGGGTGTAGACAAGTTGGAAGATCTACCACTCACGGACTCGGTGCTGCAGTCGATCGGCTTGATTCCCATCGCCCTTCAATCCACCAATATCACGTGCACAGTCGCTCTCAACGAGTCCTTCGGCTTTTACGAGTATGGGGGAGACGACCGCGAAGCTGATTCCGGAAATTCGCTTCGCACGTGCGTGTTCAGGGTCTTCGAGGAGGCAACATCAGGGCCAACCACTGGTTTTTCTGCCGATGATCCCAGGGCGCATTGGAGACTGTCCATGACGAACCAGCGGGAGTTTGGGAAATCGTGGACGGCCCGTCCGGGTCAACTGGAAAACGGACGATGGACGGCCCGCGATGAGGGGTGGGCCCGACAGCTTAGTCCAAACCTAGAACTCAGCGTCACGGCCCGTGAAACCGACGATGGCCGGATTTGCTTTTCGGCGGTTATTGGGAATTGATCGGTGCGACGGACTACGGCACATTCCCGCCATGCAATCCCCTTACCTCCAATACAAAGAATTCATGCGAGAGCGTTACGGCGAGCCGCTCTTTCGCGTTCC
>JBNLAV010000090.1:0-38582 GCA_050302315.1 Desulfobacteraceae bacterium
TCTTCATGCGCCCTGTCGATTTTAAATGCATCGGCCAATGAAGTGCTCAGTTCCAAGGTTTCGTCCGATGAGTGCCGTTCCGGCATGAGCAGTCCAAATACCCGTTCGGGTCCAATCGCTTTTACCGCCAGCGCGCAAGAGACGCTGCTGTCGATGCCGCCGGACAGCGCCACCACGAGTCCCCTGCGTTTGATGGTTTTGGAAAGCCCGTCACGAATCTGGCGTGTGATCTTTTGTGTCTCTGCTTCAGGGTCCAGTTTAAGAACATCTTTGGTGAGTGCAGGTAGGGTCATTGCGATACCTCTGAAAGTAATTGGGTTTGTTGAATTTTGATATGTTGGGCGCATTTTTCTTTGTCAATTTTGCCGCTTGCATTCTTGGGAAGCATTCGCACGGAGATGATGTGGGCCGGTACCTTATGCGCCGGAAGCACAGCGGCACATTGTCGTAACAGATCTTTAGGTTGGGTCCGCTCCTGCTTGAAGACGGCCAAAGTCCACAGGACGTTTCCCATCATTTTGTCGGGAACACCGATAACGGCGGCTTCGATGACCAGTCCGGTGGCAATGATGGCATCTTCCACTTCGGTGGGATTGACCCGATGCCCCCCCACTTTGACGAGACCGTCTTTACGCCGCAGCACATATAAGAATCCCTGCTTGTCACGATAACCGATGTCGCCGGTGTGGTAGCCATGCCCATCCAGAACCTTGGCCGTGTACTCGGGATCTTTCCAGTATCCCAGCATAATATTGGGACCGGAAGCCACCAATTCACCCTCCTGCCCGTCGGGCACTTCCCTGCCCTCTTCATCAAGGATTTTGACGGTAACGTCGGGGATGGGCTTGCCGATGGCGTCCAATCTGGTTTCGAAGTGGGTCGGGTCCAGATAGGTCAGCCGTGCCGAAGCTTCTGTGGCGCCATACATGATCACTACTTCCGTGTGTTCCGGCAGCGCTTCTCGCAGCTCGAGCTTCATGGAACTGGCCATGTGGCCGCCTGCCTGGCTGCAATATCGCAGATGGGAGAGTTGATCCCGGCTCGCCGCCAGAGGCGATCGATTCAACAGATAGGCGTAAGTCGAAGGCACGCCGGAAAATCCGGTCACCTTTTCGGTGACCATCTGCTTCACCACGTCCGCAGGATACATGAAGCGATTGTTGATCACCACCGTACCGCCGACGGCCATGTGAGTGTTGAGCAGGGATTTGCCCATCACGTAGAAGAACGGCAGCACCACCATTTGAATGTCCTGATCGGAGAGCGACAGATATTGGCAGATGGAGCGGGAGTTGGCGACGATGTTGCCGTGGCTCAGCATGACCCCTTTAGGTTCGCCGGTAGAACCGGATGTGTAGATGATGCTGGATAGGTCGTCTGCCGACATTGTTGGGCTCGTTAGGTTCGTCGGCCAAGTTGGGTTCGTTATGCTTTCCTCAAATGTAGTTGTCTTGAACGGTGTGTGTTGCCATTCTTGTTTAGGGGTTTTGATGATGAGGTGCTTTAAGTCTATTGAATTCAGGTCTGCTGCTTTTAACAGGCGTTCGGATTTGAAGCTGGCGATGACGGCTGATGGCTCCAAATCCTTCAGCAGGTAGTTCAGTCCGTCCGGTTTCAGTGCTGGATTCAGTGGTGCCGCGACGGCGCCTGCTTTCAGGGCTGCGTAATAGGCGATGATGTATTCGGTACTGTTTTCCAACAGCAGGGCGATACGGTCGCCTTTGGCAATACCACTTTGGTGAAGATGGACGGCCATTTTGCCGGCCAGGGTGTTCAGTTGGCTGTAAGTAGTCCTCTGATCGTCATGGATGACGGCTACTTTGTTCGGATGCAGTGCTGCTGCGTTTTCGATGAAATTATGAACTAGCATGCTTTGGATTTTTCGGGTTCTTTGGATTACTTGGGGTCTAACGTTCTTCTTGGTGGATTTACGGGAGGTAATGCATCATCTTCCATTATTTCAACATTTCAACCAACTCAAGAAACCCCTTTCCTGCCGATGCCGAAGTAGGCGAAACCGAGCGACGACAGGTAGGATGCCGAATATAAATTTCGGCCGTCGAACACAATGGGCGCAGTGAGCATCTTTTTAACCTTGTCGAAATCGGGATTCCGGAACTGGTTCCAGTCGGTCAGGATAGCCAACGCATCGGCGCTTTCGAGGATCGCATACTGGTCCGACATGATCTCCACCAGCGAGTTGGACGCCAGCTCCTTTTGGGTGTTGGGACCGGCTTCGGGATCAAAGGCCTTTATCCGCATACCTTTGGCGGTCAATCGGTTGATGGTCTCGATGGCGGCGGATTCCCGAATATCGTCCGTGTTGGCCTTGAACGCCAGGCCCCAAACGGCCAGGCTTTTTCCATCGACCCCGCCCTGCTCCGAAAAGTAGGCCTCGATCTTGTTGGCCAGGACCGCTTTCTGCCGGTTGTTCACCGCATCCACCGAAGCAACGAGTTCCGCTTCGTATCCGTGCTCTTTGGCGGTATGAATCAGGGCTTTGACATCCTTCGGAAAGCATGATCCGCCGTACCCGACGCCGGGGTAGATAAAATGGTACCCGATGCGCCGGTCGGAGCCGATTCCCATGCGAACATCCTTGACGTCGGCCCCCACCTTTTCGCAGATGTTGGCCACTTCGTTCATGAAAGATATCTTCGTTGCCAGCATGCAGTTGGCGGCATATTTGGTCATTTCGGCGCTGCGAATGCTCATGACGATCATCTTGTCCCGGCTGCGCGCAAAGGGGGCATACAGGGTTTCCAGCAGTTTGGCTGTGCGCACATTGTCCGTTCCCACGATGACCCGATCCGGTTTCATGAAGTCGTTCACCGCATCCCCCTCTTTCAAGAATTCGGGGTTGGAAACGACATCGAACTCCAGTGACAACTGCCGCTTTGCCAACTCTTCCTCGATAACGCCTTTGACCATGTCGGCCGTACCGACCGGCACCGTGGACTTGTTGACCACAATCTTGTAGTCGGTCATGTTCCGACCAATCTGTTGAGCTACTTGACGAACGTCAGAAAGATCACACGAACCGTCGGGCTGGCAAGGCGTTCCCACACTATTGAAAATGAATAGTGCGTCTTCCAGCCCATCGGAGATGTCGGTGCTGAACTTCAGTCGTCCCTCGGCAATGTTTCGCTTGACCAGCGGTTCCAGGCCCGGCTCATAGATGTGGACGCGTCCGTTGCGCAACGATTCGACAATTTCCGGATTGACATCGATGCAAAAGACGTCATTGCCCATCTCCGCATAGCAGGCGGCGGCGACAAGCCCCACATACCCGGTTCCGACGATACATACATTCATTTGAGTTGAAGCTCCTTTAGTTGTTCAGTTCATTCAGGTATTGACTGCAGGTCAGAAAACGTGAATCTTGAAAGCTTGATATCAGTCGGGACAGCCGGGCATAGGTCTTGTCCAGGTTGAGATAATGCCGCCAGGTCGACAGTCCACTGGATTGCCCGCCCCTGGGTTGTTGCGCGTCAATCTCCCACGGATGCAGATAAAAGATGTAAGCCTGACGCTGATTCAGAATTCGCCGTATACCTGCTTTGAACAGCGCCAGGGGCATCAACCTGAAATAGCCGCCCCCGCCCCACGGCAAGACCTGGCCGGCGATGGACAGATTGCTGATGGGCAGTTCACTGAAACTTTCGGAAATCTTAAGCGCGATCCCGCTCTTTTGATATCCGTTGGTTGAAATCCGGCCATAACGGCCATGCCTGCTGAAATTATTGTAGCTGGAATCGTAGCGGTAACCCGCCTTTTCAATTGATGCCAGCACGCGGTCATTCACCGAAAAGCTTGGCGCGCGATAGCCTGCGATCCTCCGGCCGATGATGTCCTCTATCAGTTGCCTGCTTCGCAGCAGGTCATCTTCAAGTTCATTGCGATCAAGCTTGTCGCACATGAGGTGGCCGAATCCATGCGAGGCGACTTCATGGCCGCGTTGATGGATCTCCCGAATCAGATCCGGCATCCGTTGGGCGACCCATCCCAACACGAAAAAAGTGGCCTGGATTTTCCGCTTGGGAACTGAGCCATCAAACCGGCCCAAGGACTCGAAAAGATCCAGCAGCCGCCGCGTATTGCGCGCGACTCTCAGCTCCTGATGCTGCCATTGGGAAGGCGGAAACCACGGCCGAAGGTTTTCGACCTGGAACCAATCCTCAACATCTACGGTCAATAGTATGGTGGTGTGCATGCTCCCGACACAGCGCTTCGGTTGGAGCGCCTAATTCAAACGGATCGGATTGGACGGTGCCAAAGTAATGGTAAACATTACATTGTTTTCAACGTATTCCCTTCGAGGGTCATCCGATGAAAGATCCGTATAGTTATAAGTCAAGCTCAATGCCATCCAGGCAAGCGCCTGATAGTTGAGGCCCGCGCTTGCACGCAGGGAGTTGTCCGTTCGCTCCTGGACCAGGTCGGGATATTCGTCATATCGGTAGGAACCGCTCAATATCCCTGATAACCTTTGCGTAAAAGCGTAGGACGTATTGATTTGCGCTTCATAATAAATATTCAACCCCAGATCATCGACCCCTCGATCATCGATCGTATAGCCACTGCGCCCAATTAAATCGATCCGAGCACGGCGATAAGAGAATCGTTTAAAAATTTCGGCATCCACAATGGGGCCTTCATCATCCTCCCTAGCCGCATCTTCAAATTCCTGGAAGTAGTATCCCGCGGCAAAGGTGATGGTAGCATTCTGCTCCAGCTGATAAGTGAAGCCAATCGTAGGCTGGTATACGGTTGCGTCCGAGTCGAGGGTATCGTCTTCATAGTCGAGATAGGTATGGCGATACGCAACGAAACCGTCCAGGGTCCGGCTGAATCGCCTGCTGAACCGCACTCTACCGTCGTATTGATTGCGGTCATTACGCTCATCATAATTCCGGTCCGAATAAAGCAGGTCCAACTGGAATCCCCAGCGGGGGTTGAACCAATAAGTGACGCCCGCCGAGGGTTCGAAGATTTCGTTGTCGCTTGACGGGGTGCCTGGCGGGGGATCGTCCACTTCACGAAAAATGCTGTAGCGGGCCCCGGCATAGACGGTATCACTGGCTCCAAAATCGTGGGTCAACCGGAGATTGCTGGCGTTGCTGTAATATTCTCTAAGACCTCTTCGATTGGCGTCGCCCTCAATCAGCGGCCGGGCCAAAGGATTCTCTTCGATTTGCGGATTTGCCGACTGGTCGTTGGGAATAATCGTCCTCAGGTAGGAATTGGTGAGATCGATCCGGGTATGCCGTGTCAGGTCCGCCCATGTCACCAGATCAGCGGCGTGCCGCCAATTGTCCTGATCCGAATGGACGGCATGAAACAAACGCGTCGGAGCATACGTGAGACTTATTCCAGCTCTGCGCCAAAGGACCTCACCATTGAGCGATACGCCCACCGAAGTGATGTAATCGTCTTCTTCATTTTCAGAACTCAGAAAAAGGTTGTCCGTGTATTCTTCTGAAAGTATCAGGCCGGGCGTAAAATTGAGCTGGGCGCAGAACGTTGCACCGGGTGTAAACATGAAAAGCAGCAACGCCGCCGCACATTTGGATAAAAGCCTCGTTCGCATCGTCTTCCCCCTTCAATCGGTTTTAGAAGCTGTTTCAATAAGGTCTCTTGGCCCCATCCGAGTGCTGGTGCCGGATTATATATCTTCGGCATACTGTCGCATGCCTGCGGGTTTTTAGGGCACGATAATGGTGTCGTTGGCTTTTATCAATACATTTTGCTTAAAATCTTTATTTCTCAAAAGGTCTTTGTAGTTGACCTGGATGACTTTCTCCTTGCCGTCCTCTCGACGGAACAGGATAATTTCCTTCTTGGATGCCCACTCCGTGAATCCTCCGGCTACGGCAAAAGCCTGCAGCACCGTCAATTCCTTCACCAAAGGGTACTCTCCGGTGTTAGCGACTTCACCCAGGATATAGAACTTTTGACTGGCTGCGTTGCTTACCGTTACAGTCACGCTGGGACTGGCGACAAACTCTTTCAGGCGCTTTTCGATTTTCTTTTTTAAATCTATGGGGGTCAAACCCGAAGCCCTAAGGTCGTCGAGCAGTGGGAATGAGATGTTTCCGTCCAACCGTACAATGATACCCGTTCGGCTGAAGTCCGGCTCTTTCCACGTTACGATTTCAAGGATGTCGCCGACGCCGATGATATATTCCGCTGCCTTTGATTTGCTTTCCTGTGCCAGAGAAGGAGTGATGAAAAACAGCATGACCAATAGTCCGACATAAATTGATGCAGCATGTCTTCTCATTTTTGGCTCCTGATGTGATTGGGTTTAAACAAGCGTGGGCAGTGACAGCATGAGGGCGCTGAACTGCAGGACTGCAGACCCGAGGTCAACGCCCCTGCCCATAATAGCTTTTGTACCACGCAACGAATTTGTGAATACCCTCCGACAATGGTGTTGAGGGCTTGAAACCAACGTCATTGATGAGATCATCTACATCGGCATAGGTCGCCGGCACGTCTCCCGGCTGTATCTCCATTAATTTTTGTTCAGCCTTGAGCCCCAGTGCGTTTTCTATCGCCTGGATAAATTCCGACAACTGCACAGGATTGTTGTTGCCAATGTTATAGATCTTGTAACGCTTATACGACGTGCCGGGATCCGGCGCATCGCCGCTCCATGACGAATTGGGTTGGGGAACGTTCACCAAGACGCGGACAACGCCTTCCACGATATCATCGATGTAGGTAAAATCGCGCTGCATCTTCCCATGATTGAACACCTTGATGGGCTTACCTTCCATAATGGCCTTGGTAAACAGAAAAAGGGCCATATCCGGTCGCCCCCAAGGTCCGTACACCGTAAAGAACCGCAGACCGGTGCACGGCAGATCGAACAGGTGACTGTAAGTGTGCGCCATCAATTCGTTTGATTTCTTGGAGGCCGCATAAAGAGAAACAGGATGGTCCACATTATGGTGCACGGAAAACGGCATTTTGGTATTGGCGCCGTAAACTGAGCTTGAAGAGGCAAACACCAGGTGCTTGATCTTATGGTGGCGGCAACATTCGAGGATGTTAACGAATCCCACCAGGTTCGAACTCACATAAGCCTGTGGATTGATCAGAGAATAGCGTACGCCGGCCTGTGCCGCCAGGTTGACAACGGCATCGATGGCATGTTCCTCAAAGACCCGGTTCAGGCCGTCCTGGTCGGCCAGATCGGTTTTAAAGAAATGAAAGTGGTCGCTTCCGTTGAGTTGCTCCAGGCGGTCGTGCTTGATCCGGACATCATAATAGTCGTTTATATTATCCAAGCCAAACACATGGTACCCATCTTTCAGCAAACGCCTTGCCAAATGGAAGCCGATGAAGCCCGCTGCACCGGTTACCAGAATGTTTTGAAATGGATGTTTCATCATTCGTCTCCGTCCAACTCCTTATCAGGTATCGAGGGGCCACTGCAAGTGGGATATTGCTGCGTCTCCACCTGCTGGAACAGCGTCAAGATAAAGCTCCGCCTGGTCGATTACATGGCATCAGTGTCGGGGTTTGTAAAATGGTCACAAAGTTCAGGCGGGGTTGTTGCTATCGCCAAATCACCCAAATTTTCAATCATGATCATGGCAGCCGAACCGCGGCCGCCAATTCCTATCTCCCCATACCGAACAATACGGTTTTCACCGTCCGTCCCACAATCATAATGTCCATCAGAATTGTCATGTTTTTGATATAAAACAGATCGTAATTCAATTTTTCCACCGCATCCTCTACGGTGGCCCCATAGCCATAGCACACTTGCGCCCATCCTGTCAGTCCGGGTTTAACGGAGAACCGTTCACCATAGTATGGGATGGTCTCTTCCAGTTGTTTGACAAAGTGATCGCGCTCAGGCCTGGGGCCCACAAAACTCATCTCGCCTTTCAAAACGTTCCAGAGCTGGGGTAACTCATCGATGCGCGTTTTGCGGATAAAATGTCCCACCCTGGTAATCCGGCTGTCGTTTTTTTGTGCCCATACCGGGCCGGTGCCCTTTTCCGCATCGCTTCTCATGGATCGGAATTTGTGGACCATGTAAGGCTTTCGGTTTTCTCCTACCCTTTCCTGGGAGAAAATGACAGGCCCCTTGGAGTCCAGCTTGATCACGATGGCTGCAAGCGCCATCAGCGGACTGAGCACAATCATCATTGCCAGTGAAATAAGCAGGTCGATGGTTCTCTTCATGCATCTCTGGGTACGGGATTTTTGAAAACCCTGGGAAAAGATCAACCAACTGGGATTGATCTGCTCGACAATGAGCTTTCCGGTCAGCATCTCATAAAAGGTGCTGCCGTCCAGAATTTCTATCCCCATGACGCGACACTTCAGCAGCTCTTTGACGGGAAACGCACCGCGTTTTTCTTTCAGGGCGACAACGATCTTCTTGACCCTTAAATCTTCCGCCACCGCGCAAATCTTGTCGTAGGAGCTCAGGCAAATCATATTGACATTCATACTGCAGGCCTGCTCCGACCAGGGGGACTTGGATACGATCGAGGTGATGACATATCCACTGTCTTTTTTCTCATTGATCTCATTTGCGATTTCCGCTGCGGTTTCGCTCGATCCCAGGATGATGATACGCTGGTCGAACAATCCCATTTTCAACACCTGCGTGTATCCGATCCGCCACGAGACGATTAAAATGATACCGATACCGACCGCGATGATGAAAATCCCTTGGCCGATGATGAATCCGGGGAAGATAAAATAAATGAACGCCAGGAAAATGGCCGAAGCGCCCAACGCCTGCAACAATCGGATGCCAAGCTCCGTCAGGGTGTCGGTCACCTTTAAATCATAAAGATCGTTGTAATAGAGGCAGGCCTGACAAACAATGGTGATCAGCAATGCTTTGAGAAGGATATCGGCCTTAAACAGCTGGGTTTGGGAATCGAGCAGGATTTTGGAAGCGATGATCACGGCAATAAAAATGAATACCCCCTCTCCCAGGACAAAGAGTGCGTTGCGGATGGGGTAGTATTTCTTGAATAGCCTCAGCATTTTTATGATTCGTCGCCATTTTCATTATAATTGCACTGCAGTGCAGGGTTAACATGCCGTTTTCTGCGTGATCAACTTTCTCTGTAGTAGGACTTGCTGTATCCGTAATATTTCGTATGAGTGCGAGCCACCTGATTCAGGACCAGTCCGATCAATTTTTCTTTTCCAAATTGGGCGATAGCATCGGCAACCGCTTCCCTGGGGGTTTTTTCAGCCCTCACGACGATGATGACACCATCAACATACTTGGCAATGGCATTGGTCTCCGAAGCCATGGCCGGTGGCGGGGTGTCGATGATCACATACCGGTCGTCATACCTGGATTTGACCTCCTCGAGAAGCGCTTTCATCTTTTTGGAGGACATCAACTCGGCAGGGTTCATCGGCGGCTCCCCGGATGGCACGATGGTCAGTTTGTCGATCGGTGTTTTCAAGAAGGTTTTGCCGATATCGTTACCTGAAACGAGATAATCGCTTAAGCCGGTTACCTTGCCGAAGCCGAAGCGCCGATGGATTGATGGCTTTCTTAAATCCCCGTCTATCAGCAGCACGTGCTCCTCCACGCCCTGCGCAATACTGATGGCAAGGTTCGCGCTGACGAAGGATTTCCCGTCACCAGGCAGAGCACTGGTCACCAGAATGGTTCTGGGCGGGGTGCCTTCAGCCGGAAACAGAATATTGGTTCTCAGCACCTTGAAGAGGTCAGCCTCAACGGACCTGGGGTCATGATAGGTGATCAGCGTATCGTCCAGTCGACCGGATATGCTGCTGCCGCTCGAATTGACAAAGGCCACCACCTTGTCAGGCTTCTGTTTGAACGTCTTTTTCCGGGTGTGGTTGACCCTTTTGGGCGCCGGCTTGCTCCCTTTGGCCTTGGCAACAATAGTGCCAGGTCCGCTTTTTTCCACCTTTTCCAAAGCATCGAATATTTTGCCCATTGTTCACACCAATCTTTCTGGAGTTCTTGAAGTGGGGTTAACCACCCATTAATTTCTCAATGACCGGCTTAATGACTTCTACGCCTTTCAGGCTGATCAATGCGAACACACCCAGAAGACAGAAATTGACACACGCAAATGTCAAGCTACCTATATTATTTAACTTTTTAAGCCTGACATATCTATCGCAGGCCAGCCGCGGAAGTGTCGCCAACACCGGCAAATCAAAATAGGCCTCGATATCGTCAGGATTTTTAAAAGATTTATCCATGTATTCCAGTACAAAAGCCAAACCGCCTCCGACCCCCAGTCCCGCAACCACAAAAAGCAGGAAGATCTTCTTCATGTCGGGTTCGATCGGGCGCTGGGGCAGCTTCGCCGTATCCAGGACCCTGAATTGTTCTCCCTTTTGTTTGCGCTCCATGTTCACTGAGATGTCGGCTTCGAGCTTGCGGTTGAGCAGGGAATCGTATGAAGTCTGAATATTTTGATAATCCCGCCTCAGGCTCAAGAGCTCCTGTTCCCTCTTAGGGGTATTTTCAATTCGTTGCTGGTACCTGTCAATCTGGCTCTCAAACTCCCTTATTTCGAGCTCTCCCGTCTGAATTTCATGCCGCAATTCACGGATTTGCGACCTCAAGGCAAGGGGTATCCGGGCATCGGCTGATATTCCGCCACCGTCCCCGGACGCATTCTTGGACTCCATTTCCGCGATCTGCTTTTTCAAACGGATGATATCGGGATGTTTATCCGTATACCTCGATTGCAGGTTCTCTAATTCGGAGATCAATTCATCCAGCGTTGCGCCGCCTCCCTGGGGTGCCTGGCCGCCGCCGATGACCACCACTGACGGCTGTCGGCTGTTGGCCTGGCTTTTCAGTTCAGCCAACCGGATCTTCGCCTCCCGCACACTCTGTCGTCGGTCCGACAACGCTTCCTGGATGCGTTCGAGGATGCGCAGATTGGTCTCCAACTGCTCAGGCAATTCCCCCATGTTGGCTTTCCGGTAATTCTGAATCCGTTCTTCGGTTTGCTCAAGCCGGACTCGCATGGTTTCCAGTTCGGCTTCGAGGAAAGAACTTGTTCCGAGGGCCTGCGACTCGCGCACTTTCAGGTTTTCATCGATGAATGAAGCAGCAAGACTGTTGACCACCTGCATGACCTTTTGGGGGTCTTTTCCCCTGTAGATAATCTCGAATGCATCGGTTTCCCGTCTTCGATCGGTAATGACGTTCACAGCAATATTGTTTCGAAGCACCGCCACCTTATCCTCAATGTACATCCCCGCAAAGGCAGGATCTGAAAACAGCGCCAGTTCCTTCAGAACGGTTTCCAGGTTGGAGCGGCTCAGAATCTGCTGGGAGATGGTGTTGATTCGCGCGCTGGTCTCTTCGGTTACGATCGATTGAACGAAGGTGGAGGGAACGCGCTGACCTTCAACCAGGATCATTGTCTTGGCTTCAAAGATTCTCGGTGTGACGATCGCATAATAAATCCCCACCAGCAGAACCACGCAGAGTGGTATCAGAATGACCCAACGCCTGCGCAAAACCAGTTCACGTATGAATTCCGGTGTTATCTTGAGTTGTTTATCGTCCATTGAATCACCTTGAAAAGTGATGGTTTGTCAAATAATATCATATACTTTCATCTTGTTCAACATCGATTTATAGCTGATATTCAAAAGAGATGCCGCATTTTTCCGATTCCAGTTCGTCTTTTCCAGGGCTTTTTTCAACAGCCTTCTTTCGGTCCTGGACACGAATTCATCACAGATCCCACGAAGGGAAAGGCTCTCCAATTTGGGAATGTAATCCTTGATCTCTTGCGGTTTTGGCAGCCCGAGTGCGCCTTCCGTCCTGAAAAGGCTTTCCCCCCAACACTGGGAGTTGTTCTGAAAACTGTCATTGTTCATCAAGCACCCCTCGTGCCCATCATCCGCCACGCGATACATATAACGCTTCAGTTCACCTATATTCCCCGGCCAGTCGTAAAGCGACAGGAGCTCCTTTGCTGATTTCGACGGAATCACGGTGCATTTGTTGTTTCGTGTACATGCTTCGATCATGAAATAATCCATCAAAAGGGGTATGTCGATCCGCCGCTCTCTCAATGGCGGTATCCGGATGGGGATTACATTGATTCGATAGTAAAGATCTTTACGAAAAACCCCTTCCTGAACCATCGTTTCGAGACCGTTTTCTGCCGTGGCAATAAGCCGCGTCTCAACAACCGGAATCGAACCATTGCCATTCTGAATCTTTTGGGCTTCGTCCACCAGCAACAAGATGTCCGCTTGTCCTTCTCCTGTCGCCAGGTGAATCTTATCCAACAAGATCGTAACACATTCGGTTTTGGTTTTAAGCGTCTGGATTTTTTTCATAGCGCCATTCACTAGCGCCCCTGGGTTAAAGGCCTGACAATCAATTTTGACGAATCCGGGATTGTCATTGGAGTGCTCAAAGATGGTCCGGGCCAAATGCTCTTTCCCAACACCTTTTTCTCCCAGGATAAGAACCGGATCGAAGGATTCACTGATATTTGGCAACATTACTCTTATTTGTTGAATGTCAACCGCCTCTCCCACCAGCAAAGATCTGATGCTGCCGCAACGGGAGCCACCCCTCCTCCATCTCAAGGGCTGAATATGCGGAACGGTGAAATCCCCGTTGTTGTGATGGGAGATGACGTGGACCGGAATATCGAGCCCCGTGTCTTTGAAAGCCTCAACCGTAAGATGTTCGGAATCGACGATAAGAATGGTTTCTACGCCGCTGAAATGGATGGCCCACAAGAACCTCCAGACACACTCAGCCGATTCTGTGTGAATAAGTACGGCATGCGGATTTATGGATTCCAGGTTGTCAATGCAGACATTTTCCTTCTCAAAGCAAACCGCATTCAACCCGCTGGCGATGATATGGCGCCTCAGATAATCCCTATCGCTTAGGATCTCGGAAAAGACACTGATTGTCAGGGGTTCATTTTTTTTCATGCTCTATCCACTAAACTGATTTCATTCCCTTGGTGGCTGCTACGGCCGCAGCAAGTATGGAACACAGCATCACTCTTTTTGAACAAGAAGCAATTAGCGTGCCTGAAGCTCAATCATCGCACAAGATCCCTTCACAGTTCCTGCAAAGATTTTTATTGCTGTTTTTTCAGATAGTTCCATGACCAATGAATAGAACCAGATCCTGAGGGCCAAAACGGGACTTGGCAACGCCACTCAGATGTATGTAATCCATTGCCACTATATGACAATAGTTTTCCATGCACATATGAATCAAAGTCCACAGACAAAAATCTCATTATTCTTGCCAACAAAAATTTCCTATTGTATATATCGAGTGTTATCCACTTGGAACGCGCCTGCCAGCAGGTTGAATTTCGCGGCATACGATCTTCAAGCATATTCAGGTGGAGACGTGACAGCGAGACGGCAACCTGATCACCATCATTACAAGCGTGCGATGGGAACCATAGGAGCAACATATGAGCTCGCC
This sequence comes from Desulfobacteraceae bacterium, assembly GCA_050302315.1. Taxonomy (GTDB): domain Bacteria; phylum Desulfobacterota; class Desulfobacteria; order Desulfobacterales; family Desulfosarcinaceae; genus JARRKU01. The sequence continues at coordinate 13,466 of JBNLAV010000090.1, forward strand.
ACCAAGGGTTCTGATAATCGACGATACGGAAGAAGTTCTTTCTGCCTTAACCAAGTATTTCAAGCAGAAAAACTACGATGTGCTATCCGCCTCAAATGGCCTCGATGGTCTCAAGATGATTGAAAATGAACGGGAGAGCCTGGACATCATCATTACCGATCTGGTTCTGCCAAATATCAGCGGGGTGGCGGTTATTTCGATCGTCAAAAAGAAGTTTCCGGATCTGCCGGTGATCGCCATAACGGGATGGGGAGAACACCCGGAATCGCTGGCAAAAGAGGCAAACGCAGACATTGTGATGGAGAAACCTTTTAAGCTACCTGAACTGGAGAGGGCAGCTAGAGAGCTGTTAGATAAATAGACTATGGCTGCTATGGGCCCACCCATCATCGGATGTAGCGAAAACATTCAACGCGTTAAAGAACTCGTTGACCATGTTGCCGCTACAGGCTTGAATACGGTTATCTTCGGCGAAAGCGGGGTTGGCAAAGAGGTAATCGCTCAAAATCTCTACCAAAAATCACCCCGACTGGGAAAACCTTTCATCAAAATCAATTGTGCCGCGCTACCTGAAGGCTTGCTGGAAAGCGAACTGTTTGGGTATGAGCGCGGAGCGTTCACCGGTGCAGAGCAAAAGCGCCGCGGAAAGTTCCAACTCGCCCACGGCGGCGTGTTGCTGCTCGATGAAATCGGTGATATGCCCATGGCGCTCCAGGCCAAACTGTTGCACGTGCTGCAGAGCGGTGAATTTTCGCCATTGGGCTCTGAGAAAGACTTCAAGACCGACACATGGGTCATAGCGGCGACCAACCATGATCTCAAGCAAGATATCAGCGAGGGCAAATTCCGCGAAGACCTCTACTATCGACTGAACATCATTCGGGTCCAAATTTCTCCGCTGAGGGAAAGACCGGAAGATATACCGCTGTTGATTGACTACTATACTGAGGAATACGCGCCTCAACTCGGAGGCTCCAACATTGAACGCCCCAGCCCGCATATTATCGACAAGCTACAACAATATCATTGGCCCGGCAATGTACGGGAGTTGCAGAATGTACTCAAACGCATGCTCGTTCTCGGGGATTGCGAAAAAATAGTGGCTGAGTTATTCGAAGGCGCGGCTCAAAGTCAGGACGCAGAAGGACCGCAGCCAAACCGTGCACAGCCGGACATGACCCAGTTGGTCGATTTCAGGGACGCGGATCCCATGAACAACAACTCCTTTTCGCTAAAGGCGGTTAAGAAAAAAGCAATCGATCGAGTGGAAAAAGAGGTCATCTCCTATGTTCTTCAGAAAACGGATTGGAACAGAAGCAAGGCGTCCAAAATCCTCAAGGTAAGCTATAAGACCCTTTTAAACAAGATCAGCGAGTTGGACATTACGCCTCCGCAACAGTAAAACACTACCGATCTCGAGTGTGTCACGAAATACCATTGGGAACTTTTTTATCCCTATTTTATTTCATTTTTTTCCTATCGCATTGATATAGAATCCCTCACAACAAACACGATCCAGATCGCTACGATATAATTAACTGTTATTTCAACTCGTTATAAACATGCCAGGTGGTCTTTGGCTAAGCCTCCCATGCTGCCAACCGCGGTATTGAATTTGCATATTAGATAAGATCTTCAATACACTGGTATCAAGCAGGCTTCGGGAACAATATGGATCTCGCGATGGAAAGGAAAAGCGAGTGAACGACACCAACACATCCGATAACGGCGGCCGGCGCAAGAAGAAAGACCGACGCAGTTTCTCCTATACAGTGCATATACCTGAACGCAGGAATGAATATGACCGAAGAAAAGGGGAAGATCGCCGGAATGAAGACCGTTTGCCCAATAGAATGTAGCGTTTAAGGGCTGGCCGCGCAACTTATTAACCCTAAAATGCAAAAACCCGTCGCAATGCGTTGCGAACGGGTTTCTATGTTTCATTCAATACGACGCTACAACAGATGGTGCGCTGAGATCATCCTATTTTCTTACAAAGCTCGCCACACCAATGAGGCTGATGCCGAACAGCATAATGGTCAATGGTTCGGACAGTACCTGAACCACGGTGTCAATGCCTTGCGGATATCTGGCAGCGGCAGCTGCACTGGCAAGAAGTACGATCACTAAAATAATCAGAAATACTGAAAGTTTTGCCAATTTCATCTTGAAGCCCCCCTCACTCCTGGATCAGCCACATCGTGTTGTTCCAGGCCCTTGTTCAGATATAATCTTAGCAATTTGGGTGCCACAAGGATAACCGCTTGGACAAAAACAATTAAAATTAGCTATATCTATATGTTATAGGAATTGAGGTAGAAGTTTGCCGCGTTCATGTGATGGAAATTCCACACTGAAGTGGGTAGTTCAATTCACATTGCAAGGAACATTGTGTAATGACTTACATAGTGCTGACGTAACGAAATGAGCGTTAGCCGGTATGCCAGGGGCCGACCAGGGAGGGAAATTCGATTGCATCGTCCAAGCGGGACTGGAAATCGTTTCTGGCTATCTCCCTGGCTCCCAAGCCAATGAGATGACGTGTGGGCAATTGGCAATCGATGAAATGGAAGCGCCTGCTCTGCAAGTAATCCCTTAAGTGAACCAATGCAACTTTGGATGCATCGGACATGGCAGAAAACATCGATTCACCGAAAAATGCCCTGCCAAGTGAAACCCCGTAGAGTCCACCGACAAGCTGATCCTCGTGCCAGCACTCCACCGAATGGGCGTAGCCCAGATCATGGAGTCGATTGTAAGCCGCCTTCATCTCGCCTGTGATCCAGGTTCCTTCACGATGCGGTCCGCGATAATCGGCACAAGCGGAGACGACGGAACTGAATTGGGTATCGAAACTTACCGCAAAGGTGCACTTCCTGATCGTCTTGGCCAACGATCGCGATATTTTCAAGTCCCCCGGAAAGAGCACCAATCTTGGATCAGGCGCCCACCAGAGAATCGGATCCTCTTCGGAATACCATGGGAAGATACCGTTTTTATAGGCCAGCAGCAATCGATCGGGGCTCAGATCACCACCCACGGCGAGAAGCCCCCCTGGCTCTGCCAGATTTGGCGGAGGAAAAACCAGGTCTTTGGATAGTCTATAAACAGGCATGGGACGGGGATTTGCACCTTCTGACGGGCCAATCGTGAGGGTTGATGACTTCTTGGAGAATGTCGCCTGGCGGCCGTAATTGTCAACCGGAAAATCCGTAGCGCGCGAAGCATCATTCGATTTCTTTGTCGCTTCGTGCTCGTCCTGTCCTTGGCGAAAGGCACCCGGCCTTCTGCGGATTCATCAGTTGCTCACCCAGGTCGATGCGATTGGCGTTTGACGATGAAGATCCGGTCAATCGAATTGAAAGCTCAGCTTGTCCTCCTTCAGATCGATTTTGACCTTTCCGCCTTTAACCAAACGGCCGAATAGAATTTCGTCGGCGAGCGCATCCTTGATTTCCGTCTGCAGTACTCTCGCCAGCGGTCTGGCGCCATATTGTGGATCGTAGCCTTTTTCGGCCATCCAGGTTCTGGCCGCGTCGGCATAGGTGATTTCGACCTTTTTCGGCGTGAGCTGAATGGCAAATTCGGTCATGAACTTATCGACGATCTGCTCCATGATGTCCAGGTTCAACCCGTTAAAGCCGATGATGGCGTCCAATCGATTTCGGAATTCCGGACTGAAATATTTCTCGACAGCCTTTTTGCCTTTGTGGGCCGATCCTTTTTTAGGATCGCCGAACCCGATGGTCGCCGAGCTCATCTCCCGGCTGCCGGCGTTGGAAGTCATCATCATAATCACATTGCGGAAATCGGCTTTCTTGCCGTTGTTGTCCGTCAATGTGGCGTGGTCCATCACCTGCAACAGAATGTTGAACAGATCGGGGTGGGCCTTTTCGATTTCGTCCAGCAGCAACACCGAGTAAGGGTGTTTTCTCACCGTATCGGTGAGCAGGCCGCCCTGATCAAAACCGATATATCCCGGAGGCGCACCGATCAGGCGCGCCACTGCGTGCTTCTCCATGTATTCGCTCATATCGAACCGGATGAATTCGATATTGAGATTCAGCGCCACCTGGCGGGCCACTTCGGTCTTACCCACACCGGTGGGCCCCGTGAACAGGAAAGATCCCACCGGTTTTTCCGGGTGGCCCAGCCCTGCCCGCTGTCGCTTGATAGCCGTCACCAATGCAGTGATGGCGTCATCCTGACCGAACACCACCGACTTGAGCCGGTCTTCCAAAGTCTCCAGTTTGGCCTTATCGGGCGTGGAGACGCTGACGGTGGGAACTCTGGCCATCTTGGCCACGATTTTCTCGATGTCGGACGGGTTGATATTCTTGCGGTGTGCCCCTCCGGTGAGGCGGATGAAAGCGCCGGCCTCATCGATCACATCAATGGCCTTGTCCGGTAAAAAGCGATCATTGAGATATTTGGCCGACAGTTCACATGCGGATTTCAAGGCGGCCTCCGTATAGACAATCCCGTGGTGTTCCTCGTAGCGGGACCGCAATCCTTTAAGAATCTGCACGCTTTCGGAAATGGACGGTTCGGACAGCTCGATCTTTTCGAACCGTCGGGACAGGGCACGATCCTTTTCAAAATGGTTTTTGTACTCTTCGTAGGTGGTGGATCCGATACAACGGATCTCACCTGTGGCCAGCACCGGCTTTAAAATATTAGACGCGTCCATGGACCCGCTGCTGGTAGCGCCGGCGCCGACGATGGTGTGAATCTCGTCGATAAAAAGGATCACGTTGTCCCTTTTTTGCAATTCATTGATCACGCCTTTTAAACGCTGTTCAAAATCGCCCCTGAATTTCGATCCGGCCAGCATACCGCCCAAATCGAGTGAATAGATGCGCATATCCGTGAGCAGATCCGGAACTTCACCATGAAAGATCTTCTGAGCCAGACCTTCGGCCATGGCGGTCTTACCGACACCGGGATCACCGACAAAAACCGGGTTGTTTTTCCTTCGGCGGCACAGGACCTGCATGGTCCGCTGTAATTCGTTCTGCCGGCCGATCAGCGGGTCCAGTTTGCCCTGTTCGGCCAGTTCCATCATGTCCACGGTATACTCTTGCAGCGGGTTGGCCTTTTTCTTCTTCTTGTCAGGTTCGGCTTCCGGTTTACCGAAATCCCCAGCGTCCCCCTCCAGCGGTCCGGACGGCATCTCATGGGAGATGTAATTGAGCACATCCAACCGGGTGATCCCTTCCTGGCTGAGGAAGAAGGCGGCATGGGAATCCTTCTCCATAAAGATGGAGGCCAGAATATCGCTGACGGCGACCTCGGCCTTCTCGGCAGATCGCACATGATTGACGGCGCGCTGAATGACCCGCTGGAACCCTATGGTCTGCTGCAGTACGTATTCATCGCCGTCCGGGATAATGTCCATTTTCTCCTTGAAAAAATCCTCGAGGCTGGTCTTGATGTGTTCCACATCACCACCGCACCCTTCGATAATATCTACTCCGTTGCCATCGTGTAAAATGGCATAAAGAATGTGTTCGATGCCCACATACTCGTGCCTGCGGCGCTTGGCCTCCCGTACGGCAAATCCCAATGTTACGCTGAGCTCTTTACTTATCATGGCCCTATGCTTTCTCCATGGTGCATTTGAGCGGATGCCCGTTTTCACGAGCCATCCGCGTGACAGTTTCTACTTTGGTTTCCGCGATTTCCAAAATGTAGAGGCCGCAAACCCCGATTCCTTTTTCATGCACGTTGAGCATGATATGCGTGGCCTCTTCCACAGATTTATGGAATACCTGCATCAGGACAAAAACCACAAACTCCATGGTAGTGTAGTCGTCATTGTGCAACAGAACCTTATACTGTGAGGGCTCTCTAATGTCATGCTCGGTACTGACATCGCTTTCCTCTATGGTTTCGGGCAATAAGGGATCCATAAAACATTAGGGCCAATCAATTTATTCTGTTGCGTGGCTTGGAAAAGATTATAAGCATCGGCCAGGGTCATTGTAAAGGGGATGAATCGACTAAATGGCAAAGACCTGCCGGCCAATGCACATCGATAATCTAAAATATCGTTCACCGGCAGCCAGGCTTTAAGCCGGCAGCAGCGACCGATTCCGGAATTGTAAAATGAAGTGCCTTGGCGGTCAATTGTTCAATGGGACAATGTGCGGTCGAATGCGGCCATTGGAGAGGTCCATCCATCCGATGCTCGGAGGGCTGCCGTATCGGCCATAACTGGCAGAACCGGGATTGAGGTATAGAATACCCTTGGCGTTGCGGATATCGGATTGGTGGGTATGGCCGCTGACCACCACCGCCACCCCCGCGGCCACCGGATCGATATCGATGGTATTCAGATCGTGTACCAGATAGATGACTTTACCGGCCAGCTCGACCATATCGCTGAACGGCAGACGCTTTGACCATGACCCGCCGTCCATATTACCGCGCACGCAAGACAGTGGAGCGATACGCTCCAGCGTTGCCAACACGTCCGGATCCCCGACATCCCCGGCGTGCAGAATATGATCTGCCCGCTTCAACGCATCGATGGCCCCGGGACTCAGGTGTCCGTGTGTATCTGAAATAACGCCTACCTTCATTCCTGTTTAATCTCCGACAGTGGTAACCATGCCGTTATGATGATCAGCGACCGCAACACTTTTTGAACTTTTTGCCGCTTCCGCACGGACATGGATCATTGCGCCCGACCTTCTTGGATGCCCTGCGTTGCGGTTTCTTTTTGGCCTGTGCGGCTTCACCGCCCGAGTAAACCAGATCCTGCTCCTGTTCCTGCTGCATCGCTTCAAAACTCTGAGGTTCGGCCAGCTGTATGCGGAACAGGATACCGAGGGTCTCTTCCTTGATGCGTTCGATCAGGTCCTGAAAAAGCGCAAACCCCTCTTTCTTATAAACCAGCAAGGGATTCTGCTGGGCATATCCGCGCAGTCCGATTCCCTCTTTTAAGTGGTCCATGCTCAACAGGTGGTCCTTCCACAGGTTATCCACCGTCTGCAACATGACCACCCGCTCGAGGTGGCGAATCGTCTCCGTTCCAATCTCCTTTTCCCGCTTTGCATAGGCCGACATGCTCTGGTCGTATATCTCCTGGGCCAGGCCATCCTGGTTCAGTCCATCGAGCAGATCTTTATCAAATGATCCCAGGTGGAAATTGAACTGCTTGAACACCGCCTCGGAAATCCCTTTGTGGTCCCAGTCCTCGGGTAAAATCCGCTCGTCGCCGAAGTCGGCTGCGATCCGGTCGGCGAACTCCCGTATCATGTCCTCCACCGTATCCTTGATGTCCTCTCCCATCAGCAGATCCCGTCGCTGGCGATAGATCACTTCCCTCTGCTGGTTCATCACATCGTCGTATTCGAGGAGATGCTTGCGGATGTCGAAGTTGTGGCCCTCCACCTTGGATTGGGCATTTTCGATGGCCCTGCTGATCAAGCCATGCTCGATGGGTTCGCCCTCCTCCATGCCGAGCCGCCCCATGATATTGCTGATGCGCTCGCCACCGAAAATTCGCAGCAGGTCATCATCGAGGGATAGGAAAAAGCGGGATGACCCCGGATCGCCCTGACGCCCTGAACGGCCGCGCAGCTGGTTGTCGATGCGCCGGCTCTCGTGGCGCTCGGTTCCCAGAATGTGGAGCCCGCCAAGATCGGTAACCCCTTCACCCAGCTTGATATCGGTACCGCGACCCGCCATGTTGGTGGATATGGTCACCGCGCCTTTCTGGCCGGCCATGGCGATAATCTCCGCCTCTGCTTCATGGTTCTTGGCATTGAGCACTTCGTGCTTGATCCCGCGCTTTTTCAACTTTCTGGCAATCTGCTCCGAGACATCGATGGAGATGGTGCCCACCAGCACAGGCTGGCCCTTTTCGTGGAGCTGTTCGATCTCGTCGAAAACCGCTTCGTATTTCTCCTTTTTGGTTTTGTAGATCACATCGGCATAGTCATTGCGAATCATGGGCATGTGGGTCGGCACGATGCTGACGTCCAGATCATAGATTTTTTTAAATTCCGCGGCTTCCGTATCAGCCGTACCGGTCATGCCGGCCAGCTTGTCATACATTCGGAAATAATTCTGGAAGGTAATCGTGGCCAGGGTCTGGTTTTCATTCTCGATCTTGACGTTCTCTTTGGCTTCCAGCGCCTGGTGCAAGCCGTCGCTGTATCGTCGCCCGGGCATCAATCGTCCTGTAAATTCATCGACAATGATGACCTGCCCGTCTTTAACGATATAATCGACGTCGCGCTGGAAAAGGGTGTGCGCTTTGAGTCCCTGATTGACATGGTGGAGCAATTCAATGTTGCGCGGATCATAAAGGTTTTCCGTCTTGAGCAGTTTTTCCGCGGCTGCCACGCCGTCCTCGGTCAGAGCCACGCTGCGCGCCTTTTCGTCCTTGGCGTAATGCGCTTCATTTTTCAGGCGCGGGATGATGCTGTTCACCTCGTAATAGAGGTGAGTGGATTTTTCGGCCGGCCCGGATATGATCAACGGGGTACGGGCTTCGTCGATGAGGATGCTGTCGACCTCGTCCACGATAGCGTAATACAGGTCTTTCTGAACCAGGCTCTCCGCTTCGAATTTCATATTGTCGCGCAGGTAGTCGAAGCCAAATTCGTTGTTGGTGCCATAAGTAATATCGGCGCCGTAGGCCTCCAGGCGCTGCACATCGTCCAATCCGTGCACGATATTGCCGACGTTCAATCCGAGAAAGCTATAGATCTGACCCATCCATTCGGAATCGCGTTTGGCCAGATAGTCATTCACGGTGACGATGTGCACCCCTCTCCCTGTGAGGGCATTCAAGTAGGCCGGCAATGTCGCCGCCAGTGTTTTACCCTCACCGGTCTTCATTTCGGCGATGCGCCCACGGTGCAGAAAGATTCCACCGACGAGCTGAACATCGAAATGCCGCATCTTAAGCGTACGTATCGAAGCTTCACGGACCGTGGCAAATGCCTCGGGAAGAAGATCATCCAACGGGGCGCCTTGATCCAACTGCTCTTTGAATTTGACGGTCTGCGACTTTAGCTGATCATCACTCAGTGCCTGAATTTCGGGTTCCAAAGCATTGATCCGTTCCACTATCGGATTTAGCTGCTTAAGCTCCCGTTCGTTTTTGCTGCCGAAGACACGGGTCAGAAAATTCCAAACCATGAGGTTGCTGCTCCTTTATCCGCTACGTATATGTGTATGTGACCCCGATTCGGCCGGCCCGTCAAGCCGGCCCTGCCATGTGCGGCTCTAAAATTCGCAGGGAAGGGATTCCACCCGCCGAATTGAGATCCGATGTTTTGATATCTCTGACTGGCGCTCTACCGATAAAATATTTTAACCCCATAAACAAGGCAATTCTATGGGCCCAAATGATTGCAGGCCAATGCCGAGCCCAGCGGCTCGGTATTGGCCGAGACAAGCAGTGCGTTGTTAAACGATTAATTCAAAATGTATTTGGTAGGATTGACCTGCACTCCGTTCAACCGGACCTCATAGTGCAAGTGGGGGCCGGTGCTGCGCCCCGTGTTTCCCATGTGGGCAATGACCTCACCCCGTTTGACCCGGGCGCCTTTTTGGCAGACGGCTTTTTCCAGATGGGCGTACCGCGTGACAATGCCATGACCATGATCGATCACCACGACTTCGCCGAGCAGTCCCTTGGGGCCGGTGTAGGTCACAATACCATCGGCCGTCGCAACGATGGGCGAACCCTTTCGGTTGGCAATGTCCAAGCCTTTGTGAAATTCGCGTTTTCCGGTAAAGGGGGATTGACGGTATCCGAATTTGGACGTCGTCCACCCTTTGGCGGGCCGAATGGCCGGCGTGTGGGACAACAGGTTCTTTTGCGCTTCAAGCCTTTCCAGCAAAGATTCGAATTGGTCGCTCTTTACTTCAGTGGCATTGTTGAGCTGCGCCATCTGTTGATGCATGTCTTTGATCAGGCGCTGGTGCCGCTGGCCAAGGCCGATGTTGGGATTCAAATCCTCGGGTGCGGACCCGCCGATACCGAACAACCCGTCGCCATGCTCAGGTTTGTCGATATTGGCAATCACGCGAATGCTTTTCTCGAATTGGTCGAGTTGGATCAATTTTTCCTTGAACGTATTGATCTCTTTGGCAAATTTCTGAATTTGTTCCCGCTGGTGCATCACCTCTTCGGTCTGCAGGGCAAGTTGCCGCTCCATGGCTTCTTTGCCTTCGACAATTTGATGCATCCTGATGTAATCCAGAACACCATAACAAAAAATGCCCAGCAACAGTGCCAGGCCAATGCATAGGGCGGACATTTTTTTTCGGGAAAGCTGAAGTTGTTTAATCGTGCTGCCGGTTCCACCCAGGAAAATGAATGCGTATTTTCGTGCCATGGTCAACCCTGATTCCGAATTCCGAAGCAGTTTAAGTGAAACATATGATTATACACTTCTATTTCAACCGGTTATGAATATTACAGGACATCAAAACGGAAAACTATCACAGTTGCTCCTGTCTGTCAACTCAGGCCGGCTTTGTTTCTGAATTTGCAGACCTTTTTGATCGCGGCGGCCTGATGGCGCATTTCTCGATCCCGGTTTGAAAATCACAAACGAAGAACCCACCGACCCTTACAACGGGCCGGTGGGTATGATGGTCATTGGTTGTTTTCAAACCGGGCGCTATGTACCCGGTTACAACCGCAACGATAGAACCACTGCATGTTTTTATCTTTGCGGCCTGTGGCCGGCCGGGAATCCAAGCCACCCGCTTCGCGGGCGACTGTTGACGCTACAGGCTGCGGCCGCTGACGGCTATGCGATACCCAGCTTAAACTTGCAGGACTTGAGGGTGTTGGCCATCAACATGGTGATGGTCATCGGGCCGACGCCTCCGGGGACCGGGGTGATGTAGCCGGCAATTTCCTTGGCGGCATCGAAATCCACATCCCCGCGCAGCACGGCTATCTTTTTGCCGGTCTTTTCGCTGATCTTTTCGCCGACGCGGTTGACGCCGACATCGATCACACACGCGCCTTCTTTGATCCACTCCGGCTTCACCAGGCCGGGAACGCCTGCAGCCACGATAAGGATGTCTGCGCGTTTGCAATGCGCGGCCAGATCTTTGGTGCCGGTGTGAACGATGGTCACCGTAGAGTTTGCGCCAACGCCTTTTTGCAGCATCATGTTGGCAATGGGTTTGCCGACGATATTGGAGCGCCCGACCACGACCACTTCAGCACCCTTGGTTTCAACGCCGGCGCGAACGATCATCTCCTGGATGCCGGCCGGTGTACACGGCGGGAACTTCACTTCGTTGCCGCCGATCATCAGCCGTCCGACGTTTACCGGATGAAATCCATCCACATCCTTGTCCGGATCGATGGCATTGAGCACTTTCTTTTCATCGATATGTTTCGGCAGCGGCAGTTGCACCAGGATGCCGTTGATGCTGTCATCGTTGTTGTATTTATCGATCAGGGCCAACAGATCTGTCTCGGATATGTCTGCGGGTTGGGTGTCCTGAATCTCGTTGAAACCAACGCGGTGAGCCGTCTTGATCTTTAAAGTGACATAGGAGATGGACGCCGGGTTTTCACCCACCAAAATGGTTACCAAGCCAGGCACCACTCCGTGTTTCTCCTTGATCTCAGCCACTTCGGCTGTAATCTCTTCCAGAATTTGCTCACGAATCTCGGTGCCCTTGATAAGCTGTGCTGTCATTTTTCTATTTCTCCTTTCAAAGGAATTAAGACCATACGGGAAATGCGTTTCCCGGTACCATTCACAACAAGTTTTGCGCTGAGACCCGGCAAGTTCGTTCAGCAGTATCCTGAATGAGTTCTCGCCGCATTGGGAGGCCGAAAGATCAATTATCTATTGCATATGCACCGCCATGTCAAGAATGTCAGATCGGATAAGGAGACGTCATCAATCCGGCCGCTTCATTAAAGCCCATCATGAGGTTCATATTCTGGACCGCCTGTCCGGCGGCACCTTTGACCAGGTTATCGATGGCCGACATGGCGATCAGTTGTCCCTTGGCGGCATCGAGGTGAAAACCGATGTCACAGCAATTGGTCCCCTTGACGTTGAGGCTGTCCGGCGCGGTGGAACCGCAGATCCTGACAAACGGCCGGTCTTTATAAAACTGGCGCCAGCACTGTTCGATGTCATCGCCGCCGACCCCATCGCGGATTCGGGTGTAGATGGTTGTGGCCATCCCCCTTGACATGGGAACCAGATGGGGAACGAAGGTCAGATCGACAGGCGAGCCGGCCTGCTCCGCCAGAATGGCCGCCATCTCCGGGCTATGCCGGTGGCCGCCGACCTTGTAGGCTTTGAAAGATTCGTTCACCTGACAGTAATGGGTGGTCAGGGTCGCGCCCCTTCCTGCCCCGCTCACGCCCGACTTGGCATCGGCAATGATGGAATCGGTATCGATCAGGTTGGCCCGCACCAGCGGAATCAGCGGCAGCAGAACGCTTGTGGGATAACATCCGGGGTTGCCGATCAACCGGGCCGCGGCGATCTCCCGGTCATAGACTTCACTGAGTCCGTAAATTGCCTTCTCCGCCAATTCCGGCGCGCTGTGCGGCTGGTAATGGGCTTCGTACGCCTTCACATCCCGGAATCGAAAATCCGCCGAGAGGTCGATCACCTTGAGGCCGGCCCCCAGCAACTCGGGAACAATGGCCATGGGGAGTTGGTGCGGCAGAGCCGTAAACACCACATCCGCCGCATCGGCCATGCGCTCGACCTCGTAGGTTTCGCAAACCAGGTCCACCCATCCCTTCATCGAAGGGTAGATGGCATCGAACCGCTCACCGGCATATTGCCGCGACGTGATACAGGCGATCTCCACATCGGGATGGCCGGACAGTATCCGTATGAGTTCCGCTCCTGCATAGCCAGTAGCCCCAATCACACCAACACGTATCATTTAAGATTCTCCATAAAGCTCAAGTTGTTTCCAAGCCTCCAAAGGAGGCCCAGATTATAGCCCCGGGTGTCAACCCGGGGAACCTTGTACACCCATAGCCGAGCTCCGAAGGAGCGACAGGCTTCCCCGATAGTGTCACACCTTCGGTGTTGCGCAGATCTTCAGACCTCGACCCCGGGTTTGCACCCGGGGCTATAATCATCGGCCCCTTCAGGGCCGCAAGGATGTATTTTGCACAACATCATTGGCGCGGTTTTATTTCAAAGCTCTTTAACCCATAACATATTGGTCGTGCCGGCGGCCCAGATGGGGCGCCCGGCCGTAATAACGATGCGATCCCCTTTGTGGACATGACCTTTCTCCATGGCTGCCAAAGCCGCCTGCTCCACCATCTCATCGGTGTCCTCGATGATGGGAAGGAAGAACGGCATAACCCCCCAAAACAAAGTCAACCGCTTAACCGATGTCTCGTCGGGAGAGAGGGCAATGACCGGTTGCTTGGGCCTGTAGCGAGATATGTGGGTGGCAGTGGAGCCGGATCGGGTCGTCGCCACCACAGCGCTGGCGGAAAGATTTTTCGCCAGGATGGCGGCGGCGTAGGAGACTGACTCCGCCGTTCCCTTTTTGCGCGTTGCTTCCAGATATTTCTTGTGCGGATACTTTTCTTCCGCACTAGCCGCAATGCGCGCCATGTACCGGACCGCTTCAACAGGGTGATGCCCGTTGGCGGTTTCTTCCGAAAGCATCACGGCATCGGCGCCGTCCAGAACGGCATTGGCGACATCCGCGGCTTCAGCGCGGGTCGGACGGGGTGCATCCACCATCGAGCGCAGCATCTGGGTTGCAATCACAACCGGTTTGCCCAAGTCGTTGGCTTTGCGAACCAGTTGTTTCTGGATATTGGGAACTTTTTCCAGGGGAATTTCAACGCCGAGATCTCCACGCGCCACCATGATCCCGTCGGCCGCCGCCACGATGGCGTCGATAGCATCCAGCGCTTCGTGCTTTTCGATTTTGGCGATTACCGGCGTTTGCTTGTTCTGCCGATGGATCAGTTTTTTGATCTCGTGGATATCCGCCGCCGTGCGCACAAAAGAGAGCGCAATGTAATCCACGCCGTTGTCGAGCCCGAAAAGCAGATCCCGGCGGTCCTTTTCCGTCATGGCCGGGATTTCCAACGAACTGGTTGGCAGGTTAATCCCTTTGAAGGACGTGAGCAAACCGCCGGTGATCACTTTGCAGACGATCTCCGATTCGCCGGTTCCTTCGACGGTGAGGTCCATGATACCGTCGGCCAATAGAATCCGGTCGCCCGCTTTGACCTGTGATGCCAGCCCCGAGTAGCTTACCGGAACCCGCCCCTCTCCCACCGATTGTTTATCTGTGGTCAGCACGATGCGTTGTCCGTTGGACAACTGAATTCCCGGATGGGGAATCTCGCCCACTCGAATTTTCGGACCGCAAAGATCCTGCAGGATCGCAACCGGGCGTCCTGCCGCCGTTGCCTCACGGCGTATCACTTCGATCATCTTTCCATGATCATGATGGCTGCCATGGGAGAAATTGAGGCGCGCCACACTCATGCCCTCTTCGATCAGGGCCTTGACGATTTCGGGGGAATTGCTGGTCGGACCGATGGTGCATACGATCTTGGTTTTTGGTATCATCATTTTTCCCTGTGGTCTTGAAATTGTTTGCCCTATCGTTGCAAGTGTCCGCCTAATGTAGCATGCTTCTCGCCGTCGTCAAGACCGCTGTCGGGACGGTGTGCCGCAAATTTCCGTGATCAGTCTTTTCAGGATGAGCGTATGGTCCTGACCGGACGATTTGAGCCCCAGGTCCGCCCGGTTCAGTTTGAGCATGGCGTCGGTCAGCTCTTGAAGCGAAAATTTATCGGACTTGAGCAGGGTCTGGTACACCGGATACGGGCTCTTGGGATTGGCGGCCAGCACGATATCCGCTCCTGCTTTCTTGCCGCTGCGGCTTTTTTGGAGGGGTTCGCCGGACGATTCCCGCCATGCGGCGCTTTGGGCGAGCGATGCCCGGTCATGCGCCTCGATGGCCGGCATGACGGCGTTCTGAAATTGAGGATAGCGCATGCCGCTCACCCAGGCGCTTCCATAGGATCCGGTGGAGAATGATTTGGCCACCAACAACTTACGCATCTGGTTGGCCAAGGCCGATAAGATCTGCAGCGGATGCCACTTGGCATCCAGGAGCGCCTGGACGTAGAAAAGCGATTGGGGCAGGTTGCGGTCCGCGACGGCATTGGTCAGATCGAAGACCGGATCGGTCTTGGTGCGTTTCACCACCGCATGAATGTCTTCTTCGGTAATCTCTTTTCTTTCCCCCGCATAATCGATCAGTTTCTCGACATTCTGGGCGAAGATGCGCGGATCGAACCCGGTAAAGCGACAGAGGTATTGGAAAGCGCCGGGTGACATCTGCTTGCCCGCACCGGCCAGCAATTCATCCTGGGTGCGGCGCAGAACCTCTTCTTGTGCGGCTTTGTCCGTCTTTCGTTCACCCAGGGGGATATTGCAATCTATCACCGCGCCATGCGCTTGAAACGTCTTATAGAGCTTCAGGTTCTTGGGGACCCTGGCGTGGACGGTAACGACCAGGTGGTGCCCCTGGGGAAAGCCCTTTTCCATGGCACGTTGCAGGGCGGCAATTTGGTCTCCGGCGGTTGGCGGTGTCCAGTTCCGATAACGGCAGTGCTCGATGAGTTTTTCGATGGCATCGGTTCCCAAGCGCCCGCGGACCGCCTTCAATGCCTCGTTGCCCGAATGGCCGTGCAGAACACTGTCCAAATCGATGTCAAACCGCCCGCACAAGCTCAGGAACTGTTTGGCGGCCTGGTCCATGTCGTTTGCCTCCCAGGCGTCTGCGACACGCTCAGCCACTTGTTTCGGATTGGCTTTGCCTTCGAACAGTTTCGCCTCGGCGAATATCACGATCTTGGGCCCATCCAGCAATGCATAGGTGTTCAGGCGTTCCAGAACCCCGGAAAGATTTTCCAGAACGCCGTCCACCTTCTCGCTGCACATCTGGGCCGGTGCGCCCTCGAGCAGCTTATCCAGCAGCTGTCGGGTGGACTGCTCGACCAGCATTTCCTGACCGTGGACAAGGAAGACGGCCGGATAAGATCCCGCGGCGCCTTTTTTCAGATATTCGGCGAGCTGGCGATGTTGAATTTCACTCATGGACTTGGACATTGGCCGATTTGATCGCGAATACCGATCAGGCCTTGTGTCGTTCCTTCGAATGCTTGTAATTTAATGCTCAGACAATCCCGGCTAAAACGGCATCTTCTTGAACACGATGTGGGCAAGAAAGATGATTACGCCGATGGTGACACCGCTGTCCGCCACATTGAATGTGGGCCAATGGTAGTCTAAAACGTAAACGTCCAGAAAATCGATAACCTCACCGAAGCGTACGCGGTCGATGAGGTTTCCGATGGCCCCGCCGAAGATCAGGGACAATCCCAATGCCAGATAGGGATGGGACCGCGGCGTGTGATGGTGGAAATAAAGGATCATGCCCAGGGCCAGTACTGCCGCCCCCAGAAAGACCCAGTGCCGCCATGGCGCCCCGTTTTGGGCCAGAAATCCAAATGCACCGCCGGGATTGTGCACATGGGTCAGGCTGAAGAACCCGTCAATGACGGGAATGCTCTCATGGAGCGGCATCTTCGCTAGTACCCAGAGTTTTGTGAGCTGGTCCAGGATCACCACCGCGGCGGCCACTGAAACGAACCGGAAATATTTCATGGACGACATCGTCTCCGTTCACGTCTTCGCGAATTTTGCAGCGGCAGAATAGCCGCCTGATCCCTATCGTTGCAAAAGCCGGACAGCTTCGCACAACTTTTACCATCTTTATAGATGCAACTATAGGGTTATTCCACTTCTCCAATGGTTTGGACCGCAGCATAGCACCGATCGCAAAGCGCCGGGTGATCCGCCTCTTGCCCCACGCTGGGAGAGTGCACCCAGCAACGGCTGCACTTATCCCCGGATGCGGGCGCAACCTTGACGCTGACGCCTTCCACTTCGGCACTGCGATAGGCCCCTTCGATCGCCCCCTGTACCAGTTCCGCTTTTGATACGATCAAAATTGAACGCAACTCTTCGTCATACGGCTTGACGTGTTGATAGAGTTGATCGTCCAGACCGACTGCAACGGCCGCATCCAGCGAGTGCCCGATCACTTTTTCGGTCCGCGCCGTCTCCAGCGCTTTGGTCACTTCCCCGCGAACCGTCCGGATGACGCGCCATTGCTGTGCCAGGGCTTCGTCCCGAAGCCCTTCGTCCGCCTCCGGCAGACGCGCCATATGGATACTTTCCTCCCGTTGCGATGATGCCGGAAGGTATTTCCAGATTTCCTCCGCCGTGAAGACCATGATGGGTGCCATCAAACGGGCCAGAGTGTGGGCAATACGGTATATCGCCGTCTGGGCGCTCCGGCGTCTCGGATCACTGGCCGGCGTGGTGTAAAGGCGATCCTTGAGGATATCGAGATAGAAGGCGGACAGATCCACGGTACAGTAGTTGAACAGCGAGTGGTAAATGGTGTGGAACTCGTACGCATCGTACGCACGACGAGACCGGCCGATCAAGTCCTGCAGCACATGCAGGGCGTAGCGGTCGATGGGCAGCATCTCGTCATACGGGATTGCATCCGTATCGGGGTCGAAGTCGCTCAGATTTCCCAGCAGAAAACGCCCGGTGTTGCGAATGCGCCGGTAGGCGTCGGTAAGCTGTTTGAGGATCTTATCGGAGATGCGAATATCATCCCGGTAGTCCGATGCCGATACCCAGAGGCGCAGGATCTCCGCTCCATATTGCTTGATCACCTTCTCGGGTGCGATGACATTGCCCACGGACTTGGACATTTTCTTGCCATCGGCGTCCACCACGAATCCATGGGTCAACACCGATTTATAGGGCGCCGCATCGCGCAATCCCACAGCGGTCAACAACGAGCTGTGAAACCAGCCGCGGTGCTGGTCCGAACCTTCGAGGTAGAGATCGGCGGGCCACGCCAGATTGTCCCTTGCCGCCAACACGGCCGCATGGCTCACACCCGAATCGAACCACACATCCAGGATGTCAGTTTCCTTTTCAAACGAATGGCCGCCGCACGATCCGCACGTTGCGCCCTCGGGCAGAAGTTCTTGTGCGTCTTTTTCGAACCATACATCCGCCCCGTGCTCTGCAAAAAGGGAATAAATCCGATCCATCAATTCCGGTGTCATGTAGGTCGCGTCACATTTCCGGCAGGTGAATACCGTAATGGGCACGCCCCACGCGCGCTGCCTCGAGACGCACCAGTCGGGCCGGTTCTCGATCATGCCGTAAATGCGCTCTTTACCCCACTGGGGAATCCATTGGACCTGATCGATTGCGTGCAGGGCATCCTGGCGCAGTCCGGTCTTGTCCATGGAGATAAACCATTGGGGCGTGGCGCGGAAGATAACCGGTCGCTTGCACCGCCAGCAATGGGGGTAGGAATGCTCGAGCCGCTCCTGGGCCAGCAGCGCCCCCTTGTCTTGCAGCGTCTGGTTGATCTGGGCGTTGGCCTTGAAGACAAATACGCCCTCGAGATCCTCCACTTCATCTGTGAAACAACCACGGTCATCTACGGGTGAGTAGGCCTCCAACCCGTATTTCAAACCGACATCATAGTCCTCCCGTCCGTGCCCCGGTGCGGTGTGGACACAGCCGGTGCCGGCTTCCAGGGTGACGTGATCTCCGAGGATGATCAGCGACTCGCGGTCGTAAAGCGGGTGGCGGCAGCGCTTTTTCTCCAGCTGGTCGGCGCGCAGCGTCCCTACCAGCGTATAGTTTTCCCGTCCGAATGCGGTCATGCACGCGTCCAGCAGGCCCTGGGCCATGACCAGTACTTCGCCGTCATCCAATGCCACGGCCGCATAATCGAAATCCGGATGCAGCGCGATGGCCAGGTTTGCCGGCAATGTCCACGGCGTGGTGGTCCAGATCACCATGGAGACTTTTTTGCCCGACAATTCAGGCAACAGTTCTCCCAGATCATCCACCAGAGGAAACTTGACGTATATGGAAGGAGAAGATTCATCCTTGTACTCGATTTCAGCTTCGGCGAGGGCGGTCTGGCAGCTGCAGCACCAATAAATCGGTTTTTTGCTTCGGAATAGCCCACCGTTGAGTGCGAATTTGCAGCACTCTTTGGCAATGGTTGCCTCGTAGTCATAGCTCATGGTCAAATAGGGATTTTTCCAGTCCCCCATCACGCCGAGCCGTTTGAATTCATCCCGCTGGATATCGATGAACTTGTCCGCATAAGTTCGGCATTTTCGCCGGATCTGGGACTGGGTCATGTCCAGCTTCTTGCTCCCCAGCTCCTTTTCCACGTTGTGCTCGATGGGCAGTCCATGGCAGTCCCACCCCGGAACGTAGACCGCATCGGCACCGGCCATCTGCCGGGACCGAACGATAAAGTCCTTGAGAATCTTGTTCAGAGCGGTGCCCATGTGAATATGGCCGTTGGCATACGGCGGGCCGTCATGGAGGATAAAACGGGGCTTGCCCTGTGATTGTTCACGAATGCGCTGGTGAAGGCCGCCCTCTTCCCACGCTTTGAGCTTTTCGGGTTCACGCTGCGCCAGATTGGCCTTCATGGGAAAGGCGGTGGCCGGCAGATTGAGCGTCTTTTTATAGTCCATTGATTCCTCCATCGATCGTAGCTGTTAAACTGGCATATGTAATGGCAAACTATTGGTAAGTCAAGGGAATAGCCGGTCCTCCGCCAGTTCTGACAGAATACCTTTGCGGTAATATCGAAATCGAAATCTCTATCGAAATCGAAAAGCAAAAATGAAGGATTCGATCCCGATCCCGATTTCGATTTCGAATTCGATAGCGAGCAGCACCGCGGGTGGCACCGGCAACTTGTTGCCAGTGGATGAAGGCCAAAAGGTTTTGATAAAACAGGATGGCATTGAATTCGTACTCGTACGCGTACTCGTAATCGAATTGGCTCAGAATCGATATAGGCCACTGACGGCCAAGGCCCCAACAAACAGGCTTGCAATCCTGGACTAAGTTAATTCCTTTTTAATTTGCCCGAGTACGCGTACGAGTACGATTACGAGTACGAAAACAAACCGACGTATAATTTTCCTATTGATTATATTGTCATTAATAAAATTCCCATCATAAGATGGCACTTATGGGGCGGCCTCTGCGCCGGCCGGATCGAACGACGGGAATTAGCGTTTAAAACTCTGCAATTATATGAATTATCAGTCCAAACAAAGCTACCGAGCCAGCAGGATCGTTTAAACTTGCTTTTCACCAGGACTGAAGATAGTCTAAAGTTTTTTTTAAAACGTTCAACACCTTTGCCACATCGTTGTCATTCGAACGACCATTTGCATTAGGAGAGACCATGGCTGCTTTGAACGATTTGAAGGTTCTGATCATCGGGCCCGGCCCCACCAACATTGGACAGACCGGAGAGGGGCTTGAGGGTGCCTTGGAAGCCTGCCGGGTATTGGCAGAAGCGGGTTGCCGCATCATCACCGTCGGCGCCAATCCCGATGCGGTGTTCAATGAGGCCCCATGGTCGCACCACACGATCCTGGCCCCTTTGGTCCCCGAAACCATATCCAATATAATTGCAGCTGAAAAACCGGATGCACTATTGACGCTCTTCGGTGGTCGAAACAGTCTTCAGCTTATCTCCGGGCTGTATTCGCAGCAAATCGCGTCTGCAAACCGTATGGCGTTGTGGGGCCCCACCCAAAGCTGCCTGGACCATGTCCGGGACCGTGACACGCTCCAGTCGGCGATGGCCGCCATCGGGCTGAAAACGCCGCCGATCTACCCGGTCAGCGGCGTAGACGCCGCCATGGAAAAAGCAAAGCAATTGGGATTTCCGGTGGTGGTGCGATGCGACGATGCCCACGTGCTGCCGGATGGATTGCTGCTCTACAATCAGGATGAACTCAACACCATCGCCACCTCCCTGGCCGGTGACGGCGACAGCAAATTTTCCGTCGAAGCCTCATTGCTGGATTGGCAGCAAGTCGAACTGGAAGTGCTGCGGGATCGCACTGGCCGGTCGGTCTTGCTGGGCGGTGTGGAATACCTGGACACCGCGGGGGTACATCCGGGGGATGCCATCGGCGTCAGCCCGATGCAAACCATCTCCGAATCCCTCCAGGCCCTGCTGCTAAAAGACGCCGTCACCATCTGCGACCATCTGGACATTGTCGGTGGCGCCACCATACGCTTTGCGGTCCGTGCCGGAGATCAGCAGCGCCTGGTGCTGGCCGTGCATCCACGCTACACCAGCACCTCTGCCATGGTCACCCGTATCAGCGGCATTCCCGTTGCCCGCTGGACCGCTTTGCTTGCCGCCGGGCAGACACTGGACCAACTTGCACCCGAGTTGCCCGAGCAGAGCCCGTTCGAGCCGTCGTATACCTGTGTCGGCATAAAATGGCCGAGGTGGGATCTCGCCCAGCTGGGTGTAGACGACGATCGGTTGGGACCCCAAATGCAGGCCACAGGCCACCATGTGAGCTATGCGACTGATTTCAAGACGGCTTTCCACAAAGCTTCCCGCACCGCCGATATCGACGGACGCGGACTGGTTTCGATTGCACGTGAATTCGACGGGGAAGATATCACGGCCCTTCTTCCGAGATTGTCCGCCCCTTCTACCCGAAGGCCGTATGAGATCTTCGCCGCGCTTATGAAAGGGGCTGGTGTTGATGAGGTAGCCGCCCGCACCCACATGGCGACCGACGTCATCCGGCAAATCCATCAATTGACCGAGACGGCCAAAAAACTGAGCGCCGGAAAGGCGACCAAACCCTCGGACGCGCTTATGCGTCAGGCCAAAGCGGAAGGATTCAGCAATGCAGACATCGCCCTGCTGCTGGACACGCCTCTGGATGACATCAAAGCCCACTTGGAAAAGATCGGCGTAAAAAGAAAATGGCAAGCCCTGCCAGGAAGCGATCACGATCTGCGTTTCGGCGATTTCAATTCGGGCGCATCGCTTCCGGTAGCCGAAGGATCCCAAAAAGTGATCATTCTCGGCAACGGCGCCTATGGCATCGGCAACGGCACAGAATGCGACTATGCCGCCTTTCATGCAGCCGTGGCGGTCAGGCAGATGGGATACACACCGATCCTGATCAACAGCAATCTGGCCGGCCACCTGTCCGGTCACAGCGCACCGTGCACCTGCTACTGCGAACCATTGAGTGTCGAAGAAATTTCAGAGATCATTGGATTCGAGCAACCGGTCAGCGTCATCTGCCAGTTTGCCGGAACCAACGCCCACGCCCTGGCAAGCCGTCTGCAGACATTGAATTGCGAACTGGCGGGAACCACCCAAAAAGCGCTCCGCCTGCATCAGGATCCGGTCGGCTTTAAAGAAGAAATCCATCAATTGGGTCTTCCCCAGCCGGCATTTGCCCTTGCCGCCACCGTCGAGGAAGCAAAACGATCCGCTGAAAAGATGACGTACCCCATCATCATCAGCGACAACGGTGCAACCTCGTCTGCCGTGGTACGCGATCCACAGGAACTGGGCGACCATCTCGCCGGTATTTTTGAAGAACCGGGCCGGACGATATGGATGGAGCAATTTCTGGAGTATGCCATTGAAGCGCAGGCTGAAGTTTTGTGTGACGGAGAAACCACCCAAACGGTTGCCGTACTAGAGCACATCGAATTGGCCGGTGTGCACGCCGGTGACTCTGCTGCCGTATTGCCGCCATACAGCATTGCCCCTCGCCACGTGGAGACCATCCGTGCATACAGCGACAAGATCGCCACATCCTTTGGGATAAGGGGGTCGATCAATATCCGGTTCGGTATCTACCGCGATACCGTTTATGTATTGAGTGCCGGCAGCAATGTTTCGAGGAATCTGGCCATGATCTCCAAAGCGTTGAATGTGCCGGTCGTGGCGTGGGCGGTTCGGCTGATGCTGGGAGATCGGCTCTCCGATTTGGGTATTGCATTGCCCCAGTCCGGTCTTTGCAGTGTGCGCGCTCCGGTTTTTCCCTTTAATTCATTTTCCAAGATCGATCCGCTGCTGGGACCCAACATGCGCGCCACCGGTCAGGTCATGTCCATTGCCGATACATTCGGCATGGCCTACTTCAACGCGCTTGAATCCACCCAAAACCCGTTGCCGACCGCGGGTACGGTGCTGATCACGGTCACCGACGAAGACAAGCCGAGCATACTGGAACCCGCGCGCATTTTCAACGAGTTGGGATTCAAGATCATGTCCACCCGCGGGACCCACAAAGTATTGTCGGAAAACGGCATCGAATCCACTCAGGTGCGCAAACTCGGATATGGCAGGCCCAACCTCGTGGATGAAATCAAGAACGGGAAGGTACAGATGGTGATCAACACCCCCACCGGGGGACAGGGACAGATCGATGACAGCGTGATCCGCAAAGCGGCCATCGGCTGCCGCGTGGCCAATGTAACCACACCGGCCAGCGCGCTGGCGGCTGCCAAAGGGATTGCCGCCGCCCGGAGCAAAGGCGGAATAGACAAAGGGGATTGAGTGTCACCAGGACAAACAATCCCCCGTCTAAGGAAGCGCGGTTAGCAGCGTCTATTCAAGCGCCGCCGCATCCATTTCGAGCCTGCTGGTCACCAGGATCTTGTCGAGCCTGGTGCCGTCTTCCCGCTGTTTGACAGTGATGGTGTGGCTTCCGGCCGTCAGGTGATAGATGAAGGGATTTGAAGCATTGCGATCATCGTTTGCACGACGCACACTCACCACGTCCCATGCCCATGATCCCTGATCGCTGTGCCGGGTATGCCAGACAAGCTCCTCCATCCCATCGATAGAGAGGTAAAAGGAGTCCGATGAGGTGCCGGCGGTGCCGACTCGCCCCCATACCACGTAGTTGCCGTCCGATGGTACGTCGATTCGGTACTCCGCCCACCCGGCATCCTGTGAGGAGCTGGACACGTTGCCGGTGCCTTCCGGCGTCCATATATAGCCGCCGGCAGATGCCGAGATGTCGCCCAGGGTCTCCATGGGCAAATGGATATCGCCATCTTCGGCCTCCATCCAGATGTTGACTTCTTCATTGCCGGAAGAATGCATGGCCTCCAGCTCCGCCACCGTCATATCCAGTTTGCTGGTCACCAGGATCTTGTCGAGCCTGGTGCCGTCTTCCCGCTGTTTAACGGTGATGGTGTGGCTTCCGGCCGTCAGGTGATAGATGAAGGGATTCGAAGCATTGCGATCATCGTTTGCACGACGCACACTCACCACGTCCCATGCCCATGATCCCTGATCGCCGTGCCGGGTATGCCAGACAAGTTCATCCGTCCCATCGATAGAGAGGTAAAAGGAGTCCGATGAGGTGCCGGCGGTGCCGACTCGCCCCCATACCACGTATTCGCCGTCCGATGGCACGTCGATTCGGTACTCCGCCCACCCGGCATCCCGTGAGGAGCTGGACACGTTACCGGTGCCTTCCGGCGTCCATATATAACCACCGGCAGAGGCTTCGGCGTCACCGGAGATTTCCATTGGTGTATAGATATCGCCATCTTCTGCTTCAATCCAGATGTTGACATCCTGAGAGGCGGCAACGCTTTCAAAAGCGGCCGCAATGGTATGATCTGCGCTGATATTCTGGAAGCTGTAGGATGTCACCGCCCCCATGGAGTGGCCATCCACCATCACATCCACAACCTGGCAGTCAGCATCTGGGGTAATGTTAAAGGTGCGGCTGTCGCCCGCGTTCACCGTGGTTGTCGACGGCGAAATGCTGCCGTTGGCGCCCGACGATACCGTGATCGTGTAACTCTCGACGGTGTCTGCGGCGAAGGTGGCGCTGAGCGTGTGGTCGCGGTCCACTGCGCTGAAGGTATAGCTCGACACCGCTCCCACCGAACTGCCGTCGACCTGAACGTCTGCGATGTGATAGTTGCCGTCGGCACTGATGCTGAAGGTCTGGCTGTCGCCTGCGTTCACCGTGGTCGTCGACGGCGAGATGCTGCCGTTGGCGCCCGACGATACCGTGATCGTGTGCCTGTTCACGGCAAAGGTGGCGCTGAGCGTGTGGTTGCGGTCCACTGCGCTGAAGGTGTAGCTCGACACCGCTCCCACCGAGCTGCCGTCGACCTGAACGTCTACGATGTGATAGTTGCTGTCGGCACTGATG
>JBNLAV010000091.1:0-4076 GCA_050302315.1 Desulfobacteraceae bacterium
CAGGGGCGCCCTGCCGGAAAAGGTGCTGAGCGGTCCCGTGGCCCGATTAAAAAATAGTTGAAATTTCAAATCTTTAAACGTGTATTGTGCTGTTGGGGATAAGACGGTATCATATTTGCTATCAACAGCCTGTGCGCAAAACAGTGAAACTGCCCCTTTGTGCCTCGAAAACGGCCAACCAAAAGGCGAGTCCGGATCATTGAAGTTAGGCGATTGACTCCGCTGCGGGGACCACACGGTTTAAGTGCATCCAACCGAAATATAAAGAAAAAATTTGGGAACAACAGCGAAGGGCGCTAGTGCGGCGTCACAGCCGCCCATGTGCCGTTGTAGGTTCCAGGGAAGATGAAGGGATATCCATGATCAACGACGCGAAAGCGAAAACGACCAATGTAATGATTTTGTTGTCTTTCTATCTGGTAACGGCAGGTGTGTTCTATCTGGCGGTAACACGTTCCTATCATTCCGTGGACCATTTCAATATGATTCGCGTGATCATGCTCATACTGATGGCACCGATCATGGCGAAATATGGGCTGCAATTGATCTGTCTGCCCCTCTATTCGCTGACCGGGAGATACCGCGACCCTTCGGAAATGCCTGACAGGATGCCCACGGTGTCCGTCCTGATCCCGGCGTGGAACGAAGAGGTGGGCATCGTGAAAACCATCCGCTCCGTCCTAAATACCCGTTATCCCGGACTTCAGATAGTGGTCGTCAATGACGGGTCCACAGACCGGACCCACGAGAAGGTGATCGGGTTCATGGCGGACCGTAAAAAGGGAGATAGGTCCCGGGCGAGGATCGACTACATTCGCGTCCCCAACGGCGGTAAGGCCAAAGCCCTGAACCGCGGTTTGCGGGAGGCCGAAGGCGACATTGTCATCACCGTCGATGCCGACAGCGTCATGGCCCCAACGGCGATCACCAACCTGGTAAGGCGCTTCAGAGACCCCGGCGTCGGTGCAGTCGCCGGCCACGTGGTCATCGGAAACCGGCGCAAGGCCATCGAATGGCTGCAGGAGGTGGAATACCTGTATGGGTTTTTCTTCAAACGGGTGGACTCTATCTTTAACTCCGTCTATATAATCGGCGGCGCAGCTGCGGCGTATCGGCGAAAAGTACTACTGGCCGTTGGCGGCTTCGACCATGACATCATCACCGAGGACATTGAGATGTCCACCCGCATCCTCAAATGCGGATACAAGACGCGCTATGCATCCGATGCGGTAATTTTCACCGAATGCCCGTCCGATCTCAAAGGCCTGTGCAATCAACGCCTGCGATGGAAATACGGACGGATCCTGACCTTCATCAAACACCGCAGCCTCTTCTTCAGCGCCAGCACAAAGCATAATCCCTATCTGACCTTCCTGCTGTTGCCGATAGCCGTCTACGCAGAGTTCATATTGCTGCTGGAGGCGATCATGCTGGGCACCTTTTTCATATACACCGCCGTCACCAGCGACTATATGCCGCTGGCAATGGTCATCAGCATACTGGGCGCCGTATTTCTGCTGCAGGCGATAGCCGACGCCAAACACCGGTTTCATCGCAATTTCATCCTGATTGCGCCGGTGGTCTGGCTGCTGTTTTATGCCGTCGATGTGATCGAGTTCCAGGCGCTCTTCAGGAGCCTCAAGCGACTGACAAAGCGGGAAGAACTGAAATGGCAAAGATGGGTCCGGGTCGGAATCCTTCAAGACGAAAGCGCCGGTAAGCCGGTCGGGGTCCGCCTTTGAATTCTCTTCCATAGACCGATGGGGCGGGCAGTGGTCCTGGCGTCGAGCATCATCGTGCTACTGGCCGCGGTTGTCCGGGTTCGCACTTGAAGAGAACCGGACCGATATCATTGATCCAGTTGTCCGTACTGCCTCTTTTGAACATCGATGGTGCCGGTCTCGTTGACGACGATCACGAACAGGTCGTGGTAAGCGCGCGGCCCCTGGTCCTGGCCTCCCAATCGAAGATAAATTTCCTGTAGGTTACTGCCGTGGCCGCCGATTATTGACTTGTTGCCGGCCCATAAAATGACGCCGCCCGCATGCTCCGCCATGGTTTCACGGACAAATTGATCGGCAAATTTGCGCGTGTTGATCATGCGCCATCCCGGAACCGTTTGGACATCGATATTGAGCCGATCGGCCAATGGCTTCACCGTTTCCTTGTTACGCCGCAGGTCCGGGCAGTATATTGCCGTAACACCCATCGGGGCCACCGTATCCGCCAGTATCTGTGCTCGCCGATGTCCCGCCTCGCTGAGCGACGTTTCCTCGGACAGAACGTCTTTTTCGGCGTGTCGAACCAAAATGTAGGTGGTCGTTGTTCCTTCCGGAGATTTGACGGGGCGGATGATTCCGTTGCTGCAACCTGAAAAGAAACCGACCGCGATGAATAAGCCCAGCGTTGCGCCAAGCAGGAAGCATATTTTTGATTTCATGACCATTTTCCTCCTTTATCCGTAAGGGGTCTCTTAGGGCGCGGCGTGCCTGTCTGACAATCATAATATGTTAGCAACGTTCATTGTTTTTTCAATGCAGATCCGAGCATACGGTCGGCATGCTGCAACTTGCAGCATCACCGGGTGGGGCTGGTTGGGGATCTTGCGCAGGTGCGCGGAGCGCACATGCGTTCCCAACACTCCGATAGGCCTGATGGATCGACGGTGTGCGGAATTCGGTTAAGCCGGTTTGTTGCGGAGAGACGTCAATTGCGGACGAACTCCATGTAGGTCACCAGCAGGGTTTTATCGCCATGGCTTTTTGATAATTTACCGGTGATCTTCAGTTTTCTCCCGATGAGGTTGCTGAAATCCTGGCCGATGATCCGATATTTCTCATCGCCGGTGTTCACATAAGTCAGGCGTTTGGACTTTTCGATCACACCAACGACGGTTATTTCATCTTCTTCCGCTGCCAGCGAAGCTGTGGTGAGGACACAGGCCGCAAAAACAATGACCAGAACGACGATCCAAATAGTATTTCGCTTCATTTGATTACCCCCATACACGATCCTTAAGGACTGCTATAGATGCATATGAATAAACCGATCCATGTATCATGGAAGAGTCAGTTGGCCCTGCGAAACTATTTGTCCCGTAATTATCACATTACACGAAATCCGCGTCAAGGAAGACAAAAATACGGTTGCCGACCGGTAGGTCATCCAAATGGATGGTGGTGCGCTGCGGCGTGCCCATTAGGGGCGTTCGAAAACCGGCAAGGCATCGATAACGAGTTTTTGTCGAATGAGAACAGCAGGTTACGAATATAAGCGCTCGCGGCCGGTAGAACGGTCTGAATCGGCCTATCTGAACAATCATTAAAAAGAACCATCCGGCGTCAGGCTGCTGAAGCTGCCGGAAAAGTGATGAACCTTAGAAATGCAGTCCAAGGCCATGGGACCAATCAGCCGTTGACAGAAACAAAGCGCCCTTCCCGTATGGGAAGGGCGCTTTTTAATGCGAAACGATTTCCGTTGCGGCTACACTTCGAGCCAGGAGTCGGAATAGAGGGTCTTTCCCAGGATGACGTTGACGGTCTTGGCGTAGTCCTGCATCTCCTTGGAGAGGCCGGCCATGTCGGGGTCGTTTCCGTCCATGATGCCGTAGATCAGGTCCACGATGTCCTGGCGCTGGCCCTTGGCGATGGCGGTGAGTTGGTCGTCGCGCGGATCGGAGATCACCGACTCCATGCCGCATTTTTCCAGCATGACCATATAGGTCTGGTTGAGGATCGGCCGCAGGTGCTCTTGGCGCCGGGGCTCATGTCGGGGGTCATCTTACTTATTGACATCCGTACCAAACCGCTGTATTTGTGCTTTCCATAACCGATCCATTCTGTTTTGAAGCATTTCCGAACCATCGAAAAGCCAAGAAAAAGCTCTGACAAAATGATATCACTCATCTGTCCGCACTGATCCGTCGGAGCGTTTCGGCTGGCGTTCTGACGAAGATGGACCGTTCCAAAAATCTCAATATTCCACGTTGCGCAGTCTCCATCGTTATGTCCTAAAGATACGGTTTTGAAAAAGATGTAGTTACGGCTTTCAGCCGCGAATAATGCTGACGGTGGTTT
>JBNLAV010000092.1:0-109867 GCA_050302315.1 Desulfobacteraceae bacterium
ATTGGATCATCATTGCGGTCATCCTGTTCTCCATCGCCTTCACCAAGTATTACAAAACAGAAAAAGGGAAGCTGGCTGTCGATAGCATAGCGCTTAGGGCGCCGGTGTTCGGCATCCTGATCCGTAAGGTGGCGGTGGCAAAGTTCACGCGAACCATGGGCACCATGCTCGCAAGCGGTGTGGCCATTTTGGAAGCCTTGGACATTGTAGCCAAAACCGCAGGCAACAAGGTCGTCGAAAATGCTATCTATAACGTTCGCAGCGGCATCGCGGAGGGACGCACTATGGCCGATCCCCTGCAGGCCAGCGGCGTCTTTCCGGCCATGGTTTGTCAGATGATCGCTGTAGGCGAGTCCACCGGTGCGCTGGATGCCATGCTTGAAAAAATTGCTGATTTCTATGACGAAGAGGTGGATCAAGCCGTTGAGAATCTTACAGCAATGATTGAGCCCATGATGATTGTCTTTCTCGGTATTATTATCGGCGGATTGGTCGTTTCCATGTATCTCCCGGTTTTCAAGATGGCGAGCACCATCTGATAGTCGTTAATCATTGACTCCCAATAGCCGCATATCAATCATTTCGTCAAAGCTGTCTTGGCTCATGCTGGCGCGACTTCTTTTTTCATTGCTGCTGCTTGCATCTACTTATTACATGCAGGAGAAGGCCAAAGTTGACGCCGATGCCATGGGCGTACTATACTATCTTACCGCATTTATTTTCGCACTAACACTTCTCTATGCCGTCATATCGCGTTACGTGAAACAGCAGACGCTGTTTTCCTACGCTCAGTTTGGGGTTGACGTTCTAATTGTCACATCGATCGTCTATATCACCGGCGGATACTACAGTTTCTTTTCATTCCTCTACCTGGTGGTGATCATCTATACCAGCATGATTCTCTATCTTAGGGGAGGGCTTTTCGTCGCAAGCTTTGGGAGCATATGCTATGCCGCCCTGCTTGGACTGGAACTGACCGGCGTTATCCCTTCCATGGTGGGGGGGCAAGAGGCCGGCTGGATCGGAATAGAATGGAAAACGGTTGCTTATAAAATTCTGATCATCACCAGCGCCTGTTATGCCGTGGCCGTATTGAGCGGTTTTCTGACGGAACAAAACCGCAAGAGCCAGAAGGAACTCCGCAATCTTGAGGACCATCTGGCACGGGTTGAAAAAATGGCCTATATGGGAGAGATGGCGGCCGGGTTGGCCCATGAGATCAAGAACCCGCTGGCCTCTTTAGCCGGCTCGATTCAACTGCTCAAAGAAGATCTCAGATACGATCCGGATCACGAGCGCCTGATGGAGATTATTTTGAGAGAGACAGACCGGCTCAGCACGTTGGTGACCGACTTTCTTTTTTTCGCCAAACCGCCGGCCGGCCAACCCGAAAAGGTACATTTAAATACAGCGATTGGTGAAGTGACGTCGCTATTTGAAAAAGATACGATTAACGCCAGTGATATCCAAATGGAGAAATCATTTTTTTCTGACTGCTGGGTCTTGATCGACCCGACCCATTTAAGTCAGGTATTGTGGAATTTACTGCTGAATGCGGCCGAAGCCATTGAGCATGATGGCCAAATCGCCATCAGAACCGTGCCGGCTAAAAACAACCAGATCGAGATCCAGGTTTGCGATGACGGTTGTGGGATGGAACAAGAGGTGGCGCGCTCCATCTTCGACCCGTTTTTCACGACCAAGACCGACGGCACCGGATTGGGCTTGTCCATCACCCATCGCATACTGGGATCCTATAACAGCCGTTTGGAAGTCTCATCGGTGCCCGATAAAGGAACGACGATCGCTTTTAGATTGGATATTGTTAACCCGCCTGAATCCATTTGATCACATCATGTATAAATCAACATATAATCACCATATGCTGTGGGCCTGGTTGCTGATCGTCATCTGCACGATCGGTCGCATGCTTTACGCCCAATCCTTTCCCTTGACACCGGACGAAACCAATTATTGGCAATGGTCCCGATACCTCGATTGGGGTTATCATGACCAGACCCCCATGATCGGCTGGACCATTCACCTGGCAACCCGGATACTGGGCCACACGGAGTTGGCCGTTCGCCTGCCGTCCATCCTTTCGATGGCCATTGCTTCGGCCTACATGGTGCTGATGGCGCGGCATTGGTTTTCAGCGCGCATCGCGTGGCAGACCGCCTTGTTCACGCAGTCCATATTTATTTTCAATGTCGGTGCGGTACTGGCGACAGCCGATGGGCTTCAAGGGGCGGGTTGGGCCGCCGCCAGCTACTATGTGGCTCGGGGATACGATACCCATCGATGGCGGCACTGGATCGCCGGGGGGCTCTGGTTCGGCTTTGGTCTGATGAGCAAATACTCCATGGTTCTGTTCCTGCCATTCGTTTATATCTTTGGATTGTTGCATTGCCGGCAGCGGTTGGCGACGTTGAAACCATATGTGGGTTGCATGTTAGGGCTTCTCATGTTCATACCCGTGATCGTCTGGAATGCACAAAACAATTGGAACGCTTTTCGCCACGTCGCCTATCTCGGGGGCGCCAATAAAGCGTTCCAGCTTCATTTCAAATACTTTGCAGAGTTCCTCGGGTCCCAAGCGGGGCTGTTGACCCCTTTGGCGTTCGGCCTGGTCTGCGCCGGTTGGATATGGGTGTTGCGAAACTGGAAGCGACCGTCCGGGTGGATTGAACACTATCTTCTGTGGACCTCGCTGCCCATGATCCTTGGATTTGCCGCCCTCAGCCTTCATACCAGGGTATACGGCAATTGGCCATGTGCCGGTTATCTGACGGCATGCGTGCTTGCAGCGGCTATTTGGTCATATCCGCAGCGTGGGGATAATCATCATCAAGGGGGAAGTAGAAAAATATGGTGTGTGACGGTCGGAACGGCCTATCTCTTTACGGCCGTTGTTTTTTTCCATGTCCTTGTCCCCATCTTGCCCATCCCGGCGGAAAAAGATCGTACCTTGTATGAGATCCGAGGTTGGGACGATTTGGGGGTGAAGGTGGCCGAGGTTCAAAAAAACATGCCCGAGCCGACCAACACGTTTATTTTTGGCTTAAGATACCAGATAGCCAGTGAACTGGCCTTCTATGTGCCGGGGAAGCCTTTTACTGTTTCCATTAACCGTTGGGATCGTCCCAATGTGTACGACTATTGGTGGCGGGATGAAGAACTGATCGGAAAGGACGCAGTGGGGGTGGTGCGCTACGGCGACTTTAAAAAGCGACTATTGGAAGTATTCGATCGCGTCGACGCACCGAGACCCTTTCATTTGTATCCGGGGGGAAGCAGAAGCGAGGGAGAAGGTGGTGTAGAGCCGTTCCGGACTTTGTATCTCTACCGCTGCTACGGCTTTAAGGGGGGGCTTCGCTGGACCCCGCCGCGCCCTGACGATATCCGTGCCTTTAAAGGGGCGGGCAAAAAATAATGCGGTTTCAATAAAGCTCAACCGGTTCCATGATAGGGGTGGTACATAGAACAACAGATCAGTGTAATATTAGCGCTTAAGGTATAGCATTTGTTTTAATTTAAAAGATTCTCCATCCCCATTATAATGCAGCCCAAAAAACAGCCTCCAAGATATTCAATTATAGCATTCCACACGGCAGAAATTAACATTTTCAGACCCTGTCTATCATTCGGAAACTGTATGTTAAATTGCACAGCGCGTGTCTTAAAAAGATTACAAAAACCAACCACCGGCATTTTCCGCGTCTACCGTTGATCGTCCATCACGAAACTCACCTGATTTATTGTAAAAAAAAATGATCCAAATAGAAACTATCATGGCATTTGATTTGCATTAAAACTGCCCGGTTAAGAGGGAAACCTGCTCTTTGTAAAAGAAAATTGCTCGATAAAGGCAAACCATTCGAAAGAATGAGACGCAAAGCTTCCGGCCTAAGTTCCAAATAACGAATAAGGTGGCGGGGCTGCCAGCGATAGCGACATCTTCTGGTGAACGCTGTTCGCTTGGCGACTGATCCAAAAGGAGATGTCCGCATGTTAAAACAACTTAAAAGCTTCCTCAGAGTATTTACTGCAACCTCTTATTATCTGCTGGTTGCCTTTCCGTTGGTCGTTTCGGCCGCACAGGTCACCCTCCAATGGGACGCCAATACACCCGCCCCTGACGGCTACAACCTATACCAGCGCGTGCAGGGAGCCGCCCACGACTATGCCCATCCGGTGAACACTTCCGGAATAACCGGCAATTCGTATACGGTTGGCAATCTGACTCCCGGAACGACCTATTACTTCGTCGTTCGCGCCTTTGTTGGGGCGCAAGAAAGCGGTGACTCCAACGAGGCAACCTATACACCGGCCGCACCGGTTGCGGACACGGACTCAGATGGCTACAACGATTCAATCGATGCCTTCCCAAACGATAATACAGAGTGGCTCGATACGGATGGTGACGGCGTCGGCAATAATTCGGATACGGACGATGACGGCGACGGCATGGCTGATGCGTGGGAGACACTTTACGGATTGGATCCGTTGGACAACTCCGATGCAGCGGGCGATCTCGACGGCGATGGAACCACCAACCTGAGCGAATACAACAACGGCACCGATCCGTCACAGGTACCCGGCAATACGGCCCCCGACCAACCCGTACTGGTGGCACCGGCCAACGGGGCAATTGATGTGGATTTGATGCCCACCCTGCTTACCGATGCCTTTACTGACAGCGACGGCGATCTCCATGATCGGACCCACTATCAGATCGCCACCAGCACCGATTGGGCTTCCGACCTCGTATTTGAGGGAGAATACACGCAGCACCTGACCAGCTTGGCGCTGGGCGATCTGATTCTGGATCCGGAAACCACTTACTATTGGCGCGCCCGTTTTTACGACGAGCACAATGGTGAATCCGAATGGTCGACGGCTGGCATTTTTACCACCATCGACAGTATGAGCGCTGGTCTCGCTGACGATGATGGGGATGGGATCCTGAATGAGCAGGAGGTGTCGCAAGGTGAGATCGATCCTGACCTGAACGTGGCACCCGGCGCAGTTGTTGTGGGCGCGCCGGATATCGCCAACCCCCAACTGGGTGTGCTTCTCTCTGCCGATGCGGACATTATCGCTCTCAGAGCCGTAGATGCCGACACAGTAGAGGTAGGAAGCCTTGCAAACCGACCGGAAGTGCTGACCGGTTTGATCAGCTTCAAATTAGCGCTTCGGAATAGTGCCACTACAGCCGATGTGACGGTTCATTTCAGCGCACCGGCACCGGATGACGCCGTCTGGTATAAATACGATATAGATGCCGGTTGGGTGCCCTACGACAATGTTACATTTGCCTATGATCGTAAATCGATCACCATCCATTTAATCGATGGTGGCGCCGGAGACGATGATGGGGTGCAAAACGGTATCATTGTCGATCCTTCAGGACTCGGCTATGCAAAAGAATCGGGATATGGGATCTCGGATTCCAGTGCTTCCACTGCCGATTCCGGTGGGAGCGGAGGCGGATGTTTCATCGCCACAGCATCAAACAGCAATTCTCCGACGGTGAATGTTCAGACACTGGTCCTGCTGCTGGTCGGCTTGATCGGAATTGCATCATCACTGAGGGCAATGTACAGAAAGTAATTCAGCGCTTCTAAGGTCTCATTAAAAGTCAAACGGCCCAAGCTGTTCATAGCGGACAGATTGGGCCGTTCCGGCTTAATGAATACGCGGGATGCGCAGCATCTCCTGGAAAACGAAAATCGATTTCTGAAGATTGTCGTATTGAATTCTTGAGTCAGCCACATGGCGCCATGCGACAGGGAACTGAGCGACGGTGTACCCGGCTCGTTTGGCGAGCCATAGTATTTCAGGATCAAAAATAACGCTGTTCAGTTTTTGCTGTCCGAACAGGGCCCGGGCTGCCTCTTGTGAAAAGAACTTAAAGCCGCATTGCGTATCGGGATAGGAAATACCCAGGTAACTATTCTGAATGAACGTGTAGATTTTAGCTGAAAGTTTACGCAGCAGGTTCTGGTGTGTTTGAATCTGTGCTCCTGAAACGGCCCGTGAAGCAATGGCGATATCATTTCCCGCTTCAATCAATTCAAGACCTTTCTTGCAATGCGCCATGGGCACGGCATAGTCGGCATCCATAAACATGGCGATTCTGCCGTTGCTGCGGAGCATGCCATATCGCACGGCATACCCTTTTCCACGATTGGGGTGGTATTCCAATACGCGAAGGTCGATGTTTGTCTGTGCAGCGAATTGCTCTGCTACCTGGGCGGTATTGTCGCTGCTGCCATCGCTTACGACAATGACTTCGCTGGTATACGATCGTTCTTCAAGATAGTCGATGGTATGCTTTAGGGTCGGTACGATTCGGTCGTGTTCATTGTAGGCCGGTATGACGACTGAAAGCAGGGGAGGGGTATCCAAATTCGTTACCTCTGATCTTATTTTAATAAATTCGACGTCGGGGTGTTGCTGAATTGCATCTGATGCAGTTTGTAGTACTCGCCTTTAAGCTTAAGCAGATCGTCGTGGCTGCCGGATTCGACCATCCGGCCTTTTACCAGTACAATCACGTGATCGGCATTACGGATGGTCGATAGGCGATGCGCGATAACAAACGCCGTACGGCCGCGCATCAGGTTTTCAAGCGCTTTCTGAACAACGGCCTCGGCTTCTGTGTCCAATGAAGAGGTGGCTTCATCCAGTATAAGAATGGGTGCGTCTTTGATCAGGGCGCGGGCAATGCAAAGGCGCTGTTTTTCGCCACCGGACAGACGCCCTCCCAGTTCCCCCACCAAGGTATCGAAACCTTTTGGAAAGGTCATGATGAAGTCATAGGCGTAGGCGGCCTCAGCGGCTGCGATAATATCTTCTTCTGTGGCATCCGGTCTACCATACAGGATATTGTTACGGATGGAATCATTGAACAAGATGGGGTCCTGGGTGACGATGGCGATTTGTTGACGCAATGATGCGATGGACGCTTGGCGGATATCGGTGCTATCAATCATGATCCGTCCTTCGGTGACATCGTAGAATCGCGGGACCAGATTGACCAGAGAGGTTTTTCCGCCTCCGCTCATACCGACCAGGGCCAGGGTCTGCCCGGGTGAAACGGTCAAGTTGATGTCTTGCAGAACGAATTCCTTTTCATAGCAGAAGCCGACCTTTTCGAAAGCCACCCGATGTGGACCGGGTTTTAAATGGACGGGTTCCCGCGGATCGCATATATCTGAAGATGTCTCGATGATATCGTATATGCGGTTAAAAGCCGCCATCCCCTCCTGGACGTTATTGTTGATTTTGGTCATCTTTTTTGCCGGATCATAAAGCAGCACGACGGCAGCAAGAAATGAGAAAAAAGTTCCGGGTGTTGAAAGTCCCTGCGTGACCTGTAAACCACCGTAATAGACCACGACGGCGATGGCGATGCCGCCGAGAAATTCCATTATGGGGGAGGAGAGCGATTTGGCGATGGCTGCCCGTATGCCGATTCGAAATACGTTTTGCGTTTTTTGTCGGAAACGTTTTTTTTCGTGGGGCTCCATTCCAAACGCTTTCACCACTTTGGTGCCGATGAAGGTTTCGTGGATAAAAGCGCTCAAATCCCCCATGGCTTCCTGCATACCGGTGCTGGCCTTTCGCACGCGCCTACCGAGCTTGACCAATGGGATCAACGCGATAGGAAAAACGAAAAAAATCAAGGCCGCCAATTTCCAATCCCGATAGAAAATATATCCGGTCAAGGCAATAATCCGCAGCGCGTCACGAATGACGGCTGCAATGGAAGACGATACCATGGCCTTGACGATGTTGACGTCGAAGGTGAACCGGGACATCAGCGCCCCGGTTTTTTCTTTGTGAAAGAAAGACAGGGGCAGGTCGGTCAAACGGGAATAGAGCTGGTTTCGCAACCGTCGGATGATATCCTGTCCTACGAATTCCATGAAGTATTGCTCCCCGTAGTAGGCAAAACTTCTCAATAGATAGATGCCGATAAACATCAGCGGGAGCAAGGTCAACATGGCTTTGTCTTTGTTGACAAAAATTTCATCAATAAGAGGCTTAACCACCCAGGCCTGGGCAAGATCCGTACCCGCCATGCATACCATGCACAGCATGGAGATGGTCAGCCGTACCTTTTGCCCTTTGACAAGTTCGATGATTTTCTTGTGGCGTTCTTTGAATGTCAGTTCAGATATTATCTTCATGCGCTTTATGCTTCAAATGTGTGACCGTAGTATTCGTCCGCCAGATTGGTAATGCGGTTCAGTTCTGCTTCCAACTCGGTTATGATTTCGCTGATGTCGTCTTCATCGGCATCTGGTGGCACTTCGATGGGGCGTCCATAAACGATGATACCGCTGGACCACGGAAGGGGTAAAAGAAAGCGGTCCCAGCTGTCGAACACTTTTCGCCGCCTGGAACTATAGGTCAATGGAATAATGGGCACCCCGGTTTTTTGAGCCAGCAGGACAACTCCGCGTTTGAC
The DNA here is from genome assembly GCA_050302315.1 of Desulfobacteraceae bacterium. GTDB lineage: Bacteria > Desulfobacterota > Desulfobacteria > Desulfobacterales > Desulfosarcinaceae > JARRKU01. Next base: position 8,480 of record JBNLAV010000092.1, read on the forward strand.
CTTGTGGCGAGGCCCTGTAGGGCCGTCCGGGATCACCACGCCCGGCCGCATGTTGGATCGCATGTCTTCTATTTGCTGGATCAGTGCTCTGAGTCCGCCTTTGCGGGTTGATCCGCGGACCGTGTTGTGGCCATGCCGCTGGAGAACCTGGGCAATGATTTCACCGTCCCCTGAGTTGCTCACCATGATGGAGGCGTTCAACTTTTTATGTCGGTGACAGAGAAGCAAGATTCTCGAGTGCCAGAATGCAAAAATAAAGCGTCTGCTTTTGATGCTGTCAGCAACGGCTTCATATCCGATGGTCTGAACCCTCGAAAAAAGGAAAAGAAAATCGATGAACCATTTGCCGGCCCACCCGATAGACCACCATTTGAGTCCGCTTGCCCCGGTTTCTTTTTTACGCAGCACCGTAGCCTCCCATCAATCGACAAGCAATTGCCGCCACGCGGTCCGAAGCCCCCGGGGAACCCATCAGGCGCTGGACATTCCGGATATCCCGCAGCATTTTCTCATAGGCCGCCGGATTGGAGAGCAAGTTTTCCACGGCAGCTTCGATATGTTCGGCGGATGCTTGCTCTTGGATCAACTCGGGAAAAATTCTTTCCCCTGCGATCAGGTTGGCAAGTCCGATGTGTGGCACATCAACCAGCTTCTTTGCCACCCAATAGTTTAATCCCGAGACCTTGTAGACAATAACGGTGGGGATACCATAGATGGCGGCTTCCAAACTGGCGGTTCCGGAGGCCACAACCGCAAGGTCACATCTTGAAAATATGGATGCCACCGGATCGCAGACGATTTGCAGATTACCAGCCGCGCTGTTGCCGATCATCTCCTGAAGGCGATGTCGATCGATGGACGGCGCACAGGAGATGATCGTGTGAATGCCCCCATACTTGAGCTGAAGGCGGCGGACGGCTTCCACCATATCCGGCAATAAGCGCTCCACTTCATCTTCACGGGATCCGGGGAGCAGTGCAATGCGGCAATGGTTCGGACCAACAGGCGCCTTCAACAAGGGGGGCGGCAGTCGGTTTGCATCGTCCAGCAAAGGGTGGCCGACATAGGTGGACGGTATTTGGTGTCGATCGTAGATGCTTTTCTCAAACGGCAGGATGACCGCCATATGGTCAACGCTCCGTTTGATTTTCTTGATCCGCCTCGACCGCCAGGCCCATACCGTCGGGCTGATGTAATACAATACCTTGAGCCCAAGTTTTTTCGCATAGGCTGCCAGGTGCAGATTGAAATCCGGAAAATCGACGAGAATCAGTAGATCGGGGCGTGTATGCGCCAGGTAACGCTTCAGCCGAAAAAGCGATTTCAATACCTTGGGGGCCTTCAACAAAACGGCGGTCACTCCCATTACCGACAACTCTTTTATATCCAATATGATCGACGCGCCGGCGTTCTTCATGGCCGTGCCGCCGGAGCCGGAAATGGATATGTGAGGATCTCTGCGATGAAGTGCTTCAACTACATGGGCGCCATGAAGATCGCCGGATGCTTCTCCTGAGATCATCACAACCGAATTGGAACCTTGGTTTACCTTTTCATGTACCGGCAATTTAGCGATGGTCCTCTTCCTTCAGGGCGACAATGCTGATCCCATGCTTGTCAGCCAGCTGGATCATGGCATGTCGGTCGAATACAACAGCTTTGCCTGCTTCGATGGCCAGGGTTCTGATATCGGCTTTGTGCATGGTTTCGATTGTCTTGAGCCCAACGGCCGGTACATCAAAACGCATGTCCTGGTGAGGCTTGCATACCTTTATGACCACGGCCCGACCGCGCCCCAGTTCTCCTCCTCTGGCAATGGTGGCATCCGTGCCGTCAATGGCTTCCACCGCCAGTACGCTACCGTCCCGAATGACGATACACTGTCCGATGTCCAGGCGGCCGATCTCTTTTGCGATGGACCATCCCAAATCAATGTCTTTAAGTTCCTTTTTGGACGGTTTGCGTTTGGTCCACACACCGTCCGGTGCCAGCATCTCCGGAAGCAAGAAAGTCGAAGGTCTGATCTGGATGCCCTCTTTGTGCAGCAGGTCGGCAAAACCGCGCAGCAATGCATCGTCATGGGTGTGCCGCATTCCGGCAATCAAGGCGATGGCTTTCGTATCCGGTCGTACGTGGGTAAACATTTTCGGTTTGCTGATGGCGCCCATCATGACGGCCTGGGTGACCTTGTGGTCCTTGAAGTATCTGATCATTTTTTTGATCTGTCCCACATAGAACCACTCGAGGGAAGAGACGTACGCGCTCAAATTCGGATCTGCCTCATCCTTGTATGCTGCCGCATGGATCCGCCAACCCTTTTCAAGGGCCGCCCGGGCAAAAAGTACTGGAAACTGACCACTGCCGGCTATGAGTCCGATTCTATCGTCCATGGTCCATTTTGCCCTTTGCCGAATTGCCTCACCCGAAATTATCGGGTTATGCCTCGCTCAGAAGATTTGATGAATTGCACGAATGCATCGACTTCGGGTAGCGGTTCCACTTCGGCGCTGACGCGTTCGATGGCTTCATTTTGGGTAAGCCCGATACGAAAGAGCAGGCGATAGGTTTTTTTGAGCTGCTTTAGCGTTTCTTGCGTAAATCCGCGTCGTTTGAGGCCTACTTGATTGAGCCCATGCAGGGAAGCCCGATCCCCCGAGGCGAGCACAAATGGCGGAATGTCTTTCACGACGACGGATTTGCCACCCACGAAGGCATAATCGCCAACGCGAACAAACTGATGCACGGCGGTGAGACCGCCGACTGTAGCGTAATTACCGATTTCAATGTGACCGGCCAGAGTGGCGTTATTCGCCATGACCACATTTTGCCCCAACAGGCAATCATGTGCAATATGGACGTAAGCCATCAATAAACAGCCATCGCCTACTTTGGTCCAGCCACCGCCTTCCTCCGTGCCGCGGTTAATGGTTACGAACTCCCGGATGATGCATTGTCGTCCGATTTTCGTCCAGGTGACTTCCCCCTTGAACTTCAGGGATTGGGGGACGGCACCCACTGATGCGAACTGAAATATCTGGCACTCGGGCCCGATTTCAACATATGGTTCGATAACGGCATGGGGGCCGATGACGGTTTTGTCACCGACGGTGACGTTGTCGCCGATGATGGCGTAGGGACCGATAGTGACATCTTTTCCGATCTTTGCGGAATCACTGATCATTGCAGTGTCGTGTATCATTTGCTAAACCTCTATGGTCGCCATGAGTTGCGCTTCGGCAACGACTTTGCCGTCCACCTTGGCAACGCCGGCCAATTTCATGATTTTGGCCCTCTGTTTAAGGACTTCAAGCTCCATTATAAGTTGATCGCCCGGGACCACCATTTTCCGGAATTTGACCTGGTCCAATCCCATGAAATACATCAGGGCACCTTCTTTGCCTTTTTCCAAGGAACTGATGGCCAGCACGCCGCTGGTTTGTGCCATGGCTTCCAAAATCAAAACTCCCGGCATGATTGGGGTGCCGGGGAAATGGCCTTGGAAAAACGGCTCGTTCATGGTCACATTCTTCAAGCCGACCACTCTTTTCTGGGGTTCCATCTCCAAAATTCGATCTACCAGTATAAAAGGGTAGCGGTGGGGAATATGCTTCATGATGTTTTGAATATCCATCGGGGTTTCCATTACCGATCTCCTCTGCATTAATTGACAAAGCGTTCAGAAAGTGGGCTTCTCCATAGGGCTGGCTTTTGGGGCTTCGGATTGCGTGCCATCAAGCCTTGATAATGATTTCTCCAATTTGGTTATTCTTCTGGCCAGAGAAGGCAACTCGGGCAAAACCTTTTGCAGCCTCAACCACGTTCCATGGGGCATCGCCAAAGTCGTGCCGGAGACCACCTGCTTGTCCGGAAGCGATTGTGCAACGGCGCCCTGAGGCCCTATGGTCACCTGATCACCGATGGTTAAATGCCCTCCGATACCCGCCTGGCCCGCAATGACGGCATAGCGCCCGATGGTTGTGCTGCCGGCGATGCCAACCTGGGCCACGATGATCGAATGTTCACCGATGACCACATTATGGGCGATATGGACCTGGTTATCGATTTTTACACCGGTCTTGATCCACGTTTTTCCCATGGTTGCCCTGTCGATGGTGTTGTTTGCGCCGATTTCCACATCATCATCGATCTGCACAATGCCAATCTGGGGGATTTTGTGGTGACGTCCTTCGGAGAATACGAATCCATATCCGTCGCTGCCGATGACGCTGCCCGAATGGACGATGACCCGACATCCCACTTGGCATCGTTCCAATATGGACACGTTGGGGTAGATGATTGAATCTTCGCCGATGCAGACGTGGTTTCCGATCACTGTGTTGGGGTGCAATACCACCCGGTCTCCCAATGTGGCCCCATCGCCGATGACCACGCCGGCGGCCACGGCAACATCCTGACCGATGGTGCAATTTTTTCCGATCACGGCACTGGGATGAATCCCCTTCGCCGGATCTTGGGCGGGATTGAAGTAGGCCAGCACCTTGGCAAAGGCGACGCGGGGATTGTCCACCTGTATCAGGTGTGATGAAGCGCTGGTGAAACTTCTGGGAACGATGACGGCCGATGCCCTTGTTTCGGCGATCTTTTTGAGGCCGGCCCCCTTTTCAGCAAAAGCTATCTGCCCGTCGGAGGCATGTTCAATGGACCCAGCGCCCTCGATGACGCAGGCTGAATCTCCAATGAGTTCGCCCTCCAGGAGTTCAGCCAGGTCTTTCAGAGCGATAGTTTTTTTTATCATGGTTCGGTCGCCTTACTTCTTTGCGTAGGATTTATCGTAGAGCTGAATGATATTGTCCGTAATATCAAGTGCTTTAGGGGCGTAAACGATATTGATATCCTCGATCACCAGAAGGTAGCCTTCCTTTTTGCTGTAATCGGCTACAATATTCAGGACATCCTTTTTGACCTCATTGATCAATCGGAATTGCAATTCCTGTATCTTCCGGTCAAAGCGTCTTTTCGCCGACTTGAATTCATCGATTTTGCGCTCCAGCTCCCACTTCTTGTTTTCTCTGGCCGATTCGTTCAGAACTCCGGAGCCGCCATCTTTTTCCAGCAGCTGTTGCAGCTCTTTGATCTTTTCTTGGATCTTCTCGAGATCGGCCTTCATGTTGCGCCCCTCTTTGTTGATCTGGTCCTTTACCGCCTTACCGCCGGCGGAATTATTGAAGATCCTCTCAAAACTGACCGTACCAATTTTGGCGACATCAGCACACATACCATTTGAAAACCCAAAAGTGACGAACAGTGCAACGAAAGCCACAGATATCAATATTTTACGGAACTGCATGTTGCCTCCCATATGTTTTGACTTTTTAAGTGCTTGAAGCATTCGATAGTTAAAAAATAAAATGATTTCAATTAGTTTGTTGATACTAAAAGGATCCGCCCATACTGAATTCCCACTGGCCTTCATCTTCACCCTCGCGCCTGTCCAGGACACGCCCGTATTCAATCCGAATCGGCGCTAAAGGTGAGAACCATCTCAATCCGAACCCGGCGCTGCGCCTCAGGTCACTCAACTCGAAACTGTCCCCATATACATTGCCAGCATCAAAAAATACAACCCCCATGACGCCGTTATCCGGTGAGATGGGAAAAATCAGTTCGGCGTTGAACTGTGCCATTTTGGTGCCGCCGATCTTGGTTTCGATTCCATCGCTGTTGACGCTCGTCAGGTGGATGCCGCGAAAGTCAAAGCCCCTGATGGAATTGATGCCGCCCAGATAAAACTTTTCATAGTCCGGCAGGATTTTTTCGTCGTCATTTTCATCCACTATTCCGCCTTTGCCCCTGACAAAACCAATCAGTCCTTTAAAGATCGGAAAATACCAGCCCGATTCAGCAATGAATTTGTCGTATCCGACATCGCCCCCCAACCCAGCGTATTCATAGGACAGTCGATGTTTGGATCCTCTCGTCGTGTTGAAGACCTTATCTCGCGAATCGTAGCCGATGGCAATATTGACCTTGCTGGTGATGTTGCTGCCGTCCAACTCCTTGATGGTATCGTCGGCTTCATCCGTTATCTCTGAGACATCGCTCAAATCAAAGGAATAGGTAAAATAAACGCGGGTGAAATCCAATACAGGATAGCTGAACCCAATGCCGCCGCCAATACTGTGGCGGTCATATTCGTCATACTCCTTGTCCTGGTCATAGGCAAAAAATGTCGCACTCAAGGGCTTGTCAAACAGCCACGGCTCGGTAAAACTCAGATTGTAGCGGGTCGTGGAGCCGCCAATGTCACCTGAGAATTTTAGCGTCTGACCGCGGCCCAGAAAATTCCGCTGGGAGACCGAACCCACCAGGTAGACCTGCTCTTCTGTGCTGTAACCAGCCCCGAAAGAGAACATGCCGGTGGGTTTTTCTGCAATATCGATCTTGAGGACCATGAGATCCTCTTTCGACCCTTTGATGGAATTTACTTTAATATCTTCAAAGTAGTCCAAGCGGTAAAGATTGCGGATGCTTCTCTTGAGGCCGGCACCGTCGAACCGTTCTTTTTCGAAGACCCTTAATTCCCGCCGGATGACTTTGTCCCGTGTTCGGGTGTTGCCGCTGATAATGATGTTTTCAAAATAAACCTCTTGGTTCTTTTTAATGTCGTAGGTGACGTTCACGATTAGGTTTTCGTCATCCTGATCCACCTTTGGATTGACATCCGCATGGGCGTAACCGTAGTTTCCATAGACGTCGGAGAGCTTCAGAACGTCTGCCCTCAGTTTCTCCCGGCTGTAATAGGTCTCCTTGCCTAATTTCAAGCCTTTCAGCAATTCTTCCTTGGGTTTGATCAGGTCACCGGCGACATCGATTTTTCCCATCTTGAAACGAGGTCCTTCGTCGATCCTGAAGTCGATGTGGATCCCGTCTTCTGTGATTTCGACAATGGGATCGGCCACTTTGACGCGAATATACCCCTGGTTGTTGTAAAAGTTGTTCAACAACGCGGCATCCTGGTCCAACTTGGTTCGGTCCAGGTCCCCCGATGAAGTGAGCCAGAAGAAAAACCCCTTCTCTGATGTTTGGATTTGTTTTTTCAATTTTCGAGGCGAGAACGATTTGTTGCCTTCAAATGTTATGGAGGTTACGTAGATCTTGGGACCTTCGGAAATGATGAATTCTATATCCGCCTGGTTGTTCTCAAGGGGCAGCACCTTATAGTCCACGGAGACTTGGTGATAATTTTTTTCCTTATAGACCGTTTCGATCTGATCCAGGTTGCTACGCACTTTGAAGATGTTTAAGATCGCGCCGGTGGTTATGGTCAGGTTCTCCTGGATCTCTTCGTCCTTAAACATCCGGTTGCCCTTGATCTTAATACGCCGGACAGTCGGTTTCTCTTTTACATGAAAGGTGATGATTTTGCCTTTGGCGTCCGCCTCGGTCTCAACCCGCAAGTCGTCAAAATAGCCCATATTGAAGATGGCTTTGAGGTCATCGGAGAGCTGGCTGGCTTTATAGATGCTGCCCGCTTTTGTTTTAACCTTCCGCTTGATGGCATCCGATTCAATTCGCTTGTTGCCTTCGACACGGATTTCACTGACGATTTCATGTTGAAAAAGTTTTAAGCCAATCTTGTCGGAGAGGGACTTTAATACCTTCAGCAAGTTTTCCAATTTGCTGCCCTGGACGCTAAAACTGGTCGGGCCTGAAGATTCGAATGCCGCGAGCATATTCGCATCCAGGCTGAATTTTTCGCCGATGAGGGTGAAACTGCCCCAGATGATCCTGTCGACGCCATGGTCCCGGGCAATTTCACGCAAAACGGTCTCCCCCAATGGGGCGATTGGGGTTTCGGCATTGTATTTTTGGGCAGGGTATGGCGTCGTTACAGCGCCGTCTTTTCCAAGATGGTCTGAAAGCACTTCAGCGATTTGTGTCCTGAGATAGTTCAAGTCACCGGTGGCGTGGATGTCAAATGGCATTACCATGACTTTTACCGTATCGGCGGTGTTTGCCGCAGGCGGATTGCAAATGCCCGTCATCAGTATGACCATTGGAACCAGTAGCGCTAAAGTGTAATTGGCAAATCGCGTTTTGTGCATCGTGTGAACTCTCATCTTGAGTTTATCATCCATCATCCATATGGAGCTTTGGGGCTGTTACGTCTTATTTCCCATGGTCGTTACAATTCAGCCGCACAATGTTTTCGCATTTCTATAAATATTCAAGCTTCCCGTTCATGATGGTGGCCTTGCGCTCCATAATATCCGCCAGAACCATATTATGGGTTACAACGATCATGGCCATATTCATCTCCTGGTTTAACTCCATGAGCAATTGATGAATTTGTTCGCTGTTGTTCTTGTCCAGGTTGCCGGTGGGTTCGTCAGCCAATAAAATAGACGGTCTTAGCGCAAGGGCGCGCGCCAGCGCCACCCGCTGCTGCTCCCCGCCCGACAGCTCTGTGGCTTTCTGGTGCAGTCTGTCGGCCAGTCCCACGCGAACCAGTATGGTTTCCGCGGTTCTTTTCGCGCTGGCGCTATCCATGCCTTGAATCATGGCGGGCATCATGGCGTTTTCCATTGCGCTGAATTCGGGTAGAAGGTGATGAAACTGAAAGACGAATCCCATGGTCTGATTCCTGAACTTGGCCAACCGCATGTCGTCATATCGAAAGACATCTTCACCCTGGATCATCAAAGTCCCGCTGTCGGGTCGGTCCAACGTTCCCAGGATGTGAAGCAATGTCGACTTTCCGATTCCAGATGCGCCTACCACCGCCAGCGTGTCGCGTCGATTCAGCACCATGTCCAGATTCTGGAGAATCCTGATGGGGGCCTTGCTGTTGGAAAAGCTTTTGCTGATCCCCACAGCTTGCAAAAGATCATTTGCCTGCGGGGTCTGGTCATCGTCTTGTATTTGCATTCGCAGATGATCATCCATACCGAATGGCCTCCACTGGATTGAGTCGAGAAGCTTGTCTTGCAGGATAGAGTGTTGCAAGAAAGCAGATCAGCAGGGCCGATGCGGCCACCATGAGTACATCGATGAGCTTGAGGTCCACCGGCAAAGTCGTGATATAGTAGACGTCTCCCGGCAGGGTGACCAGGTTGTATGCCAATTGCAGATAGCAAAGGCCGGTTCCGATCACCACCCCGGCCACGGTTCCGATCGAACCGATGAACATGCCCTGGTAGACGAACAGTTTTTGAATGCTTCTCCCGGTTGCACCTATGGTTCGGAATATGGCGATGTCCTTGGTTTTCTCCATGACCATCATCACCAGGGAGCTGGTTATGCTGAAGGTGGCCACGAGAATGATCAGGGTGAGGGTAATGAACATGGCGGCTTTTTCGAGTTTTAAAGCCGCGAACAGATTTTTGTTCAGCTTGATCCAGTCCTGATAACGGTACGCCGATCCAAGTTGGGAGATCAGTGCTTTGCCGATCGATTTCGTCTGGTAGATGTTATCGACCCGCAATTCGACCGCCTCGACAGCCCCCTTCAGATGTGCGAGAGACTGGGCGTCGGAAAGGCGCATATAGGCCAGGCTGCCATCATATTCATACATTCCGGTCTCGAAAAAATCGACCACCTTGAAACGCTTCATAAAAGGTACAAATCCGACCGGCGCAAGCGCACCGCGGGGAGAGATGATAAATATGGTGTCGCCCTTGAGAACGCCGAGGGTTCGCGCCAGATCGCGCCCCAACACGATGGGAGCTGTCGCGGTGCGATTGGCATCTTTAATACCGAAAGGGGGCATCGGTTTATCTTCAAGGGAATTCAATCCTTCGACCTGTAGGCCTTTGGCCGCACCAACCGGGTCAACGCCCTTGACGGTGGCGCCGGCCACCCGCGACTCAGACCGAAGCATCACCTGCAACTTCACCACTGGCCAGGCCGACAGAGTATGTCCGTTCGCTTCGCTTAAACGGACCACCTCACGATAATCTTTTATGGGTCCGGCATTGCGGTCAATAACAAGGTGCGGCTCGATGCCGAGGATGCGCGCTTTCAGATCAGTTTCAAATCCGCCCATCACCGCGATGACCACAATCAAGGCCGTAACCCCTATGGCAACGCCGATGATGGAAAGAAGGGTGATTAAAGCAATGATCGTTTGGTTGGGCTTGGACTTGAAATACCGACGGCTTATGAATAATTCAAATGACATCAACCCTCTTACGATCTGTGATTAACGGCAAAGATACGCTGGACCAACTCCCGATTAAATGTTTTTGGCCTTCATATGGGGGAAAAAGATCACTTCCCGGATGGACGGGGCGTCAGTCAGCAACATGGCCAAACGATCAATCCCAATACCTTCGCCAGCTGTCGGAGGCATTCCATATTCAAGCGCTTCGATATAATCTTCATCCATTTGGTGCGCCTCCTCATCGCCTTCTTGGCGATCCGCCACCTGTTGCATGAATCGACCGCGCTGGTCGTCAGGATCGTTGAGCTCGGAGAAACCGTTTGCAATTTCACTGCCTGCGATAAACAACTCAAAACGTTCTGTGAACTCGGGATTCGAGTCGCTGCGCCTCGACAGGGGCGAAACCTCCACGGGGTAGCCGGTGATAAATGTCGGCTGGATCAATTGGGGTTCCACCAAAGCGTCAAAGAGTTTGGTGATGATTTTGCCGATGCGTTTGGTTTTTGTCAGATGAACCCCTTTTTCGGCCGCGAATCTGACCAGGCCCTCTTGATCGTTAATTAGAGCGGGATCCAGTCCTCCCATCTGCTCGAGGGCGTCTATCAGGGAAATGCGTTTCCACGGCCCCTGAAAATCGATGGTATGGCCCTGGTATTCGAACCGTGTATCGCCGAGTACCTGTTTGGCAACATCGGCAAACAATTGCTCTGTGAGCGCCATCAAATCCTCATAGGTCGCATAGGCCTGATAGAATTCGATCATGGTGAACTCAGGGTTGTGCTGGGTGGAAATCCCCTCATTGCGGAAGTTGCGGTTGATTTCAAACACCCGTTCGAATCCCCCTACCACCAGTCGTTTCAAGTAGAGCTCAGGAGCGATACGCAGATAAAGCGCCATATCCAACGCATTGTGGTGTGTGACAAAAGGGGTGGCCTCGGCGCCGCCCGCAATGGGCTGCATCATCGGGGTTTCGACTTCAAGATAATCCTTCTTAAGGAAATAATTGCGGATGGCCTGAATGATGCGGCTTCGCGTCACAAAGGTCTGCCGAACGTCCTCGTTCATGATCAGATCCACATAGCGCTGGCGATACCTTTTTTCCGGATCTTTGAGGCCGTGGAATTTTTCCGGCAAGGGCCGTGTCGCTTTGCACAGAAGGATGATCTCCTCCGCCATGATGGTCCATTCACCCGTCTTGGTCTGGAATACAGGTCCCGTCAGGCCGATAATATCTCCGATATCGAACTGTTTGAACCGTTTATAGTCTGTGTCGCCGACTTTATCCTTGCGGATGTAGGCCTGCATCTGTCCGGTTCGGTCCCGAAACCGGGTAAAGGCGGATTTGCCGAAGCTGTTAATGGCCATGATACGCCCGGCAGAGGTAAAACGAACATTCTGTTCAGTGCCCTGCGGGTCATTTTGAATCTCATTCTGGATATCCGATACCGTATGGGTGACTTTAAACCCATTTGGGAAAGGATTGACCCCATCTTTTCGCAGGGATTCGATTTTTTGTTTCCGCTGTAGTTTCAAGTCACTCGATTTATCTTTGTTCATCTTCAACGCCTTTATACGAAAAAACGGGTTGTTCGATGCAACGGCATTGCATCGTACCCGTTGGTTTAAATTCTTCAGCCGTTTGATGCTGAAATTAAACGCTTTTTGCTATCCTATTTTGGCCAATCCTGTCAAGATTAAGTTGGTTTTCATGTCAGCCTGGTTTTGGGGGGCCGGTTCGACAATTTTTAGTTGTCAATCAAAGTGCCGCTTGATATTCCCTTTGCCTGAGGAAAACCCTTTTCGAGAGGCTTTTGCCATCAAAATCAATAATTTCTATGCCCGATAGCATCCATGAACCTGATTAACCGCTATATCATCTCGGAAGTTACCAAGTATTTCCTGCTGTCGCTGTTGTCGGTGCTGTGCATCTTTATCGCCATAGATTATCTGGGAACCATGGATGATTTCATAGAAGCCGGCATCTCGCTTTTGCGCGCCTTTCATTACGTGGTTCTTAAAATACCGTTTATCATAACCCAGGCAATGCCGGTGATATTGCTGTTGGCCATCTTGATTGTTTTTGGATTGATGAGCATCCATAACGAGATCATTATTATCAATTCCAGCGGGATCAGTATTTACGCGCTCGTCAAACCGGTTATCGTTCTTGCGGTACTGGCATCGCTCCTTTCGTTTTTCTTAGACGAACATATTGTTCCGGTAACCATGCTGAAAGCCAACAACATCAAAAACCAGGAGATCAAAAAGAAAAAAACCGCTAAATTCAAAAATTATAATATCTGGTTCAAGCATCACCGGATGATTACCCATATCAAGTACTTTGATCCCTCCAACAGCACGATTATGGGGTTATCAAACTACTTGTTCGACGAGGATTTCAGATTGGTTCAACGCATAGACGCCAGGGAAGGCGTTTTTGCAGACGGTAAATGGGAATTGCAAAACTGTATGGTGCAGAAGTTGGATCAGGGCAAAGACACCTACCAGGTATCGCTCCACGCCGCCTTGCAGGAGGATTTGGGACTGAATCCGGATGATTTTTTTCAGGGCATCCAAAATTCTGTTGAAATGGGGTTTCGCGATTTAATGGCGCTTGTGCGAAAAGTTGAGGCGGAAGGCTATGACGCCACAACCTACCGGGTCGATCTTTATGCCAAAAGTGCCTACCCGTTTACATGCATCATAATGGCCCTTGTGGGCATCAGTTTAACAGCCAGGAAGAAGCTCACAGACGGTATCGCCATCAGTATCTCATATGGCATTGGGATAGGATTCCTTTATTATGTATTTCATAATTTCTGCGTTTCTCTCGGATACGGTGGGGTATTGCCGCCTTTCATCTCGGCCTGGATGGCGAACCTTATCTTCTTGAGCGGTTGTATCGTATTATTGCTGAACGCCGAATAGAGGGTGGGGATCGGATGCCAAACAAAACAGAACGGGACCAATAGTGCGAAAGCTGGGACAGAAAGCTGTTGCCGTCATGCAGAGCAAAAAGTCTTACGGCTTTTTCACGGTGGCCACCTTTTTACATGCGCTTTCACTGATCTATGGCGTCGCCGCGCGATCAAGAAGGCATTTGTACGCCAAAAGCCTTTTCCCAAAATACAAATTGCCGTGTCCCGTGGTATCCGTGGGGAATCTGACGGTCGGGGGGACCGGAAAAACCCCCATGGTTATGGAGCTGGCGCGCTGGCTCCATCAGCAAGGGAAAAACGTCAGTGTCGTGAGCAGAGGCTACAAAGGGCAGGCCGAAAATCGCGTCGCCGTGGTCAGCGATGGCGTATCACTTCTTTGCAATGTTGGTGAATCCGGAGACGAACCTTTTCTGATGGCCACTCACCTTAAGGGCATACCCGTGGTTGTCGGCAAGGACCGCGTTGCAGCAGGCCGAACCGCCATTGATCGTTTTCATCCTGACATCATTATATTGGACGACGCATATCAACACCAACGCTTGGAGCGCGACTTGAATTTGTTGCTGCTGGACGCACAGGCACCATTTGGAAATGGGCACCTGCTGCCCCGTGGGACGCTGCGAGAGCCGGTGTCATCGATATACAGGGCCGATGCAGTCATTTTTACACGCTGCCAGTCGACACAGCCCGCCCGCTACAATGAAATCTCCGGATGGATGAATCCGGATGCGATCTTCAAAGCTTTCCACAAACCTGTGATCCGGTGTGTCTTGCCGCCCATGCATCCAGTCGATATTGATGCTATAGCGCAAAGATCCGACGGGGCGGTCGAGAACCTGTCGGGGCGGCGTTTGTTTGCTTTCAGCGGATTGGCCCGAAACGATTCTTTTTGGCGATCCATCGGTGAATTGGGGGGGCAGCTGCAGGCCAAGCTGGCGTTTGATGATCATTACGCCTTTCAACCAACCGATATCGATGCCATCATCCAATCGGCGAAAAGGAGCGGTAGCGATTGCCTGGTGACAACGGAAAAAGATTATGTCCGTCTTCCAAGCAAAACGATACTGCCAATGGAATTGGTCGTGTTGGGAATATCCATCGACTTCAGAGAGAATCAAGTATCCTGGCAACAGTTCATCTCCGATAAACTGGCAGGATTGAGAGGCCGTCATTGATGGTTCGACCCCAATCGATTTGTATCGTAAGACTCTCAGCACTCGGGGACGTGACCCATGTGCTGCCCGTGGTTCATACCTTGAAGACGTACTGGCAGGAAACAAAAATCACCTGGATCATCGGAAATGTCGAACACAAACTGGTGGCGCACCTGCCAGGCGTGGAGTTTATCGTTTTTGAAAAAAATCAAGGGATAAGGGCTTATCGGGGAATCCGTGAGAAGCTCAAGGGCCGGACCTTCGACGCCTTGCTGCTGATGCAGGTGGCATTCAGGGCCAATCTCCTTGGCTGGCTGATCCCAGCCAAACGAAAGATTGGATATGACCCCGAGCGGTCGAAAGATTTTCATGGTCTGTTCGTCAAAGAGCGCATACCCGCTTCCGCATCGCAGCATGTGGCTGACAGCTTCTTCAGTTTTCTTGAGACCCTTGGAATGGATAAGAAAAAACGGGTGTGGGATTTGCCTTCCGTTCCGGGCGCCGAGAAACTGGCGCAGGAGGTATTGACCGCGGATGGTCCCAGCATGATTATCAGTCCATGCTCCAGCCACCCTTTAAGAAACTGGCTGGCTGACAGATATGCTTCGGTAGCGGATTATGCCGCCCGGACCTATCAGATGCAGATACTGATTTGCGGAGGGGATACTATCGGTGAACGGGAGATGGCCCGGCAGATTCTTCAGCATTGCCGATATGCCCGTCCATTAAACCTCGTGGGTAAAGATACGTTTGCCCAGTTCATTGAACTGCTCAGAGGCGCCACCGTGTTGCTGAGCCCGGATTCAGGCCCCATGCATATGGCCGCCATCACAGACACCCCGGTCATTGGGCTGCACGCCGCTTCCAATCCCCTGCGTTCAGGCCCATATAAGAGCCTTGGCTATTGTGTTGACCGGTATGAACAGGCTGCATTAAAGTTCCTGGGAAAACCCGCTGCACAGATTAAATGGGGTACCAAAATAGAAAAGCCGGGTGTCATGGAATTGGTTTCCGTTACCCAGGTAGTACAAAGACTGGACAAGCTGATGAGATCGCTACAGGAGTAATGATACATGTCTGAAATTTCCGTCCCCATATCGCCTGGAGAGTTGATCGACAAGCTCACTATCCTGGAAATCAAACTGGAACGCATCGAGGATGAAGGAAAGCTGGCCAATGTAAAGAAAGAGCTCGAACTGCTCGAGGGCGTCTGGGCCGCTTCCCCTTATGCTGATGCCGAGATTGTTTCCGGAAAACGGCGTGAGCTTAAATCAATCAATGAAACACTTTGGGTGATCGAAGATGAACTGCGCCTTAAGGAATCAAAATCAGCGTTTGACAAACAATTTATAGAACTGGCCCGATCCGTCTATTTTACGAACGACCGCAGGGCCCGGGTCAAAAGAGAAATCAACATTGCTGTCGGTTCGAGTTTGGTGGAAGAGAAGTCCTACCAGAACTACACGCGCCGGGAGTAATCCCCATACTGCATTGCCAGACAATATTCTTGACCTGACAAGGGGCCGCGTTACCTGGTCGCTACAAGCTAGTGCGCAATATCTGGAGGAGGAGGGCGGGCAAGTCGTGTTTGATGACAGCCCTTTGCCATCTTTTTAGGTAACGCTGCTTGAGTTCCTTGGCGCTTCCATTGTACGGGCGCGATTTATCAAAATCTATGAGATAGATCCGATCCAGGTCGTCGACCAGTACGTTGCCAGGATGAAAGTCTGCATGAAGGATGGAATTGTCGATCAGCTTATTGACCTGATTGACGAGTGCGCGGGTTGCCCTTTCGGCCCTGTCCGGGGCGTGGATGCTGAGTTGCGCCAGTGAGGTATGGTCTTGAATTTTTTTCGTGACCAACCAGGCATTGTAAAAAAGCCCTCCCCGATAAGCATACGCGACGGGTTCGGGTGTTCTCACACCAGCGATTTTTGCAGTTAGCATCTGTTCGAATTCAGTGCGGCAGCGGGGTTTCCCCCATTTGAAATAGGTTTTGTTGATCAGATGCGCCAGCCAGCCGCCTCGCCGGTAGTGTTTCACCACAACCGGGCCGATACCGGCAAGCTGGATCACACAGACCGACCTGCGCCCTCCCAGCGGGGATTCGGCTTCTTGATCCGGCGTGCTGAATGATTTGACCAATTGGCGCAAGTGGTCAGCGCTAAGGGGATAGGATGTGCCGAAGTGGTACCCGGCATGATGACACAAATGCAATGGGTTCATGAAATTGCCAGAAGTTTCTTGGTTGCGTCAATTACTTCGTCTGTACTGATATCATTCATGCAGGCCTCGGTACCATTGGGGCATCTGCGGGACCCGTGCGGGCGACATGGTTTGCATCGCAGATCGCTCTTTTCGATCACAATAGCCCTGTTTTTCCATGGACCGTAGCCAAATTCAGGTGAAGTCGCGCAAAAAATGGCGACCGTTGGAATTTTCATGGCCGATGCCATATGGAGTGACATGCTGTCATTGCAAACGACCAAACGGGCGTGCTGAACGACGAACATGGCTTCGGAGATTGTGGTGCGGCCGGCAAGATTGATCGCATCGCTGCCCTCTGAAACCTTGGTGCAGACATCTTTATCCGATTCTGAGCCCATCAGTACAACGTTATAATTCCGGGACCGCAAAAACCGGGCTACCGATTGAAAGCCTTTCCAATGCCACATTTTCGTTTTCCAAACACTCCCGGGGACCAATACTGCGTAAGGCTCCGACGTTGGTAAGCTTTGGAGAACTTCGGATCCGACCTCCCGGATGGTGGGGGCAAAAAGGCGCATCTCCTTCGGATCTGAATCTAAATCCACATCGTCGCTGAGAATGGATAGATTTCGCAGTACATCATGCTCCTGAGGATTGCGTGGTCGAATCTTGCTGTAAAGGAACCGAAATTTGGCATCCGAACAGCCAATCCGTATGGGTATTCTCGCCAGCCGGAGCAATAAAGCAGTGCGGTAGGAGCGGTGCAGCGAATAGGCCAGATCAAATTGCATGGCATTTAATCGCCGGCTCACTCTGAGCAGGCCGGGCAGTCCTGAGTCTTGCGTCCTTTTGTCATACGGGATGACGCCGGTTAAAAATGGGTCTCGCTTGACAAGCCCTGCCGATATCGGGGTGGTCATCATCCACAGGTCAGATTCGGGATACCGGGATTTGATTGCGGCGATAACGGGTGTGGACAGGATCGTATCCCCAAGAAAACTTGTCTGGACTAATAGTATTCGCGATGGATTCATAAAAGTGCCTGGGCGAAAAGGTGAAGAGGGTGCGGTTTGATGGTTAAAAGATCACAAGTGCTGTTCAATCAGATATTCGGAAGCCTTCGGAAGTGAAGAGTGCCGGCCTTTTCTTGGTGTCGAAAATTCTCAATATTTTTCAAATATATGAATCAGTGATGCCCATCCAATCCGTATCTGCCGCCAAAAAAATTACAAGAAATATCATCGGAAATCAACTCAAATATAGATGCGGATATGTCAATGCCTTTTAACGACAGCCGAATAGGACCCTGCGCTGACGGTAAAGGGGGCATTGTAAAACGGGATCGTATTTGATAATCTGAAAACTCATAATCAAACGTTTTAGCTAAGGAATGCGGTTCTTGAAGAGTAAGTTTATGTATTACAGCGTATGGCTGCTGCTATTATTGTTTCCCTCTCTCTGCAATTTGGTCCGGCACAGTGGTAGCGCCACTCTGGCCCTTTTGACGATTATGGGGATATACGTTATGTTGTCCGCCCAAAAGCGGTCGTCGTTGACCAAATATGAAAAATGGGCGGTATGGGCGTTTGCAGCCTATTTCGGTGTCCATCTGTTCTCATTTGCAGTTAACGGATTGCTCGGAAATCTTTTCGAACCTCGTTTGAAGCATCTCGATCATGAATTTCGCTTTCTATTTATATTGCCGATTTTCATGTTACTGAGACATCTGAAGATAACAAGCGGCGTATTTTGGCACAGCGTTACCATCGGCGCCCTGATCTCAGGCGGGTATGCCCTCTGCAGTCATCTCTTGCTTTCCGGGGGATATAGAATCAAAGGAAGTTATCACGCAATTGCCTTTGGAGATCTCTCATTGGCACTGGCATTTGTCAGCATGATTTCAATTGAGTGGTATAGAAGAAACCGCAGCAATTATCTTCTTTTGCCTCTGGCGGCATCATTGCTGGGCATTGCAGGTTCTGTCATGTCGGGAACACGCGGGGCTTGGATCGCCATCCCCGGGCTTGCATGCGTTCTTATTATGTATTCCGCTAAGCACCTTAGAAAGCGGACACAGCTTTTGGTGGCGGGAGCCTTTTGCATTCTCGCTGTGGCGGCTTATCTCATTCCTGCCACAAAAACTGCTGAGAGAATTGATTTAGCCCTTTCCGAGATTGTTGAATATGCCCAAGGTCACCGGAACCGCTCATCTTTTTCAGAGCGAATCGAGGGATGGCGGGCCGCGTATGATATTTTCCGTCAAAATCCAATATTCGGCGCAGGACCCGGAAACTTTAAACCTCTTGTCGATGAGATGGTGACCAAAGGGACCCATCACGAGTTCGCCGCGCTTTACAGCAAACCCCATAGCAGTTATTTGGCTGTGATGTCCGATTGCGGAATAATTGGGCTGATCGCTTTACTATTGCTTCTGGGGATGCCTTTATGGTTAGCGATTCGTCACGTTCGATCCAATGAGGACGTTCGGAGTTTGGGGTATGCTTTGATGGTGTTGGTGGTCGCTTTTGCCCATTATGCGCTTACCGAATCCATATTCAGCCGCAATGTCAATGTCAGTTTCTACATCATCATGGTGGCCTCCATAATGGCAATTGCGGCCAATGAAAGATCGATGAACAGAAAAGAAACTCAATGATTTCACGTGAGATTGCCAATGGCCGGATGCGGTGGTTAAAATAATCCGGTTAGACCGATCATGTATTAGCTGCCGCCCTCTACAGTCAAATGGGAAGAGCATCATCGATAAAACAAGCGTATGCATTCCTTTAAAAGCCACCCGAAAAATATGACAGCAAGATGGAACATGCCATGAGCCTATCAGCAGCCATTATTACTTATAATGAGGAGGAGAAAATCCAGGATTGCCTGGATTCCGTGAGCGGCTTTGTCGATGAAATAATTGTCTTGGATTCGTTCAGCACAGACGCTACTGAAACCATCTGCCAAAAGAATCCCAAGGTCCGGTTCTACCAGCATGCATTTGACGGGTATATGCAGCAAAAAAACAGGGCGCTGGAAATATGCAGCTCCGAGTGGATTTTGTGCATAGATGCCGATGAACGGGTCACGCCAGAACTGCGCCGCTCCATTGAGCTGTTTCTTAGCCGGGATACCGATCTGGCCGGTGTAAAATTCCCGAGATTAACATACCACATGCACCGCTTTATTCGTCACGGCGGCTGGTATCCCAATGCCAGGTATCGCTTGATCCGCAAAGGCATGGCCTATTGGGGGGGAGGTACCGTTCATGAGAAGCTGATCCTGAAAGGCAAAGGCGGTAAGATCAAAGGAGATCTGCTGCACCTGACGGCTAAGGATTTGTCCCACCAAGTGGATACCATCAACAAGTTCTCGAGCATCGTGGCCCTGACGCGGTACGACAAGGGCAAGCGGTATCATTTATGGCGGCTGTTGTTCAAACCGATCAGCAAGCTGGTTGAAATGTATCTGCTTAAGCTTGGTTTTCTGGACGGTACCCAGGGATTCATTATTGCCGTCAGTTCTGCTTACTCCTCTTTTCTCAGAGAAGCCAAGCTCTATGAGCTGAGGGTGCTTGGATCGAAGAGGCCGAGCAACCTGTCGCATCTGCACGATGAGAAACCGTAATGTGATCGCATCGCTGTTAAGTGACAGGTCGGGTTACGGCTGACGTTCGGCCAGGACTTCACGGCACAAATAGGCTTCCAGTTTTCGGCATTGCATTTCTTGATCGAACATGCGCTGCGCTCGTTCCTGTCCCTTTTTGCCCATTTGCTTCCGAAACTTTGAATCTTGTGCAAGCAGCATCGTTTTTTGGGCCAGGCCTTCCAGATCGTTGGGCGGCACAAGAAATCCGGTTTCTCCATTTTCGATGATTTCAGGAATGCTGCCGGTGTCAAATGCGACAACCGGAAGCGCTGCGGACATGGCCTCAACGACAGCATATCCAAAGCCTTCCAATTGAGACGGGAATAGAAATATATCCGCCTTCTGCAAAAAAGTCCGCATATCGGACACGAACCCCAGCAACTGCACCACATCGCCCAAACCAAGTTCGTCGATTTGGTTTTGCAGAGAATCCCGCAAAGGGCCCTTGCCGGCGATACGAATTTTAAAGTCAAGTTTTTGCTTCTTAAGCATGGCGGCCAAATCAATAAGGAAGCGATGACCTTTCAGCTCGATCAATCTACCGGCACTGCCGATGATGACGTTGCGCCGCAACGGATCAGGGGCAACGTCGTCGTCGCATGCAGGTGAAAAGTGAGATATATCGATGCCATTGTATATCGTACGAACTCGTCCGGTGGCGTTCGGCGCTTTCAGGTAACGAAGCAGTGCTCTGGCGGTTTCATTCGAATTCGTCAGCAAATGGGTCACAATCCTGCCGTAGAGTTGCCGGTTCAACCAGGTGTTCTTTACGGGGGAGGCAATCCCTCGTCGATAGACAATCGCTTTTACCCCGGCAATCCGTGCGGCGATTGCGCCGATCTTAACATCGGAGGAGGCGTTGAAGACGACCGTTTGGATGCGCTTTGAACGAAGAAAAGAGATCAGTTTTCGCATCTTCCATAGGTTTAAAAAGCTGAGATTGGATACGGCCAATGGGAATGCTTCGACAGGTATTCGGCGAATTCGTTTGTTGAGCTCACCTTTGGGGTGTGCAATAAAAAAGACGTGGTGCCCTTTTGCGGACAAGTAGGCGGCGGTTTCAAAATGCCATTTCTCACCACCTCCCCAGAATCTGGTTGTATTGAAGAAACAGATGTTTGACATCGTATTCAAGACGGTTTTGCTTTTACTCCGCCAACAAGGCTTCAAAATAGGCGATGGTCCGTGTTAATCCCTCCTCCAACGGCATCAAAGGCTTCCAGTCAAGCAGTTTCCGGGCAAGGGTGATATCGGGTTGACGTTTTCTGGGGTCATCCGCCGGCAGCTCCTTATGAATGATTTTTGTTTTGGAGCCGGTGAGGTCGATGACTTTCTGCGCCAGTTCCAGAATCGTCAATTCCCTCGGGTTGCCTAGATTGATGGGGCCGGTCACCTCTTCTTTGCTGTTCATTAACCGGATGAGGCCGTCCACCAGGTCATCCACATAGCAAAAGGAGCGGGTTTGACTGCCGTCACCGTAAATGGTGATGGACTGGTTCTTAAGGGCCTGGACGATAAAATTGCTCACCACGCGCCCATCGTTGGGGTGCATGCGCGGGCCATATGTGTTGAAGATTCGCGCCACTTTTATTTTGAGGTGGTGCTGGCGGTGATAATCAAAAAAGAGCGTTTCGGCACATCGCTTACCTTCATCATAACATGCCCGCGGTCCCAAGGGATTGACACGGCCCCAGTATGACTCGGGTTGGGGGTGGATTTCAGGGTCGCCATAAACTTCACTCGTTGAGGCTTGCAATATGGTTGCTTTAATGCGTTTGGCCAGTCCTAAGACATTAATGGCGCCGTGCACGCTGGTCTTGGTCGTTTGCACAGGGTCGAATTGATAATGGATAGGTGAAGCGGGGCAAGCCAGGTTGTAGATCTGATCGGCTTCGATGTAAATCGGGAAGGTAATGTCGTGTCGCATGAACTCGAAATTGGGGTGATCCAACAGGTGGCGTATGTGCCGCTTCGTACCTGTAAAACAATTGTCGACACATAAAACTTCATGGTCCTGCTCGACCAAACGCTCGCATAAATGCGAACCCAGGAATCCGCATCCACCGGTGATCATGATTCGTTTTTTAAGATGCATATCTGCTTCCTTTATATTCGGGGTGGTGCGAACCGACAATTGCCTTGGTCAACTTAAACAAATCTCTATCAAATAAAGCGCGTTGCGCCAACTTAAAATTCAGATGGGGGATGGGTGTGGGGCCCATTGAAAAAAATGGATCTTTACCCCATAAGAAGAGATGGTGCGTTAATGCCGGCCCCAAAGACCTCTTGACGAGCATGCTGCCGGTCCAATTACCGCAACCTTGTTCTGGGTTATAGGGCCGAAAAATAATGGTCGGTATCTTTTTTTTACGATACCGACGCGAAAATAGTGCGTTGTATCCTGCCGCAACCCGTAAAGGATATCGCACACGCATTTTGAAGATTGCACTTTGAATCGAAATATGGAAACTTACCGTCGAGAAAGGTTCCACATGGGTGCCATATCCGTAGATCCGAAGTGACGCATGGATTCAACGCAAGGAGATTGAGATGGCGATTCACGAAGAGCTGCTGCAAATACTCGTCTGCCCCAAGTGCAAAGGGGATATCCATATGAGCGACGGAAAGGATGGACTGATTTGTGCCGCTTGTAAACTCAAATATGAAATCCGTGACGATATACCCATCATGCTGATCGATGAAGCGGTTCCCATTGATTAGGTGGATTTTAATGTCGGCACCATGGTCTGCAATACCGAATGGCATATCAAGAAGTTGTCGATCATGAGTATCCCGCTGGAAGCAAAACCGGCAAAGCTGGTTGTTGGGATCTTGTTGAACAGTAAAGATCTGCTGACGGACATTGCCGGCCGCCTGGAAAAAAATTTCGGCCGCATCGACATGGTCAGTGATTGGATGAATTTTGATTTTACCGATTACTATACCGTCGAGATGGGAAAACCGTTGTACCGGAGGATGTTTTCTTTCAAGGGCCTCATCGCACAGCGGGAACTGTCACGGGTGAAATTGGAAACCAATAGACTGGAAGCATCCTATACCATCGAGAACAAGCGATCCGTTAACATAGACCCTGGATACCTGCTGAATGCCAGATTCGTGCTGGCCACAGGAAAAGATTACACGCATCGGATCTATATCGGATCGGGAATATATGCGGATCTGACCCTCATATACCAGAAGGGTACATTTCAAAGCCTCCCCTGGACCTATCCGGACTACGCCGAGGCCGAAATGATTTCCTTTCTGACACGCGTCAGGCAAAAATATGGTGCGGATCTGCGCCGTCGGGAATCATGACACATGAAAAGCCGGTACCGGCTATCTTGTGCATCAAATCGGGGAGTGAGATTCAATGCTAAAGAGCATGACCGCCTATTCTTTTGTTGAGGAGATTGAAGGTGAGCTAACCGTCACTGTTGAGATGCGCACCTACAACAGCCGACATCTCGACATGGCATTGCGGTTGCCCATGGGATATGCAAGCCTGGAAGAAAAAATCAAGGAGCATATTTCGCAGACACTCGTACGCGGGCGGGTGGAGGTGCGCCTTACGGTCAGGGATGCTTCAAAGCACGAACTTCGGTACGAAGCGGAGCCCGTTCGTGCCAGAGCCTATCTGGAAGCCTACAAGCAACTCGTGGACGATCTTCAACTCGCGGATGCAACTCTATCGGTTGAGCACCTTCTCAATGTGCCGGGTGTCATTCAAGCCTCTGAAATCCAGACCGATATAGATGCACATTGGCCGCTCATCGAATCGGCTGTCCGAAAATCCGCTGAGCATGTCGACAAGATGCGACGGGAGGAAGGGGCCTTCATTGGCAAAGACTTTAATGAACGGCTCAACCATATTGAGCTGAATCTGCATGACATTGAAAAGTCGGTTCAAGACATGCCTGAGAAGTACCGCGAAAAGCTGCAATCCCGCGTGGAAGCACTGACCAAGGGGATCGTGGAACTCGATCCATCGCGCATTGCCCAGGAGGCATGCCTGTTGGCCGAGCGCAGCGATATCTCGGAGGAGATCGTCCGGGCTAAAAGCCACATCAAGCAGTTCAAAAGTATCATGGCCGGCGAGGAACCGGCTGGCCGAAAGCTCAATTTTTTGTTGCAGGAATTCAATCGGGAGTTTAATACCATGGGGGCCAAGGTGGGACAGGCCACGGCTGCCCACATGATAGTCGATGTTAAATCGGAAATAGAGAAATTGCGCGAACAGGTGCAAAATATCGAATAATCGATAAAGCCCGAACTTTGTTGGGCGCTGTTGCTCCGCGGTCGCCGGTTTGGGTTAGGATAATGGATATTTCATGCTGGGCTTCGCCTGAATCGGTTATCGCAAATTTGCCTGGGAATCTTGAATGATAGAGGGTACGGGATGGAAAAGAATCTGCTCAATATCGGTTTTGGCAATACGGTCGTCGCCGAGCGCGTTGTCGCCATAGTATCACCTAATTCGGCGCCGATGAAGCGCCTCAAGGATGAAGCTCGCGACGAGAAGCATCTAGTGGATGCCACCCATGGACGACGAACACGCTCGATTATCATCATGGACAGCAATCATATCGTGTTGTCGGCCATCCAGGCCGAGACCATCTCCCAGCGTTTCGAGACGCTCAAGGAGTCCGGCAGCTAACCATGGCGACACCTGAGCATCCAATTGATACAGATCATGAAGGTACTTCGGCCGGTCGCCCAACCGGCCGTCTTTTTATTTTTTCCGCCCCATCCGGTGCCGGCAAGTCGACATTGTGCGAAGCACTGCGCCGGTACCATCCTGAGTTGGCCTATTCGGTCTCGTACACCACGCGAGCGCCGCGGCAGGGTGAGCAGGAGGGAAGGGACTATCATTTTATCTCCGCAGAGGAATTTGAAGCGGGTATTGCCCAAGGCCGGTGGGCGGAGTGGGCCAACGTTCATGGCAACTTTTACGGTACGTCGGCGCGTTGGATCGATCGAATGCTGCGCAGCGGAGGCCATATCCTGATGGATATCGATCTTCAGGGGGCACAACAGATGGTGCAGCGTTTTCCTTATGCCATCACCATTTTTATCATGCCCCCCTCGATGGAGGAACTGGAAAGAAGATTGCGCGCCAGGGGTACCGATGGCGAGGATACCATCGCGTTGCGCCTGTCCAACGCCCGCGAGGAGATCGCCAAGAAAGGGTTGTGCCGACACGTTCTGGTCAATGAGGATCTTGATAACTCCATCGAGCAGCTAAAAGCACTGGTGGCGCAGTATCTGGCCGCCGAGAGCGACGGGTAATCGAACATGGCGGAGCGCGACCACTTGTGGGGGTATCACCCGGTTTTCGAAGCCTTGCGGGCAGGCCGCCGCAAGGTAGAGACGCTGCATCTGGTGCTGGAAAGGATTCGGTCACGGGAAGAGGCGCTGATGCGACTCGCCCGCCAATGTGGTGTCAACATTATCGGGACGAGTCCCCAGCAGCTCAACGCCATGGTCGGGCATAAGCGGCACCAGGGGATCTGCGCCCAGGTGTCACCGTACCCGCTGAGTTCGCTGGAGACGATCCTGGAACGGGCCGAGGCCGATGCACAGGCCCCCTTCCTCCTGGCATTGGATCAGATCGTTGATCCCCAGAATCTAGGCGCCATCGTGCGAACGGCGCATTGCGCCGGGGTTCATGGCGTTCTGTTGCCCAAGAAACATTCGGCGCCGCCTTCGGCTGCGGTGAGCAGGGCATCTGCCGGTGCGTTTGAACATATGCATGTGGCGTATGTGACCAATATGGCCGACACCTTGAAGCGTATCAAGCAGAGGGAAATCTGGCTGACAGGTGCGGACCAGAACAGTCCCGACTCGGTTTTCCGGGCCGATCTCGATGGCCCTTCGGCCATTGTAATCGGCGGGGAGGAAAAGGGAATCAGGCCATTGGTGAAGAAACAGTGCGACTTCCTGATCAGCGTACCGCAAACAGGCCCCATCGGATCGCTCAACGCATCCGTTGCCGCCGCAGTGATCATATACGAGGCCTTTCGACAACGGCAGGGCTGACGGTCACATCGCCCGGATGACATCGATGGTTGCCAAGACCGCCAAGTGGTTATAATTAGATGCACCATCAAAAAATGGAAGGAGTCGGACCAGGCGCATCTAAAGAGCGCCCGGGCAGAGTCGCTCCGCCGCTCCATGACGTATTGAAAAGGAGGTAGACAGAGACAATGAATAATGCGCAAGCCCAGAAAATCACCCTGACCGAACAAGGTCAGTTACAAGTCCCCGATGTCCCCATCATTCCCTTTATCGAAGGA
Organism: Desulfobacteraceae bacterium; assembly: GCA_050302315.1. Classification (GTDB taxonomy): domain Bacteria; phylum Desulfobacterota; class Desulfobacteria; order Desulfobacterales; family Desulfosarcinaceae; genus JARRKU01. Next base: position 34,848 of record JBNLAV010000092.1, read on the forward strand.
GACGGTATCGGCCGCGATATCTGGCCGGCCACCCAGTTGGTCATCGACAAGGCCGTGGACGCCGCTTATGGCGGTAAACGCAGGATCGAATGGCTGGAGTTGCTGGTGGGTGAAAAGGGATTTGAAAAAACCGGCGATTGGCTGTCGGACGATGCGCTCAACACCATCGTAGAGCATGTCGTTGCCATCAAAGGCCCCATGACCACACCGGTGGGAACCGGTATTCGCAGTTTGAACGTGGCCATCCGACAAAAACTCGATCTGTATGCATGCGTGCGACCGGTGCGATATATCGATCCGGTTCCAAGTCCCATGAAGGCGCCGGAAAAAATCGATATGGTGGTATTTCGAGAAAACACGGAAGATATTTATCTCGGTGTCGAGTGGTCGGCCAAAAGTGATGAGGCCGGGAAGGTGATCGACTTTCTCAATAAAGAGATGGGGACCTCCCTGGGCAGCAATACCGGCATCGGCATCAAACCGATCAGCGAGGAGAAAACCAAACGCCTGGTTGCCAAAGCCATCGCTTATGCCATCGAACTGAAACGCCCCAGCGTGACATTGATGCATAAGGGCAATATCATGAAGTTCACCGAAGGGGCTTTCAGCCAGTGGGGGTACGAAGTCGCCAAGGAGCGGTTCGGCGACCACACCATCACCGAGGCCGAGCTGTGGGACAAATATGACGGTCAACGTCCGGAAGGCAAGGTGGTCATCAAAGATCGCATCGCCGACATGCTGTTCCAGCAAGTTCTTCTGCGGCCGGATGAATTTGCCGTGATCGCCACGCCTAATCTGAATGGCGATTACATTTCTGACGCGCTGGCGGCCCAGGTTGGCGGACTCGGGATGGCACCGGGTGCCAACATCGGTGAAAAATGCGCGGTTTTTGAGGCCACACATGGCACGGCGCCCAAGTATGCCGGTCTGGACAAGGTGAATCCCAGTTCTCTGATTCTCTCCGGCGCCATGATGCTCGATCATATGGGGTGGACCGAGGCAGCCGAACAGATTCGCGTTGCTCTGCAAGAGACCGTCCGGGACGGTGTGGTGACCTATGATCTGGCGCGACAGATCATAGGGGCGACAGAAGTCAAATGTTCGGCCTTTGCCGCAGCAATCGTGGAGCGGCTGAAAAAATAGCACATGTCCAGCTGCAGCTGAGGATGTTGGGATGGGTGGTGGAAAACTTCTGGTCAAAGGGGTGAACCGACTCGTCCGCATCGGCGTCGATGCGGTTTTTCCATTGCGCTGCTGGCAATGCGAGGCGTTGTACAGGCCGCTGGAGAACGTCGCTCACCCGGTTCAAAGCAAAGCGCAGATCTCTTTTGGCCGGTTGATGGCGCCCTATATCTGCCCGGATTGTGCTGGAAGGTTTACGCCTGTCGATCATCCGCTATGCCCGGACTGTGGGCGGCCGTACCAGACCGATCACGGGGTCGATCACACGTGCCCTGAATGCCTGCGGCACCCCATGGCATTTACGGCGGCACGGGCGGCGGGCGCTTATGATCAACCGCTGAAAACACTGATCCACCATTACAAGTACCAGGGGCGCACCGAACTGGCGCTGCCCTTTGGGAAGCTGCTGTGGAGAACGCTGGTACACCACTACGATCCCATGGTGTTCGATCTGATTATTCCGGTACCATTGCACTGGTACCGGCGATACCGGCGAGGGTTTAACCAGGCGGCTCTGCTGCTGCGCAATTGGCCCCGGTATGCAGCCGACGCAGGCGTCTCCTTGAACGCCGGCCGGATTGCGGATCATGTCCTGGTGCGCAGGCGTCCAACATCCGCTCAACCGGGACTCGATAAGCATGCGCGCGCGGAAAATCAGAGGGGTGCCTTCGTTGTTCCTCGCGGCAAACCGATCGATGGTCGACATATCCTGTTGGTCGATGATGTGCTGACCACGGGCGCGACGGCCGCCGAATGCTCAAAGGCGTTGCTGGAAGCCGGCGCAGCTGCTGTGGATGTTTTGACCCTGGCGCGGGCCGTCTGACGGATGCGACGACGATCGGGCTGGGATACTGGGATGAAGGAAGACAAACGGGTGATCATTTGACGAGGGCATACCGATGCGGCTGATTCAAGACAACGGAATATATCGCCTCCAATTTCCGGAGCTGTCGGCACTCCCCGGTTTCTTTCACGGTGTCTTCCTGCGTGAAGTGTCTAACGGACAAAGCACCGAGATGTTCAACCTGGGCATGGCCGACGGCACCCCCGCGGACTTGGCCCAATCCAATCGCCGCAGGATGCTCGCCACATTTGGAAAAGGTCTGGACAGTGTATACGCCCGCCAGGTGCACGGCAGGCAGATCGGTGTTCTCAGAAGTGATGCGCGCCCGGGTCCATTGGCCACATCGGAAAGCTTTCAGCTGGATGGGGACGCCCTGATCACCGATGCGGAAGGGGCGGCCCTGGTGATACTGGTGGCGGATTGCCAACCCGTCCTGATCATCGATCCGGTGAAGCGGGTCGTGGCCAATGTTCACTCCGGGTGGCGGGGCAGTATTCAGAACATCATCGGATCGACCATCCGCCGGATGGGCGATGACTTTGGCTGCCGGCCGGAGGACCTGATGTGTGCTATCGGTCCTTCGCTGGGCCCGTGTTGCGCCGAATTCATCCACTACGCCGATGAATTGCCGGATTCGTTTTGGAAATACCGTGACGAGAAGCTGCGGTTCGATTTCTGGCAAGCCAGCCGGGACCAGATGGCGAGTGCCGGCGTACGAGCAGATCATATCAGCACCTCCGGATTTTGCACCCGGTGTAACCCGCATCTATTCTTTTCATATCGCGGCGAAAAGCGAACCGGACGATTCGCTGCGGTGGTCGGTATTGAACCGGCGGAGGGCAGAGAAAGATGATTCAGCAAGAAACCGAGGTCATGTGGAACCGCCCGGTTGGCGCGGACTGTTTTCATCTGGCACTGAGAACGGGCGCCGAGTTCGCCAAGGCGGTGCCCGGTCAATTTGTCATGGTCAAGGTCGGTGTGGGAGAGAAACCCCTGCTCCGGCGGCCTTTTTCCATCAGCGGCATAGTCAGAAACGGCGGGGGATTCCAGGGCATTGAGCTGTTGATCAAGGTGGTCGGCGCCGGTACGCAGCTGCTGGGTCGGCTGGCGCCGGGCGCCCCCCTCAATGTGATCGGTCCTTTGGGACATGGATTCCGGTTAAAACCAGGCCAGGAACGCATTTACCTGGCCGGCGGCGGCATCGGCATCGCTCCCATTCGTTTTCTGGCGGATGAACTGATCAGGCGCGGTGTACCGGCCGATCGAATGCGGCTCTTTCTGGGCGGTCAGAGCCGACAGGATCTGCTATGCCGAGAGGACTTCGAACGCCATGGCATTGCCGTGACCATCACCACCGACGACGGCACCGCGGGGGATCAGTGCCTGATCACCGATCCACTGGAACAGGCCATAGCGGAGCATGCCCCGGACATGGTCTACGCTTGCGGCCCCCATGGCATGCTGGCCTGCGTGGCCGGCATTGCGGAGCGTACCGGAACACCCTGCCAGGTCTCCATCGAGACCCTCATGGCATGCGGTCTAGGCGCCTGCCTCGGCTGTGCAGTGGAATCGCAAAAGAACCAGGATGTTTATCTGCACGCCTGCGTTCACGGACCGGTGTTTGATGCCCTGGATATCAGATGGTGACAGCGGTGATTTTCATTGACTTGGCCATGCGCCTATGTTAGTTCTGCCGTCTTCTAGTTGCGGCAGGACAGCATGATGGGGGTTGAATCCGCAACTAACCGCATCAGGTTAACGAACTGATTTTGAAAAAAAGAGACTGGCGGTACATCAGGGAATTAGCGTATTTCAGCAGTCTGGGACTTCAAGTGGCCCTGTCGATCTTCATCGGATACGGCGTCGGGCGCTACCTTGATGGAAGATGGGACACCACACCGTGGTTGACCATAATATTTTTTGTTCTGGGTGTGGCGGCGGCCGTTCGAAACATCGGACTGGCCATTAAAAAACTGAGAGATTTCTAAACCGACGAAAGCCGGCTTGTGGACACACAGAAACGTATTCTCAACTTTGTGACCTATTCCAATTGGATTCTGCTGATCGCGGCAAGCGCCGTCGGCTTTTCCCACTTTTCGACCCGGGTCGGCCTCGGCATCGCAGCCGGTGGATTGATCGTCACCGTTAATTTCCACCTGCTGGCCAAAACCCTGCGAAAAGCATTGACCCCGCCCCATATCGCCTCTGTCAGAGGCGTCATTGCAAAATATTATTTCAGATTTCTGATCACTGCAATCATCATCTACCTGCTGATGATCTCCAAGCACGTAGATCCCATGGGGTTGATTGCAGGATTATCCGTCGTGGTGGCAAGTATGATGTTTGCGACCCTGAATGAAGTGCGGCAACTTATCACGAAGTAGGCAGGTTAAGGATGGAGCATCCCTGGCTATTGTTTGTCAAATTGTTCGAGGCCATTGGACTGGGCCACTTTGCGCATGCGGGTACCCATATTATCTACTCTTGGTTCGTGATGATCGTGCTGATCGTCTGCGGGGCTATTGCAGCCAAAGGGCTCAGCATGGTGCCTGGCAGGATGCAAAACCTTTTCGAGGTTATCGTATCCGGCATTGAGGAGTTCATGGTTGACGTCACCGGAGAGGAGGGGCGCTGGCTCCTGCCGCTGGCTGCCACCATTTTTCTCTACATTTTTGTCAGCAACCTGATCGGCATCGTACCCGGATTGTTTCCGCCGACCGCCAACATCAACACGACACTGAGCTGTGCTCTGGTGGTAGTGGTGTTCACCCACATTATCGGTGTCAAATACCACGGCGTAAAATACATCAAGCATTTCCTGGGGCCGGTATGGTGGTTGGCGCCGTTGATTTTTATTATTGAGATCATTGGACATCTGGCGAGAATACTCTCCCTGACCTTCCGTCTCTTTGGCAATATGATGGGGCATGAAATCGTGTTGAGTATATTATTCCTGCTGGCGGGTATGTTTCTGGCGCCACTTCCGATCATGGCGTTGGGTATCTTTGTGGCCTTTGTGCAGGCCTTTGTGTTCTTTTTGCTCTCCATTATCTACTTCAGCGGAGCAATGGAGCATGCGCACTAATCTTGCGTTCATCAGCTCTGAATGAGCAGATCAATAATGAAGTAAAGGAAGAAGCCGATTTATATCACATTTAAAGGAGGAAGAATTAATGAGTATTGTTGAACTTTTTATGGCATGTGCGACGGCAGCTGGTTTTGGTATTGCGATTGCCGCTTTCGGTTGCGGTATTGGACAGGGCCTCGGCCTCAAATCCGCTGTTGAGGGCATTGCCCGCAATCCGGAATCCTCTGGTAAAGTCACCGTAACCATGCTCATCGGTCTGGCCATGATCGAGTCTCTTTGTATCTATGCGCTGGTTATTTCTCTGATGCTGATTGGTAAACTGCCTGCGTTGGAAGCCATTATGGAGCTGGCCAAATAAGTTTTCAGGCTCTCGTTTTTAAAGAACCCCTTTCCGGCAACGGAAAGGGGTTCTTTTATTTGGAAATATACGGACCTTTTGCCGGTTCATTGAATCTGAGTAGTGCAATAGAGCAGGCGCCGCAGCAATGGAATGATGAATATCGAACAAGGAACCGCAGAATGTCGAGATAAGGTTAGATCATAGATGACGGAGCGTAGCGACTCACCACTTCGACATTCGACGTTCCTTGTTCGATATTCTGCGGTTCGGACACGCTATTGCGGCGGCGGGGTTCTTGGTATGAGTCTGGTTTTCCACCGTTTGTGCATCCAGAGCCATTGATCGGGGTATTGCCTGATGATGCGTTCCAAAGCCATGTTGTAGGCCTCTGTGTTTTTATGGAGGTCGCTTTCTTTATGTCCGGTATCGATCAGCGGAATTTCCGGACCGATATAGGCTACAAACTCAGTCCCCTGGCGAGCCGAAAATATGGGAAGTACGGGTGCCCTGGTTTTCATGGCCAACTGGGCCATGCCTTTATTGGTGCAGGTCGGTTTGCCAAAGAAATCGACAAAAATTCCGGCTGCCCGACGTGGATCCTGATCGAGGAGAATTCCAACGCAAGCTTTTTCTCTCAAAGCGCTGATCAGTTTCCGCATGGATTTTTTCTTGGCAATCGGCCTGCCGCCGAAACGGCGTCGATAGTTCAGGAAGAAAATATCGGCCGGTGTAAAATCCAGGGGACGATAGATCATATTGATTTGGTAACCGAAGGATGAAGAGATGGCAGGCAGCAGTTCCCAGTTCCCAAGGTGAAGCCCCAGGACCAAAACGCCTTTTCCTTTGGCATGCGCCGCGCGGATATGTTCCAATCCTTCGATACGGCAGTGCCCTAAGATTTCATCCATTTCCAAGCCGAGAGACCACCCGATTTCGAATGGAATCATGGCAATATTGCCAAATGCGGTTTTTGCGATTTGTCGCCGTTCGGCTTCGTTTTTCTCATCACCAAACGCGGTTTTCAAATTGTCCAGGGCCACCTTGCGGTGCGGCCGGTCCAGTGCGAACCAGATCCGGCCGATTACATCGGCGGTGCTGCGCGCATGTCGTCTCGGAATCGCTCCCAGAAGAGAAAAAAAGGCATAAAGAAATTTCGCACCATATCGGTTGAAATGTTTGTATTTTTCGCCAGTGAACCGTTTAGCCATGAAAGTCTCAATCTTATTACGTTTTGAGAAGACGCATTCCGTCGGGTCGAAAATCGCTGTGGATAAATTAGCAAATACCGGTGTGTCTTGTAAATACCCAATTCAACTACTTTATTTGGCGATGAAAGCGATGTCGAGATTGACAGGATCAACTCAATGTATTAATAGTCGAAGCCGTTTGCTAACGTACTGCCAATCTACGCGAGGCAATAGTGAATTGAAAGAAGTTAGAAGCCAAAACCAACAGGCTGATCATCGCCTTTCCCTTGTTGTGTCATTCTACAACAACGCGGTTTTTCTCGAACTTATTCTGGCGGCGCTTGAAATTCAATCTTTTGAGGATTTCGAGGTCATCATTGCCGATGACGGTTCCAATCCCCGTGTCGTTGAAACAGTCCGAGGATTGATTGACCGCTGTCCATTGACCGTCAAGCACGTGTGGCACGAAGATAGGGGGTTCAGGAAAACCACTATATTGAACCGCGCCATTAAGGCCAGCAGTACAGATTACCTGATATTTATCGACGGGGACTGCATCCCCCATCCGAAATTTATTGAAGAGCACTATGCCAACAGGCAAGACCGGGTGGCCCTGACCGGGCGGAGGGTGAACATGTCGAAAAGGGTCACGCAATCCTTGACACCTGATCTGGTTAAAGATGGCGCCCTGCAGGGGATCTTGTTCCGGCAATTGATCCTGGACGGTTTCCTGGGAAAGGCCAGAAATGTTGAAATGGGTTTTTACATCAGGAATCGGCTGATGAGAAAGCTGTTTAACAGAAAGGTCAGGGGCCTCAAAGGGTGCAACATGTCTTTCAACAAGACGGACCTGGTTGCCATCAACGGTTTTGACGAGCGCTACTGCGGTCCTTCGACCGGAGAGGATACCGACGTTGAATATCGATTGAGACTCAACGGCGTGGGGGTAAAAAATTTAAAGAATATAGCAATTTTATATCATCGATACCATGCGCTGATCGAGAGGGGGGACGCTGCTAACAAACCGATATTCGAACAGACGAAGAGAGAAAAACTCATCTACACGCCCTTCGGCATAGAAAAAAGCAATCCCGATGGTGACCCTGAATTATCATAAAATAAAAATCGCCAATTTCAAACTCCTCAAACACGAAGCGTTGGATCCGGATTGGCTGAAGCACTTGATCGCGTCTTTGCACCGCCTGCCTGCCGTTTCCTATGCACCCAACAGATCAAGGGCCTATGTACAGTTGCCTGCAACCAGTCCCGATGGTCAAGCATTTGTAAAGGTATATGCCCATACGGATTGCCAGTCCCGCGGATTCCGTAGAACCCATCCTTTGAGAAGGCTGCTTCCACGATATGCTTCCAAAGAAGGAAATGCTTATCTTAAATTTCTGCGGTTGGGGTTGCCGGTGCCTGAGGTCTTGGCCTTTGGAGAAGAATGGAAACTCGGCATCCGACATCGTGGGCTGTTTGTGGTCGAAGCCCTCGATGCACCATCCGTCCAGCTATTGCTCCATGAGACCAGAAAAACTCAATGGATCGCAAAGATCTTTTCGGCCATATCCACGATACATCGAGCAGGTATAACCCATGGTGATGCCCATTTGGTCAATTTTATCGGCCTGAATGACAAAATTTATTCCATTGACATCGACAAGTCGAAACCGATTTCAGAGAAAGGGCAGGTTACAGATCTGGTCAACATCCTTGCCGGCATTTTTATGGAAATCGACGATGTGATGCAGATCAGAGAAGGTTTACGGGTCTACGAAAAATCAGGGTTGGCAATTCCGGTTGGAAATGACGAGATCATCTCCGTGGCGAGGAGAAAGAGCCTGCTTTTGGCGCAAGCGGATAAAGTCCGCTATTATGGCCCGGAACCGCAATGTATTCGCCTGTAAAAAGACAAGGTGGGGCTAACCGACGATCTCTTTGTATTTGCCCCAAAACAGACTGGACTCCCGGGAAGGAATACGAGATAAGAAATCAGCTTCGATTATATCGGTCTCGTTGACCAACCGGTTGCTATTTCGGCCGGGATAATACCGTACGGCACAGTTGAGTTTAAATCCCACATCGAAAGAATTGTGCTCTTCTCTCACAAAGATTGAATCGAGGGACTGAATTACCCCAATAAAGCCGAGTGCGTGCAAACATCCAATTTCTTCGGCCAATTTAGTGATGAAGTCGTTTTGCAGAGAACTGTTTTCGGGGAGCTTTTTCCATACAGCCTGGACCGGTCGGGCCGAGGTATTGTCAAAAACGACGTATTCAAGACCTTTGAGAACTCCTGCGTCGACGATATCGGGTAACAAAAAGCCACAAATCCTCAAAGCCAGCGCCATCGAAAAAACACCCTTTTGGGGAACTCTTTTCTTTTGGAAATAGGCGCTCAATGTTCTGGCACCCCAAAAGGCTCTTTGGGAAACGATGCAATCATAGGCGCCTTTTTTCTGTGGATCAACTGCACTCCGGCGGCAGGAAAACCAATTGAGCCATCGGAAAACGGCGCTATCGGAATGAATACTTTCCAACAGCTTGCCTGCATCCACACCCTTGGAAAAAGATCGGGCAAGGATTGGGTATTCATCCTTCCAGAATTTTTTAACCAGGCGCCGACCGAAATAGTGTTTTCCGAATTGATCTTTCAGCACGAATTTTCTGATCCATGCGTCTCTGTATGGCGGATGTTTTTGCCAATTGTGCAAAATAATGTATTTGTCTCTTGTTATGGCATGCTTTCTTGAATAATTGGTTTTGGGGAATTTAATATCCTCTACATCTATTAAATAGATATCATCTTGTTCGATCAGAATATTAGAGGCTTTCGGGTCTCCATGGGCGACCCCCAGCGCATGCCATTGGTCGATATCCTGTACCAGTTTGTGCGCGATGGCACGCTTCTTATCCTCCGGAATGTCGGGATGGCTGAAATACTTTCCAAGTGGCAAGCCGCCAATATACGCACATACCACATAAGAGGCCGTTCGAATAAGGAACTGGTAATCCTCTACCAAAGCGATAGGGTCGATGGTTTTCAAACCGAATTTCTTCATCGACCGGCCCTTTTCCCAGATCTTGCGTGATCTGCTTTTTCGAATGAGTCTTTTTAAATAGGTCGTTATTCTTTTAAAATTGTCCCGGCGCAGGACAACGTTCAACTGGTGATCTGCGTGCACGCTCAGCACAGTTGAGGAATGGTCGTTCTTGAGAATGCGGCTGTCGGTCGATCGAAAATAAGCATCGATGTTCCGGCAAATGCTATGCAAAGACGTGTCATCTCGGTGGGATGCCGCAATGGAGATTTTTCGTCTGCCGAAAAACGGCTTCCTGATATTGACCTCGATCGGTTTGTCCTCCTGGCGCAACGTCGCTGTCCTTCATCAAAGCTTGAAAAGCGGTTTCAAGTGTTGTCCGGTATAGCTGTTTTCAGAATACGCCAACTCTTCCGGCGTGCCGGTGGCGATGATAAAACCACCGCCATCGCCCCCCTCCGGTCCTAAATCGATGATGTGGTCCGCTGATTTGATGACATCCATGTTGTGTTCGATGACAACCACTGTATTGCCGGCGTCCACCAGACGATTGAGGACCAGCAGCAGTTTGTTGATATCTTCCATATGCAGACCTGTTGTCGGTTCGTCAAGGATATAAAGGGTTCGGCCGGTTGCGCGCTTGCCGAGCTCCCGCGCCAGTTTTACCCGTTGGGCCTCACCGCCTGAAAGGGTGGTTGCGGGCTGGCCAAGATGGATGTACCCGAGTCCAACATCGATCAGGGTGGACAGACGGTCTCTAATGGGGCCGATGCGTTTGAACAATGCCAGGGCCTGGTTTACCGTCATATCAAGGATTTCGGCGATATTTTTACCCTTATATCGGATTTCCAGCGTCTCGCGATTGTAGCACTTTCCCCGGCATACATCGCAGGGGACATAAATATCGGGAAGAAAATGCATCTCGATCTTTACGATGCCATCCCCTTTGCATGACTCGCACCGCCCGCCTTTTATGTTAGAACTGAACCTGCCGGGCTTGAAGCCGCGCATGCGGGCTTCGGGCGTCTTGGAAAAAAGATCGCGAATAAAACCAAGGATACCCGTATAGGTCGCCGGGTTTGAGCGCGGTGTTCGGCCGATGGGGGCCTGGTCGACATTTATCACCTTGTCGATGAGCGCCAGGCCTTCAATTTCACCGCAGGCGCCGCAAGGCCCCTTCGTTCCGTACAGATGCCGGCTGAGAGATCTGAAGAGCGTTTCGATGACCAGAGAAGACTTGCCCGATCCGGAGACACCTGTCACGCAAATAAATGTTCCCAAGGGAAATGTTGCATTGACCGCTTTCAAATTATTATGCCGTGCGCCCATAATGATGAGGGCCAGGTCATTTCCCTTGCGCCGTACTGCCGGCATGGGAATCTCCAGGCGACCGCTTAAATATCGTCCAGTAATCGAAGCAGGGCTTTGCATCATCATTTGCGGGGGGCCTGCAAAAACGATTTCGCCCCCTTTGATACCGGGGCCTGGTCCCATATCGATGACCCAGTCCGATGCCATGATGGTCTCCGGATCGTGCTCCACCACAAGCACGGTGTTACCGAAATCGCGCAGTTTGAGAAGGGTCCGGCGCAATTTGTGGGTGTCCCTGGCATGAAGACCGATGCTGGGTTCATCCAAAACATAGAGGACACCGGTAAGTTTGGTGCCGATCTGGGTGGCCAACCGGATGCGCTGACTTTCACCGCCGGAGAGGGTGTGGGCGGTACGGTCCAGGGTCAGGTATGGGAGCCCGACATCCTGTAAAAATTCCAGCCGCTCAATTACTTTTCGGTTGATTTTTGTGGCGATCGCCGCTTTTTGTCCGTCGAGTGGCAGGTCTCTTATGAAAGCCAGTGCCTGACCAATGGACATGCGCGTCACTTCATGAATGGCCACACCATCGATGGTGACGGCCAGGCTCTCCGGGCGCAAGCGCCCGCCATGGCAAGCCGAACAAGCACGATGGGTGAGAAATGGTTGGATCTCTTCGCGGACATTGAGGGACCCGGTTTCCCGATAACGCCGTTCCAGCTGGTTGACCAATCCGTCAAATGACTTGCACTGCTGCGTCGCGGAGGCAGGGCAATCGCTTGCTCTGGGACCAAAAAACAAAGCTTGTTTAAAGGCTTCAGGGAGATCCCGAAAGGGGGTTTGCAGATCTGCACCGAAGACCTCGACCAATGATTTGACGGCGCCTGGGAACTCATTGGCGCTGTGCTTGGCCCATGGGGCCACCGCCCCTTCACTGAGGGACAATTCCGGATTGGGGACGAGCAATTCGGGGTCGATGCAAGCGCTGGTCCCCAATCCAGAACACTTGGGGCACGCCCCGTGGGGAGAGTTAAAGGAGAAGCTCGCAGGGGTCAGTTCCGGGCAGCGGATACTGCATTGCGGACAATGGGCGGTCTCATTGAATTCAAAAATTTCCTGATGGCTTGCGGGGGCCGGCGTCTGCGCTTCTGCGAGCGCCGTTCCGTTGGCGATGGATAGCGCCAATTCAAGCGAGTCCGCCAAGCGATTGCGCAGATCGGGCTTCAGGACCATGCGGTCTACGACGACCTCTATGGTATGTGGTTCGGATCGGGGCAGGGGCCCGGCGCTTTCGATATCCATCATGCTGCCATTGACCCTGATCCTGGCGAACCCGTCTTTTCGCAAACGTCCGATCAAGCTGGAGTGGTCGCCTCTGGCATTGCGAACCATGGGGGCTAGCAGTATGATGCGGGTGCCGGTCGGAAGGACATTCAGCGTTCCGACCATCTGATCGATGCTTTGGGCAGTGATTGGACGCCTGCAACGGTAGCAATGAACAGTGCCGACCCTGGCGTACAGCAGACGCAGGTAGTCGTAAATTTCGGTGACCGTACCGACGGTGGATCGGGGATTGTGGCCTGTGGATTTCTGGTCGATGGCGATGGCCGGAGAGAGGCCCTCGATCAGATCGACGTCCGGTTTCTCCATCCGTTCGAGAAATTGTCGTGCATAGGCGGACAAGGATTCCACAAATCGCCTTTGGCCCTCGGCGTACAGGGTATCGAAGGCAAGGGTAGATTTCCCCGATCCGGACAGTCCAGTCACGACCACCAATTGATCGCGCGGAATGTCCACATCGATATTCTTTAAATTGTGCTGTCGCGCACCGCGGATCGTTATTGCTTTCATCAGGAAACCTTGGGGCTGTCAACGGCAGATACACAGGGGTGAAGTATGCTCACGAAATGGCACCTTTTTCGATAACAGCAATGGTATTGACTATCACATAACGCCGGGTGACATTTTTGTAAACTGATTAAATCGTGTGCGCTATATTGCTGAAGGTGAAGACGTCCGGGAGTCGGGTATTGAGTCGATTGACTAGAATACCGGTATGCTATGGCAACTCGAAAATTGGTATCGGGCAAGAAAAATCAGCTTCCGTTTTTGATTGGAAAAAAATTAAGAAATAGAAGAAACGAGGAGATAATAGGAGCTTTTGGGAGGTGCCGGGTTGTTGACAACCTTGTTCATAACTGTGGATCTGCTTAAAATGCTTAGGGAAAAACCCAGCTGAACAATGTGGCGATAGTAAGGCGGTTGCGATGTCAAATTAAAAAAAATGTAAAAATAAAAGAGTGTTGGAAAGTGTTAGGAAAACGTGAGAATCTTGTTAAATTATTCCAGGTCTTCCGGTTTGACAGCAAGCCGGCTCTTTCATAAAAGAGCACCATACTCTTCGAGTTGATGCCGACACTTTCGGTTAACCCAAAATATCGCGAAATAAATAACATAACACTTGGAGTGTTGATAACCAAGACGTTACCGGCACGTTCCAACCGCTCATTGAGCTATTTGACAGGGTTTGGTTATATGGAGCATATCTGGCACGAGGCGAAGGCGGCGTTGGAGCAAAAAATCCCCAAGCATACTTACCGTATGTGGATTGATCCTCTCGAACTGAAGACGATAAACCAAAACGAAATCGGTGTGCTGGCGCCAAACCATTTTTTCAAAAAACGTGTCGCGGAAAATTTCGGTAGCATCATTTGCACAGAATTGCAGCGCTTGTGCGGAAGATCGATGCAGCTCAGTATTCATGTGGCACCGCAGCACAATGCACCAGAGAAGAAAACGGATGCCGCCGAGCAGTTGCCGCTGCCCAACATGTCCATTCAACCCCACTATGGTCGCCTGCTCCACAGAGAGTATACCTTCGACCAGTTCGTTGTTGGAAAGAACAACGATTTCGCATACTCGGCCGCGCTGTCGCTGGCGGCAAGAAACAACACCCATCAACACTCTTTATTCCTTCTATCTAAAACCGGTATGGGAAAGAGTCATCTCTCCCAGGCCGTTGGCCATCATATCTTAAAGGAGTATCCGACGGAACGGGTCTATTATATGACCGCCGAGGACTTTACAAATGAAATGGTGACCTCGTATAAAACCAATTCCATCGGCCAGTTCAAAAATAAGTACCACAAAAGTTGCGACGTCTTACTGCTGGAAGACGTCCACTACTTGAGCGGCAAGGACCGGACGCAGATCGAGTTGGCGCATACCCTCGACGCGCTCTATAACGACAACAAGAAAATTATCTTTTCCAGTTGCTATGCCCCCAGTGAAATTCCCAAACTGAACGATAATCTGAGATCCCGGCTGACCGGCGGTTTGATTTCCAACATCGATCCGCCCAAATATAATCTGCGGCTCAAAATCCTAAAGCGACATGCAAAGTCCAACAACTGGGAAATTCCAGTTGATGTTCTGGAATATCTGGCTGCGGAATTGACCCAGGACGTCAGGCAACTCAAAAGCGGCTTGATGAGCGTTGCGGCAAAAGCCTCGTTGCTGGGCAGGCCCATCGATCTCAAACTGGCCGGTAGCGTCGTCAAGAACATGGTGCAGCTAACACGGGAAATCACCATCGGCGGCATTAAAAAGCTGGTGTGTAAATACTACAAGCTATCGCCGAAGGAACTGATTTCGCGGTCGCGAAAACAGTCCATCGTACGGCCCCGTCAAGTCGCCATGTACCTCTCACGGCGATATACGGATCAACCGCTTCAAGCCATCGGCAAGAGTTTCAACCGTTACCACGCCACGGCCCTGCATGCCATCAGCACGGTGGAAAAAGGTTTAAACCAGGGGGGCGCCATTCAAGGCCAGGTCGAGTATCTTACCCGGAAATTGGAATCGGGCAGTTTCTGAAGCCAACGAAGCATTGTTTCAAAGGACACGTTTGAGGTACATCGTGTTCGGAGCGCTTGCCGGATTGATGTCTGTTAACGGCAAGGTGAGGCGGGGCATCTCTGCAACCCCATGTGGGGCGACTATTGGATTTTTCCGTTCAATTCATTGTCTGCGGCAATGAGGTCCTCGATCATTTCCAGGCGCAGATTTTGTTCTTTTTCTATTGCACATCGCAATCGCAAAACGCAGTACGCTGCGCACTGGCGATCTTCCTTGGTAAATGTCCCCATGCAATCTGACCCGTCAAAGGCAATGGTCAAGTCCTTGTGATTTTGGTTCATTCCGTATCCTTTTAATTCAATAGGCCAAGCATTTGCGCGTGTACTCGGCCGTTGGTCGCCAGAATCTGGTTCCCCTCCATCTCATAAGGGTTGCCATTAAAATCCGTTACAGTGCCCCCGGCTTCTTGTGCGATCAATACACCTGCTGCCGTATCCCAAGGTCTCAGGTTCTCTTCCCAGAATCCATCGAAGCGTCCGCACGCCACATAACACAAATCCAGCGCCGCCGATCCGAGACGACGGATGCCCTGACAGGTGCCCAGCACGTTTTGAAATCGCTGCATCAGTTCAGGTATGGATTGATGCAAATTATAGGGGAAACCGGTCACCAGCAAGCTCTCTTCCATGGCCGGGGTGGCCGAGACATGAACCTCGCGTTGATTCAGTTCGGCTCCCTGGCCTTTGGCGGCGGTGAATAATTCTCCGCTGATCGGATTGAAAACGAAACCCGCCAGTATTTCCTGACGATGGCAAAAGGCAATCGAAACGGAAAAAATGGGAAGATCGTGAGCGAAATTGGTGGTGCCATCCAATGGGTCTATGACCCAGCAGTTATCCGAGCGGCCTTCCTGAAAACCGCTCTCTTCAGCCAGGATGGCGTGGTCTGGAAAAACCGATCGAATTTCTTTGATGATGGCTTCTTCCGATGCGAGATCCGCGGCCGTTACCAGGTCGATATCTCCCTTTTTCTTCACCTGTTCAAGGTGACCGAAATGGTGCTTCAAAACCTCACCGGCTTTGTAAGCGGCTCGGATAGCGACCTGTGTGATGCTGTCGATTTCCATAAGATCGGAAAAATAGCTGGATTCAGGGGGCAATGTCAAGGATCATTGTTTGCGCGGCCTGTTGGGGCTTACGCCATCACGGGTCGGGTGATGTCGCGATGTGCGGCAACTGCTCGACATGCTTGGACAACGTCTCGATCAATGGCATCAGGGTTTTGGGGTCGCGTGCACAGATGGGTATACCACCCAGACGTTTCGCGCTTTGGGATACATCCGATGGACTGGACAGGTCTATCTTATTCAACCCCCTGACTTGGGGGATGTGATTCAAATCGAGGTCTTTGAGAATACGCTCGACCGATTGAATTTGCTCCTTATGACGTGGGTTGCTGATGTCAATCACATGCAGCAGCAAATCGGCGTTCTCCAACTCTTCGAGAGTGGCGCGGAATGCGACGATGAGTTCCTTTGGCAGGTCCTGTATAAACCCTACGGTATCGGTTATGATCACTTCGACGTCTTTCGGAAACCGCAACCGCCGACTGGTGGGGTCCAGTGTCGCGAAAAGCTTGCTTTCAGCCAGTACACGGCTTTGGGTCAGCGTGTTGAGGAGCGTGGATTTACCGGCATTGGTGTAGCCGATAATGGATATGATGGGCAGTCCTTTTTGCTGACGCTGGCTGCGTTGTTGGAGGCGGTGTTTCTGTACCTTGGAAAGCTTTTTGTTGAGATGGTTGATCCTGTCACGAACCCGTCGGCGATTGATCTCGAGTTTGGTCTCGCCGGGACCCCTGCCGCCGATACCGCCGGTCAACCGGGACATGGCCGTGTTTTTGGTCACCAGACGAGGCAGCAGATATCTGAGCTGCGCCAGTTCCACCTGAAGTTTCCCCTCACGGCTCTGGGCGTGCTGGGCAAAGATATCCAATATCAACTGGGTACGGTCGATAACTTTGAGCTCGACTTGATCGGTGATGGACTTGATTTGAGAAGCATTGAGCTCTTGATCAAAGATGAGAACCTCCACCCCGAGTTGCATCGCTCGGATGGTGATTTCCTGGAGCTTGCCACGTCCGATGAGAAACCGGGTGTCGGCTTTTTTCCGCAGCTGCAGGATGGTATCGATGACCTCCAGTCCCGCCGAGCGGCAAAGTTCAGTCAGCTCGGACAGCGAATCCGTGGCCCGATTACGCGGTGCCGTGGAGATGCTGACCAGCAATGCCCGTTCCTTTCCGCCATCGGCGCGAAATCCGGCGCTCTGCTGGGACAGCTCCCGCTCCAAGGCCTGAATGAGGCCGAGGCAATCGATGTCGAGTTCGTTTGGGCGTAATGCTTTTCGGATTTCGTACGGGGACTGCTCAGTCTCCCCCGGCAGTACATGTGACCAGTGGATGCGATCAGGATCGCCGCTGTGGGTCATGGTGATGGCGGCCATCAGGTCCAGGCGTAAAAGGGCAAGGTCGGTGAGGTCATCATTGTTGAGCGGCGCATCGTTTAAGTGGGTGTGCACACAACGAACGCCCCGCAACCGTCCGGGGGCGATGCGATAGTCCTCCAAAGAGGGGATCAGGATGCTGTGGTGGTCGCCGACGATGACATAGGCCACGCGTCCTTTTCGGTTGATGAGCAGACCGATCTGGCGTTGGATGTCATGGGAGAGCCTTGCCGTGTCCCTGGCCAGCTCCTGCGATATGAGCATGTGCGGCTGGATCCGCCTGCGGTAGAGATTTTCGATCCGCTTGAGTTGGCCGGAGCGCAGTCCTTTGGTATGGCCCCAGATCTGCTTCATGCGGGGTTTTCAAAACGGGTGTACTGGCCCAGGAAGGTGAGTGGGACCATGCCGGTGGGGCCGTTGCGTTGTTTGGCGACGATGAGTTCGGCGGTCCCCCGGTTGGGGTTGTTTTCGTCTTTGTTGTAGACTTCATCCCGGTAGATGAACGCTACCACATCGGCGTCCTGTTCGAGGGCACCGGATTCCCGAAGGTCCGACAATTGGGGGCGTTTATCGCTGCGCTCCTCCAGCTTGCGGTTCAGCTGGGAAAGGGCGATGACGGGCACATTGAGTTCTTTCGCCAGCAACTTCAAAGAGCGGGAGATCTCCGAGATTTCCAGATCTCTTCGCTCGGTCCCGGCACGGCCCTTCATGAGCTGGAGATAATCGATGATGATCAGGCCCAGGTCTTTGTCCATCTTCAGGCGACGTGATTTGGTGCGGATGGAGGTGGCCGAGATGTCAGGTGAATCATCTATATAGATGGGTGCTTCGGAGAGCGCACTGGCGGCTTCCGTAATGCGGTTCCAGTCTTCGGGATTGAGGAAGCCACCCCTCAGGCGGCCGGAATCCACTCGCGCCTCCGCACACAGCATGCGTTCGGACAGCGACTCTTTGGACATCTCAAGGGAGAAAATGGCCACCGGAACATTGCCGTCCACCGCTGCGTTGCGCGCAATATTCAATGCCAGGGCCGTTTTACCCATACTGGGACGGGCCGCCAGAATGATCATGTCCGATCCCTGCAGCCCGGAGGTTTTGTGATCCAGTTGGGTGAATCCGGTCGGAACTCCGGTAACCAGCGCTCTGTTACCCTGGCGCTCTTCCAATGCGTCGATATTGGATTCGATGATTTTGCTGATGGGATGAAAGGCCGCCTGGTGCTTGTCTTCGGATATTTCGAATACCGAGGCTTCCGCAAAATCCAATACCTGATCCAGATCTCCACCATCTTCATAACAATGCTGGGTAATCTCATTGGCTTTGGCAATCAGACGCCGCAAAGCGGATTTGTCACGCACGATACGGGCGTAATGCTGCACATTGATGGCAGACGGTACGGTGTCCACGATACGGGCCAGGTAAGCGGCGCCGCCGATCTCATCTATCTCATTTCGGTCGCGCAGCATGTTGGTGAGGGTGACCAGATCCACCGGCTCCGATTTGGAAAACAGTTCGGAAACGGCTGCAAATATTTTCTGGTGTGCGGTGCGGTAAAAATGATCCGGAGAGAGAATCTCCAGCACGTCCAAAAGCGTGCTGTTGTCGAGCAGGATGGCGCTAAGAATCGACTCTTCAGCCTCGATGCTGTGGGGGGGAAGCTTTTGAAGCGTCGGGTCTTTGGAAGTTGTATGGGGTGGATTTGACGCCATCGCAGTCCAGGTTAGGGGAAACGGCGCCGGCCCCTTGCAGCGGCCGGCGCCGGGGATAAACTATTCCGGTACGATGTTGACCGTAATTTCCGGTTCTACTTCCGTATATACCCTCACGGGTACTTTGAATGTTCCAATGGTCTTGATCGGTTCCTTGAGCAGGATCATCCGTTTCTCGACAGATATGTCCTGTTTGTCCAGGGCGTTGACGATATCCCTCACGGTAATGGACCCGTAAAGCTGTTCGCCTTCATGGACCTTGGCCGCGATTTCACACTCCACAGCCTGCAGCTTATCAGCCATCTGCTGCGCCAGTTCTTTCTCTTTGGCGATTTGGAGTTCAAACTTGGCCCTTTCGTGCTCCAACAATTTGCGGTACTGGTCGGTGGCCGGAACCGCTTTTCCTTGTGGGAGCAGGTAGTTCCGGGCATATCCGTCGGCCACCGTCACTTCACTGCCGATGATTCCCAAAGAATCGATGGTCTCTTTTAGTATGACTTTCATCTACATCCTCCGTTGTCCGCAAGCACCCCATGCATTGATCGCCGTGCGGGTATTGCGTGCTAATCTTTAATCCATGTTCCCCACAAACGGCAGCAGGGCAATCGAGCGGGCCCTTTTGATGGCCAGCGTCAAAGCGCGCTGATGGGTCGCACAGGTGCCTGAGATACGACGGGGAATGATCTTACCACGTTCGGTGATAAAATACCGCAATTGTTTACTGTCTTTATAATCGATGGCGAGGCTGCTGTCTGCACAAAAACGGCAAACCTTGCGTCGGTGGTATACTCTGCGTTTCCTACGGGCCGGTCTTTTGGCGGGTTGCGCACACATGGGCTACTCCTTTTCGCTTGTTTCGGTGGCGGTTTCGGTCTCAGCCGGTTCTGCCGGTGCGGAAGCTGCCTCGGGGGCCGGAGCTTCGGCTTCCGCGGCGTCTTTCACCGGGGCTTCTACCGCCGGGGCTTCTGCAGTTGCCTCTTGCGTGTCGGCCTCGGTCGATGCCGCAGCACTTGCGGATGCCGTCTCGGCAGCCGCTTCTTCCGCTGCTATCTCTACCATAATTTTTTCGGGATCGGCTTCTTCGGCCAGTTGAACCGTGAGGTATTTCAATACCCCGTCATCGATGCGAAAGAATCGTTCGATTTCATCCACCGCGGGCCCCATGCCGCAATAATCGAAACGCGCGTAGAAACCGCGGGGTTTCTTCTTGATTTCGTAGGCGAGTTTTTTGGTGCCCCACAAATCCTCTTTGAGCAGAACACCGTCGTTTTGCGGAATGATCTCTTTGACGCGATCTAAAAGGGAAGAGCGATCGCTTTCACTCAGATCAGGATCGACGATCACAATGGTCTCGTACCGTCTCATAAAACCTCCTCTTGGTTAATAAAGCCCCGACACAAGGTTGGAGCAAGGATCAACGGTTGTTGCTAAATTTTAAACCACGACTTTTAGCACTGTCGTTGCCACGGTGTCAAGCGGTAATCGGAAAGTTCCCAGGACAAACCCAAGTAACTTTTGGCACGAAACTCAGGTGCTGCAAGACGCCGTATCCGAACTTAAGCGGACATGTTCATCTTCAACAGCAGGTCTCTGGGGCCGGTTCCAAAGCGCAATGCCTTATAATTTAATGCTATTTTCTGACGCAATAAAAAAGCCGATACCCGGAGGTATCGGCTAAACACTGTCATTGTTGGTGGGCCGTGAAGGAATCGAACCTTCAACCTACTGATTAAGAGTCAGGTGCTCTGCCTAGTTGAGCTAACGGCCCGCTCAAATTACCGGGCATGCCTAACAATTTTTCAACGGCTTGTCAAATTCTTTGTCGATCTGTTTTCGATTACTGCCCCTGTCGCCGTGCCTTGTGCCGGCGTGCCTTGCGCCGGTCCTTTTTCCAATCGGCTTCCTTGCGCCGCCGTTTGGGTTCGGCATGTGGGGAGAGGTCGGGGTAATAACTTCCAGGGGTCTTGGGGCGCAGCGGTTCGGGTTCCTTTTTGGCCGCGGGCTGGTCCGGCCGCTCTTTGGGAAGGGCAGGGCCGTTGAAGGTGCCCGGATAGATGGCGTCGGCCAGGAACAGACCATCGCCAAATTTTTGAAAGTAAGTGCCCTTGTCACCGGATGCCTGGACCTGGACCGTAAGCATTACCGGTTGCTGGTCCCGTCGCCGGCCAATGCGCAGCGCCATGGCTTCATCGGCGCACAGCACCAGGTGGGGGCGATCGACCTGATAAGGCAAGCCCTTTTCCAGCATGGCAGGGTAGGCGCGGCGCCGGACTGCAAAATAGAGCAGCTTGGGCAGGTCGATACCCGGTTTGATTTTCGGAAGCAGGGCTCTGTCGCAGGCGCGAACCGAGCCCTCGTTGATTTCAATGGGTGAGGGCATGACGGTGTATGCGATCTCTTTGAGGTGGGTCATGCGGACATGGCGCCATCCCGCTTCTTCGTTGATCGATTTGAGCAGTTCCTTGATGCGTACGTATCCGTTTTCATCCGGCACGATACCGAATTCATCCGGCCGGTGTCCCAGAACATAGGCGATAAATTTCGCCAGTCGTTTGATCTCTTTTAAGTTAGTGGCCATGGCGGTTTCATTCCTGCTGTCAACAGACCGGTTTTATTATGGTGCCAATCTTGACCCCTGATTGGGAGTCTGATATTTTTCAGCCTCAAATCAAGATTGTCAACGATTGAATGGCCACGAGAAAGGATATTCCTTTGATGAAAAGCGATACGTCGAAAATGTTGTTCCGCCAAGCCCGGGAATTGATCCCCGGAGGCGTTAACAGTCCCGTTCGGGCTTGCAGGTCCGTCGGTGCCGAGCCTTTTTTTATTCACCACGCCCAAGGGTGCCATCTCTATGATGCAGACGGGAACGAATTCGTCGATTATATCGGATCGTGGGGACCGATGATCCTCGGGCACCGGCATCCCGCCGTAATACGTGCCATCGAAGCTGCCGTGGAAATGGGAACCAGCTTTGGCGCACCCACAGAGATGGAGATCGAGTTGGCCAGACTGGTGGTCGAGGCCGTGCCCTCCGTGGAGATGGTTCGCATGGTCAACTCAGGAACCGAGGCGACCATGAGTGCCATTCGGTTGGCGCGCGCGGCAACAGGTCGGGACGCCATTATTAAATTCGACGGCTGCTATCATGGTCACGCAGATACGTTGCTTGTGGATGCCGGCTCCGGAGTGGCCACGCTGGCCATTGCCGGCAGCCCCGGCGTTCCTCAGGACTTCATCGCGCACACCCTGTCGCTTCCTTTTAACGACACCGGAGCGGTTGAAAAGGTCATGGCCGAAAAGGGGGATCGCATTGCCGCCATTATCGTGGAGCCGGTGGCCGGGAATATGGGGTTGGTCAAACCTGCGGACGGGTTTCTGGAGACCTTGAGAGCCCTGTGCGATCAACACGGCACCGTGCTGATTTTCGATGAGGTGATGACGGGGTTCAGGGTGGCCTTTGGCGGTGCGCAATCCTTGTTCGGCATTCGTCCAGATCTCTCCTGTTTTGGTAAAATCATTGGCGGTGGCCTTCCCGTGGGCGCCTATGGCGGCCGGCGTGACCTGATGAGCCGGATTGCTCCCCAGGGACCCGTTTATCAAGCCGGAACCTTATCCGGAAACCCGTTGGCCATGGCGGCCGGCATCGCTACGCTAAAAGAGATAGCCCAACCGGGATTTTATGAGGCGCTCGATAACACCTCCGCCCGGTTGCTGGAGGGTCTGAAAACCGAAGCTGAAAATGCCGGCATCGAGATCACTGCAGATCGGGTCGGTTCCATGATGGGGCTTTACTTCGCGCCCGGCCCGGTTACCAACTTTGATGAGGCCAAAGGATCGGACCTGCAGCGTTTCTCTACCTATTACAAAGGCATGCGCGACCGAGGTGTTTATCTGGCCCCGTCGCAGTTCGAGGCGTTGTTCGTCTCCGCGGCACACGATGCGTCAGCCATCAACAAAACCATCGAAGCCGCAAGGGCGGTATTTGGCGAGATATCGGATTAAAAAGCCGGACGGAAAGATGCTTGCTGGGAATTCTGGGGCTGGAATGCCTCTGGGATCGATCAGGGCTTATGGATTAGAAGCGGTATTTGCATAACATCCATGGCGTCATCCGGGTATCTTCCAACGTGACTTCGGCAATCTCTCCGTTGTCCGGTTCTTCTTCCGGATTCCACAGCCATTCGAATTCGAGCTGAAGGGTATAGCGGTTGTTGATGTGGATGTCCAAGTCGGTTTCGGTGGGCGTATCGAGATTGATGACCACCTCGACGAATTGGTCGTCCAATTGCTGGATGTGATATCTGGCCACTTGGGGTGTTGCGATAAAAACGGAACACCCTGTCGCGGTCAGCATAAGGGCGGCAACGAGCCACATTAAGACCTTGTGAACTTTGGAACTGTTCATTTTGTCTCCCCCCAGCTGGCCTTTGCTGATCTATGGCGCGATTCCGGGGGCATGGGCCCCGGTTGCGGCGTTATCGTTACGGGCGATCGGTGGTCTTCCATGTCGTGATCCACATGGGCGCTCATCGATGTTGCCCTTTTGTATACATCTGTGGCGATTAAATGATAACGACCTTTTCCTTTAGTCCAGAATATATTTTACCGGATTGACCGGAACGCCGTTGAGCCGAACTTCATAGTGAAGGTGGGGGCCGGTGCTGCGTCCCGTATTTCCCATCAGTGCGATCACCTCACCGCGCTTGACCCGGTTTCCTTTTGCCTTCAAAAGTTTAGAGATATGGCCATAGCGCGTAACCATGCCATAGCCGTGGTCTATGCTGATCATGTTGCCGATCAACCACTTCTTGGCGGCAAAGGTGACAACCCCGTCAGCAGGCGCGATGATCGGTGTTCCATGCCTGTTGGCAATATCTAGGCCTTTGTGAAACTCCTTGCGGCCGGTAAAGGGTGAAACGCGGTATCCGAAATTTGAAGAGAACCATCCCTTTGTCGGTCGCAGGGACGGGGTCGCAGCCAGCAGATTCTTTTTGCTTTCCAGGGATTTCATTAATGATTCAAAGCTATTTCCCTGGACAGAGGAGGCCTGCTGTACTTGATCGATATGATCGTGCATCTCGCGAACCAGTCGGTCGTGATCCTGGTTCAACGGCAGGTTTGGGTCCAGATCATCCGGCATGGAGCCCCCCATCGCCAGCAGGGACGCCTGGTCCGGCTTATGTTCAAGGTTGGCCATGATCCGGATCTTGGATTCGAAATCATTAAGTGCAACCAGAGAAGACTTCAAGTTGTTGATTTCATGAGCGAAAGATTGAAGCTGGGTGCGCTGCTGCTCTATCGCATTGTTTTGTTGTTCGATCCTGGTCAGCAGGGTTCCCCTGTCGGCCAAGGCCTTGTGCATGTGGACAAAGCGATAGGTACCTGCGGCGCACAATCCCACCAGCAAAACGGCTACGAACCCCAACATTCGGATAGCGCGCTTGGACACCAGCGATTCTCGAACCGGATTGCCTTTGTCGTCGATAAAAAGAACAGTGTAACGTTTTGCCATGGTATTCTTCTTCCCTTGATTTAACAATCAGTGCCGGTGGGGCGCATGACCTCGCAGACATTATCGCCAAGAATATTCAGATTAATGCGATAGTGCCCGCGGTAGCGCCCATCGGTCTCATTGACGATGGACTCGATGCGTGTCGGATGTTGCTCGATGGTGCGCACCGTCTCACCGCAATAGTATTTCATCGGCAGAATATCCCCCTCCTTTAGCTGGGTTGAAAGTGCGGAAGTTGATTTCAGGAGGAAAAAATGCGGGGTATGTGCCGAGTGCCGAAGTTTGAACTGGTAAACCGGGTGTGACCCGTTCAGGCCAAATTCCACACAATAGTAATCGTTGTTCAAATACGGGTCTGAACAGTCAGTTTGATCTACTATGGCGGGTGCAAAGGAAAACATTTCCAATTTCATCCTATGGTTGACGTTTTGTCTTGTTTCACATCTAACGGGATAAATGCAATTATAATGCCACTTTAATTGGTAAGGGTGTGCAGCGCATCAGCGCTGGGGGGGCGGTTTCCCTGCTATCGAACAGCCGGTGTGATGTCATGGTAAACGTCAAAAGATATTGTAAAAACCGTATTTTTGAGGGAGGGCGTGGCCATTAAACGGCCGGTGGGGGCATCGACATTTTTTTGGCGCGCCTTTCTAAAGGTGACAATATTCGGCCGATGAGGTGACGCGCAATGTCAACAGACGTGTACACACCGTCCCTGCCCCAGCATGCAATCGCATATTTCCCTGCTCTCGGGGTGAGCGGCTGTTGCAAGGCTGTGAAAGGGACCGGCTTTGGGGTGGGGGCTAAACATCTTTCAGGTCGAACTTTGAGATCAGCCTCGAGAGGTAGGTCCGCTGGATATCCATCGTTTTTGCCGCTTTGCTGCGGTTTCCACTGGTATGCTTAAGGTTGAGAATGATAAATTCCTTTTTGAACTGATTCAGTGCCTCTTCGAGCGTCAAGCCCACTTGTAACCCGGGGTAGTCGCGCTTGACGGTATTGATGGGCAGATCCTCCGGGAGGATCTCCTTGCCGTTTCCCATCACCACCGCGCGCTCAATGGCGTTTCGCAGCTCTCTGATGTTGCCGGGCCAGTTGTATTGCACCATTTTTTCCATGGCCGCATTGGAGATGACCAGATGCGGATTGACGGTTTCTTCTTTAAAGACACTCAGAAAATGTTCGGCCAGCAGCGGTATGTCCTCCGACCGTTCGCGCAGCGTGGGCATGTTGATCTGAACCACATTCAACCTGTAATAGAGATCTTCACGAAAACGGCCTTCGGCCACTTCCGCGTCCAGTTTCTTGTTTGTGGCAGACAGCACGCGGACATCTACCGAGATGGGAATATTGCCGCCGACCCGGTAAAAATTGCCCTCCTGGAGGACACGGAGCAATTTGGCCTGCATTCCCGGTGTCATCTCACCGATTTCATCCAAAAAGATGGTGCCTTCGTGTGCCAGCTCGAATTTTCCGATTTTGCGACTGACGGCTCCGGTAAAGGCCCCTTTTTCGTGTCCAAAGAGTTCATCTTCAAGCAGGCTTTCCGGCATGGCGGCACAATTGAGAATTACAAGCGGCTTTTCTTTGCGCGGACCGGCCCTGTGGATCAATCGCGCCAGAAGCTCTTTGCCGGTACCGCTCTCACCAAGAATCAGGGCGCTGGCTTTAGAGTTGGCCACTTTCAGGCCGTCTGAAATCACTTTTTTCAAGGCCGAGCTTTTGCCGGTCATCTGATGGCGGATTTGAAGCTCGTCCTTCAAATCTTTGATCTCTCGTCTGGCTTGCTGAATATTTTGTGCATGCCCAATGGCCGTCGCTGCCAGTGCGGCGAATTCTTTCAGCAGGTCCATGTCGGCGGCCTGCAGGGAACTGCCGTCCATTTTATCGATGATTTGAACCACGCCGGTGGTTCTGGATTCCATCATCAGCGGTACGCAGGCGATGGATTGGGTTTCAAACCCGATGGATTCGCTGATTTCTTTGAACCACCGCGGATCGTTGGCCACATCGGCAATGAGCAGCGGTTCGCCGGTTTCGGCAACATGACCTGCGATTCCCTGTCCCATTTTAACGCGGTATTCTTTGACTTCATCGCTTTTTGAACCAGTGGCGACCTGAAAATAAAGGGTGTTGGTCTTTTCATCCACCAACAGCATTGAGGCTGCCTTGGCCTGCACCACCTGAGCCGCTGATTCGATGATCAACTCAAGCAGTTGGTCCAGGTTCTGGACCGATGATACCCAGGATGAAATCTCTTTAAGATGTTTGATGAGGGCAGCATTGCCCGATGTGATTTTGGAAGACATATAGTTCTCTTATCGGGTTGACCGGCCGTCTGCCGGGCGCTTTGCCGCGGCGGCAGATGGGTGGTTGTTGGCACGCGAGTATTTCCGTATGTTGGACAGCCCGTATCATAGCGAAGATAAACTGGAGTGTCAATCAAACATAAGAAATTATAAACTAAATTGCTCTCGGGAAGAAGCCGGCTGCAGCCGGATCGGCGGCTGTTTCCGGGTTCAAAATGCATCCATCACGGCGTGCATCTCATTTACGACCACAGGCAGGGCCTTTCCGCCGGGGCTTCGAACGGCCATTCCGTTTTCGTATCGCTCGGCCAACTGACCGAACCGGTTGGCCTCGACATTGATATCGATGATAGCTCCGCCGCGGTGGTAGACTTCTCCGACCAGCTGGTTGGGCAGGTTGGTGGCCCCGGAAGTACCGACCACGACCAACAGGTCTGTCCGGCGACCGGCCTTCAAGGTGCTCTCGAATCGAAAATAGGATTCATCATAGCTTTCGTCGAACCACAGCACGTGCGGGCGAAGCAGTTGGCCGCATCGCGGGCAGTGCAGCGCCTTCCATTGCGCTTCGGTTATCGGCTCATCTTTAGCTTTGCCGGACACGGCGGCTGGAAGGGGAGACAGCTCCTGATGACAGGCATTGGCACAACGCACCCATTCGATATTCCCGTGGATTTCATAGGTGTTTTCTGATCTTTGTCCACAACGCCGATGCAGATTGTCCACGTTTTGGGTGACCAGGGTGAAACGGTCGGCAAAGCGTCGTTCCATCTCCACCAGGGCGCGATGGCCCTGGTTAGGGTCGGCATTGCGGCATACCCCCAATCGGTATAGGTACCATTGCCAGACGGCGCGGGGATGTCGTTGAAACATCTGGTATGTGGCCATCTCCTGGGGTTGATAGACACTGGATCCCACAGACCAGTATCCCTCCGGACCGCGAAAGGTCGGTATACCGCTCTCTGCGGATATACCGGCCCCGGTGAGAACTGTAATGCGGCCGCCACCGCCAAGGGCGTTTTTGAGAAGATGTCTCAGTCGTTGTTGATCCATACTTGATCCTTTGTCGTGTGGTCCGCTATGCTGTAATCTGGCAAAATTCTATATCAATACCGGTGACAACACCAGACCCGGTTATCGGAAAGGGTTGAAAATGAGCATTGTCCATTTAGCACAGTGGCCACAAGATGTGCGCCACATTCATCTGATCGCCATTTGCGGAACCGGTATGGGGGCTCTCGCGTGTCTGCTCAAGGAGCGGGGATTTCATATCACCGGATCGGACCAGCACGTCTATCCGCCGATGAGCGACTTTCTGGTTCAAAAAGGCATCCGGCTTTTCGAGGGGTATGGTTCAGGGAACCTGCGATCTACTCCCGACCTGGTCGTGGTGGGCAATGCCGTTTCAAAGGACAATCCGGAGGTTCAAGCCATGCAGGCCATGGATATACCCTATTGTTCCATGCCTCAAGCCATCAATCGGTTCGGCGCCGCCGGAAAGCAACAGATCGTGGTCACCGGAACCCACGGCAAGACCACCACGGCTTCCTTTATTGCGTGGATGTTGGCGAGCGCGGATCGTGATCCTTCATTTCTGATCGGCGGCATCGTCTCCAATTTCGACAGCAACTATCGCCTTGGGGCAGGGGCGCATATCGTGCTGGAGGGAGATGAATATGACACCGCCTTTTTCGACAAGGGGCCGAAATTTCTGCATTACACTCCCGAGATCTCCATCCTGACCAGCGTCGAATTCGACCATGCCGATATTTTTAAGGATCTTGATCATATCAAGTCGACCTTCGTCCGTTTCATCCGGCGACAGCGCAACCGGTCGGTCATGATGGCATTTGACAAGGATTCCAATATAGATGAAATTCTGCCCCAGGCCAACTGCCGTATCTCCCGTTATGGCTGCCAATCCGATTCGCAGTGGCGGTTGGGAGAGGTGGTGATCGCTCCGCCGTTTACCCGTTTCCAAGTGTACCATCACAATACCTTGTGGGCCGAATTCAAAACACGCATGATGGGGCGCCACAACATGTGCAATCTGCTGGCGGGCATCGCGGTGGGGGCCCAAATCGGACTGTCGACGGAAGAAATCGCCGATGCGCTGGCGACATTTAAAGGGGTTCGCCGTCGGCAGGAAATTCGCGGTGTGAAAAACGAAGTCACCGTTATGGATGACTTCGCCCACCACCCCACCGCAGTCCTTGAGACCATAGATGCGGTCAAGTCCTTTTACGCGCGCCAAAGGGTCATTGCCGTCTTCGAACCGCGGACCAACTCCAGCATGCGCAACGTGTTCCAATCAAGATACGCCACAGTGTTCGATCGTGCGGATCTGGTCTGCATCCGGCGGCCGCCGTTGTTGGAAAAGATTCCGGTTTCTCAGCGTTTCTCTTCCGAGCAATTGGTGGCTGATCTGAAAGCCCGTGGAAAAGAGGCCATCTATTTTTCAGACACCGATGCGATTCTCGATTACCTGGTGGCCGAAGCCGTCCAGGGGGATGTGATACTGGTCATGTCAAATGGCGGATTCGATAATATCCATACCCGTTTGCTCGATCGCCTGTAAGCGGATGCGTAAAAAAATCTTGACTTAAGCGGAGGGTTTCAATACAAAATCCTGCTTGGCCATGAAAGGTTGTGATTATCATTAAGGCCATGAATTCAGGTTCTTATATTGGGATAAGGACCTGGATTAGATAGCGATGGCGTTTTACAGGATGAACTTGCCCGCCTGTGAAACGGCCGTCTTGCGATTGCTTGTTCGGTCATGGCCTTCAATTCAATCTGCCATCCATGCAGACGGTCGCTGACCCCAAACGTGTTTTCCTGCTGCCCTTTTATTGCACTGCGGGAGTACAAAAGGAGATAGATAGCTCCCTATGACATATGCTGCCAAAATTACGGGCACAGGATCGGCATTTCCTCCTGCGCGCATAACCAATCAGGATCTGTCCGAGAAGTTGGCGCAACTTGGCGTTGAAACCAACGACAAGTGGATTCGCGAACGAACCGGTATTGCTGAGCGTCGATACGCCGATATGGCCAAGGAAAAAATGCCGAATGCCGCACTGGCTGCCCAGGCTGCCAGGAGCGCCTTGGAAATGGCGGGCAAGTCTGCGCAGCAGCTCGATCAAATCATCGTCGGCACCTGTTCACCGGACACTTTGCTGCCATCCACCGCCTGTCGCCTTCAATATAAGCTCGGCGCCCGGCGAGCATGGGCAATGGACATCAATGCCGCCTGTTCCGGATTTGTCTACGGGTTGGCAACAGCGTCGCAATTTATCGCCACTGGCCAAAGCCGTACGGTTCTTGTGGTGGGGTCGGAAGTGCTGCACCCTTTTCTTGACTGGAAAGACCGCAGTTCCTGCATTCTTTTTGGTGACGGTGCAGGGGCCGCTATCGTCGAGAGCGTACCGGAAGATGATGATCACCGAATACTGTCATGGAATTTGAGCTCGGACGGTAAGTTCGGCGATCTACTCCAAATCCCACCGTTCTATACGGCGGGTAACTTGTTTTCAGATACCCAAAGCTGCAATCCGAGCAAGATGGTGATGAACGGAAGGGAGATTTTCAAGGT
Source organism: Desulfobacteraceae bacterium (assembly GCA_050302315.1). Lineage (GTDB taxonomy): Bacteria > Desulfobacterota > Desulfobacteria > Desulfobacterales > Desulfosarcinaceae > JARRKU01. The sequence goes on from JBNLAV010000092.1 coordinate 65,325, forward strand.
CGCCGTTCGCACATTGACCGAATTCGCTCATCTGGTGCTGTCAAAGAACGGCTTCGATATGGAAGATATCGATTGGTTCGTTCCCCACCAGGCCAATCAGCGGATCCTCGAAGCTGTGGCCCAGAGGCTGAAGATCCCTTCGGAAAAGGTTCTGATCAACGTGGACCGCTACGGTAATACATCCGCAGCGACTATCCCGACGGTGCTGGACGAAGCCGTTCGGGACGGGCGCATCCAAAAAGGTCAACTCCTGCTGCTCGACGCCTTTGGCGCCGGCTTTACATACGGCGCCATGCTCATTCGCTGGTAGGTTTCTTTGGTCATCGAAATCGGGATCGAAATCGAATTGCACGGGGCCGCTTTTTCGTACGCCCGTGACGCGTAACTGATCGCCTGGTGGTAAAGATCAAGCTTTTCGCGGCCAGGTCCCATTTCCTCTCAATTTCGATTTGGATTAACGCAATATACCGGTTTTGAGATTTGACACTACTACGGGGCTGTAATACAAAAGCCGTACACTGCTAAACAGCATTTTTCCAACTGGGGGGAGCACAATCCGTGAAAATCATCATCGCCGGTGCAGGTGAGGTGGGTTATCATATTGCGGGTCGCCTGGCGCTCGAGAAAAAGGACGTGCTGGTCATCGACAATGATGCGGCGGCCATCCGCCGGGTAGCCGATAATCTCGATGTCCAAACCATCGTGGGGTCCGGCAACAGCCCTGCTGTACTGGAGGAGGCCGGCATCAAGGAGGCCGAGATTCTTCTGGCGGTCACCAACAGCGACGAGGCCAACCTCGTGGCCTGCCTGGTCGCCGACATGCTGTCCCCCAGCACCAAGAAACTGGCTCGCATCCGCGGCGCAGCTTTCGACAACTACTACCACGTCTTCCGCGAACAAGCCCCCCATATCGAGACCGTCATCAATCCTGAGATCGAGGTAGTGAAAACCATCGTGCAGATGATGGATGTGCCCGGCGCCGTGGACGTCAATGACTTTGCCGACGGTCGCATCAAGTTCGTCGGCATCTATCTGGATGCCGATAATCCACTTGCCGGTATCCGGCTGACAGAGCTTCCCCAGGCCGTAGGAGGGCGGCGGCTGCTGATCGCTTCCGTGGTTCGGGATGAAGAGGTCATCATCCCCAGCGGCCAGGACCGACTGCTGGCCGGAGACCTCGTCTACTTTATTTGCGAAGAAGATCGGCTCATGGAGACATTGTCCATCTTCGACAAGCACGCCGAACCGGTGAAACGGGTCTTGATCATCGGCGGCGGAAGGATCGGTTATCGGCTGGCCCAAAGATTGGAAGAACGTTCAATCTATGCAAAGATCGTTGAAAAGGACGCCAATCGATGTGCCGTGCTGGCGGAAAGCCTGAACAAGACAGTGGTGCTGCATGGAGACGGATCGGACCAAGGTCTTCTCAGCGAGGAAAACATCGGAGACATTGACGTGGTGGTCACTTTAACTGACGATGAAGAGACCAATATCCTCTCTTCTCTTCTCGCCCGGCGCATGGGGGCCGGAAAGGCCATTACCAAGATCAGCAAATTCAGCTACTTCCCGTTGATGACGGCCATCGGTATCGAACAGGTGGTCAGCACACGTTTGTCGGCCATCAACTCCATCCTTCAGCATATCCGTAGGGGAAAAGTACTGTCGGCGGTATCGCTGAAGGGCGAGCAGGCCGAAGTTCTGGAGGTTGTGGCACTGGAAACTTCGGACATCGTCGACAAACCGCTGCGGAAAATCAATTTCCCCAAAGGCGCCATCATTGCAACGGTCATTCGTAAGGACCAGATTATCATCCCAACCGGCGAAAGCGTCATCGAACCCGGAGACCGCATCATTATTTTTGCCCAGCGAAAGGCGATCAGCGGCATCGAAAAAATACTGGCCGTAAAATTGGAGTATTTTTAATGCACTGGCGGTATATGCTTTATGTGGTGGGCAACCTGATCATCTGCTTCGGGGGGACCATGCTGGTGCCCCTGGGAGCGGAATTGATCTACCGCGACGGAAGCGTGCGTTCCATCCTTGTCTCCATGGCCATCACCATTGCATGCGGTCTTGGTTTGTTTCTCGCATTTCGCAAGGCGCGCCAGTCCCTGTTAACCCAGCGTGAAGGGATGGCCATCGTGGCGGTGGGTTGGACCGCCATCGGGCTGTTTGGTGCGCTTCCTTTCTACCTGGCCGGGCCGCAATGGCATTTTGTGGATGCGCTCTTTGAATCGGTCAGCGGATTCTCCACCACCGGTGCATCGATTTTAACCGACATCGAGTCGCAATCAAAAGCATTGCTGTTGTGGCGCAGTTTCATTCAGTGGCTGGGGGGTATGGGGATCATCGTGCTGTCCATCGCCATTCTGCCCTTTTTGGGGGTCGGCGGCATGCAACTCTACAAAGCCGAAGTGCCCAGTCCGGTCCCCGACAAGCTCAAACCCAGAATCCGGGATACTGCGGTTATTCTGTGGAAGGTGTACGTTGTTTTTACGGCTGCCGAAGTCTTTTTCCTGCTGATCGGCGGCATGGATCTGTTCGATGCCATCTGCCACGCCTTTACTACTTTGCCAACCGGCGGATTCTCAACACAGAACAGTTCCATCGCTCAATTTGACAGCCAATATTTCGACTGGGTGATCACCGTCTTCATGATTCTTGCGGGTATCAACTTCTCTCTGCACTTCCAGCTGATTCGCGGAAAACCCCTCGTGTTTTGGAAGGATCCGGAGTGCCGTTTCTTTCTCGGAGCGGTGCTGCTTTTCACTGCCGTCGTCAGCTGGGACTGCCTCGGAACCGTTTACGAGGGGATCGGGGAGGCCGTACGCTATAGTGCCTTTCAGGTGGCTTCGATTATCACCACCACGGGGTATGCGACCTTTGACTATGAAAAATGGCCGGCGCTTTCACAGCTGATTCTGCTTTTATGCATGTTTATGGGCGCCAGCGCGGGTTCCACCGGTGGCGGGATGAAATGCCTGCGTATCATGCTCTGCATCAAGTTCTGCTATAAAGAACTCTTCTGCATGGTTCATCCCCGGGCGGTCACCACTATTAAACTGGGCGGCCAGACCGTTTCCGATGACGTGATGCGCAGCGTGCTTGGCTTTTTGGCGCTCTTTGCGGGCCTGTTTGCGATCTCTACCATTCTGCTCGCTGCTGTTGGAGTCGATTTCATCACCGCTTTCGGTGCGGTTGCTGCGTGTATCGGAAACGTGGGGCCCGGATTCGGAGCTGTTGGCCCTGTAGAGAACTATGCCCAAATTCCGTACCTGGGCAAATGGTTGCTCATCTGGTGCATGCTGTTGGGCCGCCTGGAGATTTACACTGTGTTGATATTGATGATGCCGACCTTCTGGCGAAAATAATGACCATAGGTTCAATTTTGGAAAAATCCGATATTTTTTGTTGACAAAGGCGTACTGAATGAGTAAATACGCCTTTTCCGCTGGGGCCGTTAACTCAGTCGGTAGAGTATCTGCCTTTTAAGCAGAGAGTCGTTGGTTCGAGTCCAACACGGCCCACCAGCATAACAAGACGGTTACTAAAAGTTCCGTCCCCATCGTCTAGCCTGGCCCAGGACACCGGCCTTTCACGCCGGCGACAGGGGTTCGAATCCCCTTGGGGACGCCAACTTCCCTTTGCAAAGGGTCGCCTCTTCAGGCGACCCTTTTCTGTTTCTCAGCAACGATATATCCCATATGACGCATGCGCAGCGACTTGTGAAACGCCGGCGATATCTCCTGCGGTATCGGATGAGGGATACATTCCCATGCCCTAAGGTGGCCGTTTCCGATAAAAACTGATATAATTACATGACTTGACATTCAGCATACCGATACGGAATGATTCGCGCATGGCTGAAATCATACCAATTGGCGCTATCAAAGAGAAAGCCGCCGCAAGGGATGTCTCCCGGTATTGGCGTACAATGCTTGACGAGCCCCTCGATGGCGGGACACGTATATCGGACCTGAAACCTGAAATCCTGTGTTTTCTTGCCGAACCGGGCGACGAAAGCACAGCAGCCCTGCATGCCGTGATAATTGGGTTTCTGGGCCATGGTGCCGCGACGCCATTCGAAGAACTTGATTCAAGCTTACAATGCGACGTCATCGATATCTCTCTTTTTCTTTCGGATCAGATTCGGTTCGAGATGATGCTACGACTGGGATGGTTGGAGAACTTTCAGGGCAATCAACAGTCGCTCTACCGAATGGTCACGGACTTTAATTGCATAAAAGCGTATTGCCAAGCCCATAGTCCGACGCTCTCCAAAAATCACGAAGATTATGAACGCTACGCCGGTCTCTTTGAGCGCGATCAGGAGGTTTTTATTCGCCGCTTGTTTCCCGCGGCATTGGCGGCTTTCAACCACCGCCATCATTCGAAGTAAAAGGAGCCCTTCATGGTGCTTGTCAATGATGCCGTACGATCCATCGTTCATAGCATATATGGGGCCGCCGGAGAGGCGGCATGCAAAAGGATCGCTACTTTGCTTGGGGAGGTCGACCCGCCCGGAACTCCACCGAAGCATCGGTTCTCAGAGACCGATGTCGTGTTGATCACCTATGGGGACTCGTTGAATAGCCACAGGCGGCCTCCGATACAGACCCTGCATGACTTCGCGCGACGGTATCTCAAGGCGTGTTTTTCCGCCATTCATTTTCTTCCCTTCTTTCCTTACTCTTCCGACGATGGTTTCTCTGTAACCGATTACCTGGGGGTCGATTCGAATTTGGGCAGTTGGGAGGATGTGGAAGATGTCGGGCGGGATTTCGAATTGATGTTCGACTATGTGCTCAATCACATATCGGCCAAAAGTCCTTGGTTTGAAAACTATCTCGAAGGTGCCGAAGGCTTTCAGGATTTGGCCATTGAAGTGTCTCCGCAGACCGATCTTTCCGCTGTCACGCGACCGCGGGCGTTGCCTCTGCTCACCCCTTTCAAAAAGGCATCGGGAGAACAGGTGTATGTTTGGACAACCTTCAGCAACGATCAGATCGATCTGAATTACCAGAGCTTGAATGTGCTGGAGAACATGATTGAAGTCCTGCTATTCTATGTGTCCAAGGGAGCACGGATGATTCGGATGGACGCCGTTGCCTACTTGTGGAAACAGATCGGGACCCCTTGTATTCATCTCCCCCAGACCCATGACATGGTAAGATTATTTCGGGCCATTCTCGATCTGGTGGCGCCGAATGTCATGATCATTACGGAAACCAATGTACCCCATAAGGAGAATATCGCGTATTTTGGCAATGGATTCGATGAGGCGCAATTGGTGTATAATTTTCCGCTGCCGCCCCTGTTGCTGTACACTTTACACACCGGGGACGCCTCCGAACTGAGCCGATGGGCCCGGACTCTCAGCACACCTTCATCGGACACCAGCTTTTTCAACTTTACGGCATCACATGACGGTATCGGTGTCAGGCCTGTTGAGGGAATACTCTCCTCTCGACAGATTCAGCGGCTGGAAGAATTGGCGACCCGGCGCGGTGGACAGGTCTCCTATAAGAACAATCCGGATGGATCCCAGAGCGCCTATGAACTCAACGTCACGTATGTGGATGCAATGGGGGGGAATGTGGAGAAATTTTTGGCCAGTCAGGCCATTGCGCTTGCGATGCCCGGCATTCCGGCCGTTTATATTCAAAGTCTGCTTGGATCCCTGAATTGGCATGCTGGTGTAGAGAAGACCGGGCGTTCCAGGAGTATCAACCGTCAGCCGCTGGACTGCCAGGCGATCGTTGACGCACTGCAAGATGAGCGATCGTTTCGGGCCCGGGTCTTTTACCCCTATCGCCGGATGCTGGAGGTGAGACGTCAGCAAGCGGCGTTCCACCCCAACGCCGGATTTGAAGTGATGCACACGGATCAGCGCGTCTTTGGATTACGCAGGTTCACTGAAACGGAGACGATTTTTGCGCTTACGAACGTGAGCGGTAAGACGGTATCGGTATCACTGGAGTCGGCCGGTTCAGGGCGTCAACTGCGGGATCTGTTGAGTCTGCACGTACTGGAAAGGGCATCCATCCACCTGAAACCTTACCAGACGTGTTGGCTGGTCGATTCCCGTTAATGGTCGTTGATGCGATTGCGCAACTTTCCTGAGCATTTGAAGGTGACCACCCGGCGTTCTCTGAGCATCAGGTCGTCGCCGGTTGCCGGATTGCGCCCGCGGCGAGGCCGCTTGTCTCGGATACAGAATTTGCCGAATCCCGAAACCAGAACGTCTTCTCCGTTGGCCAGCGCGTTTTTGATGATCTCCAGCAATGACTCGATCACGTCCGCTGATTTTTTCTGGGTAAATCCCAAATCATGGACACGGGAAACGATTTCATGCTTGGTTAGAGCCATAGCCACTCCTTGGTGAAATGATCGATTTATAGGATTCCCAAACTGATGGGGGGTGCTGCTGTTTCAGGGGCGTTCCCGCGCTGGGTGGGATACCCGCCGAAAGAAACGCATCGGTGCCGTACTGAAGTGTCTACTCTACCATAAATAAGGCCCGGCGTCATGCCAATTGCTATGCGGGAGGGTCTTGACGATCTTCCGGATCCTTCTTGGTCGGATCCATACGGTCGATGTTTTGTACAATACTATCAATCTTTTTGGAAATTTCATCAATTTCCGCTTTCAGTTCCAATTCATCTGCCTCTTTCATACAAGCGGTCCTCTGTGCGGTCGGTTCGAGCAGAAAAGAAAACGAGTTGATACTCGGATTTCATGTCACTGCAATTTCGTGATAGCCGGTGTCCATCCATAAATGGCAGCTTGCGGTTCAGACCAAGGCCGCGGTGTTTCGGGCTGCGCTTTACGCAGCAGGGCTGTGTCGTAAAACATGAATGGCTGCGCCATTCTGGCCAAAATGCGAGAACGCCGGGCTGGGCCGCAAGATGCCATTTATGGATGGGCACTAGCTGGGGTATACACCCCGTTCGTACAGGTAATCATAATAGTAGGTCTGGTAGTCATCGGTTTCCGATGTCGCTCCCCCGAATTGCGGATCGGGGGGCATCTCACCCGTTTGTTGTTCCATCAACCATAAATTTCTGGAGTAGACATACAGCACCTGTTTCAGAATATTGGGATCTTGTATATATTCAGGGTTCTGTGCAACATGCTGGCCGGTGGCTTCAATTATGGTTCTGACCTGTTGAACATATTCCGAATCATCGGTATATGCGTCCTTATGCGCTGCATGCATTTGTTTGAGAATGCACTTTACGGTTCCTTCGACAGCATCGATGCATTTCATGGAGATTTTGTTCCTCTTAATACTTTGATATGGAACACATCCGCCAAGCGGATGCATAATGTGGCGCGCATTTTGGGAAGATTTTGGTCAAATGTCAAGCCTTAAAAAGCTGACGCGACCATGTTCGATAGATTGTAATCCCTGCCGTAATGCGACCGATAAACAAATGTAAAATGCAGTGAAAACAGCAAGTAAGGTTTTTTCATGTGGTTTGCGAGCGGCTCTTGCCCTATCGGTTATCCCGGAATTGAAGCGGCAGAGGAATTGTGTTTACGAATCTGTAGAGCATGTCGACCGGTGACGGCCCAAAAGACCGCCAGGCATTGAAACCCCTTCTAAAAATCGATATAGGGTCCTGGTGTGCATGGTCTTGGAAACTCTCGGAGAGATTGGACTGATTGACCCGTCGCTGATGCGTCGCTTCAATCCGCCTGCCATGTAAACGGTTTTCCAAACAAAACCGAAACATCCACCATGCGGTTGGCAATTGATGCGGAATTGATAGATGGGAAAAAACGCCTGGAGGAGACCAACGACTGGGAGAAACTGGAGCCGGCGAGCGGACTTGAACCGCTGACCTGCTGATTACGAATCAGCTGCTCTACCAACTGAGCTACGCCGGCCAGTTGAAGCGATTACCACCTACTGTGATTATGAGCCAAAATCAAGAAAAATTATCCTGGGATCAGCTGCCGGTCCATATCCCCCAAGGGGCGGCCAAGGTCGATGTCTGCGGCCTCAGCGGGTCGGCGGCCAATCTTGCCATTGCACGACTTGTGGAGCGTCAAAAACGGTCTGTGGTGCTTGTGACGGACACAGATAAAGCCGCGCGTCGGATGTGGGAGGAGATGGTTCTCTTCTCAAACGGATCCGGGCGGTTGATTGAACGATTTCCGGCTTACAACGTGACGGCTTACAAGCCGATGGCGTTTCACAACGAAACGGCGGCACAGCGCATCGCCATCCTGCATCGTATCACCGAGACGACAACCCCTGCGGTCATTGTGACCACCATTTCTGCGCTTTGCCAGAAGCTGTTGCCAAAGAAGGAACTGATTCACTACGGTGAACTGCTGCTGGTGGGGGAAGAGATCGATCGGGACACCATGGTCCAAAAATTGATCGCCGGCGGTTACACCCACACCATGATCGTTGAGGAACACGGGGATTTTTGTCTGCGCGGCGGCATTCTGGATGTTCATTCGCCGCTGTATCCGGACCCTTTGCGGGTCGAGTTTTTCGGCGACGAAGTCGAATCCATCCGTCTTTTTGATGCAGACAGCCAAAGAACCATCCGGCATGTGGACGAAGCGGTTGTCATTCCGGCCAGAGAGGCCATCCTCGATCGGACAAAGCATACGGCGGTGATCGGTCGTATCCGAACGCTTGCAGCGCAGATGGGATTGCCGGTCACCCGGGTGCGGGAAATCGTTGACCAGATAAAAACCCAAGGCGCTTTTCCCGGCATCGAAAGCATGATCTCTCTGATCTACCATCATCTGGACACTTTTTTCGAATACCTGCCGTCCGATACCTTGTTTGTACTGGTGGAGCCAGGCCAGTTGGCTGCAGCGGCTGCAGATTTCAACGCCATGGCCGAGCAAAGCTACGGCGGGGCATGCCGGCAAAACCAATTGTGTGTCACGCCGGACCAGCTGTATCTGAGCTGGAACCAGATCGGCGAGCGGTTGGCCGGATTTTCGCAGCTGGCTTGGACCGATATGGTCACCTCCGCTCCTCCCGATTCCGATGGCGACAACTCACCGGTCTGTGTCACGTCTGCCGAGGATCACCATGGTCTACGTCAGGCGATCCAGTCGGTCCAGCAATCCGAAAAGCCTTTCCAGCCGCTGGCGGATTGGATTAACGAACGAAAGGGAGATGGGCATACCACTTTTATCGTCTGCCGCCGTCCAAAAAATTTAAATCGGCTGGAGCATATCCTCTCCTCCTACGGTGTGCGCGCAACACTGCTGGAACGATTCAACCAGGCAATATACGGACAGGATCGCGTCTATCTCCTTGACGGCAACGTGCGCGATGGCTTCAGTTGGCGCGATGGGCAAGTCGCGGTACTGACCGATGAGGAGGTGTTTGGCGCCCGCTACCGCTCCGGGCGAGCGGTCAGGCGTCCCAAGCCCACCGAACTGTTGAGTTTTGACGATCTGAAGCAGGGGGACTGGGTCGTGCACACCGAGCACGGCATCGGCCGGTATGGCGGATTGACCAAGCTAAGGTTGGAAGGTGCGGTGAATGATTTTCTGCTGGTGCTCTACCGGGATGATGACAAACTTTATCTGCCGGTGGAGCGCATGGACCAGGTTCAGAAGTACATGGGGGTGGAAGGCGTCGCACCGGTGATGGACAAGATGGGGGGCAAATCATGGGAGCGCATCAAGAGCAAAATCAAACGCAAAGCGGAGAAAATCGCCGGAGAATTGCTCAAGCTTTATGCCGCCCGTAAAATCCAGAAGGGACATGCCTTCGGAGAGGCGGACACCCACTTTCATAACTTCGAAGAGGGATTTCCATTTGAGGAGACCCCGGATCAGTTAAAGGCCATCGATGATGTTCTGGAGGATATGCGCAAGACCGAGCCCATGGATCGGCTGGTTTGCGGTGACGTGGGGTATGGCAAGACCGAAGTCGCATTGCGGGCGGCATTTTTAGCCATCAGTGAGGCCAAACAGGTGGCGATGCTGGTTCCCACGACCGTATTGGCGGAGCAGCACTTTGAGACCTTCCGCCAGCGGTTTGCCCATTATCCGGTGAAAGTGGCCTGCTTAAGCCGGTTCCGTCCCCTCAAGGAACAACGACAGATTGTTGCGGATACGGCATCGGGCCTGGTGGATATTGTCGTGGGCACCCATCGGCTGCTGCAAAAGGACGTTGTGTTCAAGGACCTCGGGCTGCTGGTTCTCGACGAAGAGCAGCGTTTCGGGGTGCGCCATAAAGAGAAAATCAAGCGGCTTAGAAAAACAGTGGACGTTCTCACCCTGACCGCCACTCCGATTCCGCGCACGCTGCACCTCTCATTATTGGGTATACGGGACATCAGCATCATTAATACCCCGCCGGAACAACGCAGGCCCATTGTGACGTATGTGACCGAATTCGACGATACCATCGTTGCCGAAGCAATCCGCAAGGAACTCAGCCGGCAGGGACAAATATTTTTTGTCCACAACAACATCCAAAGCATCGACCGCATGGCCGGACATTTGCGGAAATTGGCGCCGGAAGCAAAGTTGGCCGTCGGACACGGCCAGATGGCTGAAAAAGACCTGGAGCGGGTGATGCATGATTTCATGCAACGCCGGCTCGATATGCTGGTGTGCACGACCATTATCGAATCGGGATTGGACGTGGCGACCGCCAATACGATTTTGATTAACCGGGCGGATCGATTTGGTCTTTCTCAAATTTACCAGTTGAGGGGTCGGGTAGGGCGATCTGACGAACAGGCCTATGCGTATATGTTTATTCCCAATGAGAGCGCCCTTAGCAAAAATGCGATTAAGAGACTCAAGGTACTCATGGAGTACAGCGATCTGGGGTCGGGATTTCAAATTGCCATGAGCGATCTTAAAATTCGGGGTGGGGGAACCATACTGGGGGCATCTCAATCCGGACACATCGCAGCAGTGGGTTACGATATGTTTCTAAAGCTGATGGAGACCTCCATCGCAGAGTTAAAAGGAGAGCCGATCCAGGAAGCGCTGGAGCCGGAGATCCATCTGCCCTTTTCTGCATATTTGCCGGAAACCTATGTCGTCGATATCGATCAGCGCCTCTCCCTTTACCGTCGCCTGGCAAAAATGGAAGATCTCAAAGCGATCGCGCAGCTCAAAGACGAGATGAGTGACCGCTTTGGTGCTTTACCGGATGAGGCCAATCACCTGCTGTTGAAAATTATGCTCAAAGTCTTGTCGGTGAGGGCCGGATGCAAGCGGCTGGACCTGGTGGACCACCATCTGCGCCTGCAATTTTCCGAGGTGCACCAAAGGCGCCCTTTCGGCATCGTCCAGATGATCGGCCAACAAGACAACCGGTTCCGTTTCACGCCGGACCATGTGTTCAAAGCCCGACTTACCCCGGGCAAACCAACCGGCCTGCTGGCCCAGATCAAAAACATCTTGATAGAAATAGCCCGCCATGTTAACCATTAAATTTTTTAAGGATATGGAAGGTTTGGAAGTTAAATCAGGAAGCGATGAAGCTCGGATGAATGACCTTACAACCAAAACCCTTTGGCCTCTTGTGGGCAGATCACTGCTCTTGATATCTATCCTCGCGGCCTTGTCCGGTTGCACCTCCGATGCTCAGGATGATGCCTATTTAATCCGTGTTGGAACCAGCACCATCACTGTGGCGGAATTCAAGCGGGCCGTGGACGCATCCGGTGAAGAAGCCTTCCCGGGGGAAAAGGAGATTGGTTCGAGCGCATTGAGCGATTTGCGTATGCGCGTTATGACCCAATTGACGGAGGAGCTGATCATCGCCGAACGGGCCAAACAATTGAATATCACGGTCTCCGATGAGGAGTTGGAAAAGGCCATCGCCGCCGTAAAGGCGGACTATCCTGATGACACCTTCGAAAAAACCCTGCTTGAGAACGCCGTTTCCTATCAAGCCTGGAAACAAAAGATGGCCACCCGGCTTCTGATCGACAAGGTCATCACCAAGGAGTTGGTGGACAACGTTCGGATTACTTCGGACGATGTCGCTGCCTATTTTCAGACGCACTACCCCGAGGGTGTTCCCGACGGAGAGGACGCTGACCAGATCAACAAGCGCATCGTACAGCACTTGCGCCACCAAAAAGCAGAGGCGCTATACAAGAGCTGGATTGAAGACCTCAGAAACCAGTTCCCGGTGGATGTTCACCAACAGCGCTGGAACCGATTGGCAGCTGACAAGGAAAAATAGGCGTCAACGACCACCTGCGAAGCGGGTGACTTGCATTGATGCAAAAGCATCGCTTCGCGGCCGGCCACAGGCCGGAAAAACAAAAGCACGCAGTGCTTCTATCGTTGCGGTTGTAACCGGGTGAATGGCACCCGGTATGAAAAAAATCCATAAAAGCAATACCCTGTTCTGACCGGGTGTCGGCCGTCCTCGTTCAATGGCATCATGACCGGCACTGATTGATCAATGCCAAGGATAAGGAAGACAACGTAACCAATGAATTGGAAAAAACACACGCGACACGTTGCGGCTTTGATCCTGATCTTCGGAGTTGCCATCATTGGAAGCGGTATGGGGGTGGCCCGTGCGGATATCGTCGATAGGGTACTGGTCGTGGTGAATGATGACATCATCCTGCTCTCGGAAGTGGAGCAGGAACTTTCGACGGTGAAAAAATCACTTGATAGCCGTGGGGTATCGCCTGCTGAGCAGCAGGTGCGTTTGTTGAGGCTGCGCCCCAGATTATTGGAACAGCTGATACGGGACAAGTTGACCGACCAGCAGGTGGCGCGGCATAAAATCGAAGTGACCGACGATGAAGTCGATGCGACCATTGGACGGATTCGGGAGGCCAATAAGTTAACCGATGATGAGTTTCGGCGCGCGCTGGAGCTTGAAGGTATGCCCTATGATACATATCGAGAGAAAATCAAAGAAAAAATCCTTCGAAACCGTCTGATCAACAGAGAGGTCAAGTCGAAAATCGTCATCACCGAAAGCGAGATCAAGCAATATTACGACCAACACATCGATCGGTACGCGGGCAGCACCAAATATAAACTGCGGCATATCCTGCTAAAGGGAACAGGCGATGCGCCGGAACTCCGGAATGGACGGATTCCCGAAGAGATCGGTGTGATTCGTCAGCGCTTGCAGGCCGGCGAGGCGTTCGAGAAACTGGCCATGCAGTTTTCGGATGCACCGACGGCTGAAAATGGCGGGCAATTAGGGGTATTCGGCACCCATATGCTGACGGAGGAGATCAGAAGTGCACTCAAGGGGCTCAAACCCAATGAAATATCGCCGGTGGTGGAAACGGATCAAGGCTACCAGATCTTTTTCGTAGAGGATATCATTCAGGCCGGCGGGAAAACCCTGGAGGAGGCGACACCCGAGATCAGGGAAACATTATATGCCGAAGTCGTGGATCAGAAGTTCAAGGAATGGCTGGAAGATCTGAGAAAGCGCTCCCATGTACAGATATTGGAGTAAGGGCTCGCGCAAAAATATATTTACATTGTTATGCGCTGGTACATCCTGCCTGGCGGTGTTGCCAGACAGGCGCCTCGACACCTGAAGATGTAAATTAAGTTTTGCGCCAACCCTAAGGCGAACAGGATAGGCGGGCATGGTAAACGATCAAAACAGGATTCTTGTTGAAAGCATTAAAAGACTGCTGCGCCGCAAGGCGTTAGCCAATCTCCGAAAGATTGTGGAAAAGACGCACGCGGCCGACCTTTCCATTATCATAAGCTCGCTGCCCATTCCCGACCAGCACGTTTTGTTCAATATGATTTCAGATATCGGCAAACGGGGGATCGTACTCAGCGAAATGGATGAGGACGCCTATCTGAACCTGGTTGCCGAGATCCCCAACGATACGTTGGCGGATATCTTTGAGAAAATGCCCAGTGATGATGTCGCTGATTTGATCGAGCTGCTGCCGGATGAGGTTTCCAATGCCATCCTGAAAAAGATGCACAAGGCGGATGTTGAAGAGGTCGCCGATCTGCTGAGTTTTGCAGACGATACGGCCGGCCGCATCATGACCCCCGATTTCATCGCCCTGCGCGAAGACATTACCGCCAAAGAAGCCATCGCCTCCTTGCAGAAAGAGTATTCCGATGTTGAGATGCCGTTTTATCTCTATGTCGTCGATGAATACGGCAATCTGGTGGGCGTCAGCTCATTGCGGCAACTGGTGGTCGTTCCGCCGGGCACACCTCTAAAACAATTCATGACCACAGACGTCTTTTCGGTCACCACCGATACGGACCAGGAGGAGGTGGCCAAACTGGTGGCACGTTACGACATCCTGGCCGTGCCGGTGGTGGACGAAAACAACCGCCTCGTCGGTATCGTGACGGTGGATGACGTCATTGATATTTTCCGTAACGAAGCCACCGAAGACATTTTGAAGATGGCCGGTGTGGGAGAGGAATATGTCGAGACCAAGTCCATCTTGAAAAGCACGCGCATCCGGCTGCCATGGTTGTTTGCAAGCTGCATCGGCGGTATCGTTGCCATTCTGATCATAAGCCGTTTCGAAGGCGTGCTGCGGCAGGTAGCCTACCTGGCGGCCTTTATACCCGTGATCATGGGCATGGGCGGCAATATCGGCACCCAGTCTTCCACCATCGTCGTTCGCGGCCTGGCGACCGGGCGGCTCAATGTGCGCGATATCTGGGATGTCGTCGTCAAAGAGCTGTGTATCGGGTTAATATTAGGGAGCGTGTACGGATTGCTGATCGCCGCGGTGGCTCAGGTCTCCTACAACACCTTCATGTTGGCGATTTCGGTTGGCCTGGCGCTGATGAGTTCGATGGCCATTGCCGCATTGGTCGGGTCCTTCGTCCCAATGGTGATGGCGCGGCTGAATATCGATCCCGCTGTATCCACTGGCCCCTTCGTGACCACAGCCATCGACATTATCAGCGTCTTCTTCTATTTCATGCTCGCCACGACCTTACTGGGGCTTTAGCCTCATGAACAGGACCACTGCTGCGGCCATCGTCCTGCAACGACGCGACTACAGCGATTTTGATCTGATCGTCTCGGTGCTGACGGCGGAACACGGCAAACGGACGCTGATCGCCAAGTCTGCCAAAAAGAGCGCCAAGCGGTTCCCCGGTATTCTCGAACCGTTCAACCAGCTGCAAATCGCCTATCGGGAAACCCGGCGTAAAGGCATGCCGGTGCTGGAAGAAGCTTCTTTGCTGCGTCCCATGCAAAATCTTCGAACGGATGTGATCAAAACCGCCTATGCCAGCTATTGGACCGAGAGCATCTCTATCTGGATGGAAGAAGGACAGGTAAGGGCGGATCTGTTTGACCTGCTCCAATTCGTTCTGGACGCGTTAAACTCCGGCGAGATGGACGCCGCCATGATTCATATCCTGTTTCAGATGCGGTTCGTCGGACACGAGGGGCTGCAACCGGTGCTGGAACATTGCACCTGCTGTCAACTGGAAATTGAGCAGCTGCCGCAGAACGATTTTTGCATCGATTTGGGAAAAGGCGGGGTGGTGTGCAACCGATGCCCTTCCGGGCAGAGCGGACACCTCCACCTCTCCAAAGGCACCCTCAAACAATTGCAGTGGATCAACAGCGGCGATCTGCCAAAAGCCCGCCGCATGCGGTTCTCAGGACGTGCGCTGGCAGAAGCAACGACCTTTCTTGAAGCATTCGTTCCCTATCACATTGGAAAGAAACCCAAGAGCCTTAGGTTTCTCAAGCAGGTCCGTTCAGAAGGAACTCGAAAATGAGCATTCGACGCAGGATCATCAATGAAGCCGTGGAAGCCTCTGCGCCCTGCCGCATCGACATGGGAGGCACCTTGGACTTGAGCACCTTTTACCTCCCTTTGCGGCATCTCAATCCATGTACCTTCAACATTGCCCTCGATATGCGGACCACCGTTGAAATCACCGCCTATGACGCCGGAAAGATCAAAGTCAGCTCACGCGGATTCGATAGCTTGACCGTGGATGCCGAAGATGCGCCCTTTGATCACCCGTTGGGGCTCATGCTCGCCGTGGCCCGTTATTACCAGGCCGATGGCGTGCACATCAGAATCCGCTCCGATTCACCGCCTCGAAGCGCGCTGGGGGGATCTTCCGTCGCAGCGGTTGCCCTCATCTGGGCATTTTCAAAAGCATTTCAAAAAGACGGGTGCGCGATGCCCGGCCGCAATGAGACCGCATTGCTGGCGCATGCCATAGAACAGAGCGTGGCCGGCGTGCCGTGCGGATTGCAGGATATGTTGGCGGCCGTCTACGGTGGGGTCAACGTCTGGCAATGGAACGCCGAACCGGGAAACCTGCCTTTTACCCGGAAATCGCTTTCTCGGGAAAGAACGCTGCTTGACCTTTCGTCCAAAGTGCTGGTGGCCTATTGCGGTGCGCCGCACGTCTCCAAAGATGTGAACGGCGCATGGGTGCGGCAGTTTATTGCCGGAAAAACACGTCGGCAGTGGAATGAAATCGTAGCATGCAGCCACGGGTTTGCCTCGGCCATGCTCTCGGGAAAATTGGACAGGGCCATTGACATGATGAACCGCGAGACGGAGATCCGGTGTGAATTGACCCCGGAAGTCCTCGATGAGATGGGCCGGGAACTGGTGGCGTCCGCCAGGAGTCATGGGTGCGGCGCCCGATTTACCGGAGCCGGCGGTGGCGGCTGTGTCTGGGCGCTCGGTCAGCCGAACAATGTGGCCGACTTGCGCAACGCATGGAAGCCTCTTTTGGATCGGCACAAAGAAGCAAAATTATTGGACACCCGGATTGATACCGCTGGTCTCTTGTGATTGTTTTCGCACAACGTGCATGCTATAGGAGCAGTGGTGATTGACGGGTGGCCTGCCGAAACTGGGGTTGCCGTGCTGGATGATTGGGACACGATGCAGGATTCAGATGCGTTTGCCGCCGGATCCTGCTGCCAAACGGAGATGATGAGGAAATTCTAATGTATTTTCAAGATGTGATTATGGCTTTGCATAAGTTTTGGGCCCGTAAGGGTTGCGTGATGTTGCAACCCTACGACTTGGAAGTCGGCGCCGGAACGTTTCATCACACCACCCTGTTGCGGGCATTGGGACCGGAGCCGTGGAATGTCGCCTATGTGCAGCCGTCCCGGCGACCCACCGACGGGCGCTACGGCGAGAATCCCAACCGGCTGCAACACTACTACCAATACCAGGTGATTCTGAAACCCTCTCCGCAAGAGGTGCAGCAGATGTACCTGTCCAGTCTCAAAGTGCTGGGCATCGATCCCCTTGAGCACGACATCCGCTTTGTCGAAGATGATTGGGAATCCCCCACACTGGGCGCCAGCGGACTGGGTTGGGAGGTCTGGCTGGACGGTATGGAAATCACCCAATTCACTTATTTTCAGCAAGCCGGGAGCATTGAACTGGCGCCGATACCGGTGGAGCTGACCTATGGATTGGAACGCATCACCATGTACCTTCAGGGGGTGGACAACGTTTACGATCTGCAATGGAATGCGTCCGTCACTTACGGCCATGTCCATCACCAGCAGGAGGTGGAGCAATCGACTTACAATTTCGAGACGGCCGACGTGGAGATGCTCCTGAGCCTGTTCAACCAGTATGAGGCCGAGTCCCGAAGGGCGATCAAAGAAGGGCTGGTTCTGCCGGCGTATGAATACTGTCTGAAGTGCTCCCACACGTTTAACCTGCTGGATGCCCGCGGTGCCATCAGTGTGACCGAACGCACCGGTTATATCGGTCGGATTCGAAATATGGCCAGAGCCAGTGCGGAAGCGTACCTGAAGCAGCGCGAAGAAATGGGGTTTCCGCTGTTAAAGCAGTGATGGTTCCTCATTGAAAAAGTTATTAGGCTTCTGGAAGACATGAGCTGAAAATGGGATGTGACAAGATTAGAGATTGAAGTTTAAAGGTGTGGATGGGGTCTATTTCAGTATAGAATGATAGAACACATCTGCTTTAAACTTTGAACGCAACTGCATACAAACCCGCTATAGATGATGTAAATTCGCATAACCTTCATCACTGAGGTGATCTCAGACACTTGGGTACAGATCGAGGTGTATATGAATCCTTTGTTACTTGAAATCGGAACCGAAGAAATCCCGGCCGGCTATATTCAACCGGCATTGAATGCGCTGGCATCCAACCTCACCAACAGACTGGCGCAGGCCCGCGTAGGGCACGGCAGCATTCAAACGTTCGGAACACCCCGGCGGCTGGTTGTCCGGATCGACGACGTGGCCGTGCGACAGTCCGCTGTGACAGAGGAGGTTTTGGGGCCGCCGGAACGCATCGCCTTCGACGAGCAGGGGCAGCCTACGGTGCCGGCCTTGAAGTTTTCTGAAAAAGTCGGCCTGCCGGTAAAGCGGCTCAAGGTGACGGAAACCGAAAAGGGCCGTTATCTGTCGGCTACTATTTCCGATAAAGGGGTGGCAACCAAGACCGTGCTCAAAGCCTTGCTGCCGGAGATCATTCTGGCCACCCCCTTTCCCAAGACCATGCGCTGGTCCAGTCTGGACATCGCCTTCGCAAGGCCGATCCAATCCATTCTGGCGCTGTTGGGCGATGCGGTCGTCTCCTTCGTGCTGGAAGAGAAGATCAAGAGCGGTCGCTTCGCATGGGGCCACATGTTCATGCAGCACCAGAAGATTAGAATCGAACATGCGGACGACTATGAAGCCCGCCTGGAGGAGGCCCACGTCGTCGTCGATATCAATAAACGCAGGGAAATGGTGCGGCGCGAAGTGGATGCGGCGGCCAAGGCCATGGGAGGAAGTGTCCTCCCGGACGAGGAACTGCTCGAAATCGTTACCAATCTGGTGGAGATTCCGATTGCCACAGGTGGCCGGTTCGACAATGTATTTCTGGAACTGCCCAGGGAAATCCTGATTACTTCCATGCGGGAGCATCAGAAATATTTCGCCGTTGTCGATGATAATGGCAAGCTGATGCCGTGCTTTGTGGCGGTCAACAACACCCGCATCAAAGACCTGGCTCTGGTGGCCCGCGGGCACGAGCGGGTGCTGCGGGCGCGTTTGTCCGATGCGCAATTTTTCTATCGAGCCGATTTGCAGGACAAAATGGATGATTGGCGCGAACGGCTTAAAGGTGTTCTTTTCCAGGCCAAACTCGGCAGTATGCACGCAAAGGTCGAGCGGGTGGAAAAACTTGGTGCGCACCTGACCCAGGGCGAACCGCAGGATGTGCAAGCCATGGTGCAGCGGGCCGCCCAGTTGTGCAAGGCTGATCTGGTCAGCCAGGTGGTTGGAGAATTCGCCAAGCTGCAAGGTATCATGGGACGCGTTTACGCAGGGGTTGCCAATGAAAAGGGCGACATACCGGCCGCCATAGAAGAGCACTACCGGCCCACGCACTCCGGAGGTGAGTTGCCCCGGACGCGCACCGGTGTGTTGTTGGCCATCGCGGACAAACTGGATACCATCTGCGGATGCTTTTCCGTCGGGCTGATACCAACCGGCGCTTCGGATCCCTATGCCCTTCGCCGGCAAGGCATCGGCATCGTTCAAATCATGCTGCAGCATGGTTTGGATAACTCTTTGAAAGACGCCATTTCGGCGGGTCTCGAGGCATTTGACATTGAACCAGGCGCTTCGGTGGCCGAACAGATCTACGCTTTCATTCAGAACCGGGTGACCCGGATGCTGGTCGATGAAGGATATGACAAGGACGTGGTCGCTGCCGTGGCAAGCGTTTCCATCGATAACCTGCCCGATGTCTGGAAGCGTACCGCGGCGCTTCAGACCCTTAAAGGTGCAGAGGATTTTGAGCCGCTTGCCGCCGGATTCAAGCGGGTCGTCAATATTCTGCGCAAGACCGAGGTGGCCGCCGATGTGGCGCCGGATCCGGCGCGTTTTGTCGAAGCGGCCGAAAAGGTGCTGTACGGAGCCTATTCGGAGACCAAGGAAAATGTTGGCGAACTGCTTTGCAACGGCAACCTGGAGAAGGCCCTTCGCGTCATCGCCACTTTGCGGCAACCCGTGGACCGATTCTTCGAGGACGTGATGGTCATGACCGATGACCAGCCGTTGCGGGAGAATCGACTGGCGCTGCTCAACGCCATCGCAGGCCTTTTCAATCGCATGGCCGATTTTTCCAAAATAGCCGTTTAGCGCTGGCCGAGCGACGGTGTAAGCGGCCGAGCGCAAAGTGGATGGCATGTTTTTCCAGGCTTCGGAGCGGAAGACCAACCCTCGGGTATTTCCACCGGTGCCGTTTCGACCAGATTGATAACAACGTATCAACAGAACCGCATAAAAGCGTGATAAGAGGTAACCATGCCCTACGATCCAACCAAAGATGAAGTCATAAATCAGTGGCGATGTAAAGAAACCGGGCTCAATGTTTCCATCCAGCGGTATAACGGCGGTGAGGCCAAAGTACAGATCGGACCGAGAATACTTCTCAAAAAAGACGGTACCGAACGGGCCCCCGCCAAGGCAGGACGGTTGACCATCGAAGATGTCCTCTGGCTATACGACATTATCGATGATATCAAAGAAGAGTTAAGTGCGCTATCCGGACCGGCGTAATTCTTCGGGCTGGGATGGCGCATGAAGCCCGCTGAAGAAGGCATTGTACAGCCGGTCATCGGAAGGCGCCCGCCCAAAACGGGGCCTTTGGCGATCATGGCGGCCACACAGGCCGACGTTGAATCACTGCGCCGTCGTATGGATCTGCCCGACCATCGCCAGCTGCTGATGAGCCGGCTCCACTACAACGCGGCCGATCATAACACACCCGCATTAATCGGACCCGTAATGGGGGCCCCGTATGCCGTCATGCTCATGGAGACGCTCCACGCATGGGGGATGAAACAGATGCTCTTCTATGGTTGGTGCGGCTCTATCAACCGCCGGTACCGGTCCGGGGACATCATCCTGCCGGACAGCGCTATTATCGATGAGGGCACATCGCTGCACTACAAGCAGAAACTTGGCGCCACGGTACATTCCCACCGAGCCCTGCGCACTGCCCTGGGCGAAGCACTGGGTGACCCGGTCCGTCACCGCATCGGCAAGGTCTGGTCAACGGACGGCATCTTTCGCGAGACGCCCACTCTGGTCAAACGGTTCCAGTCCGAAGGTGCCGTCGCTGTGGATATGGAGCTGTCCGCACTGCTCTCCGCAGCGCTGTTCCTTTCCGTTCCACTGGCTGCCGTATTGGTGGTCTCCGACGAACTCTTCGATTTGAAATGGCGACCGGGTTTCAGCACATTGGCATTCAAGACATCACGCGGCTCGGTCTGCGATCAGCTTGCACAAATGAACGGAAACTGGCCCCATGAATGAGATTGAAGCGATCGTCCGCCAGCTTGAAACCTACAACCGTGCTTATCGCGATGGTGCACCACTGGTTGGCGATGCCGAGTACGACCAGTTGGTGGAAAAACTGCGAACCCTCGATCCTGGAAATGCCTACCTGCGCACAGTCGAACCGGAAACCTTTACCGGACGGGTCGAGATCCGGCACCCCCAACCGATGCTCTCCACGGAGAAGGCCTATACGGCCGAGCAATTGAAGCGATTTGTGCTGCGGGTGCGGAAAACGGCGCATTCGCTGAACATTGAGACGTTTGAGTTTCTCGTTCTGCCGAAGCTGGACGGACTGGCGGGCCGTGATGACGGTGAGCACTTTGCCAGTCGCGGAAACGGTATCGTCGGCTATGAAATCAGTAACGCATTTGAGAAAGGTGTGGTTCCCATCGGTGGGCGGGGAAATGGATTGGGTGAGATCGTGGTGGTTCAGTCCTATTTCGATGCCAATCTGTCGGATAAATTCGAGCACCCGCGAAACATGGTGGTGGGCATCGTATCATCGGACAAGCTCAATGAGGATGTAAAGCAAGCCCTCCAGGAGGGCATGGTCCGCTTTGTGCCATACAATCAATTGACATCGTGGCAGGGAGACGGGGACACCTTGCTCGAAAAGATCGATGAGATCAGCGATCAGCTTACAAGAGGCACAGATTATCCCATGGACGGCGTGGTGGCGGAGGTCGTCGACGAGCGCCTCAAGGCCCAGATGGGCGCTACCTCCCATCACCACCGGTGGCAGATCGCCGTGAAGCGGAAGGGCGAAACGGCTCAGACCACCGTCGAGGATATCCAATGGCAGGTTGGCCGAACCGGCAATATCACGCCTGTGATGGCCGTGGAACCGATCAGTCTGTCCGGCGCCACCATTCGACGCGTGACGGCACACCATGCGGGTATGGTGGAAAAACTGCGTCTTGGACCCGGTGCGCGTATCGAAGTGATCCGCAGCGGCGAAGTGATACCGAAACTGGAACACCTGATCGCGCCGTCCGAACAGGTCGCCCTGCCGGAGCGTTGTCCGTCCTGTGAGGGGCCACTGCAATGGAAGGGAGATTTTCTGCAGTGCACCAACCTTGAATGCCCCGCGCAAATTGAACAGCGACTGTCCCATTGGTTCCGTACGTTGGGCAGCGCCGACTGGTTTGGCATTAAAACCGTTCAAAAACTGGTAGCCAACGGTCACGGCTCCCTGGAACGGATCTATGCACTGACCGTAGATGATTTTGTGGAGATGGGGTTTGGACCGGTTCAATCACGAAACCTGGCGGAAGCCCTCGTCACAAGCCGTACCAAGGAGGTTGAGGATTGGCGCTTTCTGGCGGCGTTCGGCATTCAAGACCTCGGCGTGGGGGACAGCCGCCGCCTGCTGGAACGGATTGAACTGGATCATTTACTCGACACCACATCGGATCGCATCGCCGCCGTCAACGGATTTGGAGCGGTGACCAGTAAAACCATCTCGAGGGGATTGGCGATGCAAAGGGAAACCATCGGCCACATGCTGGCCTTGGGGTTCAATCTCTCCCGCACGCCATTGCTGACCGATACCGATGATGTCGCCGGACCATTGGCCGGTAAGCGGATCGTGTTCACCGGAAAGATGGTGAGGGGCAGCCGTACGGAAATGCAGAACCAGGCCAGGCGCCTTGGAGCGGTTGTGCAAAGTTCGGTGAGCGGGGCCACCGACTTGCTCGTGTGTGGAGAAAAGGTCGGAGCATCCAAACTTGCCAAAGCCTCCAAGTTAGGAGTGGAAATCATCGCTGAAACGGACTATGCTGAGATGATCAAGGGTCATGTGTGAGCCAGATTTTTTTGACCAACAGATTTAGTGCGCCGTTCGTACATCCGCATCGCGCCGTCAAGCCGAAGGGGGGCCGGCCTAAGATGCAAGAACTGACGACGGATGAACTCAAAAAGATTTTGAAAGCGCCAGCGATCAAAGGCACGCCCCAACAAGTCCGCCTTCTCGCTGTCCGCGTAACCGAGTTGTGCCAGTTGAACGGCAGGGATTGGGTGGCAGCGAATGCTTCCCGGTTGCTGAATCAATGGGAAACGGTTCTCTCTCGCATGACCGCTGAAAAGCCTCGGTAGGTAGGGTTGAGCCTGCAAACGTCAACTCGACCCACATGCCGCTATTTCGCAGCAGAGCGATTGGCATTGAGATTCTCGCGCCAATCGCTCCGTAAAAAGGTAGAGAAATCGGGTGGTGACGTTTATGGAAGAAAAAGCAAGGGCCAGTGTGATCATTTCGGGACGCGTGCAGGGGGTGTTCTTTCGTGCCGAAACGCAGCGGGCCGCAAACCGCATCGGGGTGACCGGGTGGGTGCGCAACCAGTCAGACGGAACCGTGGCGGCCGTTTTTGAAGGATCGAAGCAGAACGTGGATCAAGCCATCGATTGGTGTTGGCAAGGTTCACCCATGTCCAAGGTCACCGATGTCTCGGTCCAATGGGAGACGCCTTCCGGGACGCACGACAGCTTTGATATCACCTATTGAGGTCACCGGATCAGACGATCGGCGATCTTAAACAAGTCTTTTAGGCCGGTATGGATGTCGGACCCGGATGTTGAATCTTCGACATGCTGCCGCATGCGTGCACAAATACGCTCCAAACCCGGCTCCGCCTTCGCATTGGACCCAAATCCGTTCTTTATGATAGCGCCTGCCTAGAAGAGCGCTTCGGCAAACTGTTGCGGATCAAACGGCTGCAAATCATCGATTCCTTCGCCGACGCCGATGAATTGCAGCGGTATGTTCAAAGACTGGCTGATGCTGACCACAATGCCGCCTTTGGCTGTTCCGTCCAGCTTGGTGAGGGCCAGACCGCTGACGTCGATGGCTTCGTGAAAGAGCTTCGCCTGGGATAAGGCATTTTGTCCTGTGGTGGCATCCAGTACCAGAAGCACCTCGTGCGGTGCATCCGGGATCCGCTTGGAGATGGTCCGCTTAATCTTCTTGAGTTCCTCCATCAGATTCACTTTGGTGTGCAGCCTGCCGGCGGTATCCACAAAGACGATGTCCACGTCCCTGGCGATGGCAGCTTCCATGCTGTCGAAGGCCACCGCAGCAGGATCGGCATTGGCCTTATGCTTGACGATTTCCGCACCGGCCCGTTCCGACCAGATTGTCAGCTGCTCGATGGCGGCCGCGCGAAAGGTGTCCGCAGCGGCGATGAGTACCCGCTCCCCGCGGTTTTTGGCCCTGGCAGCCAATTTGCCGATGGTGGTGGTTTTGCCCACGCCGTTGACGCCCACCACCATTACCACATGGGGCTTGGCGCTTCTTGGTGCAGGATCGCTTTGAATCTCTTCCAGCAATGCGAGCAGCTCTTCCTTGAGAACGGCCTTCAGCGCTTCAGGGCTTTCGATCTTTGCGGCCCGTTTGGTGATGATCTTCATCAAGTCCATCGTGGTCTGCACACCGATATCCGACGTGATCAGCAACTCCTCCAACTCTTCCAGCATGTCGTCGTCGATGTGGCTCTTTTTCGAGAAGAGTTCATCGATATCCGTGGTCAGGATATCGCGGGTCTTGGAAAGGCCGGCTCTCAAGCGCTTAAACAAGCCGCGCTTTGGTCTGGGCTGCTCGTCAGAATCCGGGGGGACATCGGTAGGTGCTTGCTGGATTTGCGCTGCTTCAGTTTCCGGCACCTCGTCAGACGGCTGATCGGAAGCGGATGTCACGGTTGTTTCGGAGGAGGTATCCTTGTCGTCCTGTGAGGCGCTCTCAGCATCCTGAGAGGGTGTCTCGGCGACCATCTCCTCTTCGGAAAGTTCGGGTTGAGCCTCTTCGGACCGGGACGGGTCTGGTTTTTTCTTGAACCACTTAAATGCCATTGTACATTCTTTACGCTGCGCGTTCTTCGTTGAGGTTAACGGATACCACTTTGGAGATGCCCTTTTGCTCCATGGTGACACCGAAGAGGGTTTGTGCAAACTCCATGGATTTTTTGTTATGGGTGATCATAATGATCTGGGAGTTTTTGCCAATCACTTTCATCAAGTTGTTAAAGCGGACGACGTTGGCCTCGTCAAGGGGCGCATCGATTTCATCCAGCAGGCAAAAGGAGGCCGGCCGCATCAAGAAAATGGCAAAAATAAACGCAATGGCGGAAAGGGCTTTTTCACCACCCGAAAGAAGGCTCATGCGGGTCAGCTTTTTTCCAGGCGGGTGAACCATGAATTCGACACCGGTCTCCAGCGGTTTCGATGGTTCGGTCATTTCCAGGCGGGCCGATCCGCCTTCGAACAACTTGGGAAACACCTCCTGGAGTTTCTCGTTGACTTGATCAAAAGTCTCGATGAACCGTTGCTGGGTGATCCGGTTGATTTTGCGAATTACTTTGTGCAGGTCTTCAATGGCTTTTTCCAGGTCGCTGCGTTGTTCATTGAGAAAGTCGAAACGCTCTTTGAGCTCTTCGAATTCTTTGATGGCACCGAGGTTGACGTCGCCGATGCCGGCAATCTTGGCGCGGAAGCGCTCTAATTCTTTCTCAATCTCCTTGGCATTCATCTGCAGTTTTTCTTCCATCTGCGCCTGCTTCATGCGCAGTCCGGCGATGGAAATGTGATAGCGCTCCTGGGCCTTGCCGGCGATGTTGTCACGCCGAATCCTTTTTTCCGAGAGGTCCAGCTCCAGGAGCCGGATTTTTTCCAGTGTCTTTTCTCGTTCGGATCGAAGTTCGGTAACCTGGGCATCATGCTGTTGAAGATGGCCATCGATGTTCCTGTACTCGGACTCGTTTTCGGTGAGTTGCTGATCCAGCTCTTTCAGTCGGTCGTAATGGCCTGTCAGGTCCTTTTCCTTGACGGCGACCAGTGACCTGGATTCGCTGTGTTTCTCCGATTTGACAAGGATCTCTTTCTTGAGCTGCTCGAGGCGCTGACGACTGTCCCGCTCAAATTCCCTGAGCCGGTTCAAGGTCTGAGTGCCGTTCTCAAGCTTGGTATGAAAAGCGGTTAATTGCAGCTTGAGATCCACTACTGCCTGGTTGCGTTGTTCCAACTGGGAGGAGACCTGAACGATGCGGCGGGTCGTCTCCTCGTTTTGGGCCTGCGCCTGTTCGACTTCGGAGGTAATGCGGGCCAATGCCTGATTGTATTTGGCCATCTCGTCATCCAAGTCGCTCTCTTCGCCCAGCAGTTGTTCCTGTTCCAATTCGGACATCTCGAGCTGGCGGCGTACATTTTTCAGATCTTCACCCATGCGGTAGAGCAGTTTTTCAGCTTCCACAGCTTCACCGTCTGCCGTGCTCTTTTCCGAGATGCGCTGCTGGAGATCGGTTTCCAGCTTCCGGACGATCTCTTCCATTTGAAGCTGTTCTTTTTTGGCCTGGGCCAGATCCTTCTCCAATTGCGCGCACTGCATTTCAACGGCTTTGAGTTCTTGTTTCTTGGCCAGGATGCCGGAGAGCTGATCCTGGCTGCCGCCGATGAGCACCCCCTGGTGGGACACCACATTGCCATCTTTGGTCACAATGGTCTGGATGCGCCCGTTTTGATTGAACAGGCTGACGGCTTCATGCAGATCCTCTGAAACGGCCACATGGCCGAGCAACGCCTCGGCAATCGCCTGGGCTTCCGGTTGAATCGTTACATGGTTCAACAGGCGGTGGGGCTGGGGGATCGGATGGCGTTCGCTGCCGCTCAACGGTTTGGTCGCCGAAACCGGTATGAATCCGCTGCGTCCCGCTTTCTTGGACCTGAGGAAGTCGATGGCCGATGTTCCGGCCTTCTGATCTTCGACCAGAATATACTGCATGGATTCACCCAGAACCGCTTCAACCGCTGTTTCGTAGCCTTTCGCCGGTTCGATCACGTCTGCCAGAAGGCCGATAACCCCGTCCAATGGGGCATTCCTTGCGGGATCGTCAGGTGTTGACTTGGCCTGCATGACCGCCTTGACGCCATCCCGATACCATTCGAAATTGGCTGCCATTTTTTGCAGGGTGGCCAGATGAGACCGGGTCTGGTTGCGCTCCAATTCCAGGGTCTGGGTCCGTTTGACCTGTGCGCCCAGGCGGGCGGCCTTCTCTGACAGGGTCCCTTTCAGGGATTCGATCTCCGACGCAAGTTCGGAGATGCGTGTCTGGACCGTTGCGAGATCTTCCTCTGCTGTTTTGCGCTTGGTCTCCGCTTCGGCCACCTGTCTGCGGGCGACGGCCACATCTTCGTCGATACGGGCCAGGCGGCGTTTCAATGACTCCTTGCTGTTGGAGGCATTCTGGTAGATGTTCTTATAGCGTGCTTCTTCTGCAACCAGGCTCATCAAGGCATTCTTGTTGCGGTCGATGGTGGTATTGAGTTGGTTGAGCTCTTCCTGGAGTTCTCTTGACCCGCCGCGTTGCGCATCGATCCGTGATTGGAGGTTCTCGATGTCTGTTTTGAGCGTTTGATTCTGTTGTTCGACTTCAACCACTTCCGTTGCGATGGTCTTGGACTTCGCCCCCAGATCCTCCTGGGCGCGCTCCAATTCGATGGACTCATTGTGCAACCGCTGGATTTCGTTTTTCAGGTGGGTCAGTTCTGCCTCATTCCGATCGATTTTGCGCTGGGTGTCGAAGCGGCTCGATTTCTGAGAAGCGATCTCCTGGTCTTTTTGGTGACGTTTCAGTTTGATTTCTTCTATGGCGGCATCCACCTTCTGAAGCTGGGTTGCGTGGGCAATGTCCGTGTCCTTGAGCTCCTTCAGCAGGCCCTGTGCCTCGTTGATCTTCCGGGTATAGCCGTCGTGATCGTGAACCAGCAGATGGGTGTCGAGCAATTTGATCCGCTCCTGATACCCTTTATATCGCTCGGCTTTTTTGGCCTGGCGTCTCAAACCGGCCATCTGGCGATTCACTTCTACGATGATGTCGTTGATGCGCAGCAGGTTCTGCTCGGTGGCCTTAACCTTGCGCAGCGCCTCGTTTTTTCTGAACTTGTACCGTGTGACACCGGCCGCTTCCTCGATGAAAAGCCGCCGTTCGTCCGGACCCGCATCGATGATCGCTCCGATGTTTCCCTGCTGAATAATGGAGAAGGTGCGGGTGCCCACGCCGCTGCCCATAAACAGATTATAGATGTCTTTAAGTCGACAGGGCTGGCGGTTAATCAGATAGGCGCTTTCACCGGAACGGAATAAACGCCGGGTAACGCTGATTTCAGAAAAATCCCTGAACTCCTCCGGCGCATGTCCATTGTCATTGGCCAACGTCAACGTCACCTCGGCCATGTTTAAAGGCGGCTTGTTGTTGGCACCGGCAAAGATGATATCTTCCATGCTCTTGCCGCGCAGCTGTTTCACGCTCTGTTCACCCATAACCCAGCGCAGCGCATCGATTACATTACTTTTGCCGCAGCCGTTGGGTCCGACAATTGCGGATATTCCGGCGGGAAATGAAATGCTGGCCTTGTCCAAAAAGGATTTGAACCCAAGTATTTCAATTTTTCTAATTTTCATGGGTTGGGCCTCCGAGCTGGATCGCGGAAGGGTTCAGTCGATAAAATACGTTCAAGCCACCCGATGGCCGATTGGCGCTGTCATCAGGTAATACATCACGATGTGGGGTATCCCCCAGTGGCCCCTTTCATATCAGGGGTGTTGAGCCTTGTAAAGTGGAAAACACAAGGTGGGGTGTAAACAATCTATTTGGTATACAATATATGGTGCTTGAATTATCTCAATAAACTCACATACAAGGAGGCGATGATGACTTCGGGCTCGGATTTTACGGCAGCGCGTCATGGTGTCGGGCCGCAGGACTTACCGGTTTGGCCATTTTGTGGTACCTTAGGGTTTAGTGTAAAAAGTGAAATTTTTATTCGAGGACGCTCAGCATGTGTGGCGGGTCGCCGGTTGCCACTAATCTTTCTATGTTTCGCCTTTTGAATGTTAGGGAGGCGGTTTGGTCGATAGATCCAGACGCAGCTATGCTGTAATTCCCTTGACTTACCTTTGCATGGCCCGATATGAAAGCGGTCGAATGACCCTTTCTGTTTTCGTGATGAATCTAAAAATGACGATCAATTAATTGGTATTGGAGGTCGATGTGCCGGACAGAACAACCGTATGTATTCAAACACTTTTAAAGAGTCCTGAGGTTCAAAGTGTGGTTTCATCCATCAGTCAGGTGATGGAGGCCAGGCAGGCATACCAACCTGACCTTTGCGGTGTTCTTGCCGGTGAGGCCACACATCTCGAGACAAGCGACGACTATCGGTTCGAGATCGATAAGGATGCCCGCGCAGCACTGCCGAGAATTATCGATAACAAGGTGCAGGTGGTGAGGCCTGGCGGCAATTCGGATCGCTTTACCAAAGCCCATAAAATCGGAATTGTTTTCTCGGGCGGACCGGCTCCCGGCGGGCATAATGTCATCGCCGGGTTGTATGATGCCGCCAAGAAGGCAAACCCCGACAACCGGATTTTTGGTTTCCTGGTGGGGCCCGATGGCATCATCGAAGGCGAATATGTTGAATTGGATGATCAGCGGGTTGATCATTATCGGAATCTTGGTGGATTTACCATGATCAAGACGGGCCGTACCAAAATCGATTCAGCAGAAAAGATGGCGCTGTCGCGGAAGACCATTTTGGATATGGGCCTCGACGCTTTGGTGGTCGTAGGAGGCGACGATTCCAATACCAATGCCGCATTTTTAGCGCAGGAGCTTCATACGGATGGCATCCAGGTCATCGGGGTGCCAAAAACCATCGACGGTGATATTCAGGTTCGGGATGCCGATGGAAAAGTGCTTTGCGCCATGTCTTTTGGGTTCCACACGGCCGCGCGTGCTTTTTCACTGGCCATCAGTAATTTGTGTACCGATTGCGGTTCGGATATCAAGTACTGGCACATCTGCAAGGTGATGGGACGCGTGGCCAGCCATCTGGCACTGGAAGTGGCCCTTCAGACCCACGCCAACTTGACGCTGATCGGTGAAGATCTGGCTGATTATGTCGATACCCAGCGCTTGAGCAAAGCCCAGGAAGATGGAGAGGTGGACTTCACCGCATATGGAATGACCCTCCGACATCTCTCGCGGCTGATATGTGATGCCATCGTCCGGCGGGCCGCTGTGGGAAAAAATTACGGTTTAATCGTCATCCCCGAAGGTATTCTGGAATTTATCAACGAGATCGAAGTCTTTATTATCAAATTGAATACCATTATCGCCAACTACAATGACAAGCACGATGTGGACTTTCACACCAGTTTCCCGCGGCTGGAAGACAAGCTCGAATATCTCAGACGCCTATTTAGAGATCTGCCCAAAGGCCTGGCACCCAATGTGTGGAATGCAAGGGATGATGATTTGTTCAACGATCTTCCGCCCTTTTTTCAGGAGGGCCTGTTGACCGAACGGGACAGTCACGGCAACTTTCAGTTTTCGCAGGTACAGACCGAGAAAGTGTTGCTTGGCCTGGTTGTCGAGTACCTGGATATCCTGAGGGACCAGGGCCGGTATAAGATCGGCATCCACCGTCCATATTTTAAAAAGGTAATAGAAGGGGCCGGCCTGGATGCGGATTACTATGGCGACATCCTCTTCAAGGATTATGGGGAAGCAAAAGAATATCTGCTGGTTCGAGACAGCATCATCTCCATCCGGACGCTGAATACGGCGCTGGAAAAAGCCGGTGCGATGGGGCCGGAAGACGTGATTGACCCGGCCATCATTAAAATATTCACGGCCACCGTTCCCAAATTTAAGACCCAGTCCCACTTCTATGGATATGACGGCCGCGGCAGCGACCCGACGCAGTTTGACTGCACGTATACCTATAACCTAGGCGTGACCGTATTCAGTTTGGTGGCCAATGGTGCTACGGGGCAGATGGCGGCCATTCGGAACCTGGAACGCGGCTTCGAACACTGGGAACCCATCGGCATCCCCATTGCGCCGTTGATGCGCCTGGAAGAAAGAAAGGGCAAGCTGACGCTGGTGCTCGAAAAGAGTATTGTTGATGTCAATGCTCCCGCATTTCAGGTGGTTAAGGAACACCGGGAAAAATGGCTGGCCGCCACACCAGGTGAAGATCAATACCGGCGTCCCGGCCAGATCCGTTTGGACAATATCAACGAAGAGGATCGGCCGATCACCCTGATGATCAATGCACTGTTCAAGGATTGCGAGATATCCCAGGGAGGTTGACATACAATGTTGCAGATGGTTGGGTGAATGACCATGGGGATCGCCCCTCTGTCGGCAATTGCTCCCATTGGGCATGCACCCGCTGTTTCCTTAGAGGACAAAACAGACTTGGAATCCCAGCGAGAAAACAGCGGTTGTTCATCATTTGCTATTAAAGTATCATCAGGCCAGATAGATTGCCGCCGTGACATGGATCCGATAGGCGTAGCCCTGAGGAGAGATCGTGCCGAAATCCAAGATGCCATCGGGAAACAACTCCCCGCAATCTTCCCGCAGCCGCTTTCGGTATATGCGCCAGGACAGCGCGATCGGCAAAGGCCCGACCTTCGCCAATATACAATCCCCTTGCGCCGCCGACCACTGCCACCCAACTATCGAAGGCAATAGAATCTCTCCCCTGATGTATGGGGCTTATACCCTGGGCCAAATCGAACGATATCGAAATGAAACCCGAAGGCTCAAACGCGCCCTGGACGAAATGTCGCGACAAAATCTGCGCATGCAGACCAGCAAGGCGCAATTTCTCGGTCTGGCGGCCTTTTCCGCGGACCATATTTTCGTCCTGGATTTCAATGGGACCTATAAATACAGCAACGACCGCGTGAAGCAGTTCGGTCTGAACTCAGGCACGGAACTGATCGGCCGCAGCATACAGGATGTTTATCACGGCGATTTGCTGGGGTTGTACCGCGACAAGATAAAAGAGGTACTGGTTCGCAATGATGCGATTTCCTTTCATCACCAGAAGGCGACGCCGAGCGGAGAGGAGTATCACATCGATGCGCTTTATCCGATCAGATATGAAGGCACCATACACGCCATTGGCGGCATTTGCCGAAATATATCAGAACAAAAAAGCATGGAGACCCAACTTTTCCAATCTCAAAAGATGGAGGCGTTGGGAACACTGGTCGCCGGAGTGGCGCATGAGATCAACAATCCCATCAATCTGATACTGTTCAATCTGCCGCTTTTGGAGAAGATGTGGCAGGATCTGATGCCGGTTCTTGAGTCCCACATCGAAAAAACACCGCAGAAAAAGATCGGCGGATTGATGCCGAACTTCGTAAAGGAGAACCTGCCGCGTCTCATTTCGGATATGGAGATGGCCGCAAATCGGGTCGCGCGCATCGTTTCAGGATTGAAAGGGTTTTCCAGAAAGAGCAATCCGGCCGAGAAGTGGGATTTGGAAGTGAATAAAGCGGTTCAAAATGCCGTTCGGCTGGCCGGCGCGACCATTAAAAAGTCTCGTACCGTTATGCATGTCGATTTATCGGTCGATTTACCCTTGCTGCATGCCAATTTGCAGAATCTCGAACAAGTCGTGCTCAATTTGATTATCAATGCACTCGAGTCGATCAACCATGACCATGGCAAGGTATGGATCGCGACCCGGTACAGTGAATTGGAGAAGGTCATCATTATTGAAGTCGGCGATAATGGGCGCGGCGTCAATCCCAAAGTTGCAGAGAAGATATTTGATCCATTTGTCACCGACCGTCAGGCATCCGGCGGCACAGGGTTGGGCCTTTCCGTGACATATAATCTGGTCAAGGCGCATGATGGAGAGATCACCTTTAAAACCGTTCACGGGCAGGGGACGACATTTTTCATTAGACTGCCGGTTGGAGCAAAACCAAAACCGTACAAAATCATGGTGGTCGATGATGATGCCGATTTCAGGGAGATGATTCTTCGCGCCATGTCCAGAACTGAAAACTGCGTGGTCGAGGACTATGCAAATGGTGCGGAGGCATTAATCCGCATGGGCAGCCACCCTCCGGATTTACTGGTGCTCGATATGTTTATGCCGGAGATGGATGGCCTGGGGGTGTGTCGTGCGATTAAAAATGAACTGGGACTTGATTTGATGAAGGTCATTATCGTGACCGGTTTTCCGGATCATCCCAACCTTTATGAGGCGACACGCATGGGCTTTGGCCAGATATTGACCAAGCCGCTGGTGATGGATGAGTTCATCAGGATCATAAACGAGAATTTAAATGGAAAATCCACCAAATAACGCCCCCATACTCATTGTCGATGACGATGAAGGATTGCTCTTCAGTATACGGGCGGCATTGTTGAGCGCCGGACTGCCCGACCCCACGATGGTATCCGACAGTCGTCAGGTATTGGACCTGGTGAGCAGGAACAATTACCACTTGGCGCTGCTTGATCTGATCATGCCGCATCTGGACGGTATGGAGGTGCTCAAGTTGATCAAACAGCGGTCGCCGGCAACCGAATGCATCATCCTCACTGCTGTTGATGATGTGGCCACCGCCGTACAAGCCATCCGGTTTGGCGCCTACGACTATCTCGTGAAGCCGCTTCAGGTCAAACGGACCACTATAGCCGTTCGACACGCCTTAGAGCGTTACCAGCTTAGACAAGGGATGGCGTTGTTTGAACGACCGCAATCCTTTTCAGATTTAAAGCGGCCTGAAATGTTCAACGAGATGGTGGCGGAAGATGAAAGCATGGCCCTGGTTTTTCATCAGGCCGAGACATGCGCCCAAAGCGAATACAATGTAATGATTACGGGGGAGACAGGGGTGGGCAAGGGGGTGCTGGCCCGCATACTTCACGATTTGAGTTTGCGTTCCAAGGGGCCGTTTGTCGTTGTTAATATGCCGACCTTCAGTCAGAATCTCTTTGAGAACGATTTCTTCGGCCATACACGCGGGGCTTATACGGGCGCCGTGTCGGATAAAAAAGGCTTCTTTGAAACAGCCCAGGGCGGAACCCTGTTTTTGGATGAAATAACGGAACTGGCGTATAGCACCCAAGGCAAGCTGCTGCAGGTCATAGAGGAAAAAGAGTTCTACCGGTTGGGAAGTACGGACATGGTAAACGTAGACTTGAGGGTCATGTCCGCTTCGAACCGTGATTTGGAGAAAATGGTCAAATCGGGTGAATTTCGCGGCGATCTCTATTTTCGGTTGAACGAATACCATATTCACATACCGCCACTGCGCAGGCGGCCCAAAGATATTATGCCATTGGCCTATCATTTCTTGTGGAAACACGCCCGGCTCAATAATAAGGATATCAAAGGAATTTCGCCGTCTTTGGAAGAGATGCTCCTGCAGTATGATTTTCCAGGGAATGTTCGTGAGTTGGAGCACATTATTTCATCAGCGCTTTTAGTGGAAAAATCCGAAACGCTCCGTTTGGCCTCTGTGCAGAACACCGGCACACGTGTGTCCAATAAAGCCTCACAGGGCCATAGCGGTTTTCCCAGACTTGCGGACATTCAGAGGCAGCACATTGAAAAAGCGCTTGAAATCACCAGCGGCAACAGGACGCGCGCGGCAAAGCTGTTGGGCATCGGTCTCAGAACGCTCCAGCGCAAGCTAAAATCATACACCAGCCAATCCTGAACTGCGACAAGTTGGCACAGAAGTGCGCCATTATGGCGCACATGCCAATAGATAGTATTTATTGATAAAATTCCATTTTTAGGGGGGTGAGTATGTCAATGTGGCGCGGTTATACCATGCTTGTATTGGCAGGCATGCCGGCTATCGCGTAACATGCTGAAAATACAACATTAAAAAATACCCTGCTTTTTAAATACTGGCACAGGTCATGCATTATAGATGTTCAGCCATTCTCCAACGGCAACGGATAGAAGCTCGACAGAATGCAAATTTAGCCAAATGAGGATTTGAACGGTTTGACCTGTGGGAGTCCGGTTTCCAGTTGAAAAACATGGATGGGTGTGAAGCATGGGTGCGCTTTTAATTGCTGGCAACCCCTCCCACAGGCAAATCCCTTTTGTCTCCAAGCGTTAATCCCCGCCACAAAAACCGCTCTTCCGGTTGAACAAAAGATGCCATAAAAAGATATTGCGCGATTTAGTACGCCGTATTTCACCAAAGTGAATCGTTGCACCTTTGCCGCTTAGTTGTTATGATCCACAATTGCTATCGGTCATGGTCCAATCGGTACCTTGCCATCGGTAGCGCCGATATTGATTTGTGATATTGTTTGTTCAGGATCACCGTCGATCCGCCGGATGGAACGGCCGCCCATAGCATCGGGCGACCTTTGGACTTACGGTCCACTGAAATGCGGAAGGCATCACGTGGCGCCTGAGAGAATCTGATCTGGCCCTTATACTGAAATGGTGGGCGCACGGAGAAAGGGCGGAGGCCGAAGAAGAGATGGGTTTTTCGGAAGCAATATTCAAAGTTGTCGATGTCCGGGATTGCCCCTATTACAAAAAGGGCGACGAATTTAAGATTTCTGGAAATGCTTTGCTGTTGGAGCATAATAAGGGCAGCAAGTTCATCTCCACGGCGATCATCGATCTACCGTTTCAACGTCGTGAATGCCGAACCATTGTATCAGATCTGACCAAGGTTTTGGTGGAGCACGAGAGAGTCGATCGAATACCCGACCGGGTCATCTCGTGCGGTCAGTGCAAAGGAGCGATAAAACTTGAACATAAGAAAGGCTCTTCCATTGCACTGGCGGATGATATCAGAGAGCACAGTACAGATGTCAATACCATCGCAGCGCTTTTATGCAACTTTTCAATATTTCGCACCCTCAATGAAGATAATCTAAAAGACCTGGTCTCGATGCTTCGGCTGAGGAAACATGTTCCCAATGATGTGATCATCCGAAAAGGGGATCCGGGTAGAAATCTTTTCATTATTCTCTCGGGGCAAGTCGATGTCGTGGACCAGGAAGGCATCAGCATTACCAAGTTGCGCAACGGGGAGGTCTTTGGCGAGATGAGCCTGATCAGCGGCGATCCGGTGGGCGCCACCATAAAAGTCCTCGAGCCGACCACCGTTCTTTATATCAGGGGACAGGACTTTTTGAAGGTCCTGAACCGTTTCCCATCATTGCAGATGTACTTCGCTCGTTTATTGTCCAGACGTCTGGCACAATCCAATATCCTCATATCGAAAGAATTCTCATCCGGTATGACAGGTACGCTTTCTGAGATGCCGCCGGTCGAGCTCTTCCAAACCTTGAATTATAATCAAAAAACCGGTGTTTTAAAACTTAATCTTCCCAATGGCCCCGCCTCTTTGTCCTTCAGGGGGGGGAGTATCGTCAGTGCCGAATATAACGGGCAGGTCGGAAAAGCCGCATTCTTTTCTGTTCTTGGTGAAAAGGACGGGCGGTTCCATTTTGTCCCCGGGCTAAAAGAAAATGCGATGAGCCTGCCGGAATTGGGCATGTTTATGGAATTGCTCATGGAAGGGCTTCGAAAACTCGACGAGGTCGCAACCGGATAGACCGCGATGATTTTCCATTCGCTTCCATAAAAACCGGTATTTCGCCATATCATAAGCAGTTGAGCCCTCCCAGTTTGATTTCATACCGATTCGCACCCTCTTTGCAGGTCATTTCCACGATGCCCTTCTTTTGGAGGCAGATTCCATAAATCCAGGGGGTTGTTTTGATTTTTCCTTGACTTTATTGGCTGGCTTGCGGTTATATATCATTAGATTTTTTAGACAAAATCGATAAATG
Source organism: Desulfobacteraceae bacterium (assembly GCA_050302315.1). GTDB lineage: Bacteria > Desulfobacterota > Desulfobacteria > Desulfobacterales > Desulfosarcinaceae > JARRKU01. The sequence goes on from JBNLAV010000092.1 coordinate 102,264, forward strand.
CGTACTCAGTGCGGCTGGGTGCCGATGGCCGGTAGGACGAGGGCCCCGCATTCGGCTTATCGGGGGGAAACAGATTGCGGTGTATACTTGCTGGAGGACAGCAATCGCCAAAGCCTGCCTATCAGGGTGGCGCTTTATATGCGCTGGCAATAAAGGTTGTCCACTTACCCGGACGAGCCGCAAGGGAGCAGAGACTGTACCGAGGTCGGAATAGAGGCTGAAAGCCACCAGGCAGGTGGCCATGGAACGGATTGAATCGGCGATTGAATGTGATGGAGACCCGCCTGAAAATATATATCCAAAGCCAAATATTCCTATCCAACCGGTATAAGCATAAGGTATTGTTGGTCGGATATCCCGCGATTGCAGTGGCGTGGGAAAATCCAACTCGATCTGTAACGGCCATGCGCAAAGGAATGGTTAAAGAAACGGGTGTCATTTGCCGATAGACTACCTAATGTGGCGCTTTGAGATAAACCATAACCGCGATCCTATTGAGGATACCGATGTTTTTGCCGTTCGACATGATTTTTGCGCCATGATATCGGGAGTTTGAATATGATTCTGTTCTGCGAAGAGTGTGGTACGCGAAACGATATTGATCAAAAACAGATGGCGGGTGATACATTCAACTTTTCCTGCCAAGTATGCCATGAAACCCTGGTGGTATCCCTCGTCGACAAATCAAAGGGCAAGACCGTCCAAGCCGCTATGGAGCATCAATCGTCCTCACCCGCAGGAGCGGCTGTCGATCCGTTGAAGGTGCTGGTGGTAGATGACTCAAAGATCATACGACGGGTGCTGTGCGACATCATCAATTCCGATAAGACGAAAACCGTTGTCGGCGAGGCCGCACATGGGAAAGAAGCCCTCGAAAAATTGAGGGAATGCAAGCCGGATGTCATTACACTGGATATCAACATGCCGGTTATGGATGGATTGACCACCCTCAAACACATCATGATCGGTAATCCGACACCGACGGTAATGATCAGTGCCTTAACCCAGGAAGGGGCATCGGAGACCTTCGATTCTCTCAAATATGGTGCCATTGATTTTCTCCCCAAGCCGAGTCAGGTCAAAGGTGGAGATCTGCAGTCACAACAAGCTGAAATACTGAGAAAGATCGACTTGGTGGCGCAGGTGCAAATCGAATCGGTGCGTTATCTGAGGAGAGGGTCGACGGACAAGGCCAAAGGGAACGGCTCTGGCGCGGTCGCTTGTCAATGCGTTCTTGTTTTGGGCGCGTCGGAGGGTGGATATGGGGCGCTTCTCAACGTTATCCCGAGATTGCGAAAATCCCTGCCGGCAGCCTATGTTGCGGTCATGCATCAAGCCCCAAACCATCTGGATGCCTTTTCCCGTTATCTGGACGACTGCAGTCAGATCAGTGTTAAACGCGCCGTTGATGGAGCCGTGCTCAAGGGCGGGACGTGCTACCTCTGCGCATCAACAGAAAATCTGTCTCTGAAAAAAGATGGCGAACAAATCATTTTGGCGGTTGCGAGCGCTGAGGAAGCAAGGAGCGGGGAGGGGGCCATCGACCGATTCATGGAGGCGGCGGCCAACGCCATGTATGAAAAGGCCGCCGGCGTCATCCTTACAGGAAAATGTGACGATGGGCTGGAAGGCTTGGGGGAAATCATCAAGAACGGCGGGTCCGCATTTATTCAGGACCCACGCAGTTGTCTGTTTAAAGAAACGCCTTTGGCGGCGACGAACATGTATGATGTCGAATATTTGGTCAGCGACAAACAGTTGGCCGGAGCGATAACGGCGTATGTAAAATCCCATACGCGCTAAAGGAGATGAACATATGGAAGATGCCATCGCCAAGGTATCGACAAAGACCGACGCAACCGAGGATTTACTTCAAATGGTCGGATTCGGTGTTGCAGAGGAATTATTCGGTGTAGATATTTTGATGGTCCAGGAAATAATCAAGGACATCACCATTACCGCCATACCGGATTCTCCCGACTTTATAGAAGGTGTCGTCAACCTTCGCGGCAATATCATACCGATCATCGACCTTCGCAAGAGGTTGAAGCTGCCCGATAAGAAAACACAGGCACAGGACGATATCTGGATTATCATTCTGAACATTGGTGGTCGGGTTACTGGATTTGTTGTCGACTATGTCACCCAGGTCGTAAAGGTCCCGGCCAACAGCATCAAACCGCCGCCCGAGATGGTGGTATCAGGAATGAAAAGTGATTACATCCGCGGCGTTTGCAAAAAGGACCAGAAATTACTGTCCATTCTCGACTTTAACAAGATTTTGCTGATCGATGAATTTAAGAAAATCAGCGCGATGAAAAAACTGAGCGCACCGCATTAAGGTGACGGGCCATGGAGCGCCTTGCACACACTTGCGGCAGAATCCGTCAGCCGATACGTTCAGGTCGGCGACGCTTTTTCCAGGCAACGCGTCATAATTTAATCATTATAAGTGAGCTAGTATGGGTAAAAAAATACTAATTGTTGATGACTCTTCCATCATGCGAAAGATGATTAAAAAGACCATTGAAAGCGGTAATCACCACGTCGTCGGAGAAGCGAAGAACGGCATTGATGCCGTGGAGAAGTATAAAGCACTGAATCCAGACGTGGTCACCATGGACATCACCATGCGGGAAATGGATGGTTTTGCCGCTGCCAAAGAGATTTTATCATACGACCAAAACGCCCAGATCATCTTTTTGTCCAATCTGGATGAGGATAAATACAGTGAAGACGCAAAACGCCTCGGGGCGAGAGGTTATGTGAACAAACATAAAGCCAAGGATATCATTGATTTGATCAACAGCGGTCCCTAAATCAAAGCGCAGCTCCGATCCCCATCGAAGGGTGTCGGTTGCGCGATCTGTTTAGGCGCGACATGTTTTGTAAGCCGGTACACTTTTGACGTAATGTTTTTCCGCTTCGTGTGCCGCCATTAAAAGGAGAGCATCATGAGTGACAATTCGCTGCTTCAAGATTTCATCACCGAGACCGGCGAGCATCTTGAAGAGATGGAGCGCAACCTACTGCAGCTTGAGCAGCAGCCGGATGATGCTGAAACACTGAACACGATATTCCGATCAATTCATACGATCAAGGGGTCATCGGAATATTTGGGTTTGGCCCGGGTCGCCGAGTTGTCGCACAAGCTTGAGAGCCTGCTGGATCTGCTGCGTCGCGGAGAGCGAAAAGTGGACGGCGGGGTGATCGATCTGTTGATGGGCTGCAACGACCGAATTGGTGCGTTGGTGGACGAACTCGACCAGCACCAGCAAGAGCAGTCTTCGATCGACGATCTGGTATCGGCTTTAAAGGCGGCCAGAGAACAGAAAGGACCCGAGGCAGGCGAAGCGGAGGCTGACGAGAGTTACGACGACGATGAATACGATGAAGAGCTGTTTGGCATATTTGTCGAGCAGCTCAAAGACGGCCTGAGCGGTCTTGCCCATGATGCCGCGCAGTTAAAAAAGGGCGAAGATGGCGCAACGGTTCTGGAGACCAGCAAGGATCGCCTGGCCACATTGCGGTCGTCGTCGAATTACATGGGGTATGATGAACTGCGGGGGATCTACGAGCAGTTGAACCAGTCGGTGGACGATGCCCTGGCGTCGCTGAAAGCCGGGGAGCCGGTGGATCTGGCATCTTATGCCAGCGAAGCGATGATGGAGACCATCGAGCGGGTCAAGGCGTTGTTCCCCAAGGTTCCGTTTGAGCCGATCGTTGAAGAGAGTGCACCGGAACCTGTCGAGCCGCCCCAGGCGGAAGCGGCCGAACCGGTCGAAGAAGCGCAGGCACAGCCGCCCGCACCGCCGGAAGCGCCTGCAGAAGAGGCTGACGAAGCCGATCAGAGCCTGCTGGCGGATTTCATCACCGAGACCGGCGAGCATCTTGAGGAGACCGAGCGCAACCTGCTGCGCCTTGAGCAGCAACCGGACAATTTGGACACCTTGAACGAAATTTTCCGCTCGGTGCACACGATAAAAGGTTCCTCCGAATATCTGGGCATGGTGCGAATTGCCCGGCTGGCCCACAAGCTGGAAAGCTTGTTGGACCTGCTTCGCCACAGCGAACGGACCGTCGACAGTGCTGTGATCGATTTGTTGATCAGTTGTAACGATCGCATCGGGGGCTTGGTCACCGAACTTGAAGATAGCAAGGAAGAAGAGCTGGCCGTTGATGATTTGCTGGGTCAGTTGGAGGCCATGATTGCCGAAGACGGTGATGGGCCCAAGGAGCCAGAGATTGTCGAAAAGCTGGTGATTGAAGATGAAAGCGGTGCGATTTACGGCGAGGAACACGACCATGAACTCTTTTCGATATTCATAGATCAACTCAATAGCGGGCTTAAAACGTTGAACGAAGAAGCAGCACGATTGGGCAACGACGAGCAGTTGCCGATCATTCTGGGACGCTGCAGGGATCAGCTGCACAGACTCCATTCTTCTGCCAATTACATGGAGTATGATGAACTTCGGGATGTACACGGCGCTTGGCTGAAAAATATTGAAGAGACGCTGGCGCAGCACAATGCCGGCGACCCGATTGACATTGATGCCTTCCGCGCAGATGTGATGTCTGTCAATATCAAGAAGGCGAAAAGCTTCTTCAGCAAAATGCGCTCGGTTACCCAAAATGTGGAAGCCGCAGAAGAGGTCGAAGAACCTCAAACGATAGAAACGGATGACCTTGCCAGTGCAATGGGCATTGAGCGTAACGTTGAGTTCAGTTCCATTTCATTGAGTGATCTTTCCTTTGACGATGCCCCCATCGAACTGGAACCCATGTCGCCATTTGGTGACGATGACAACTTGCTGGACCAATTGGCCAGTGCCTTCGATTCCCGGCTTGGATTCACCAGCGATACGGTCAAGCAATACTATCATGAGGATATTGAAAACAACCTGTTTTCAGGAGATAACAACGATCTCGAATCCATGGTAGAAAATGGCGGCGATGCATCCGATAAGCTGGATGCGGACGATCTCATCGTCGACATAGACAATGTCGAATCGTTGTTGTTTTCGGGTGAAGAGCCGGCGCCTCGAAAACCAACTGATGATTCACAACTTCCGGAGCGGATGCCCGATCCTCCTGCGCGGCGGCCAAAGAGCATGTCCATGCGGCGCAGCGATACCGCAGAGCCGGAAAAACGCTACAGCGTAGGACGACGTCAGTCGGATAAATTCCGCGACCGTATGCTCAAACAGAGCATTCGGGTGGATTCCGCCAAAATCGATGCCTTGATGAATCAAGTCGGCGAGCTGGTCGTGAGCCGTTCCGGATTGAATCAGTTGTTTTCGGAGATGCGCGAACTGCAAATCATGCTCAAGCAGTCCCGAAAGCTCGACGGGCGGGAGATGCAGGTATTTAAAGCGATTACCAACCGGATCAACGAGGCGACCACGAGCCTTGGACGTGTGACATCGGAACTTCAGGAAAACGTCATGAAGGTCCGTATGTTGCCCATAGCCCAACTCTTCAGCCGATACCCGCGGGTGGTGCATGATCTCGTGCGCAACACGGAAAAAAAGGTCAATTTGGAGATTTACGGCGAAGATACCGAACTGGATAAAAAGGTGATCGAACAACTGGCTGATCCGTTGATTCATATCATTCGGAATGCTGTGGATCACGGGATTGAAGATACCGCTCTCAGAAGACAGAAAGGCAAGGATGAGACCGGTACCATCCGCATGGAGGCCTATCCGGAGAGCAACTACGTCGTTATTGAAATCAGCGATGACGGCCGCGGGATCGATACGGTTCAAATCAGGGATCGCGCAATAGAAAAAGAGATGATCACATCCGATGAAGCTGCGGCTCTTGGAGAGGAGGAGCTTTTGGCGTTTATCATGCGTCCTGGTTTCTCAACCGCCGCAGAAGTCACTCACACTTCGGGGCGCGGCGTCGGGATGGATGTGGTCAAGGATAACATCGAAAAAATCAACGGCACCATCGATATCTTCAGCTCATCAGGGAGCGGCGCGCGGTTTCGGATCAAGATACCATTGACCCTTGCCATTATTCCTGCGCTCCTGGTGCGCGTCGCCGAAGAAACATTTACGATACCGCTTTCCACGGTGGACGAAACCCTGAGAATCTCCAAAGACGAGATTTCCACCATCGAAGGATTGGAGGTGTGCTACCTGCGAGAGAACACGGTTCCGCTCATTCGTTTGAAAGAAGTGCTTCGGATGGGAAATGGGCAGATCGACCAAACCGCATCGGAACTGTTCGTCGTGATTGTTAACACAGGAGCGAGACAGGTCGGATTCGTCGTGGATGAACTCAAAGGACGGCAAGAGGTGGTCATCAAGCCGCTGGAAGATTATCTGCAGGAAAAGAGCGGATTCTCCGGCGCCACCATAATGGGCGATGGCAACATCTCTCTGATCATCGATGTGTTCGAAATGGTTCAAATCGCTCTCAACCAACACGCTTCAAAAGCAAAGGTCGTTGTGTCTTAATTGAGTGGACAATCCGTGAGATGACATAGCATGCGGAGAGCAAAGTTGACATGACAAACAACTCAAACGACAGCGCACAGAAACAAGACAGTAGCGGTTTTGCCGGTACCCTGCGCAATATTCAGATTACCGACATTATTCAAATGTGCTGTCTTGCCGGAGCGAGCCTTTCCATTCGAGTTACACAGGATAACGAGAAGGGTACAATTTATATCGAAGACGGTGAAGTCGTCCATGCGGAATGCGGGGCGCTTTCGGGAATCGAGGCTTTCTTTACGATTCTGGGTTGGCCGAGCGGGCAATTCGAGACCATGGAATCAGCACCGACAACTGAACCGACGATCAAAGAACCGTGTCAGTTCCTGTTGATGGAGGCAGCCCGAAAGGCCGACGAAAGGGCGTTGGAAGAGAAGGGAAAAAAGACCGAAGAGGGGAAACCGGTCTTGCCCGATGCCAAAAAGCTACGCGTGCTGATCGTAGACGACTCACCTATCATGTCAAAAATCCTGACCAGCATGCTGACGGCGGATCCATCCATTGATGTTGTTGGAACTGCCAAAAACGGCGAAGACGCGCTGAATAAGATGAAAAGCCTTGCGCCGGATCTGATTACCATGGATGTCAATATGCCGGTAATGGACGGCAGTACTGCGCTAAAGCATATCATGATCGGCAGTCCTTGCCCCGTGCTGATCATGAGCAACCTGCTGCCATCGTCCTACGATACGCTGCTCTCTTTTCTCAATCTCGGCGCAGTCGATTTCATGAGCAAGCCGGTAAAAAGCAGCAATATCGTGCTCCAACAGCAATGCATCGTTGAGCGGGTGCACAATGCGGCGAAGGCCAATATGAAACGCTTTCATCTATTGCGTCGTCCGAAGCTCAAGCCGTCTGAATTCATCCAGGTAAACGACAGCGCACCTTGCGAAACCCTTTTGATCATCAATTCCGGGGCCGGCGGGTATCTGGAGATGGTCAACCTGGTAACCTCACTGCCCCGCACGGCAAGAGCCGGCGTGTTGTCACTGCAATCTGTTCCACCGCCGTTCGCCCCAACGCTCTCCGCTTTCTTGAATGCGCGCAGTCGATTTGAGGTTGCACCGTTAAAGAAAAAAATGATTCTGCAGGCAGGGC